>JAFIFG010000040.1 GCA_020832135.1 Clostridiaceae bacterium
CTTGCTAGTAAAGACAGTATAATAGATATTTTAATTTTTTTAGAAAGATGCTTCATTCCAATTCCTCCTATATTTATTATTTTGGAAATTTATACTATTTTTATTTTATCATAAAATTAATAAATAGTACATGCTATAAAATAGTGTATTTATCCAACACCTCTTAAAACTTATTACGGAGGCATATGAAGAAAGAAATAGTATCCTTCTGGCAAGATCTCAGGAGTTTATACTTATGAATATGCAACTGCCTGTCGTATAAAATAGACTATCACAAGGATGTGATAGTCTATTTTAGTTTTGTAGATCTTTTACATACTAGGTTCCCCTAAAGTAATAGCTCTTTCAAATTCCATTACAGCAATATTAAAGTCATGTAAAGCACGGGACAAACCTAATTGAGCAGATAATAATTGGTTGTTGGCAGTATTAACGTCTAATAAAGTATTCATACTCGCTTCATAAGACACTTGCTCAATTCTTAGTATCTCCTCTGCTCTTTCTATATTTTGTTGAAATTTAAGAATATTTCTTTCAGCATTTTCAACAGCTAGATGAGCATTTTTTATATCAAAAGCTACACTTGTTTTAGTGTCCTCAAAATTGAGTTCTACCATAATAACGTTATTTTTCTCAAGTCTATGAACATAGGTATTAGATGGATATTTTCTAGCTGTAATATCAAAATCCTCTTTAGCTAATTCATATTGGTTGGTGGCATTAATCATATCAAGTCTAGTTTTATAAGCTTCTTCTATAGCCGCATCTAAATCCTCTATCTCAAAGGTTAACTTTGTAAAATTTGTAGTTATAGATAGTTCTTTATCTAAGTCCATACCCATTAAGTTTTTTAAAAGAAGCTTGGATTGCTTCAGTGCATTTTCAGCATTTTTCAAATCAACCTTGGCTTCCTCTAAAGCACTTTCTGCAAATAATAGCTCACTTTTAGATCCTGTGCCAATATCGGCCTTTAATTTTGCTATAGCATACTGCTCTTCTATATTGTTTAAATAATCCTTTTGGATATTAAGATTTTCTTTAGCTAAAATAGCACCATAGTATGCTTGTGTTACATTTTCTGCTAGTCTCTCCTTTTCAAGCTCAATTCTTAGAATAGTTTCTTCTATAGCTAACTCAGCTGCCTTTTCTTGAAGTTCAGCATTGCGAACATCAATGGTGGTTGGAGTACGACCCATTTCTATATATTTAGGATTATCTCTCATATCATCTAATTTTCTCACAGCACTTCTAGCTTGCGATCTAATTAATCTAGCATTTTCTAATCCTAAGTTCACTCTAGCAATACGACTACTGTTCTCAAAAGCATACTCGACGGCTTCATCAAGGGTCAAAGATAAATTTTCAGTAGTGTTTGTATTCTCTTGGGAGTACATAACAGAAGTATGTAGTAACAGCATTGTAGTTATTAGTATGAAAGAAATCAAAGTTTTTTTCACAAAATACCTCCTCTTTTAGTAAAACATTAGCACCATTTGTAAAACACTTTAATTATAGCTTTAATTATAATTTAATACCAGTGTAAAATCAAGTACAGAAATATTAAAAAAACCTTAAAACTTTATTACAAAAGCTTGTTATCAAAGAAGGTTTTATCTGTTATAATGGCTAATGGACTACTATCAATGTTATTTGGAAAGGGGGCTAAGACTTGAGTATAAAAAAAGAAGTTTTGATTGTTGCTATTTATGCGGGAGAAATTATGTTGAAAAATGGTGGAGAGACCTATCGTGTGGAAGATACCATCATGCGTTTATGCAAGTCCAGAGGCTTTTCCTATGTAGAAACCTTCGTTACTCCTACAGGGATTTTTCTTTCTATGGATAAAAAAAATGCACCTGAAGAAGAAATGAGCTCTTATATAAAGCGGATTCGGTCAAGAAATATCAATTTAAATAAAATTAGTAAAATAAACGAGTTCTCTAGAAATTTTGTCAATAGCAGTATGTCTACAGAAGAGGCAATGCAGGCTCTAAAAAAAATAGATGAGGCTACCTCATACTCTAATCTTACAAAATCTATATTTGGTGGATTAGCCAGTGGTTTTTTTGCATTGCTTTTTCAATCCAATCTATTAGAGTCCCTAAGTGCCTTTATTACTGGTATGCTTGTAACTTATTCCTTAAATTATTTACTCTCTAGGAAAATGCCTTTTTTTCTAGCAAATATTTTAGGTGGAGGAATTTTAACCCTTTTGGCGATTTTCTTTTCTTACATGACACCTTCTATTCATATAGATAAAATCATCATCGGTGCTATTATGGTCATGGTACCAGGAGTAGCAATTACCAATGCAGTTAGAGATTCTATAGAAGGTGATTTAGTAGCAGGGTTAGCAAGGGCTGGAGAAGCCTTTATCATTGCCATCTCCATTGCCTTTGGTGTTGGAGCTGTATTAAAAATAAGAGAAATTTCGTCTTTTATTATGGAGGTTTTGAGACAATGATTTATTTACTTAATTTCATCTATGGATTTATGTGTACAATCGGCTTTGCTGTGCTTTTTAATAGTCCAAAATCCGCCCTTCTAAAAGCAGGCCTTGGAGGGGGATTAGGCTGGAGTGTTTATTTTGTAGTACATCACAATTATGACTTGATTGTGCTTCCAACCTTTTTAGCTTCTTTGGTTATTGCTATATTAGGAGAAGTCTTTGCCATTATGGAAAAACAGCCGGCTACCCTCTATATTATTCCTGGGATCATTCCTTTAGTCCCAGGCTTTGGACTCTACTATACCATGCTCTCCTTGTTGGAGCAGGACTATAATTTAGCCATCCAGCATGGTGTAGAAGCCATGCTGATTGCTATTTTGATTGCTGCTGCCTTGACGATTGTATTGTCTATCAACACTTATAGGAAAAATCTACCATAATCATACTGTAGAATAAGTTAAGTGCCTGGTACCAGAATATGAGGTGCCTCCTGCCTGCCGAGGAGAAGTGACAACCACACCCTGCTTTTTATCCTATGACCTTTTCTCGTTTCACCAAAATTCCCTCTGCTTTTCTACATGCTTTTCAACTATACCCCAAAAAAAACACCTCACAAAGATCTCTACCTGTGAGGTGTTTTCTGTATTCTTATTGAGAGCCTTTATCTCATTAAGTTGATAAGTTGGTGTCAGGCACTTTGGTCCTAGACACTTATAACAAAGTAATCATAGCATAATATCAATGGTTTAAGAAATGTTTTTTCTTAAACCATTGATAGATGTAGTTTTCTTCTTTTGAAACTATAATTATTTGTACGTTGGAATTTTTTTTGAGATTTCTTAGGCACTGTTATTCTTTGATTCCATATTTTTATTGTTCTTTCTTTACTGTCTTCTTAGGGCTTCAACCGGTGGTACGGACGATGCAGATATAGCTGGATAAATACCAAATAGAAGTCCTGAGCCTAAAGCTACTATTACCGATATTTTAATGGCTTCAAAACTTATGGCTGTTTGAAACCCGTAGTTTTGAAAAAGATTCAATCCCCATATGCCTGCAACAATACCAGCTATTACACCAATAATACTAACATAAAAAGCCTCCAATAGAAATTGTGCCAACAAATCCACCTGCTTTGCTCCTAATGCTCTTCTTACACCTATCTCTGATGTTCTTTCTGTAACTGCCACCAACATAATATTCATAATACCTAATCCCCCCACCAGTAGAGATACCGCAGCAATGCCACCTAATAGCAATGTCATAATTCGGTTAGCCTGATCTACCTCCTCTACCAATTGATTTAAATTAGTGACCGTGATAGGATCATTACTTAAAGTAGGGATGCTAATAGACTCTTCTTCAGCCGGTGGTGCCGTCTCCATCATTGGTTCCTGTGACATTCCATCTTCCATAATCTCTTCTTGCACTGCTCTAGGAGAAGGTTCATTTTCAGCAATTCCCATCTCTCTTTGGAAAATTCTACCTAATTGTACTGTGGCTAAATCTGCATCTTTTGTAGAAGCTGCTTTTCCCCAGATTTCTTCAACGGTTCTTTTTTCTTCAATTCTTTGGGCTGTTGTATAGGGAATGATAACTTTATCATCAATGTTATCTGCATTACCATCGCCCTTTGGAGACAGTACGCCTAGTATTCTATAGCTTTGTCCATCTAATGTTATAATTTGTCCTACTGGATTTCTCCCTGTTGCTAAACTAGTAGCTAAATTATACCCTAGAATTGCAACTGCCGATCTTTGCTCTACGTGTAATGCTGAAAAGAACTCCCCGGTTACAAGTTCATGGTCCCGGATCTTTGAAAATTCATCGTTCACACCAACTATCTGTATCTCGCCTCTTGTTCTACGCCATCGCATAGGAGCAGTTATATTAACAACAGGAGTTGCCATCACAAGACCCTCTACCCTTTCTACTAGCTCATATGCCTTTTGCGGTTGAAATTCATAGGTTTCTTCATGCGCTCTAATGGCAATCACGTTGGTGCCTAGGCTTTCAAACTGTTCCATTATATTATGTCTTGCACCTTCTCCGATCCCCATTAAACTTACAACAGAGGCAACTCCAATAGCTACCCCTAAAATAGTAAGGGTTGAACGTAGCATATTTGATAAAACACCATTGGCAGCCATCTTTGCTGTAAACCAACAACGTACTAAAAATGAATGAATAATGTTTGGTTTTGACAATTTATTCCTCACCACTTTTCTCTCTGTTGTTATTCGGTACAATATTGATACCAGAATCTATGCTCTGGGTAGGCAAAAGATCTCCGCTACTTCCTGTAATAACGGCGTCTCCTTCTTCTAATCCACTCTTTATCTCTGCATATCTATCATTCATCAACCCTACCTCTACAGTAACTATACTAGGAACACCCTTTTCATCTAAAACTTCTGCTTTATATCTACCTTCTTCTTGAAAGATACCTTCTATTGGTACCAATAATACGTCTTCAGCAGTACCTGCATCAATAAAAGCTTGCCCCTGCATTCCAGGTCTTAGCTGAGGCCCACCCTTCACTTCAATATACACCATGAATCTAGTGGGACCACTTCCATCATTCCATTGTGTTTGTACATCCTGTACTTCTCCTTCAAAAATTTCATCAGGTATAGCATCTACTGTTACTCTTACTGGTGCACCTTGAGAAATATTTAGTACATCTATATCATCCACAGTCGTATACATAGACATCTTAGCTGTGGTATAAACCTGACCCAACCAATCTCCAGCTCCCACTGACTCTCCTTCTTGTCTATGGATTCGAGCTAGTACACCATCCATTGGAGATTTTACATCTAGCATATCAAAAACTGAGTAAAGTTGTCTCAAATCAGATTCTAATTCTCGAATTTTATCTAATCTCTTCTGTATTGCTTCTTCTACATCTGCTCCTGCTAAAGTAATAATTGGATCGCCCGCTTCTACCTCCTCCATTTCCTGAACATGTACCACTGCAACTAAACCTTCAGTGGTACTAGCCATTCTTTCTTCATCAACAAAACCCTCTACTGTAGAGCTGTTTCTAAAATAATTAATATCTCCTTGTTCATTGTCTAATCCAGCACGTACTGACATACCTTTTTGAACTAATCCACGGTTCTCTCCCTCAGCTGTTGCTCTATACACAAAAGATTGTCCAAATTCATCACTGTTTTCACTATACGGAATAGGATTAGTATTAATTCGTGTTATGGTTGCATCCTCAAAACCGTCAAAATAAGGAAAATGTAGTTTGATATTATCTCCTCTTTTTACGGTATTATATTCTGTAGTTGTTAAATTTAAAGATACTTTGAAGCTAGAGCTGTCTACAATCCTTCCAATCGTTTCTCCCTGGGATACTTCATCACCTTCCGCTAAACCGATACCCTGCACCCGTCCACCTATTGGAGCCGGAATGGTTACCCCTAAAGAAGGATTAATATTCATAACCTCTTTTATTTCGATATCCGTAAGTCTTACTAGAGCTTCTTTTTCTCTTTTGATTTGATCCTCTAAATCTGTAATATCATCCTGCAATCCAGGTGCTGTCAAGCGAACAACAGTTCCGTCTCTAGCCACCTCGTCCCCTTCATCAGCTAGTACTTCATCTATAATAAGTTCAGTAACCGTTCTAATATTCCTTAAGGCATCTGAAACTCGAATGCCTCCACCTTCTGATGGATCTAGTCTTCCGGTGGTGTTTACTCCTACAGAAATATCTCCTCTTTCGACCTTATGGGTCGCATAAACTAGACCTTGAGTCTCAGCTTCCATAGGTGGGATTACTTGTTGATAAACGTAGAATCCACCTCCTACTATAATGATAATAATAATTACAATCATCAAAACTTTCTGTGCCATTTTTATTCCCCCTTGATTTAAACTAGTGGATTATTTAGCTTTATTTCTTATAACTTCTTCTATGTAATCCATTTCCCCATCTAAAAGGTGATAAATAGATTTTCCGTATTCACCAATACTCTTTTCATGTGTAACCTGTATAATGGTGATTTTTCTATCTTCATTTAACCTTTGAAAAATACTCATGATATTTTCACTCGCTTTGGAATCCAATGCACCTGTTGGTTCATCCGCTAATATAAGCTTGGGATTACCTACAATAGCACGTGCTATTGCGACCCTTTGCTGCTCGCCTCCTGATAATTGAGAACGTTTGTGTTTTAGTCGGTCTCCTAATCCAACCGCTTCTAATGCTTCTTTGGCTTTCATTTTTCTTTGTCTACCGGTTATCCCTTGATAAATCAAAGGAAGTTCTACATTTTCTAGAGCATTTAATCCAGGAATCAAATGAAACTGTTGAAACACAAACCCCATAAATTCATTGCGAATACCAGCAAGTTTCCAATCACTTAGTTTTTCTACTTGTTTTTCACCTATCCTATAGATTCCTGATGTTGGTTTATCTAAACAACCTATTATATTCATTAAGGTTGACTTTCCTGATCCGGATGGTCCCATAATAGAAACAAAACTTCCATTCTCTATTGATAAATCTACCCCCTTCAAAGCATTTACTTTAACCTGTCCATCTTTATAACTCTTGTGAATATCTTTTAATTCTAATAAAATCAAAGTCTTCACCCCTTTCTAGACATAAAAGCACATATATATTAGACGGATTAATTAAGGAAAAGTTCCATATATTTTTGCTGTTGATTAAATTTTACTAAAATATGGAAGAAAAAACAGCATATTCGTTATTATTACGATATATATCGTAAAATAAAATCAACAAATGTATCGGCTAAATTCTAGTTTATACGATCTACACCTCTTGATGGATTAATAATTTTAAAAAAGTATTTTCTGCCAGAGTTAAATATCGAAGCTTCTTTATGAATTCTATAATAAGTTAACCTGTTGTGCTAGTTAAAATTTACAAATAGAAAAACTCCAGCGAATTATGTTAACCTATCTTTGATAACCACGACGAAATCAAGATAGGAGGATAACATATGCCGGAGCTTACTAAGAAATATTCTATCAAAGA
>JAFIFG010000120.1 GCA_020832135.1 Clostridiaceae bacterium
TATTGAAATATAGATATAATCTAACATTGTTAACCCACCCTATATTATTATCTTGAAGAATTTGAGCTTGTCTATATAAGTATTGTAACAAGTTAAATCTGAAAAAAATGTAGAAAAGTGTAGTGTTCTATATTTTTATGAAATGCAAGCTTATCTTAAACCAATATATTCTCACATTATTATTCCTAAAAAAGTAGTTTTATAGATCGAGTAGGAGGTAGATAATTATTTTATCTACCGACCTCTCACACCACCGTACGTACGGTTCCGTATACGGCGGTTCCACTATGACAATCTAATTTTTTTATACTGCTCAGATAAACTTTTAAAACCATGATTAATCAGTCTTTGATTAGTTATGGTTTTACTTAATATTGGGCTTTGAGGTATTCTCCAGTAGCCTTTCCTTGTATTTGCATATTCCCAAGCTTTTGGTTTGGGAATACCTAGTTTCATTAGGTATTTAAACCTTGTCTTAACCTTTTTCCAGGTCTTCCATATACAGGCTCTAAGACGCCTCCTAGTCCATTCGTCTATCTCTTTTAGTTTCTTCTCCATATTTGCTAGTTTGTAATAGTTCACCCAACCTGTTGTAGTTTGTGCCAGTTTCTTCACCCTCTCTTTGAAATTCATGCTGACATTTCTATTGATTACCTGTCTAATTTTGTTTTTCAACTTTTCAAAGCTTTTTGGGTGTACTCTTAATTGAACCCCTTCCTTGTTATAATAGTAGCTGTATCCTAGGAATTTTGTTATGCTCTTAAGGACCCATTCTCCCGCTCTTTTGCTCTTGACGTAAATATTACAGTCATCAGCATACCGGCAGAATTTATGCCCTCGTCTCTCAAGTTCTTTATCTAGTTCGTCTAGCAGAATATTACTAAGTAATGGACTTAAAGGACCTCCTTATGCAAAGTAAAACCATCTAGGTGTTGATTTTCCTAAATTCTTCTAAGACTTACTTTGCATAATATACTAACTACTTAAGATTGGCAAGCCAATCAATCAATGCTGTGTCCTTACTCCAGTCTGGGAGGTTGCTATCTATTAAATCAGGATAGGCATTCTCTATAGCTTGTCGTTTTAATTCTGTATCACACTTAGCATAAATCTCTGTTGTTTTAATATCTTCATGACCCAGAAAATCTCGGATATATATTAGGTTTACACCAGCTTGCAATAGATGCATTGCCTTGCTATGTCGAAACATATGCGGATTTACTACTTCTGGTATAATAGTAGAAGTATTCTTGGCTAAGTTAACATATTTAGAAATAATATATGCAATGCCCTCTTAGGTAAGCTTGTTATGCTGTTTGTTCACAAATAATGGATAATCATTTCTCCATGGCTTATCAAGAGAATTTTCTGTAATGTATTGTTTTAATAGAGATAATGTATTTTTCATTAAAGGAACTCTTCGTACTTTATTGCCTTTACCTGTAATGATAAGTACTGAAGGATTATCTAGGATAACATCAAGTACTCTAAGGTCGGCTAATTCCTGTACCCTGCATCCCGAATCATATAGAGTACTTAAAAGGGTAAGGTCACGGCGGCCTTTTGGGCTATTTCTATCTGGCTGTGCCAATAAATGTTGCATCGCATCTGCAATAAGATGTAGTACCGTGTTTTTAGCTGTCTTCTTCACGGGTATTGCAATCACCTTTTGAAAATGAAGTATTCCGCATGGCTCCTCGTACTGAGTATAACGAAAAAACGAATGTATGGCAGACTCGTCCGTTTCAAGTAAGCCTCAAATGTAGTTCGTATACCTCAGACCGAGATTTTGCTTTAGACTTCCTTCAGATTCCTCGTCGCCGAGGACACCCTTGCCCTTAGCTAGTGGTTCCCACTACCAAGTCCACAGCGGACTTTCACCGCCAAGTTATCGCCCATGCCAGGCACACCATAAAAATTCCTTCTGCATATAACATAGCATAATTAAAGCAGGAGGAATTTCATCAATTTTCTTAATATTTACACACACTTTATACACATGAATTACAATAATTCTTCTTTATATTATTCTCTATGGTAATTGGTTAACTTGTTCCTCAAACCAATCATAGTCAAACTGAATTTTTAGCATTTTAGCTTCTTTATAATCTTCCGAGTATTTAGGAATGATAATAGTATTATTTTCAAAAACCCATAAATAATTAATATAACCATCTAATAATCTCTGGTGAGCAATTGGAGTTGAAACATCATCATAAAATACTTCTACTGTATAAAAGGGAGAGTCTTTATGATTTTCCATATTGAAATTTGTGGTTGTTTGGGCATTTCCATCTTTTATTCTATCAAAAATTTTTTCTATAGTGTACTTATCTTTAATAACTATTTTTTCATTCTCCAACTCTTGAGCTTGCAAAGTCAACTCTAAAAGCTTTCTTTCCATAATTTCAACTTCACTATCGTTCAAATTACTATGATTATCAAGCATATCTTGTGCTTCTTTTCCTTTGGTGTGTATCTCCTGGTATTTTTTTTGTAGCTGTGGTTCTATAATTATCAGCTTATTTGGAGTGTTTATATAGTTAAGTTCAATCACCTCATTATTAGTGGCTCCAGTATTACAACTTGTTAAAATTATGCAAGCAGCCATTAAAAACACCCCAAAATAATTTTTTTTTGTCATTTGCCTCTCCCCTTTTTTACCATATATTTCTATTATATCTAAGCAAAAGAAAAAAGTCTATTCATTGTTCTGAGGGGTTTCCAGACCAATTTTAATGAATATCGATTTATAATCCTCATCAATTATTTTAACCTCGACGTCATCTAGTTCATTATACTGCACCCTATTTTCCTTGACATAGTGTTGAACCCGCACATGAGTTAAATATCTTTTTAATTCTAAAGGTCTATATTTCGTCCAATATTCTTCTTCTGTCATGCCTAATGTTGAGATATATTCTTTAACGAAATGTTGTTCGTCTTTATCTAAGATACTTATAGCCCTTTTTTCAAATTCAATTTCTTGTAACACATCTTCTTCACTAACAGCAATACCTAATCTTTCTAACAGTTGTTCTTTCTGCCTGTCCCTAATTACTGAATTCAAAGCTTCAATCTCAACATCTTTGACGTCTTCTCTAGTAGATTCCAGTATTTTTTTTCTTAATTTAAATTCACCTTTAGGTATTGGTTTATTATGTATTGTGGCTATAGGAGTTTTCTCTTCTAGTAGCTCTATATTTTGTCTAATCACATTAGCATACTCTAAGGCTACTTTTCTATTTCTTTCTATTTCTACTGGTATTTCTTCCGATTTAGCTAAAATAAACATGGTGTTTAATGACAATAGGAAAACAATAAATATCATTAATTTACTCGTTAATCTTTTTCCATTCATAATTCTTCCACTCCTTCTAAATAGTATATTTTAAAAAGTATGACTTAAAGTTGCATTCCAATCATTCATAGGAATAAAATTATTGTTGTTAAACCTAAATTGTGCTCGTGATTCTCCAGTGGAATTTATGTCTATATTATCATATACCCACTTTTCATGTGCTAAGTACACCACCCAAGTTGGATCAGATATGTATTCATATCTAGAAAATTGGTTTCGGTAGTGTTTATGTTTTAATTCAGAATCTTCATATACAGTTGCACTGATCAGCCTAAAAGCTCCATTTCCTTCTTCATGTTCTGGATAAGCCATAGAATATAAATGTCCCCATACATCATGGTTAACAACAGCTTTGTTATTAGTATATTCTTGTGTTTCGATAGTATATATTGCCTTTATTTCCCACGTCCTTAATCCATAATCAGGACTATGACCCACAAAACCCAGTTCCTCTTCCAGTCTATCCGTTGCACCATAACTACATATCATTGTTGATAATACAACAACTAAAGCAAGTAAAAATGTAACCTTATTAATTTTCATAGTTAATCCTCCTATTTTTAATTAATTAAACATGTAATTTATGAGGCCTCATGCTTTTAAATTTCAATACTAATCTTTTTTTTCCTGTATAATTACTCTACATAACCAAATATATATTCTTATTAACCAAATTGAAACCCTATACAACCACAAAAAAAGACCTTCACTCTTAAATAAAAGTGAAAGCCTTTTAAAATTTTTCAAACTAGAGTGTATTAGATTTGCTGGACACGTAGAAAGGTTGCTATAATAAACCTAGAAAGGACGTGTTTCAGCTATGAGTAATAGAAATAAATTCACTGATGACTATAAAAAAGAAATGGTGAAGCTTATTACCGAATTAGGC
>JAFIFG010000123.1 GCA_020832135.1 Clostridiaceae bacterium
CATCATTTTGAATTAAGTGGATGGGCAGAGACAAAAGTAGTAACAACATTTTGGATTGTAACTGTCCTACTGTGTCTAGTGGGGATTTTAGCTTTACATTAAAAAGGAAGGTGCAAAATGAATTTAAAAAATAAAACAGTATTAGTAATAGGATTAGCTGTAACAGGAATACCATTAGTAAAAACCCTGCTGAAGCTGGGTGCTGATGTCATTGTAAACGATTTAAGATCTGAGAAAGATTTAAAGGATAGCTTGAAACAATTGGAGGCTCATGAGTTTCAACATATTTTAGGGAAGCATCCTGAAGATATAGATCAATTAGGAGAAATAGACCTAGTAGTGGTGTCCCCCGGTGTACCTTTAGAAATTCCTTTCATTAAGGCATTAAGGGAAAGAGACTTAGAAATTATTGGAGAGATAGAATTGGCCTATAGATTTAACAAAGCACCCATTGTAGCCATCACTGGAACCAATGGTAAGACCACTACAACAGCTCTAACCGGTGAAATATTTAAAAACGCCTCAAAGAATACCTTTGTAGTGGGTAACATAGGAGTTGCAGCTATTTCGAAGGCATTGGAAACCACAAGTGAAGATGTGGTGGTAATGGAAATCAGTAGCTTTCAATTAGAAAGCACGGTGGATTTCCACCCTAAGGCGGCTGCTATACTAAATCTAACACCTGACCATTTAAATAGGCATAAAACGATGGAAAATTATATAAAAGCTAAGTTCAATATATTTGAAAATCAAAATGCCAATGACTATGCTGTTATAAATCATGATGATGAATTATGTAGAAGTCATAGTGAAAACCTGAAGGCCCAAAAAATTTACTTTAGTAGAAAGCACTTATTAAATCAAGGTGTATTTGTAGAGGACAACAATATTGTTATTCTTCATAATAAAAAAAGACATAGGGTCATGGCTATTAAAGATATAAAAATGCTAGGAAATCATAATTTGGAGAACGCACTGGCAGCTACTGCCATGGCCTTCGTCATGGGAATCTCTCCAGAAAATATAGCTGAAACTCTAAAAACCTTCCAAGGTGTGGAACATAGGATGGAGCATGTAATCACTATTAAGGAAATTGATTTTGTAAATGATTCTAAGGGAACTAATGTAGATGCCGCCATAAAGGCTATTGAGGCTATTGATACACCTATTATACTATTGGCAGGAGGACAAGATAAAGGTAGTGAGTTCCATGACTTTATCCAGGCCTTTCATGGTAAGGTAAAGCATGTTTTTGCCTATGGGGAAACAGCAGGTACTATTTATGAAACTGCAAAAAAAATGAGCTATGACAACGTAAATATTGTAGAAGATTTAGAAAAAGCTGTTATAGAAGCATATACTATAGCAAAAGCAAAAGACACGATTTTGTTATCCCCTGCATGTGCCAGTTGGGATATGTACAAAAACTTTGAAGAAAGAGGTAATCATTTTAAAAATATTGTGTTAAGTTTAAGGGGGGTGTAAAATGACAAAAAAAAATCCCTATGATTTTACCATCATAATTACTGTAGCTTTATTAGTGATGTCAGGTATTATTATGGTTTTCAGCTCCAGTTACTCCTATTCTTTAGTTGTATTAGGAGATGGGTATTTTTATTTAAAGAGAATTTTAATGTGGGCTATCATAGGCACCTTCGCCATGTACTTTTGTGCAAAATTTAAGTATTATAAATGGCCTAGATATGCTAATGCTATTTTATTAGGGAGTATTGTTCTGTTGCTTTTGGTTCTAACCCCTTTAGGTAGAGAGGTGAAGGGTGCACAGAGATGGATTGGTGTTGGTCCAATAACCATTATGCCTTCAGAGATTGCAAAATTTGCAGCCATCATATTTGTGTCCAATAGTATTAGTAAAAGAAAAGAAACATTACAATATTTTATTAAGGGAGTAGTACCCTACCTACTTATAGCAGGGATGTTTTTTGGCTTGATTTATGCACAGCCGGACTTTAGTACTGCCTTCGTAGTAGTAATGATTGTTGTTTCTATGATTTTTATTGGAGGTATGAAACTTTCTCATTTTATTGCATTGGGAAGTGTTGGAGTTGGTGCACTAACAAGTATGTTGGTCTATATTTTTGCATCTGGTGCAGGATATAAGGCACGAAGAATAACCGCATTTATAGATCCATGGGCAGATCCTACAGACAGTGGCTTTCAAGCAGTACAATCTCTACTGGCATTGGGGTCGGGAGGTCTTTTCGGCAGAGGCCTAGGTCGAAGTGTACAAAAACACTTTTACTTACCAGAACCTCAAAATGATTTTATTTTTTCTATTATAGGGGAGGAACTCGGCTTTATAGGTGGAGTAACCATTATTATACTATTTACTATTTTGATTTGGAGAGGAATTCGAATAGCTCTTAGTGCTCCTGATCTTCACAGTTGTTTGATGGCTACAGGAATTACCACCATGATTATTGTTCAAGTTATTATTAATATAGCGGTTGCAACTTCTTCCATGCCTGTTACCGGTATGCCTCTACCCTTTATTAGTTTTGGAGGTAATGCCTTAGTAGTATTTATGGCATGTATGGGAATTTTATTGAATATCTCACGGTACATACATATTGATAGGAGCTGAAGAAATGAGAGTAATCATAAGTGGCGGTGGTACAGGAGGACATATTTATCCCGCCATTGCTATAGCAAATAAAATAAAAGAAAGAGACCCTAATGCTAAAATACTATTTATTGGTACAGAACAAGGGTTAGAAAGTGATGTAGTACCTAAGGCTGGATACGTAATTGAAACCATTACTGTTAGTTATTTAAGAAGGAAAATATCCCTTCATAATATAAAGAGTGCTGCCATGCTTATAAAAGGATTACTACAATCTAGAAGGATTATAGGTAAATTTAAACCGGATATAGTCATAGGTACAGGCGGTTTTGTATGTGGTCCTGTTGTCTATATGGCATCTAGAATGGGTATAAAAACATTTATCCATGAACAAAATGTCTTCCCTGGTATCACAAATAAGGTGTTGGGAAATTACGTAGATAAAATCGCTATTAGCTTCGAAGAAGCGGAAAAATATTTTAAACAAAAAAACAAGTTGGTAGTAACAGGGAATCCAATAAGACAAGAGTTCTTTCATATTTCAACCCAAGAGGCAGAGGATAAATATAAAATAGAAGGAAAACCTCTGGTGTTAGTAGTGGGAGGAAGTGGCGGTGCCCATAGCATCAACAACGCTGTAGTGGCTATGTTGAAGAAGCACCCTAAAAACTCCTTTGAAATATTGTTGGTGACGGGAAAAAGACATTATGAGAAGGTGATGCAACAGGTTTCTCAACATAAAGAGATCTTACAACATAATAGAATTATGCCCTATATAAATGATATGCCCTATGCCTTGAAGGCAAGTACTATGATGATAGGAAGTGCGGGTGCCATTAGTATTACGGAAATTACAGCAGTGGGGAAACCCTCTATTTTAATCCCAAAGGCATACACCGCTGAAAATCATCAGGAATACAATGCGAGGGCTTTAGAAAATAGAGGAGCAGCTATTGTAATAAAGGAAAATGAGTTAGATGAAGAAACACTTTATAAGGCTATTAAAGAAATTGTAGACAATAAAAATAAAATGAGGAGGATGGAGAAGGAAAGTTTGGAGGCAGCCAAAACTGATGCTGTAGATCTCATGTATAAGGAAATACTTAGCTTGATACAATAAATGCACAAATCCACCCTATAAATTGAGTTAATCTCAATAAATTTCAGCACACCTTTAGGACTTTTGCATAGAATGGTTATATATTTGTTTTTATGGTACATATTTTGGTAATTAATTTCACTTAAAATATAAGATCATTTTTATAAATATTATTTCAATATGTTCTGGAGGTGGCATAAGGTGGGTAAGTTAGTGATTAATGGTGGAAATAAAATACAAGGTGAGATGACAGTAAGTGGTGCCAAAAACTCGGTGCTGCCGATACTTGCAGCAACTGTACTAAATGGAAAAGTAAATGTTATTCATGACATACCACAGTTATCAGATGTAAAGGTGATGACAAAAATTTTAAGAGCAGTTGGCTGTGAAGTCAAAAGAGAAGGTAACACCATGATTGTTGATTCAAGTCAACTAAATAACCATAAGATACCAGAAGAATTAATAAGGGAGATGAGATCTTCTATAGTTGTCCTAGGGGCTATGCTGGGCAGGTGTGGAGAGACGGTTGTTTCTTATCCAGGTGGATGTGAGATAGGTCCTAGACCGATAGACCTACATTTAAAGTCTTTAAGAGAAATGGGTGCTATTATTGAAGAAAAACATGGATTTTTAATTTGTAAATCTGAAAATCTAAAGGGCTGTGAAATTCAATTGGATTTTCCAAGTGTAGGGGCCACTGAAAATGTTATGCTGGCAGCTACTTTGGCAAAAGGAATAACCATTATTAGGAATGCAGCTAGGGAACCAGAAATAGCAGATCTTCAAAACTTTATTAATGCTATTGGAGGAAAAGTCTCTGGAGCAGGAAGTGCAACTATACGAATTGAGGGTGTAAAGGAACTTCAAGAAGTAGAACACACTATTATTCCTGATCGTATTGTTGCTGGAACCTATTTAGTAGCAGCTGCAATAACAAAGGGAGATATTACCTTGAAAAATGTTATTCCAGAGCACTTACAGTCTACACTATATAAATTAAGGGAAGCTGGCTGTAGAATTCTCTACACCCATGACACCATCAAGTTAGAAGCTCCACAAAACCTACAGGCAATTGAAGCTTTGAAAACCCATCCATATCCTGGTTTTCCAACAGATATGCAGTCACAAATGATGGCCTTAATGACTTTGAGTGATGGTATCAGCATTATTACAGAAAATATATTTGAAAATAGATATAAGCATGCTTATGAATTACTTAGAATGGGTGCAAACATTAAAATAGATGGAAGAGTAGCTATTATTAAAGGTGTAGAAAACCTCACAGGTGCTACCGTATCCGCTAATGATTTAAGAGGTGGAGCTGCATTAATACTAGCGGGATTAGCAGCCAAAGGCACTACAATTGTTGAAAATGCAAAACACATTGAAAGAGGTTACGATGATATTGCGGGGATGCTTAATAGTGTTGGTGCAGATATAATAAAGTTTTAATAACTGTAATAAAGACATAAATATTTTAAGTAGCAGCTACAAGGCTGCCTTAAAATATAGGCGAAAAAGTACAAGCCATAAACCTATAAAGGTAGGAATGAAAATGGAGACTAAGAGAGAACTACGTAATGAAAGAAAAGTCTTTATAAGAAAAGTAAGAAGAACTATAACTCTTGTATTTTTTGTTGTGGTTTTTTTATTATGGAATACTTATTATTTATTACAATCTGATTTTTTAAATCTTGAAGAAATTAACGTAAAGCAAAATACAGAGTTAGCAGAAGAAGAAATCATTGAAGCATCGAGGCTGATTACCAACAGGAATATATTACAATATAATTTATCAGAGATAGAAGATAACTTAAAAACCCACCCCTATATAAAAGATGCACAAGTAACTAGAAAACTTCCTAGAACCATCACGATAACAGTGGCAGAAAGAGAAAAGTATGCTATAATACCATATATGGGATCCTATATTTATATTGATCAAGATAAAGTGGTTTTGGAAGCCTATAGTGGCGGGTTGATAGAGGGATTGCCCTTAGTAACAGCCGTAGAATTCAACAGCTTTAAGGTAGGAGAAAAAATAGATATAGCCAACTACCATCTCCTAGACAAGGTTATGGAATTGATCCAGGTGGCAAAGGAAATGGAAATTATAGAAATGATTTCAGAAATAAATATGGGTGATGAGAACAATATAAAGTTAATGACCTTTGATGGTGTGGAGGTTTTATTGGGACAAACAGTAGATCCTATATACTCTATGGTGGCATTGAAGGAAATATTAATTAACTTATATGCAAGGGATATGAAAAATGTTGTTGTAGATATGCGTTATGAAGGTCAGATATCTGTTGGTACTAGAAATCAGTGGGAGGAAAATCAATGAATTTCAAGGGAAAATTAGCTATTGGATTGCTTTGTGGTATATTAGGATTAACTATTTCTATGCAACTTAATACAGTAAGAGATACCACAGGTGGTGGTTTCCTGTCTACCCAAAGAGCTCAACAGCTTTCTGTAGAATTAAAGAACTTAAGAAATGATAGAGAGCGACTAAATGAAGAACTTACAACGTTAGAAAAACGTCTAAGGGAATATGAAATTTCTGAAGCAGACGAAAACCTTATCATAAAAAACCTAAAAAGAGACCTTGAAAGATATCAATTACTAGCGGGACATGTTGAGGGGGAAGGACCTGGAGTAATTATAAGTATAGATGATTCCAAGGAACATGAATTTTTAGGGGGAGAAGGAAGCTTCCTTATGTATAATTATGATGTAATACTGGAAATTATTAACCAATTGAATGCAGCAGGTGCTGAAGCGATAGCTATTAATGATCAAAGATATACATCTGTTACGGAAGTTTACTACAGCTCCAACACTGTGCTTATTAATGGTGTGCCTACTAGACCCCCATTTGTTATTAAAGCCATAGGCAACCCTGAAACCTTGGAGGCGGCTTTGAATCTACGTTATGGTGTTGTTTGGGGTATGAGAAATTATTATAATCTACAGGTGAGTATAAGGAAAGAAGATAGGATAGAAATCCCTAGACATAATAGACCTATTAACTATCAGTATGCTAGACCCATTGAATCTCCACAATAGGAGTTAATGAGAGGGGGAGAGGTATGAAATATTTACATCAAAAAGTAATCGTTACTTTAATGTTTCTTATATTGGGTTTCACTATGGTGCTTCAATTTAAAAATGAAGTAGAAGACTATAGTTTTGTAAGTATTAGAACAATGGCTGACCTGCAAAGTGCAGTAGATAGAGAAAAGGAAGAGATTACAAATCTAAAGGAACGAATAAACACTAATGAAAATAAATTGCAAGAATATCAGCAGGCTTTACAGGATGAGGGAAGTATTAAGGAGGTTTTAAGAAACGAACTTGAAGCCATGAAACTGGTTAGTGGTTTTGTAGATGTAGAGGGATCTGGTATTATTTTAAGATTAAGCGATAGTGACAGAGAATTGTACGAAGGTGAAAATCCCAACAACTTAATAATACATGATGGAGATGTACTAACGATATTAAATGATTTGAGGATTGCTGGTGCAGAAGTACTTTCCATAAATGGGCAAAGGTTATTAAGTACATCAGAAATAAAATGTGCAGGGCCAACCATCACCATTAATAATCATACCTACGGACAACCATTTGTCATAAAAGCCATAGGAGATCCTGAAACCTTAAGTGCTGCTGTTAGGGCTCCTGGAACCTATGCCTCTAGTCTGAAGGAAATTTATGGACTTAATATTGAATCTTATGTCAGTGAGCGGGTAAGAGTTGCAAGATTTCAAGATCATATGACATTACAATATGTTACAACATTAAGGAAAGGGGAGTAAAAGAATGCTATTTGCGATAATTGGACTAATACTAGGAATAGTTTTGGGATTATATTTACCTATCACTTACCCCGCAACCTATTCATTGTATATATCAGTTGCGATATTGGCGGCAATGGACTCGGTATTTGGAGCATTAAGAGCTAGCATTGAAGATAAATT
Organism: Clostridiaceae bacterium; assembly: GCA_020832135.1. Classification (GTDB taxonomy): domain Bacteria; phylum Bacillota; class Clostridia; order Peptostreptococcales; family Natronincolaceae; genus JAFIFG01. Next base: position 7,667 of record JAFIFG010000123.1, read on the forward strand.
TAATACAGAAATTTTTGTTTCAGGTTTTTTTGGTAATGCAATTTTAGCTGGAATTTTAGCCTATATAGGAGATCGTTTAGGAGTGCCATTATATTATGCTGCTATTTTTGCCTTTGGTGCCAGACTGTTTCAAAATTTTGCCATCCTAAGAAGACACTTGTTAACAAAAATTAGGTCTCAACACAAATAATACATTTTTTCCAAAAATTTATAGTATAAATTCAAAATGAAAAAAAGGAAAATGAGAGTTTTTGTTGAATTATTAACTATAATAAGAAGACTGTATTAAAGCTAAATCTTAACCCACAGACCTATAGCTAATAAGCAGCAACTATGCTAAGGTTAAAAAATAATACTAGAATATAAAACTGAAATGAAAGCAGATCATTTACATAATTAAGGGGGTAATACTGTGTTAGAATTCGATGTTGATATGGATCAATTTGCTCAGATTAAAGTTATAGGTGTTGGAGGTGGAGGAAATAATGCCGTCAACCGTATGATAGAGTCACAATTAAAGGGTGTTGAATTTATAGCTGTTAACACGGACAAACAGGCTTTATTTACTTCTAAAGCTGAGCATAAAATACAAGTAGGTGAAAAACTTACTAAAGGGTTAGGTGCAGGGGCAAACCCTGAAATCGGGAAAAAGGCTGCAGAAGAAAGTAGGGAAGACATTCATCACTTACTTCAAGGTGCAGATATGGTTTTTATTACTGCTGGTATGGGTGGCGGTACTGGTACAGGAGCTGCCCCTGTTGTGGCAGAAGTAGCTAAGGAATTGGGAATTTTAACTGTAGGGGTTGTAACAAAGCCCTTCACTTTTGAAGGTAAGCGAAGAATGAAGCATGCTGAGCAGGGAATTGAGGATCTAAAAGGCAAGGTTGATACGCTAGTAACTATTCCAAATGATAGATTACTACAGGTTATTGAAAAGAAAACTACTATGCTAGAGGCTTTTAGAATAGCAGATGATATTTTAAAGCAAGGTGTACAAGGTATTTCAGATTTAATTGCTGTGCCTGGTCTAGTAAACCTTGACTTTGCAGATGTAAAAACCATTATGTTAGAACAAGGCTTAGCTCATATGGGTATAGGACGAGCTAGTGGAGAAAATCGTGCAGCAGAAGCTGCTAAACAAGCTATCCAAAGTCCATTATTAGAAACCTCTATAGAAGGAGCTAAGGGTGTCCTGTTAAATATTACTGGTGGCTCTAGCTTAGGATTGTTTGAGGTTAATGAAGCGGCTGAGTTGGTAACACAGGCTGCAGATCCAGATGCTAATATTATCTTTGGTGCTGTAATTAATGAAGATCTGAAGGATGAGCTTAGAATTACTGTTATCGCCACCGGCTTTGAACAAGGAAAGTTTAAACAGGAAGATACAAAGGAAATGAAAACAGTGAACTTAGGTAGAAATCAAGCTGCAGCTGCTGCAGGTAATGAGACTAAAAATAGTGATGATTTAGATATACCTGTTTTCCTTAGAAGAAATAAATAATCTTATGTTAATTCTTTAAAAGTGGAGAAATTTTTCTCCGCTTTTTATTTTTTTGAAAAATAATTTATCTATTGCAACTAACTATCCCCAGTTTTTTTCAAAGAAATTAGCCTTTCGACTTCATAAAGTGACAAAAAAATTGAAGTATATTTTATATAATATACATAAACAACCCTTTCCCTGAATACTTGTATAATAATAGGAATATGTCTCTTAGGAGGACGTTAGATGGTAATCTATGCTGAGTATGTTTTTTTAGAGAATTTTATTATGAATTTTATTATATTGTCTTTAACAGGAAGGTTTGCAAAGTATAGCACTAGCAAGGTAAAACTTACTATTGCTGCTGCAATCAGTGCACTTTATGCCTTTATTATTTTCTTTCCATCACTACGGTTTTTATTCTCTATTGTAATGAAACTAGCATGCTCCATGATTATTATTATTTTAGCCTTTACTCCCGATAAGTTTAAGGATTTTTTTAGACTTTTAGGAGTATTTTATTTAATCACTTTGGTTTTTGGAGGAGCTGGATTTGCAATATTTTATTTCAGCAATTTTAACGGTATTATAAGCAATGGTGTCTTTTATATAACAGATATTTCCATGAAAAATATATTTATTGCTTGTGGTGTAGCTTATATACTTATTAATTTCTGTTGGGGCTATATACAAAAACAAATAACAAAGGAAAAGATATTTATGAAGGTGAAAATAGAAATCAATGGCACAGTTACTGAGGTTACTGGAATGGTGGACACTGGCAACTCTTTGGTTGATCCCATAAGTCAATACCCTGTTATTATAGTAGAATATGATGCTATTGTAGAAATATTACCTGAAGAAATACAAAGTTTATTTAGTGATAAGGGAATACCTAATTTAGCAGATATGACTTTAATTCTAAGCAACAGTAAATGGATGACCCGCATGAGAATGATACCCTATAATGCCCTAGGCACAGATCATGGTATGTTGGTTGGGTTCAAACCTGATGGGGTTTACTTAGAAAAGGAGGAAGCAAGTGATATAAAGAATGTCAAAAATATTGTTGTAGCTATTTATAATAGAAAACTATCAAAAGCAGGGGAGTATAGAGCATTACTTCATCCTGATTTAGTATAGATATATTGTAAGGATAGCATCAAAAAAACATAGGAGGGTTTCATCATGAAACAGTTATTGGCAAAATTAAGACTTTTGTATAGATATTATTCCATTAAAATATTAAAGCACTTTAATCTATTTTCTGAAGAAAGTGTGTACTATATCGGGGGAAGTGAAACCTTACCACCTCCCTTAAGTAATGATGAAGAAAATGTATTAATAGAAAAACTAAAGGATGATCAGAGCACAGTAAGAACGATATTAATAGAGAGAAATTTAAGGCTAGTGGTATATATAGCCCGTAAGTTTGAAAATACAGGAATCGGTGTAGAGGATTTAATATCTATAGGAACCATAGGACTTATTAAAGCGGTTAATACCTTTAATCCAGAAAAAAATATTAAGCTAGCAACCTATGCATCCAGGTGTATAGAAAATGAAATCTTAATGTATCTTAGAAGAAATAATAAGGTAAGGATGGAGGTTTCTTTTGATGAACCTTTAAATATAGATTGGGATGGAAATGAGCTGCTATTGTCAGATATTCTAGGGACAGAAAACGATGTTATACATAAGTTTTTAGAAGAAGAGGTGGATCGAGAACTCCTAACTCTAGCACTGGATAAATTAAACAATAGAGAGAAAAAAATAATGGAACTTAGATTTGGTCTAACTAATGGTAAAGAGAAAACACAAAAAGAAGTAGCCGATATTTTAGGTATTTCTCAATCCTATATATCCAGGCTAGAAAAACGTATTGTATCGAGGTTACAAAAAGAAATTAATAGAATGGTATGATTTATTATAGGAGCCTTCTTTAAGAATTTTAAAGGGGTTCCTTATGTTTTTGATAGATGTATAGAACAATAAGAAGGATTTTATCTTAATGGAACCTGCATAAAATTAAGGATAGCGTCAATAATTTAAATATTAAAGGGGTAATTCATAGTGAAAGGAATGAGACGTCAGCATGCACATCAACAAAGTAGAAATTTGTGGAGTAAACACAGCAGAATTACCGGTACTTACCAATAAAGAAATGCAGGGTTTATTTGTAAAAATTAAAAAAGGTGATCTTCAGGCAAGAGAACAGTTCATAAGAGGTAATCTAAGACTGGTATTAAGTGTGATACAAAGATTTAATAATAGAGGAGAACATGTGGATGATCTTTTTCAAGTAGGATGTATTGGCTTAATTAAGGCGATTGATAACTTTGATTTAAGTCATAATGTAAGGTTTTCTACCTATGCAGTACCAATGATTATTGGGGAAATTAGAAGATACCTAAGAGATAATAATTCCATAAGAGTAAGTAGGTCCTTAAGGGATACAGCATATAAAGCATTACAGGTGAGAGATCAACTCATTAATAAGAATTCTAAAGAGCCGGTTATTTCAGAAATTGCCCAACAGTTGAATTTGCCTAGAGAAGATGTTGTATTTGCTTTAGATGCTATACAGGATCCCGTATCCTTATTTGAGCCTATCTATCATGATAGTGGAGATGCTATATTTGTTATGGATCAAGTAAGTGACGAAAAAAGTGAAGATGAAACCTGGATCGACGGTATAGCCATTAGGGAGGCCATGAGGAGATTAAATGATCGAGAGAAATTAATTCTAACCTTAAGATTCTTTGAAGGAAGAACACAAATGGAGGTGGCGGATGAAATAGGAATATCACAAGCACAGGTATCAAGATTGGAAAAAACAGCTGTAAAACATATGAAAAAATATATTTAAAAATATATTTAAAAATCACCTTTTATAGGTGGTTTTTTTTCTGTATAGGCATAAAAAAGGTAGCAAGTCCATAAATATGTTGTATAGCATTTATGTGTGGAAAATATATCTGGAGGTGAAGTGGATGATTAAAGCATCGGACTTAACGGAAAAAGAAGTGATCAATATAACTGATGGTAGAAGATTGGGTCATATAGCTGATATTGATGTAGATTTAAAAAAGGGAAAAATAAATGCTATTATCGTGCCTAATAATGAGAAATTTTTCGGATTTTTAGGAAAAGAAATGGAAAGTGAAATTAGTTGGGGAGAGATCAAAAAAATAGGCATAGATGTGATTTTAGTAGAAGTCAAGGGGAATATAGAGCCGCAAAAAATAAAGTATGATGCAGAGGAAACCTTTATCAACTATGATGCTATAAAAGACATAAGAGACGAGGATGACGAGAGAAAATAAAATAATACTATAAATTTAGTTAGACATATTGGAAACAGTGTATTATAATATAGTTAAATTAAGTATGGTAAAAATATGGGGGTGAACAAAAGATGAATTGTCCCTTTTGTGGTCATTACGAATCTAAAGTAGTGGATTCTAGACCCACCGATGAAGGTCAATCTATAAGAAGAAGAAGAGAGTGTATTACCTGTACCAAAAGATTTACTACATACGAGAAGGTAGAAGAAATACCTTTAATGATTATCAAAAAGAGTGGGGCTAGAGAACAATTTAATAGAAACAAGATTCTGAAAGGGATCATCAAATCCTGTGAAAAACGCCCTGTAGCCTTAAGCGACATAGAAAAAACAGCACATGAAATCGAAAAACAATTATATAATTCTATGGAAAAGGAAATAACAACTGAATTCATAGGTCAATTAGTGATGGAGCATATGAAAAAACTAGACGAGGTTGCCTATGTACGGTTTGCCTCCGTATACAGAGAATTTAAAGATATCAATACTTTTATGGGGGAATTAAGAAAGCTTTTAAATGAAAAAACAGAATGAAATTTTTAGAGAGGAAGTTATTTATAGCTTCCTCTTAAATTATACATAAAATGATACTAAATTAATCCTCTGTGTATATAAAAGAGATTAGTCTTAGCAATAAACAGAAAATAAAAGGGAATAACTAATGTATAAATATGAAAATTGAAATAGGGGTGAAAGTATGGCTTTTAAAATAGTAGAAAATGATGGTGTGAAAATCCTAAAAATAGAGGAACTAGAAAAATTGAATATAGTAAAGCATGGATTTAGTACTAGGATAGGTGGAGTTAGTAAAGGATCTTATGACTCTATGAACTTAGGGTTTGGTACAGAGGACAATAGGGAGAATGTTAGAGAAAATCTAAAGAGGCTTTGCAAAGCTATTGAAGTAAATGATGAGGATTTAGTCTTTGCTGACCAAGTCCATGATAATAAAGTGAAGATTGTAACAGAGGAGGATAAAGGCAAAGGTATACTCTATAAAAAAGATTATAGAGGCATGGATGGGCTTATTACGAATAGACGTAATGTGCCTCTTTTGACTTTTCATGCTGATTGTGTGCCACTGTTTTTTGTAGATCCTGTAAAAAAGGTAATAGCAGCAGTGCATGCCGGTTGGCGAGGAACGGCATTGAAGATCGGAGAAGAGACGGTAACAAAGATGCTACAACACTTTAATTGTAAAGTAGAAGATATTATAGTGGCTATAGGACCTTCCATCGGAACCTGTTGTTATGAAGTTGCACAAGATGTAATAGATCAATTTAACACAAATTTTACAAACACTTCAAGATTTGTTGTTTCAATGGGTCAAGACAAGTATATGCTGGACTTATGGGAGGCCAACAGGTTAATCTTGAAGGAAATAGGAATCTTAGATAGAAATATAATAAAAAGTGAACTATGCACCTGTTGTAATGAAGATTTATTTTACTCCCATCGTAGAGATAAAGGTCTTACAGGACGAATGGTATCTATTATTGAGCTAGTTTAAATTAGGAGGTAAAATACATGGGTAAAAGAACCGTATTGGTTGTAGATGATGAAGAACATATTTTAGAGCTAATAAAATTTAATTTAGAGAAGAATGGTTTTCATGTCATTACGGGGGATGATGGTGAGACAACTCTAGATTTATTGAAGAAAAATACAATAGATTTAGTAATACTTGATTTAATGCTGCCAGGTATGGATGGACTAGAAGTGTGTAAACAAATAAGGAAAGTGCAGGATTTTAATAAACTTCCTATTATTATGCTGACAGCAAAGGGGGAGGAGACGGATCGAGTTCTAGGTCTAGAGTTAGGAGCAGATGATTATGTAACAAAGCCCTTTAGTGTCAGGGAACTAGTGGCTAGAGTAAAGGCAGTATTAAGAAGAAGTGAGGATCAACAAAAGCAAGGAGAGAATATTTTACAGTTAAAAGATATCACTATTGACCTAGAAAAGCATGAAGTGACGGTAGCAGGAAAACAAACAGAATTAACCCTAAAGGAATTTGAACTACTAAAGATGTTGATGGAAAACAGAGGGAAAGTAATGTCAAGAAATGTATTATTAGATGAGGTGTGGGGTTATGATTACTATGGAGAAACAAGAACAGTAGATGTTCATATAAGACATCTACGAAAAAAGATAGAAGAGGATGAATCAGGAAAATATATAGAAACTATTCGGGGTGTAGGCTATAAAATGAAGTAGGTGAAGCTATGCAAAAAAAGATATTTGCTATTTTTGTAGTAATTTTACTAGTAGGAGTATTTTCTACTGGGGTACTATCTTTGGGCCTTGTTCGCTCCAGTTATATTGAACAGGTGGAAGACAATTTGATTTCCAATGGAAAACTGGTTGAGGAGTTTATACAGACCAACAAAGATATGAATATTAAAGAACTGAAAATAGCTATAAATGATTTAGGACAAAAAATAGATAAAAGAATAACTATTGTAGACAAAGAAGGGAATGTCTTAGCGGATTCCTTTGTAACGGAGGGCTTTATTGAAAACCATAGGGATAGACCAGAAATCCAGGCGGCCTACCGGGGGGAAATAGGTAAAGATATTAGAAAAAGTGAAACTGTAGATTTAGATATGATGTACATAGCATTGCCGGCAGAAGGATTAGAAATGGAAACAGTAGTGGTAAGGCTGGCGGTTAACCTATTAGAAATAAAGAGGTTAAACAGAGAATTATTTTCCTATATAGCTATGTCCACCATTTTTGGACTTATTATTTCCCTATTAATAGGTTATAGGTTTATTGAAAAAATTATGGAGCCTATTAAAGAGATTACAGAGACATCAAAAAAAATGGCAATGGGCCGTTACAAAGAAAGGGCTTATGTTTATTCAAAGGATGAAATAGGAGAACTGGCAGATCGGTTTAACCATATGGCAGATACCCTAGAGGACACCATACAAAAACTTTCCGATAGCAATACAAAATTCAAGGCATTGCTAGGTAGTATTATAAATCCTATTATAGCAGTAGATAATAATAAGAATATTCTCCTATTGAACACAGCAGCAGAAAAACTATTTAATATTAAAGCTGAAGAAGCTATAGGTAAACACATATTAGAAGTCATTAGAAACAATCATTTAGACGAAGGAATTGAAAGGGTCTTTCATAATAATATTGAAACCCAGCTAGAGATTACACTGAGACATCCAAAGAAAAGTATATTAAAGGTTTATACTAACTTAATAAAATTAGAGCAGGATCCAACTAGAACCATAGGTTTGGTAACTTTAATGGAGGATATTACAGAGATTAGAAAATTAGAAAAAATGCGTTCTGATTTTGTAGCCAATGTATCCCATGAGTTAAAAACACCATTAACCTCCATCAGTGGGTTTGTTGAAACTTTAAAGACCGGAGATATAGAAGATGAAGCTACAAAGAATAGATTCCTGGATATTATAGATATAGAAGCTGAGAGATTAGCTAGATTGATTGATGATATCCTAACATTATCAGAAATAGAAAGCTCTCAGCATAAGGTATCAAAACAAGAGATACATCCTACCACATTTCTGCAGGAGGTAGGAGAGATTATGAAGCCAATCGCCAATAACAAAAGAATAAACCTAATTACAGAGGTAGAGGCAAAGCTACCTACAATCTATGGTAATAGAGATTGGTTCAAGCAAATGATGATTAATCTAATAGATAATGCTATGAAATATACACCAAGTGATGGCATAGTACAAATCAATGCCTACCAAAAATACAATAATATTATTATATCTGTTAAGGATACAGGGATAGGTATTCCCAAGAAGGATATACCTAGATTGTTCGAAAGGTTCTACAGAGTGGATAAAGCAAGGAGTAGAAAGGTTGGAGGAACTGGGTTAGGTTTAGCGATTGTAAAGCATATTGTCTTATCCCTAAATGGCCAGATAAAAGTAAATAGTGAAGTAGAAAAGGGCTCGGAGTTTATCATCATCATTCCCTTTAAAGAATAACTAAAATGTGAAGGAGATACTTTTAAATAAGTATCTCCTTTTTTTACAGAAGAAAATATTTTTTTAAAATAGCTAAAGATTAAATTTAAACAAAAGCAGCTAACTTAAATAGGTATTCTTAAGTTAGCTTTTTGTATAGTTTCATAAAGCAGAGGGAAATATAAAAACAACATCATGTAATTATTATTTAAGGAGGAAAAAATATGTCCCTAGGAATGATTTTATTAGTTTTAGTAGCTATTTTGATTTTTGCAGGAGTTGCAGAAAGAGTCTTGGACCGACTACGACTAAGTGATAAGGCGGCTATTGGTATCATTATAGCCATCGTAGTTTCCACCATATTTATACCAAATATAAATATTACAGAGAATGTTGGCTTTAATGTTGGAGGATTTATTATCCCTATGGCTTTAGTCATTTATTTATTTGTTAAGGCAGAAACTGGGAAGGAAAAATTCAGAGCCATAGCAGCAGCTATCATAGGTGGTATTATTATTTATGGCACCCAAAGATACATATTGCCTGCAGAGCCTGAAGCTCAAAACATAGACCCTAACTATGTATATGCTATTTTAGCTGGATTAGTTGCCTATATCTTAGGTCGTTCTAGAAGAGCTGCATTTATAGCTGGAGTAGGTGGAGTTGTAGTAGCTGATTTAATTCAAATGATCATTAATGCAGTAAATAATGTTCCTGGCACCACAATATTTGGTGGAGCCGGTGGTGTAGATACTACAGTTATAGCTGGGATTTTAGCGGTGCTTTTGGCAGAAATCATAGGAGAGACAAGGGAAAGATTGCAGGGAGGAACATCAAAAAAGAATATGCATTTTGAAAAAGGGCATTTCGTCAGTACCCTAGGTGAAAGTGATGAAAAGAAAAACAAATCTAATGATGAAGGACACTCCCAAGAAAAAAGAGGTGAAGATGATGAAAAATAAAATAATAAGTTTAAGCTTAGTATGTATACTTATTATATTAACAACCCCCTTTGTTTATGGAGATGACTGGTATTCTCAGCATGGAACCTATTTTACAGTATATGATATAGAAACCAATGAAGTTCTATTTAAAACCGGTAGAGAAGTAACTGAAGGAGACCAATATCTAAGTGGAGACAACAGAAGATACGAAGTGACTAGGGTTGATCAAGGTCGCAGTGAAGCCTTTGCAGAATTTAAAGAAGAAGTGACCTTGCCGAAGGTAAATAAAGTAGCCTTAGAGCAAGTCCGTTTAGCTCTAAGAGAAGAAGGTGGTCTTACGGCCTTTCTTCTAGCACAGGAGGAAGGTAATGGTGATGAAGGTGAAGAAGAAGCTAGAAGAGTAGGTATATATGCTACCCATACTGCTGAATCCTATGTGCCCACCGATGGTCAAGAGAGTATAGAAGAAGGTGGAGGTATATTAAAGGTAGCGGAACGCTTAAGTAATGGCTTTGGAAACTTTGGTGTGGAAAGTATCTTTGATGATACTAACCATATTCCTCAAGATGCAGGGGCCTATAAACGGTCCAGAAGAACAGCATTACAGCTACTTACAGAGCAGGGAGCATCATCTTTAATAGATGTCCATAGAGATGCTATACCAGCAGAGGAATATAATACAGAAATAGAAGGACAAGATGCTTCCAAGGTTAGGTTGGTTGTAGGTAGAAGAAATCAAAACTTTCAAGCTAATGAAGAGCTTGCAACCCACGTAAAGGCAGTGGCAGATGAGATGTATCCTGGACTAATAAAGGACATCTTCTATGCAAAGGGTGACTATAATCAGGATTTAACACCTAGAGCAATGCTTCTAGAAATGGGTACCTATGAAAACGAAAGAGAGAGAGCAGAAATCTCTGCTGATTATTTTGCAGAAGTAGCAACGACTGCACTATTTGGTGGTGTAGTAGAGGATGCAGAAACCGGAGTGCAAGAAGAAACAGCTGGAGTAGAAGAAAGTGATGAAGGCTCTGGCAGCGGTATTATGTGGATTGTTGGAATCGTAGTTCTAGGTGGCTTAGCATTCTTATTCTTATCTACTGGTGGTAAGGAATGGAAATCTAAGGTATCTAACTTTAAACAGGAGTTTGCTAACTTACTAGGCAGAAGGAAAAAATAAGTGATGGGTAGGTGATATATAATGGATACACATTTTGTAGCAATTGTCATTGCATTAGTTATGGGTGTTATAGCTAGAACCTATATGATGAAAATAGATTATAGACAGTATCCTACTTATCCTCAGGCTTACTTATCACATTTCACTTTAGGAGTAATAGCGGCAGGACTAGGAGCAGTAGCTATTCCTGCCTTTAGTGAAAAAGAATATGTGGCGATCACATTTTTAGCCATAGCAGCACAGCACTTTAGAGATGTACGAGGTATGGAAAGACAAAGCTTAGATAATATAGAGCCTACAGAACTAGTACCTAAAGGAACAGCTTATATTGAGGATATAGCCAAAACCTTTGAAGCTAGAAATTATATGGCGATTATAACTGCTGTCTTTACCAGTGCTACTGTATATATAGGTGAATATTTTGATCTACCCATACTAGTGAGCAGTATACTGGCCATTATTGTAGGAAGTATTATTATTGTAATGCTAAATAGAATGCTGAAACCTGGATCTATCGAGGAGATTGCAGAGGTAAAATCAGCAGAAATAAGTTTTGAGGGTCCGATCTTAACCATAGCTGGAGTAGGTGTCATGAACATAGGTTTAAAGGAATCTCAAAAAGTATTTATGGAAAATGGTGTAGCGGTTGAAATTATACCGAAGGATCCTAATGCAGTTGCTATACTATCAAATATAGGGCAGAGACAGGCCATACAACATAACGCAGCTATACAACTGGGTATAAGAAAGGATGTAGATGAGCCGGACTTTACCCCCATAGCTAGACGAAACCCTGACAATGGCAATATTGTTATGGCTATAGTCACCCGACAGCCTGATGTGAACTGTCTTATAGAAGCAGTTAAAAAGACCCCAGTATTAGAGTCCTCAAAAAGAGAACCGTTGGACTCAGAAGTAGGAAAAAAGCTTAGCTCATAATAACAGTTATTTGTTCATAGATTGATGATGGAGTATTATTTTTCTTAATAAATGTTATAGGCTATGGGAGGAAGAATAAATGGAATTTGGTTTAAAGGAATTTATTATAGCTATTGTGACGACAAACAAAGACATGGTGGGGGGATCTTCAAATGCTCCTGTATTTTATGCCAGTGATGAAGAACATTTAGAGCGGTTAGCACTCTTGATTTCTAAAACTACAACCGGTATGGTGCATGATTTAGAGGGAGGCACCTATATTATTGTAAAGCATTAGGTGATAAAAATGAAAATAATATATGCATATAAAAAAAACATCTATGCAGCTCTGAAGGCTGCATATCTTCATTTAAAGTTACAGGAGGATGGAATATCCAGATCTAAAGAAGCATTAGAAAAAATGCATCATCAAATAAAGCCCCACTATATAGGATTAGATGAAAACTTAAATGAAGTTTATGTAGCTAATTATGGAAGAAAAAAAGAAATATTCAATAATGTCATAAAGGGTTTAGGAAATATGTATGAAGAAGAAGTGGAAATTATTAATCTAACAAAAGAAGAGGAACAAGATTTGTTTCAATAAATAAATAAAAATAATTAAGGATGGTTAGCTATGAAAATTATATATTCTTGCTTTGGAGGTGCACATTCCTCTATAGTTACCGCTTCCATCCATATGGGTTATTTGCCGGTAGATAGAGTAGCCACAAAGGAGGAAATCCTATCTGTTCCCTTTTATGATAAGGCAGCAAACAGTGAAATAGGCATACCCTTTCATATGGGAGTGGATCAGCAATGTCGTGCTATCTATATCATGGGTATGGGGCATTCTCGTGATTTTTACACGGAAATGCTTTATGCATTTTATAACGATATGATGTATAGTAATAAAAAGGATGTAATCTTTATTAATGTAACATCCTTATTAAACAATTACACAAGATTAGGAGGGTTTATGTCAAGAAGATTAAATATAGTTGGCCTAGGTCGTCCTCTAACGGTGTACGGTATACAAAGAAATTATAGATTTTTTACTGAATTGGTTAAAAATGTAGAACAAACAATAAACTAGCAAATAAGCTTGACCTTTGTCAAATCAAAATGATAATATAATTAGATGGTAAAATTTAAAATTTATGATATAATATTAGTATCAGGTACTAAAAATTAGTAAAAAAAAGTAGGTGTTGTTTTGAAGGAAACAGGTGTCAAGAATGTTATCAGCAAAGTCTATGCTGATAGTATAGCAGAGGAAGTAGGTATAGAAGTAGGCGATATACTATTAAGTATAAACGAAGAAGCAATAGAAGATATTATTGAGTACAAGTTTTACTTATCTGATGAATATCTAGAGGTGGAAATTCAAAAGCCTGATGGAGAAGTATGGGTAATAGAAATAGACAAGGATTATGATGAAGACCTTGGTTTAGAGTTTGAAAACCCAATTATAGATCAAGCCAAAAGCTGTAAAAATAAATGTATGTTTTGCTTCATTGATCAGTTACCGGAGAATATGAGAGAAAGCCTATACTTTAAAGACGATGATTCCAGACTTTCCTTTCTACATGGAAATTATATTACTTTAACCAATATGAAGGAAGAAGATATCAATAAAATTATTCAGTATAGAATAAGCCCCATTAATATCTCTGTCCATACCACCAATGGAGAGCTGCGGAAAAAGATGCTAAACAACAAGCATGCAGGAAATATCTTGGATATTTTAAACAGATTAGCCGACAATGGTATTGATATGAACTGTCAAATTGTACTGTGTCGTGACATTAATGATCAAGAAGAACTAGATGGTACCATAGAGGATTTACAGAAACTTAACCATGCCATAGGCAGTGTTGCTGTAGTTCCTGTAGGACTTAGTAGATACAGAGAAGGACTCTATCCCCTAAAGCCTTTTGACAAGGAGACCGCCTTAGCTACAGTAAAACAGGTTAAAGATTGGCAAAATAAGCTAGACAAATCCTTAGGTAGAAATTTTGTCTATCTATCGGATGAATTTTATTTATTGGCAAATGAAGCTCTCCCTTCCTATGAGTCCTACAATGGTTTCCCACAATTAGAGAATGGTGTAGGCATGGTGGTAAAGTTTAAACAGGAATTTTACGATGGATTAGAGAAGGTACAAGCCATAAGTTTAGAAAATCCTAAAAAGGTAATAGTTATAACTGGAGAATTGATATATGCAACTATTCATCAGCTTTGTAATGACTTGATGAGCAAAATAGAAAATCTAGTTATAGAGGTAGTACCTATTAAAAATGACTTCTTTGGAGGACAAGTTTCTGTAACAGGGCTTGTTACTGCCACTGATATACTTAAAAATTTAAGGGGTAAGGATTTGGGTGAAAAAATTCTGATACCTCAGTCTATGATGAGGGCAGAGGAAGAAGTATTTTTAGATGATATAACCATAGATGAAATGGAACAACAACTAAATGTAAAGGTACAGGTATGCGAAGTAGAAGGTAGTACCTTTATAGATAGAATTTTAGAGTAAGAGGTGAAAAAAATGGCAAAACCTATCGTAGCAGTGGTCGGAAGACCAAATGTAGGAAAATCAACACTTTTTAATAAAGTAGCCGGAAAAAGAATCGCCATTGTAGAGGATGAACCCGGTGTAACTAGAGATAGAATTTACACAGAAGTAGAATGGTTAAATAACAAATTCACTTTAATAGATACAGGTGGTATTGAACCAGAATCAGAAGAAATTATTCCAGCTCAAATGAGAAGACAGGCACAGTTAGCTATTGAAACCGCCCAAGTAATCATATTTATGGTGGACGGTAGAGAAGGGCTTATCTCTTCTGATCGTGAGATTGCAGATATGCTTAGAAAGTCTAAAAAGCCTATAATATTGGTGTTAAATAAAGTAGATACAAAAAACCAATCACCCCATTATTATGACTTTTATGAACTAGGTCTAGGGGATCCAATGGAGATTTCAGGTGCATTAGGACTTGGTATCGGAGATTTGTTGGATGAAGTAGTAAAGAACTTCCCAGAGGGAGCTGGAGAAGATTATGATGAAAATATTATTAGAGTGGCAGTTATAGGTAAACCTAATGCCGGAAAATCTTCTATTATTAATAAAATCTTAGGTGAGGAAAGGGTTATTGTAAGTGATATAGCCGGTACCACCAGAGATGCCATCGACACACCCTTTACCGATGGGGAAGATGAATATGTCTTCATTGATACAGCAGGACTGAGGAGAAGAAGTAAGATTACAGAGAATGTAGAAAGATATAGTGTGGTTAGATCTTTAGCTGCCATTGAAAGAGCTGATGTATGCCTACTGATTTTGGATGCTGAGGAAGGTGTAACAGAGCAGGACAAAAAGATTGCTGGGTTTAGTCATGACAATGGTAAAGCTATGATTATTGTAGTAAACAAATGGGATCTAATAGAAAAAGACAACCATACTATGAATAAATTTATAAAAGACATTCGTACAGAATTAGGCTTCTGTCCCTATGCTCCTATTATGTTTGTTTCTGCATTAACAGGACAAAGATTAATGACTGTTTTAGATAAAATTAAATTTGTAGCCAATCAGCATGCTATGAGGGTACAGACCGGAACACTAAACGAAGTTGTAGGGGAAGCAATGCTTTTAAATCAACCGCCTTCTGATAAAGGTAAGCGATTGAAGATATTCTATGCAACCCAAGCTTCTGTTAAGCCTCCAACCTTCATATTATTTATTAATGATAAAGAATTAATGCATTTTTCTTACTTAAGATATATAGAAAATAGAGTAAGAGAGAACTTTGGTTTTGAAGGAACACCTATAAGATTTATCAATCGTCAAAAGACAGGAGGTGAAAAATAGGTGCATCCTATTTTGATTGTATTCATTGCCTATTTAATAGGAAACTTCTCGCCTTCCTTTGTCATGGGAAAACTTACGGCAAACATTGATATACGTCAACATGGAAGTGGTAATGCTGGGACTACAAATGTTATGAGAACTTTGGGAATGAAGGCAGCTGTAGTAACCTTGTTGTTAGATTGTCTTAAAGGTGTATTTGCCGTGTATTTAGCCAGAAGATATGGAACAGAAACCATTGCCCTAGTAGCTGGGATTGCTGTTGTCATAGGCCATAATTGGCCGGCTTTACTAAAGTTTAAAGGAGGTAAAGGGGTTGCCACTACTATAGGGGTAGGATTAATTATTCATACTACAGTTGCATTAGCATGTATTATTATCGGACTTATTATACTTTATAAATATAAATATATGTCCTTAACCTCTATAACAGGAATGGTGCTTTTACCAATATTCATGACATTCGTAGGAGTAGAATATTTTATATTTGGTTTAATTTTATGCCTGCTGGCATTATATAGACACAAAGAAAATATTAAACGATTACGTAATGGAACAGAGAGAAAAATTACAGATAAGTCAAAAGTCAAATAGAGGAGGTTTTTCACGTGAGAAATTATTCAGTAACTGTTCTAGGAGCAGGAAGCTGGGGAAGTGCTTTAAGTATTGTGTTAAATAGCAACGGTCAGCATGTAAAGCTTTGGATGAGAAGTCAAGAACAATACAATACTATAAAGGAAACTGGAAAAAATCCTAAATATCTATCTGATGTCACTATACCTTCTAGCATAGAGCTGTTTACGGAAATTACAGAGGCGATTCGAGACACTGATATTATTTTAATCACTGTACCTACTCAAAAGGTCAGAGAAGTCCTACAGCAAATAAAGCCTCATATAAAAGAAAATCAAATCATTGTGAATGCTGCTAAGGGAATTGAACAAAAAAGTCAATTGAGGGTGTCTGAGATTGTGGCAGAAGAATTAGGCAATCAACCCTATGCTATGCTTTCTGGACCTTCACATGCTGAGGAAGCCGCTAATAATATGCCAACTACAGTGGTGGCGGCCTCTAGCAGTAGAGAAACAGCACAATTAGTTCAAGAGGTTTTTATGACCAATAGCTTTAGAGTCTATACCAACCCTGATGTAGCTGGTGTTGAACTAGGCGGAGCATTGAAAAATGTCATTGCCTTTGGTGCGGGAATAGCTGATGGATTAGGATTTGGAGACAATGCTAAAGCAGCACTAATGACTAGAGGTATTAGAGAAATAGCTAGACTAGGTAAAGCCATGGGGGCAGACATTGCTACTTTTGCAGGATTATCCGGCATCGGAGATCTTATAGTTACCTGTACCAGTATGCATAGTAGAAACCGTAGAGCCGGTATATTGATGGGCAAGGGTAAGAGCCTAGAAGAAACTCTTAAGGAAATAGGTATGGTGGTGGAAGGTATTACTACAACCAATGTAGCCTATGAACTAGCCCAAAAATATGGCATTGAAATGCCTATTACAGAAGAGATATATGGTGTGCTTTATCAAAACAGAAATCCAAAGGCTGCGGTTGAGAGTCTTATGTCTCGTAGTAAAAAAAATGAAATAGAAGAAATTGTGATTACCGATAATTATGATTGGTAAAAAACATCCAAAAGGTTAACGTAATATATTTACGTTAACCTTTTTATATTTTTGAAAAAAAGTCATAAAAACTATTTATAAAAAATATAAAGTAGTAAATAGCTTGAATTGTCATATTTATTGTGAACAAACATATATTTATAATGTTAATAACTATAGATACATAGTATTCATCTATATAAAAGGAGGGATAAGATGGAAAAATATAGCATTTATAAGGATATAGCACAACGTACACAGGGAGATATATACATAGGTGTTGTTGGACCTGTTAGAACAGGAAAATCTACATTGATCAAACGAATGATGGATTTATTGGTTCTACCTAATATAGAGAACACCTATAAAAAAGAAAGAGCCAAGGATGAATTACCCCAAAGTGGTTCAGGAAAAACCATTACCACTACAGAACCCAAGTTTGTGCCTAATGAAGCAATTGAATTAGTTTTAAAGGACAATGCATCCTTTAGGCTGCGGATGATAGACTGTGTTGGATATTTAGTAGATGGTGCATTAGGACATCAAGAAGACGGCGTTTCTCGCATGGTAAATACACCTTGGTTTGAAAAGCAAATTCCATTTGAAGAGGCTGCAGAGATCGGTACAAGAAAAGTAATCCAAGAACACTCTACGATAGGTTTAGTGGTGACAACGGATGGCTCTATCACAGAAATTGATAGAGAAAGTTATATTGATGCAGAAGAAAGGGTTATTAATGAATTAATAGAGATTAATAAGCCATTTGCTATTGTCTTAAATAGTAAGACTCCTGATGCTGAAGAAACTTTGGCATTGAGGGATAGTTTAGAAGAAAAGCATGGTGTTTCTGTAGTTATTAAAGACTGTGCCCAAATGGGTATCAACGATATCCATGAAATATTAGAAAATGTATTGTTTGAATTTCCTATTACAGAAATTAACTTTAATTTACCTGGATGGCTTGAAAGTATCGAGGGAAGTCACTGGTTAAAGTCATCTATTATGAAGGGCATCAAGGGTATAGCAGGAGAAACTAGAAGACTAAAAAATATTGCAGGTATGATAGAGGGCCTAAAGGGCATAGAAAATATTAAAAGAGTAAGTTTAGATAGTATAAAAATGGGAGAAGGCTCTGCGTTAATAGACCTTACTACTGCTGAAGGACTATTTTATAAGATATTAGAAGAAAAAACCGGCTATGAAATCGAAGGTGACCACCAGTTAATGGGCTTGATCACAGAGTTAGCTAGAGGCAAGAGAGAATTTGACAGAGTTGAAAAGGCATTAGAGGATGTAAAACATATAGGCTATGGATTAGTAGCTCCATCCCTTGAGGAATTAAGCTTAGAGCAGCCAGAGATCTTTAGACATGGCAATCAATTTGGTGTTAAGCTAAGAGCTAATGCACCTTCTCTACACTTTATTAGGGCAGATATTGCTACGGAAGTATCTCCTATAGTAGGTACAGAAAAGCAAAGCGAAGAGTTAGTAAAATATTTATTGGATGAATTTGAGCAAAATCCTGAAAAACTATGGGAAACAAACATGTTTGGTAAATCCCTCCATGATATGGTAAAAGAGCAATTACAAAGTAAGCTCATGACTATCCCAGAGGATACAAGAATAAAACTACAACGCACACTTCAAAAGATCATCAATGATGGAAATGGAGGATTTATAGCTATCATCTTGTAAAAATGTAATGCTAAGGTTAAGGTTATGGATAATATCCAATTCAGCCTTAACCTTACTTATACTTTTTATATCAAGGATTTTCATACTAAACCCTTGACAACTAGCTAAAATAATCATAAAATATGTATGTAACTTAACAAAGTATCTGGCTGTGGCGCAGCTTGGTAGCGCGCTAGAATGGGGTTCTAGAGGTCGCAGGTTCAATTCCTGTCAGCCAGACCAGTTAACACCTGTATTCGTAATGGATACGGGTTTTGTTGTTTTTGAGGCTAGAATTGTTGACAATCATGATAGATAGAAGGGAGGGGCTGAATGGAAGAATCAATAAAAGATCTTATACAAAGGATAGATGTAAGCGCCAAAGAGGTTCTTTCCAAAGTTATTGGAAATTCACATTGAAATAAAGCAATAAAATAACTTTTTTATCACCTAATTAACACTTATCTTTTTTCATTGCCTCTAGTTGCAGAGCTTTATTTCTTAACATATCAAAATGATTTCTGCCATACATCACTCTTTTAATCGTCTTAATTTTATTGACGCTTCCTTCAGCTAAACCATTGTTATAAGAATAATCAATAGCATTCGTTACCGAATCATAATCTCCTTGAATTCTCGTTATAAAACTTGAGATTTCCTTTAGTTCTAAGGTGTTTGCCTTTTCTATCCAAAAGGAAAGACTAGAACTTTGACGGCTTGACAATAGTGTCTTAAAATCTGCTAACAGCTTAAGTAGGTCTGATAGAACAGGGTATTTTTTAAAGATTTCATCTAGTTGGTCCTTTGATATTGCCTTAATCTTTTCTATTGGCTTGTAAAGCAACTGATAGATTACTCGCTTGTCAATCAACTCTGAAGGTTCTTGATGTTTAAGTAAATCTTTAGCAATTCTCTTTTCTTTGGAGACAAACACTCTAAGGGCTGCAATGCTTCCTTTGTATCCCTTAGAACGAAGTCCTTCTGTAATCTCCTTATAGGTAATACCTAGAGTGTATTAGATTTGCTGGACACGTAGAAAGGTTGCTATAATAAACCTAGAAAGGACGTGTTTCAGCTATGAGTAGTTTTTTTTAACCTCCTTTTGATAAAACTAATTTGGTTCGCCAACCAAAACTAATTAATCAAAAGGAGGATCCGAAATGGATAGAAATAGTTTATCACATACAACATGGAATTGTAAATATCACATAGTTTTTGCACCCAAATACAGACGACAAGTGATATATGGAAAAATAAAAAAAGATGTAGGAAAAATATTGAGGAAGTTGTGTGACCAAAAAGGAATAGAAATTCTTGAAGCAACAGCATGTAAAGATCATGTTCACTTGGTGTTAGCTATACCACCTAAATATAGTATATCAAGTATAATGGGCTAATTAAAAGGAAAAAGTTCATTAATGATATTTGATCGGCATGCAAATTTAAAATATAAATATGGAAATAGACATTTCTGGTGCAGGGGTTACTATGTAGACACCGTTGGTCGTAATGAAAAGAAAATACGGGAGTATGTTAAAAATCAATTACAAGAAGACATAGCAAATGATCAGCTGAGCTTAATGGAATATGTTGATCCATTCACGGGAGAGAAGAGCCAAAAGAAGAAAAAATAAAAAAAAGCTGCTTCAGCAGCAGTGTGTGTGCACAAGCAAATGGCGGACCATTCAAGGAGCCTTAAGGCTCAAGTGTGTAACATGCCCTTATAGGGCTGAACAAACTACCCGCTAAGCGGGTAGTTTTGATTTTGTCTAATTTTCTATGTAGAACCTAAATATGTATTTGTTAAATTTATGCATGTTAACTAAACTATAGAATATTTGAATACCTCAATATATTTCTTGCATGCAAAATTAAATTGTAATAATATTTAACTTGTAATAATTATTTACAAATTAACAAATTATTGTTTTAAAGGAGAAAACTATGATTTACATAAAAGGGCTGAAAAAGTCATTTGATAATTTGAATGTTTTAGAGGGGATCGACTTAAAAATACAAGAAGGAGCGATCTTTGGTTTAGCAGGGCGGAGTGGAACAGGAAAATCTACACTTCTAAGATGCATTAACAGCCTAGAATCCTTTGATGAAGGGATTCTTAAGGTAATGGATGTTAATGTAGATGAGTTGACAGATAAGGAGAAACGTCTATACCGAAAGAATATTGGTATGATATTTCAACAGTTCTCACTTTTAAACCGTTTAACTGTTTATGAGAATGTAGCCTTACCGATGAAATGTTGGAATTACAAAAAGGAAGATATCGATAAAACAGTAAAAGATCTTTTGGAGGTTATCGGTATCCCAGAAAAAATCCACTCTAAAACAAGAGAATTATCTGGTGGACAGAAACAGAGAGTTGCCATAGCAAGGGCCCTATCGATGGAGCCTAAAATACTTTTATGCGATGAAGCAACCTCAGCTTTGGATCCAAAAAGCACCCAGGAAGTACTTGCCTTATTAAAAAGAATTAATAAAGACTACGGTATAACTGTTGTCATGGTAACTCATGAAATGGCAGTGTTGCGTAGTATTTGTCAAGAGATTGCAATAATTGAAGAAGGCAAGGTTCAAACTACAGGGACAGTAGAGAGTATCTTTAAAGATAAGCCCCTAGCACTTAGAAATCTATTAGGTGATGATCAAAAGGACCTTCCTAGTTCTGGAAGAAACCTTGAGCTCTTATTCTCGAAGAAAAATATGAACGAGCCTGTTATATCTCAAATGGCTAGGGATATCTTGGTGGATTGCAGGATTGTTGGTGGGGAATTAGAAAGCTACAATAATGATATTCCAGGAACGATGATAATTAATATTGAAGAGGAACATGTTTACAAAGTGAAAGAATACCTTGATAAAAGAAATTTCTTATGGCGAGAGCTTGTGTTTAAAGGAGGAGAGGCAATTGGATGCTGAATTTTGGTCTGTGTTTTTTCGATACTTTGATAGAGTGATTGGACCCTCCATATTTGCCACCCTTCGGATGATCTCAGCAATAATGATTATAGGTACTCTATTTGGTTTTATAGTTGCAGTCCTGTTAATTCTATATGGACCTTACGGGTTAGATCATAGACCAAGACTATATAAGATACTAGATTTTTTGGTGAATTCTATAAGATCCTTCCCAGTTTTAATTCTAATTGTAGCAATGTCTCCTGTTACAAAACAAGTAATGGGAACAACTATTGGGGAAAGAGCAGCGATACTACCTTTAGCCATCGCTGCGACAGCTTTTATTGCTCGACTACTAGAGAACAGCTTTATTGAAGTAGATAAACAGCTAATTGAAGCTGCTCAATCATTTGGTGCCACAAGTATACAAATTGTTTTTCGTGTGATTGTAAAGGAATCTATACCATCTATGATTTCAACCTTGACTTTAACGGCAATCACTTTTCTTTCTGCCACAACCATTGCAGGAGCTGTGGGCGGCGGCGGTTTAGGAGCTGTAGCACTTAACTATGGTTATCAAAGCTTTAACAATGTGATTCTTTATACCTGTGTGTTAATTCTGTTTATTATGGTCTGGTTTATTCAATTTATAGGCAACTTGCTATATAAAAGAAGCCAATAATCAATTTTAAAGTATGATAAAGCATAGAGATATAATTCCAAATTGAAATATCATCTAGGCTTTTCAGATAAAATTAACTTAAGGAGGAATTATTCATGAACAGATTTTTCAAAACATTATTATTAGCATTGTGTATTACCTCTTTACTATTTACCATTGGTTGTAGCCAACAGAGTAGCCAAGAGGTAGCTAGTGCTGAACAAGAAAGAGTGGCCCTGAAAATTGGCACATTATCAACTTTTGAGCCTGTTATACCATGGATTGAAGAAGAAATGAAAGAGCTAGGCTATGATATTGAGCATATAGTGTTTGATGGACATACTCTTCCAGCTACAGCACTAGGAAATAAAGAAATCGACGGCTTGTTTCATAATCATAAGCCTTGGATCGAAACCTTTAACTCCCTTAACAGTACAAACCTTGTTGTACCCGAGCCATATATTACCTATGGGCCGTTAGCAATTTACTCACTAAAGCATGATAGTGTAGAGGATATCCCACAAAATGCTCAGTTTGCTTTAATGGGTGACCCAACAAATATGGAAAGAAGTTTAATCATTTTGCAAGATGTGGGTTTAATCACACTAGGAGACAAAACAGGAGAGTTTTATTCTATTATTGACATTGAGGAGAATCCTAAGAACATTCGAATCCTTGAAACTGAAAGTGCCACTACAGTTAGAAGTATTGAAGATGTTGATGCGGTAATAGTATATGCCCATAGAATGATGCAAGCTAGTCTAGATCCAACTTCTTATATATATGCAGATCCAGAAAGTGCTAATTACCCACAAAGCCTTGTTGTGAATGAAGGTAATGAAAATGAGCAATGGGTGATAGATTTTCTTGCTATTACTCAAACAGAGTCATTTAGAGATAAGTTCAATGAATACTATCAAGGTTCTTATATTTTATACGAGTAAGAAAGAGGGATGAAATTGGAGTTTATAAATTTAAGGGAGTCCGTAAAAAAACTAAATGCCATACTAAATCTTAAAAGGAACATCGTTGGAGTGAAATTTCTTTTTACTGAAGAAGAGTTTCAAGAATCGGATGCACCAGTACATAATAACTCCATGTTTTATTGCCTAATGATAAAAAAAGCTATGGGTGGAGAGTCGATGAAAGTAAGGGGGAGTTCCTTTAGTTGCATGGGCTCTGTACGTTCTTTAGGTCTTAAGGTCCCAGATGAATTTTTCACATCGGGAAGGCACTATGCCCGTTCGGGTATTTACCAGGACTTAACAATAGCTAAATCCGTAGCAAAAAATATGACTGTCTGTAATCATATGGCATATGGTTTGATGATAAAACCTCTTGAAGAGTTTCAGGAAAAACCAGATATTGTTTTAATTGTTGCAAAACCAATGGAGGCTATGAGGATCATACAGGGATATACATATAAGTTTGGCACCAATAGCCAGCTGAAAATGTCGGGGAATCAGGCCGTTTGCTCTGAATGTACAGCTTATCCCTTCGAAAGCAATGACATCAATGTGTCTGTTTTGTGTGGAGGAACTCGTGCTGTTGCTAAATGGGATGAAAGTGAGTTAGGTATAGGATTTCCATTTAACAGGTTCCATGGAATTGTGGAAGGAGTCTGGGAAACAATGAACCCTCAAGAAAGCAATCAAAGAAAGAAAATTATTGAAAAAAAACTTGCTAATAACAATATAACAGACTTAAAGGTGGAATATAATCAAAATTACTATCGCAAAAGAAAATAATGTAATACGAGGGATATACTCTTAGGACTCTGGCTATTGCAAAAAAGGCAGGGTAATTATTGAGTCTTATGACATGATTTATATGTAAAATGAAAGTATAATAAACATGGCAAAGGATAGAGGGGGTTGCTTTTAAAGTAACTCCCTCTATCCTTTGGTGCATATTTCAATCATTGCACTTTAAAGGTTGAAATAGAATACGAAAGTAGATTTTTATATGATACGAGAAATAAAAATATACATAAATAATTTAAATTCGACAACATTTTACACAAATTTAAATAGAGCTATAGTACTATTTAAGATAACTTAATGAAATAGAAGAATTATTGCAAAATGTTATTGACGGTTTTGTAGATATAGCAGTGGCAAACTAATTGAATATCGTAGATGGGAAAATAATCAATATCATGAATTACAAACTTTCAGTAGCATTCACGATAATCATTATCGCAGATTTCTAAATTTCGTTCTAATAAACTTTTAAGGGGGATTAATCAATGTTCACTAGAAAATTCAGCAAGGATAAAAGAGAAAAATTAATAGCAACAGATATTTTCAAAGACAAAATATTAAATGACATAAAAAATGAAGGAATGAACATAAAGGAAAGTAAGCAATATATAGATGTTTTTCCAGCAATACGGAATGAATATATCGACTTTTATCATGGTGGAGGAAGATTGTTTCATTTCAATGGGAAATTTAAAACCCATTTTAAATATGCCTCAGTTTATGATTATGACAATAAGGATTCTAATATTACAGAGGATCAATTGAACAAGATGAAACCAATAACTAATTTTATGGAAAGTTATGATCAAATTAAAAAAATGTGTTGTTTATATGCAGATGTTGAAGCGAAAGGGGTATCAAGAGTATATAAAAAATACTCTTATTTATATGACAAGTCAGACATTGTGATACTTGATATAGAAATAGCTTTTTCCAGTAAAGATGAAGCTAAGATGAGTGACAAAAGTAAAGGAGTAAATATAATAGATTTATTACTTTATAATAAAAGAACAAAAACCTTAAGGTTCTATGAAGCAAAACATTATTCGAATCCAGAACTTTGGTCTTCTGAAGGCAATTCACCACGGGTCATAAGTCAAATAAAACGATATAAAGAGAGGATTTTCCAAGCAAAAGAGGAAATATTGAATGCATACAGAGAATACATAGATATGGTGAATCAAATTTTTGGCTTAACCTTAGAGAAACCAGAAAAACTAGATCCAGAAGTAGGACTGCTAGTATTTGGGTTTGATAATGAACAAAAAAATCGATTAAAGAAATTATTAGAAGCAGACTCTAGTTTAAAGGATATTAAATATTATTATGCAAAAGGAGATGAAAGGACATTGAATATAGAGACATTATGGCAAGGGGAATTGAAAATGAAATAGCAGGGGTAACGTTCCCTGTTTTTTTATTTCATAACTACGACAAACTCTTGTCATTATGTCACTAACACTCATAGTATAATACAACTACAAGAAAGGATGAAGATATAATGCTTAGTAAAACATCCCGTCAACTTATACTATTCCATATGTTTTTACATAGTGAGGTAGTGGAAACTACAGAGGTTACTAATTTAGTAAAAGTGAGTCATAGAACAATTGCTCGGGATATTAAAGATTTAGAAAGTGCAGGTCTAATCCGTGTAGTGTTTTCTAAAAAGGAAAAGGGATATGTACATATGGATCACCAGTGTCGCTGTCCTATGGTAGCACCAATTTTTTCTGATAATAAAGCTAGTAACCGGCACCTTGAAAAGTTAATAAGATTAGCAAATATAATGATAGGTCTACAGGGGCATGAGGAGGAGCCCTATTGGGAAGAGGAGGTTTATGGAAACCAGCAGAGTTGTAGTGATTGGTACAGGGCAACTTTTCCTAATGTAAGTCAAAGAACGATGCAAAGGGATTTTGCTGAGCTTAATAAAATAGGTTATTGCATCAGATACAACTTTAATGATAAATGTTATATGGTTGACTTTCCTACAGATTTCGAAGGAATTCTTAGATAATTTTTTAAAATAATTATATTACAGGGGGTAAAAGATGATAGCTAAAATTATAAAAACAAATGGATTTAAATTTATTGAGTGGACGGAAGCTTCTAAAGTTATACCTATTTCCTACAAGGATTTCATAAGACTTTCCTGTGTAAATCCAAGTGGTGGGCATGACAGTCTATCTCCCTATTATGATATGACTCTAAGGGAGATGGTGAAGGCATGGGCTAAGGATAATCCTGACTACGAGTTAAATGTAGAGGTTTTTAATTTTACTAAAGACAATTTTAGAAGTGCATTAATTGAATTCGTAGAGTCAGACTATGAGGAGTTTCCAGTATTTATGGTGGACTTAGATGATTATGTGACTCATAAGGAAATCTGTAATACTAGGTATGATATTTTTATAGGGTTTTTAAAGGAATTTTCAAGGATTATCAAATAGTGTTGACTGGATATAAGCTTTATTTAACTTTCTATAAAAATTTATACTATACGAGATAAATCAGATAAATAATTAGTTGAGGGGGGAGGACATGGAGGAGATTAGACAGAAAAGAGAATCAAGAGATTTTGAAGACAGTATAATGAATATAGTCGATATAGAGGATATGGAGAAGTTGCTAAGGAGAGTAGGTTATTTTTATATGGCACTAGCCTTAAAAATCAGTAGCAAAGAAGTAAACCTGCACCTTCGAAATAAATTAAGCTTAAAATATTTAGTAGATGAGCTAGATCAGGAAGTAAAAAGGATAGGGCCAATGAGACTTGAAGATGGAGTGAAGGCTCAAAAGTTTGTCTTAAGGTTAATTTAACTTATTGTTGTAATTAGAAGGAGGAGTATAATGAGTGCTACATTATGTACCATATATGACTGTGAATTCGACTTATACCATAAGGGAGTAATAAAGGACAATACAGTTTATGTAGTAGACGAGAAGGGGAACTCTAGGTCAGCAAAGGAATGTGTATGTGAACATATAAATTGGGATATGGTTCAGTTTTATACCGGTTATTATGATGAAACCAATACAGAGCCTCAAAAGGATACATCAAAATGGGGATATTTTCTGTTGACTACAGGCGAAATAATGGTGCCTCCTACCTATGACTATGCTTATCCCTTCTATGGTGATCGTGCAAAGGTTAAGAAAGATAACAGATACGGCTTTATAGTTCCTGAAGGTAGAGAAGTTGTGGAGTCAGTTTGGGATGATACAGCTAGGGCTTTTCATAAAGCTCTAAGCTGGGTAAAGAAAGATGGTAAGTTTGGCTACATTGATAAAAACGGAGAAGTGATACTATCTCCCCAATTTGAAATGGCAAAGGAATTCCAATATCTTGATGTTTTTACTATAGATAGTAAGGAGGAACGTCAATATGCAGCCCTTGTTAAGAAAGATGGGAAGCACGGCTACATAGACGAAAGGGGTACATATATCTTCGAACCTATCTTTGATGATGGAAAGGAATTTTGGGATAGGGGCTATGCTCCAGTAATGATCCGTGGAAAGTGGGGGTTCATTGATAGAAGAGGAGAGTTTGTAGTAGCCTTTCAATTTGATAATATTGGCAGTAGTGATGGCTTTATAACAAGGGAGAACGTTAATAAAGAAAAGACCTTCTTTGGTTACAATGCAGAGGTTGTTAGTTTTTATACGGTTAAGAAGTATAAGCAATGGGGATTATTAACGGATGATTTTGATATTATTATGCCAGAGGATGGGAATCGATATGTACTTCATAGAGAGATGAAAATATATATAAAGGATGGGACAGTGACAAGCAAGCGGAAACTAAAGGCTGACAAGGGTTAGGGGGAGATATGATGCATGTTATTATTCACAGAGGAAGTCATCAAATAGGAGGTAGTTGCATAGAGGTTTTCTCTGATAAAACAAGAATTATACTGGATATAGGCGAGGAATTGCCAGATTTGGAAGGAAGTAAACCAAAGGTGGCAGTTCCTCCAAATGTAGGAGGACTTTTTAAGGATGAAGAAAAAAAGATTGATGCTGTTTTCATTTCTCATGGGCATGAGGATCACATAGGATTAATACAAAATATACATTTGACTATTCCTGTATTCATTGGAGAAAAAGCATTCAGGATCTATAATATAACGTCAAGATTTACTGGTGGCAAGATAATAAGTAATCCTACCTATCAGTTTCAAAGTGGAAGAGAAATTATTATTGGAGATCTTAGCATCACCCCTTATTTAGTGGACCATTCGGGCTTTGATGCATATGCCTTCTTAATAAAACATGATAATAAGTACATAGTTTATACCGGGGACTTTAGATGTCATGGAAGAAAGAAAAAGGCTACAGAATATTTTATAGCTAATTTACCAAATAATATTGATTTATTGATGGTAGAAGGAACTATGATGAATAGAATGAAAGAACAGGTAGAAACTGAGGAAGAGATAGAGGGTAAGGCCTATGACTTTATAAAATCCAAAGCCAACCCAGTATTTGTACTGCAATCCTCCACCAATATTGATAGACTAGTTAGTATGTATCGAGCCGCTAAAAAAAGCAGACGTATGTTTGTAATAGACATATTTACAGCCCACATTGTATCACAGCTAGATAATAGCATTCCCAAACCAGGTCAATTTAAGGATATAAGGGTTTTTTATCCCTACCACCTTACCCAAAGGATGTTTCAAGAGCCGGGTGGCGATATTCTAATGAAGGAATTTAACCGTTACTGGATTTCCAGAAAAGAGCTTAGCCAGAGAAAAAATTATTGTATGTTAATCAGAGATTCTATGTTATCTGATTTACAGCATATAGAAAATTTAAAGGAATCAGGTTTTATTTACTCTATTTGGAGTGGCTATAAAAGGCAAGAAAGAATGGCAAAAATATTAAACTATGCAAAATCAATTAATATGGAAATTATGGACATTCATACCAGTGGACATGCTTGTATAGATTCACTACAGAGGATTATTCATGGTAATAGGCCTAAAAAAATAATACCGATTCATACGGAAGCATCACAGTTATTTGTCGAGAAATTTGAGGGAGTATATATTCCACAAGATGGAGAAGTAATATCAATTTAAGCCATAGGAAAAAGGAATAAGCATCTCAACAAACGTATTTAAAGGTTTTCTTACCAATATGTAGAAGATTACACTAACATATTAAATGGGAAATTCAAAAGGTTAAAGAATAAAATTAGAGAGGAAGATTATTATGACAAGAAAGGCATTTGCTGCTGAAGGTGCTGTTGCCATTGGTCCATATTCTCATGCTATTGAAACTGGTGATTTAATTTATCTTTCTGGACAGACACCTATAGACTCAAATACTGGGAAACTAGTTGAGGGTGATATAGCTACACAAACTGAACAATGTTTTAAGAATTTATTTGAGGTGCTTAAGACGGCGGGAGTAACACCAGATGCTGTAGTAAAGGTTAATGTTTTTCTAACGGATATGAAGGACTTTGAGAGTATGAATTCTGTTTACTTAAAGCAGTTTACGGAGCCTTATCCAGCACGGACTACTATTGGTGTTGCAGCACTACCCCTTGGTGCAAAAGTTGAAATAGAGATGATTGCAGAAGGTCCAAAGTAGAAATAATAAATACCTTCCCTTAGACCCATCAGCTGTTTTGGTTAAAAGTCTGTATTCCCAATGGATACGGGCTTCTTTTGCAGTTCGGGTAATACATGGCAGCAAGTATCTAAAATAATAGGAACCTTGGTGCAGGGATTTATTCCTTTATATAGAAGTAAACAATAGAATTAAAAAGGAATTCATATGCTTTTATATTATAGGGTGTTTTAGTATTGTATTTCATTAAAAATACGATGCCACAAATTCGGAGGAGATTATTATGAAAAAAGATCATACTCAAAAGAAGATTACTAATAATACCTATCATAGGAATGAATCAGAGCTTAATAGAATTCTGATTATTAATACGATCATGAACAACTCACAGGATACAATTTATTTCAAAGATAGAAAATCTACCTTTCTTTTAAGCAGTAAGGCACATGCAGCATTATTTAGTATTGATAACCCTTCAGAGGTTATAGGGAAAAGTGATTTTGATTATTTCCCTGAATATTTTGCGAAGGATGCTTATAGGGATGAACAAAAAATAATGGCGACGGGTGAGCCGATTATAGGTAGAGTTGAAAAATTAATTAAACCAGATGGTGGTGTCATGTGGCTTTCAGCTTCTAAATATCCACTGTATGATGCTGAAGGAAAGATTATTGGTACTTGGGGTACCTCTAGAGATATCACATCTTTGAAAAACACTGAAAAAGAGTTGGTTCAGCTTAATAAGCAGCTAGAAGAAGCAAATAGACAACTCAGAATTTTATCAGCCGTAGATAATCTTTCTGGTCTATATAATCATAGACATTTCTTTGAAGAATTAAATAAAACATTTGATCTTTATATAAGACAAAAAGAGAAAGGAAATAATAATATCTTCTCTGTTATTTTATTTGACATAGATAATTTCAAAATTATAAATGATACATATGGTCATCTAACAGGTGATTTGGCAATTAGACATATAGGAGAAATTATGAAAAAAAATACTCCCTCCACTGATAATTGTTTTAGATACGGTGGGGATGAATTTGCAATATTACTACTAGACACGGATGTTGAAGATGCAAGAAAAATTGCAGAAAAGATACGTATGACCATAGAAAGGACATCTATTTCACCCCAGTATAGTGAATTAAAGATTACTGTCAGTGTAGGTGTGACCTCTAGCTGCGAAGCTAAAAGTGTTAACGATTTATTTCAAAAGTCTGATGAGAAACTTTATTATTCCAAAAATACAGGTAAAAATATGGTGACTTAAAGGACTATTTATCCACCACCTCTTCCTTACTCATGTTGGGAAAGGGGTTTTTTCTTTCTACAAGAAATATAGATAAAACGAGACTTAATTCAGAGGGAGTTTTTACCCCTCTGAATTGTAGCCGAGTTTACTTCGAGGATGTAGTGCTTGATCTCCCACTTACGGAAGTGGGAGTCTTAGCAATACACCGAAGGATAAAATAAAAAAAATGAACTTTTTTCTTACATAAATACTCTTATAGGTAGCAAAGGAGGTTTAAAGAGGTGAAGACCATAGAACTAGTAAAGAAAGCTAAAGCAGGGGACAAGGATGCATTAGTAAAGTTAATCATGAATAAAAAACAAGAGTATTATAAGCTAGCATATACTTATACTCAAGATCGAGAAGATGCTCTGGATGCTTTAGAAGATACAATTGTTATCCTTTATGAAAAAATAAAAACACTGAAAAACGAAGAGGTATTTGACAGCTGGAGCAAAACCATATTGGTGAATAGATGCAAATATTTACTAAGAAAAAGAAAAAAATTAATATATCTAGAGGAGCAGGAAGTACCCGATGAAAAAGATATGATTAAAAATCGTGAGGAAGCTATTGATTTAGAAAAAGAATTAAAGAAATTAAATCTAAATCAACAGGAGACCATTAGGCTCAGGTATTATATGGATTATGATTATGAAACTATTGCTAAGTTGACTAACACTCCCTTAGGAACGGTGAAGTCAAGAATTAACACAGGTATTGAAAAGTTAAAAACAGCATTAGGAGGTGCTAAAAAATGATAAACATAGAAAAAATGCTACAGGAAAAGAAAAAAGACTATGATAACATAGAGGCACCAGAAGAGATGGAGGAAAGATTAAGAGGTGCATTAAGAGATCAGAAGCCTAAGGTCAGATTGAGATGGAATAGTAGGGTTTTAGCAGCAGTACTGATCATGTTTATCTTTGTGGGCTACCATTTTGATACCTTTGCCTATTATAGTAAAAGGATTGTTGGGTATGATGGAGTTATGTCTGACAGCTTAAAGGATTTAAATCAATTAGGTTCAGGACAAGAGATTAACAAATCCTATACCTTTAAAAATGGTGTAGAGATGAAGTTAGATGCCATCATAGTGGATGACAATCAAATGATAGCATTTTATAGGATAAAGGATCCAAATAAAATCATGGGGCAGCATAGTCCTTCGGTGGAATTCAAAGGGTTTTTAAGGAGCTATAGAATGAGAAGCGGTATGGGAGAGTATGTAGAGGATGATTATCAAGATGAAATGATCTATATGGCAAATTTTGAAACTCCTGGAATATGGGAAAGAAGACTTGATTTTAGCTTCAGTCTTAGGGGTGACAGCTTCTATGAAGAAGGAACAATCCCCTTTACTCTAAATAGAAATAAGGCTATGGGCCATAGTATAAAGCAGAAATTAAATCATAAGGTGGTAGTAGAAAATATAGAAGTTTACTTTAATAGAATTGTAGCTACACCCACCCAGACCTTGATAGAAGGAAGTATGGGAAATCGTGTGGAGCTATTAAGACAAGAAATGGAAGGGAGTCAAAAACGAATATCTAATATTGATGTAAGGCTTTTAGCAGATGGCAAAGAGATAGCAAGCCAAGGATGGGGCATAAGTACCAGCATGAAAGGGATTACCTTTGATGCCATATTTGAACCCCTACCACTGGATGTAGAGAAGTTAGAAATTCAGTTACTGGGATTATCCATAATGCAACGACCTAACCTGATAATAG
Organism: Clostridiaceae bacterium; assembly: GCA_020832135.1. Taxonomy (GTDB): domain Bacteria; phylum Bacillota; class Clostridia; order Peptostreptococcales; family Natronincolaceae; genus JAFIFG01. The sequence continues at coordinate 40,620 of JAFIFG010000123.1, forward strand.
ATATAACTAACAATACATTACCCCAGAGCATTAAATTTGACAATCAAGAAATAAAAATAGAAAATGTGGAAGTTATAAATGGTAATACCCATATAACAGTTGAAACAGAAGAAAGCATGCTTTTATTAGATGTAGCTTTATCTGGGAAAGATGAAAAATTGAGATTTAGAGAAACCAGTCCCCTAGACTATGATAAAAAACTAGATGGAACTATCACCTATTCAAGAGTCATTATCTTTGAAGGAGAAGGGGAAGATCTGCAATTAACAATAGGAACGATTGTTTATACAGCGGAGTTAGAAGATGTAATCCTTCCTATAGATATAAAATAAAGACTGTTCATTCCTTTCTTTATCAGTATTAGATGATATCCAAGAGAATAGAATGGGTATAGTGAAAATATGTAGCTATAGAACTGATTTAGAGATTACGAATAGGAGGCGGTTATAGTGTTAAAGGATATAGCAAATATAGTGAGGGGATTATCAGCAGATGCAGTAGAGGAAGCTAAATCGGGACACCCTGGCTTGCCACTGGGTTGTGCTGAAATTGGGGCAGTATTATATGGGGATGTGATGAAGTATAATCCTGAAGATCCCCACTGGATCAATAGAGATCGGTTTGTTTTATCAGCAGGCCACGGTTCCATGCTATTATATTCCTACCTTCATCTAGCTAGTTATGACTTATCAATGGAGGAATTAAAGAACTTTAGACAATTAAATGCTAAAACACCAGGACATCCAGAATACGAAGAAACAGCAGGTATTGATGCCACCACAGGTCCATTAGGGCAGGGCTTCTCTAATGCAGTAGGTATGGCCTTAGCGGAAAGAATGTTGGCGGAAAAATATAATACAACAGAAAGTGAAGTCATCCATCATTATACCTATACCCTACTGGGGGATGGTTGTATGATGGAGGGTATTACTTCTGAAGCTGCATCTTTAGCAGGACATTTGGGGCTAGGTAAATTAATAGCTATCTACGATGACAATAAAATTTCAATAGAGGGTAGTACGGAGCTTGCTTTTACAGAGTCGGTGGGGGACAGATTCAAAGCCTATGGATGGCATGTAATAGATAGTATAGATGGGCATAGCGTAGACGAAATACGAGAAGCCATTAAAGAAGCACAACAAGAAGAAGACTTACCAACGTTAATTATAGCCAAAACACATATTGGCTATGGAGCACCAAACAAGCAAGATACAAATGCAGCCCATGGAGCACCCCTAGGGGAGGAAGAGATTGAAGAAATGAAAAAAGGACTGGGACTTCCTGTTCATGAGAAATTTTATGTATCAGAGGATGTTAAAGATTTTTTTGCTAAACGAAGGAAGGTTCTTATAGCAGAGTATGAGGCATGGCAGAAGGAGTTTAAAGGCTGGAGTGAAGCACATCCTGAACTAAAGGAAGCATGGGATGCCGCCTTTGGCTTAGAATTACCTAAGGACTTAAGAGAAAAAATTACAGGACTTGAGATTAGTACAAAAGCTGCCACAAGAAAGTCCTCTGGAGAAGTTCTTGCGACATTAGCTGATCATGTGCATTACTTAGTAGGTGGGTCAGCAGACTTGGCACCTTCAACCAATACCTACCTCGAGAAATATGGAGAAATAGGAAAACATAAATATGACGGACGAAACTTCCGTTTTGGTGTTAGGGAGCATGCCATGGGGGCAATTGCTAATGGTATTTCACTCCATAAGGGACTAAGACCTTTTTGTGCCACCTTCCTAGTTTTTACAGACTATATGCGGGCCTCCATAAGAATGGCTGCTTTAATGAAACAACCAGTTATTTATGTATTTACACATGATTCTATTTATGTTGGAGAAGATGGTCCAACACACCAACCTGTTGAGCATATAGAAGCTTTACGTTTAATACCTAATTTAAAGGTAATCAGACCAGCGGATGATGAAGAAACCAAGGAGGCTTGGTTACAAGCCATGGAGAATACAAGTGGACCCACTGCTTTAATTCTAACAAGACAAGGGTTACCCCATATTAAAAAAGAAACTAGTGTAACTCATATGAATAAAGGGGCCTATATAGTATCGAAAGAAAATGACAAACTTGATGTAACCTTTATGGCAAGTGGTAGTGAAGTATCATTGGCTGTCGAGGTGGCGGAATTGTTAAGGGATAAGGGAAAGGGTGTCAGAGTAGTTTCTGTACCGGATAAAGATAAATTTCTAGAACAGGGGAAAGAGTATATTGATGAAGTATTAGGAGATGGAGATGCTTTACGGGTAGCCGTTGAAGCAGGTGTTGGTAGAGGCTGGTATCAGCTACTAGGTAATAAATCTCACTTGGTTAGTATAGAAACCTTTGGAGCCAGTGGCCCCGGTGAGAAAGTAGCAGAAAAATTTGGATTTGTAGCCAAAGAAATTGAGGAAAAACTTTTGAAACAACTCTAAGGGATAAAATAGGATAGCTTACAAATTGACACATAAGCAACATCCATATATAGTAGTTATAGAAATATATAAAACGAGACTTAATTTAGAGGGAGTTTTTACCCCCTCTGAATTGTAGCCGAGTTTACTTCGAGGATGTAGTGCTTGATCTCCCACTACGGAAGTGGGAGTCTTAGCAATACACCGAAGGATAAATATTTGTGAGATATTTTATTTTTTAGAGTATGTTTAAATTGGTTCTACTGTTATGAAGGATGAAAACTCTATTTGATGGATAATAGTTGACTAATTAATTTAGACATCAAATTAATAGGAGGGTAAATGCAATGAATTATGGAGAACTATTAGATAATGCCAGAAAGAAAATAGACAAACGATGCAAAGTCTGTAGAGAATGTAATGGGAAAGCATGTAGAGGAGAAGTACCAGGAGTTGGTGGAAAAGGATCAGGAAAAGGGTTTATTAGAAACTGGGAAAAACTAAATGAAGTTACAATTAATTTAGATACAATTGTATCTGAAAAAGAGATTCAAACAGAAATCCAGCTGTTTGGAAAATCCTTTAAATATCCTGTGTTTGCTGCGCCTATTGGTGCTGTAGCTCTTAATTATAGTGATGATTTAGATGATTTCACCTATTCCCAAGCTATAATAGAAGGATGTAAAAAAGCTGGTGTACTTGGTTTTACAGGTGATGGTGTAAAGGATGAATTTTATGATTTGCCATTACAGGTGATAGAAGAAAATGATGGATGCGGAATTCCCACCATTAAACCTTGGAAAAAAGAAGAAATAATAGCTAAGATTAAAAAAGCTGAAGCAAAGGGTGCTAGTGCTATAGCCATGGACGTAGATGCTGCGGGACTTGTAACTTTAGCTCTTTTAGGAAAACCAGTTGGAACAAAATCAGTAGAGGAACTAAAAGAAATTATCTCATCAACTGACCTTCCAGTTATATTAAAGGGTATCATGACAGTGGAAGGCGCTAAAAAAGCTTTAGAAACAGGAGCCTATGGCATTGTTGTATCGAATCATGGAGGTCGTGTGCTAGACCATACACCAGCAACCATAGAAGTTCTTCCTGGAATAGCTGAAGTCGTTAAAGGGAAAATGAAAATTTTTATTGATGGTGGTATTAGAAATGGTGTAGATATTTTTAAGGCTATTGCTCTTGGTGCAGATGCAGTTTTAATTGGAAGACCCTATGCAGTGATGGCCTACGGTGGTGGTGCTGAAGCTGTTCAACTATATACTGAAAAATTAGGAAATGAACTTAAGGAAACAATGATTATGACTGGATGTCATAAATTAGAGGATATTAATAAAGGATGTGTTTTTGTAGATTAAGAAATTTTTCTTAACCTAGTAACAGCACCATTTTTTAGTTAGTTGCATACCTTATATTAAGGCTAGAGATAGTAAAATATTTAAAGGTAGGTGGAATTAATGAGTGATGTTGCAGCGAAAGGCACAGGCATAGCTGGTTTATTTGGAGGCCAAAGTAGTTTGCTATTCTTCTTCTTGCTACTAGTTATTATCTTCTGTAACTGTGGTATATTTAGAGGATCTGGAGACAGCTTACTATTCTTCTTATTGTTATTAGTTGTATTATTTGGTGGAAGAGGATTATTTGGAGCCTTTTAAAGGAGATAAAAGATAAAAAAATTCTCTTTCTACATGGAGAACAACAAAAAACCTTATAGTTTTTAAGCTATAGGGTTTTTTACTGGTTATTTTTTTCTTAGTTATTTAAAGCTGGAGTAGTTGGTGGCAATGTTCTATGTTGAGAGGCTTGTTCAAAGCTATAAGCAATTTCAATTAGGACATCTTCACTGAACGGTCGTCCTAGAATTTCCATGCCTATTGGAACTCCTATAGGAGCAGTGTCTGTTGCAGTAGAGAATCCAGCTGGCACACAGATGGATGGGAATCCTGACACAGAACCAAGCACACCATTTCTTTCATTTTGACTTTCTCCTGTTAAGCATACAAGTTGTTTTTGATGAGGATATACCATTGCATCCAATTCAAAATCCGCCATTAATTTCATAAGAGTAGTTCTAAGCTCTTCTCTTTTTATTAATCTTTGATTGTATTCAGGAGTTCCAGTACTAAGGGTCATTGCTGTTTGTAAATTAGCTTCAATTCCTGGGTGATATTTACCAGATTCCAGTATTTCCTCTACTGAATGAACCGGTGCATTTTCAGGAAGTGCATTTAAATATACATTTAGATGGTCCTTTAAATCATGAAGATGAACACTTACATTTTTAACAAGATATTCTGAATCAATTGTTTCCTCTACAGGAATAATTACTGCACCCTGTTGTTCCATAGTCTTGATACTAGCTCTTACTGCTTTATTAGTATCTTCGTGGATGAACTTATCTCCAAAGAAGCTTTCAAGCACACCGATTCTTTTACCCTTAAGTCCATCAACCTTTAAATGATCTAAATAAGATTTTGGCATTCTGCCGACACTCCATGCAGTTTTGGCATCTGCTACATCATAACCTGCAATGATATCCAAAACCTTAACTGCATCTTCAACAGTTCTAGTAATAGGTCCAGCAGCATCTTGGGTAAAGGAGTAGGGAACTACACCGTCATCACTTACAAGTCCTATGGTAGGTCGGATACCCACTAGGTTATTGGCAGAAGCGGGTGAACGAACAGAGTTAATGGTATCAGTTCCGATTCCTACCATACCAAAGTTTGCTGCTACAGAAGCACCAGTACCGCCGCTTGAGCCTCCAGGAGTTCTAGTTAAATCATAAGGATTCAAAGTCTGTCCTAGGATAGAACTAATGGTTTCCCCCCATATGGCAAATTCATGTAAATTCACCTTTGCAACGATTAATGCTCCAGCTTCTCTAAATTTTCGAGTAATAAAAGCATCATCTTCAGGAACAAACCCCTCCAAGCTAGATGATCCAGCAGTAGTTGGCATATCAAAGGTATCAACATTATCCTTTAAAAGAACTGGAATACCATGTAATGCTCCTGTAAATCCTTCTACTTTAAATTTTTTATCTAGTACATCCGCCTCATCTAAGGCTTTTGGATTAATATAAATTACAGCATTTAAAGCCGGTCCCTTTTGATCATAAGCTTCTATTCTTGCTAGGTAAGCTTCAACAAGCTGTCTACAAGTTAAAATACCATCCTTCATAGCTTGATGTACCTGTGCTATAGTAGTTTCTTTTAATGTAAATCCCTTCATGTACTTCCCTTCTTTCTTTTATAATATGTTCATAAAATATACCCTTAAGTTAGAGTTGATAACTTAATAGTTTACATATAGTATTTATTTACAATAGTACTTATTATATATACTACTTTAGAAAAACTTATATATCTTTATAATTCCATAACAAATATTCTCCCACGCTTTGGTAACAGTTAACAACAAGGATTTTTTTGATGATTTTAAGCACAAGAAGTTAACAGTTTTCTATAATGTAGTAGAAGATAAAGAAATAATTTAATGATATCTAGATGAAATAGGTAGGGAAGGGGAGGGACCATGAAAAAAGTTTCTGCAACAAACTATAGTATCAATAACACCAAGGATAATCTTACTATTGATACGAACAACATAAAAAGTTGCTGACACGCCTATATGACCCCCTCGGTTGAGGTGGGTATACCGAAGGAGCTAGCAGACTTTCAAGTCTACCAGATAGAAGGTGTTACTGTCTATTTGCATAAAAACATTGCCTATAATAAAGGGTGGCTTACTATGTATGTGGAGGATTATTTAAATAGATAACATACGCTGATTTAGGAAGTCATAGAGAAATCTGTAGTCCAAAGAATAGATTACAGATTTCTCTATGGAAATATTAATAATTTACACGAACCAAATGAAATTTTATTCCTTTATTACTCCAACCTAAGTCCCAAGGTGTTCTATGGCGATCTGCATTATTAGAATTTACAAGGGCATACCCCTTTGAATCTATGCCAGTTACAAGGGAAATATGGGTAACCTTTCCCTTCTTTTCATAGGCTATATAGTCTCCTGGTAAAAGGTTAAAGGAATCTTGTAGTACCTGCTCATAGCTACCATAAGCAATTCGAGATCCTCTTCCGCTATTAAGCATGTATTGATTAAAGGCAGATGCATTTAACCAAGATTTACTTCCTGCACCACGTTCATAATTCCAAGTGGTATTTTTTTTGAAATTACCTCCTTCATACAATGCTTGAGAAGTAAAGTTAGCGCAATTACCACCTTCATTATTATAATCTCTATAATTGGGATTATATTGCAAGCCATATTCAGGTAGATTTGCAGCACCAGAATATTGATCTGCATAGGCTACAACATTTTTTCTTCTTTCATCGAGATTTGATAAATCCTTAGCTTCACTATAGAGAATGATCTGCTGTAATTCTTCACTTTTTATCTCATCTAATTCAAGTGAATCAGCAAAGGGATCTGTATACCATTCTCTAGCAATCACCCATCCTTTTTCATGAGGTATTATATTAAGAGAGTGATAGGTACCTAAGCGAAAGGAGTTATAGTCATCAGGTGCATCTACATATACATATTGATATTCTGTAGAAACCAATAAATTTAATGCATATCCATTATTTTCTTCTTTTGCACTCCGTATAACAACTTCGGAAGCAACATGTGCAAAGGTTATTCCTTGCTTTTTTGACCATTGATGCAAATGCTTCATTTTTTTTAGTTCATGTTCAAAAGCCCATTGAGAATATTTCATTTCTAGATCGTAAACTTCTTCTAACATCTTTTCATTTTTTAGGAGTAAAGATGCATTTCTAAAATCAAAAATTTCTTTCACTTTAATAATTAATTTCCTCTCTAAATCTTCATCTATTAATACTATGGAATCTTGGTGTGATAGATGCCTTAAATATATCCCTAAACTGGAACCTATAAGGACGGCTAGTATCAGCACAACGATCAGTACTATTTTAAATCTAACGATTATAACCATTTAGTTCCCTCCATAATTTATTCATAGAAGTATATGTGTGATTTTTAGTCAATATTCTCTATAAATTTGAACCCCTTATATCCATTTATTAACTATATAAAAATCATTTTACAAAAGGAAATAGAAGATGTATAAAGAATATATTTGTATACATTATTTTAATAAGAAGGTGAAGATATGATTAATACACTTAAGGATTTTCTTAGAGGTTACAGAAAATCTATGATTTCCCTAGATGAGATAGCTAGTATATTTCCAGGAAATGTAGAATATATAGAGTTCGCAAAAATTATTCAACAGTTGACAGAGGAGGGGGTATTAAAACCAGTTAAAAAGCATGGGGTTAACAGTGGTGTTTTACCGCTACACTATACCTATAGGATTTTGAAGGGGAATCTAAGAAAAGAGGTAAATGAGGAGATTAAAAAATATAACCTTCAAATACATTCAGAAATTAACTTGGAGCCTTATTTTCATCTAGGTGAAGAGCAGTGGGACAAGGATCTGCCTTATATATTAAAAATAGATAGTGCTATTAAGGAAAGAGGCATCACTTACTTTCAAAACAAATCTACACCGGAGGTATCCTTTCTTTTACTGGGGGATGAAAAGTGGATTGAAGAAAAACAGGGAAGGAAAGTATTAGAGAGGATTTCATTATTAGAGAAACTTCAATTAGCCGGGAAAGCAGACCCTCTTATGTTTGCAGTAGATCCTAATAAATTAGCAGAAAAAGAGCATAAGCATCTTATTGTAGAAAACAAAACGCCTTTCTATAGTCTTATGGAGGACCTACAACAAAGTCCATTTACAACAGTGGTTTATGGATGTGGATGGAAGATTGCCTCTAATGTAAATATGTTACCAGTACAGTTGGGCTTGAAAGATTGTGAAAATACATATCTCTATTTTGGAGACCTAGATTTAGAGGGTATCAGTATATGGTATTTTCTGTATGAGAAATATAACATAAAATTAGCCTTGCCCTTTTATAAAGCAATGCTATCAAAAGAGTATGCTATAGGGAAGGAAACCCAGAGAAAAAATGATAAAGCAATTGCTGCCTTTAAAACCCACTTTTCCTTGAAGGAACAAGGGAAAGTGCAGGTGCTTTTAGATGTGAAAGGATATTATCCCCAGGAATCCTTAAGTCAGCAGGAATTGATAACAATTTGGAGGGAATACCGATGGAAGAAAGAATACATCAAATAACAGCCTTTTATAAAGATCGTATAAAGAGGATAGCTCTACTGGATCCCTTGTATGACCTTAAAAGAAAAAGTGGCAAGGATAGAAAAGACAATCCTATTGATTATTTTGGCTTAGGGTTATTATCATTACTATTTTTCTTTGAAAATATGTTGATGAGGAATAAAAAGACAGGGGTAAGAGAACTGGCAAATTTCTTGTATGAGCTTAATCAAGGAGAAATGGAGCTGGAGGAGGAAGGTTACGACAAGGTTGCTAGAGAGATTTTACAAGTTTTTCGTCCCACCAGTGGAAAAAGAAATTATAGGGCCTTTTATAATTGGGAAACACGTCAAGATGAGACGGTTTTTTACTCCATTATTAAAGCCCACCAATTCGATTCCAAAACCAACACACAGTATTATATACTTGATGAAGATGGTTTAGAGCTTATTTTTTCTACGAAGGAGTATTTTTCAGAATTACACCTTTCTATTAATCAGTTGGTATTAAGAAAGCAATTGGAAAAAGGTGAGTTTGTGGGGGCTTTACGCCAAATAGATGAAATGAGGATGGATGTAGAGAATCTATATCACCAAATAAATAGAATTAAGCATGAGATACAAAGAAATATTATTTCTGATGAAGCCTATGAAAGATATAAGAACATTGTGGAGGATATTCATTTTCGTCTAACGAGAGAAAATGAAGAATTTGATGAATTAAGAAATTTTATTGTAAAAACCAAAGATATACTAAGTAAAGAAGCACATCAAGAGAAGGAGCGAAGGGCCTATTATCTTATCCTTCAAATAGATCAAGAATTGGGAGCAGTCCATTATGAACATAGGAAACTATTGGAGGAGAGTATTCTTTTAAAGACTACAGCCCTTATAGCTGCTCAGGAATCGCTATATTATGTAGGAATCGACTCCTTTAATTACCATGATGAAATTACCAATCGTTTATTTTCTTCGCCTCTACCAGTGGAGGCCTCAAGACAACTGATTGAACCTATACTACACCTTCAGCACAGTACTTCGTGGTCCCCCATGACGGTTTTTGCAAAGCAGAGGATAGAAAAGAATCAAGAGGAAAAAACCAATACATTCTTACAACCTTTAAGTGAAGAAGAACTATCAAAAATGAATTACATAAGACAGCAAAACTATAAAGCTACTATGGAAGTAATCCTAAAGGCATTGGGAGAGAAGGGCAGTATCACTGTAGAAGAGGTAGTAGACTTTGTAAAGAAGGAGAACTATGATGCTATTTTGCACCAGAGATTCTTCTATGATTTTTGGATATTACTGCATCAGAAGGCTCCTATTGTATTGAGTAAGGAAGAGGAACAACAGGGCTCATTAATGGAGGCAATGGGGCTCATAGCCAAAGATATAACTACCATCACCGTAGTAGAGAAAGAAGAAATTGTAGAAGCCACAGATAGATATACCATTAAAAACATGGAATTACGATTGGAGGCAGAAGATCATGTTATATGAAGAGGAAAATATAATACAGGCCTTTAAAATATATACAAAATTGGCCTTAAATGGTGAGTCGGATAAGGATAGTCTACGGATGTATATGGCGGATGATACCGTAAGGGGGTTGGTGGATCAGTTTGTAAAAGAAGTGGATTGTACTACCTTTTTAGCAGGGGAAAAAATCTATATGGTGCCACTTTCAATGACTTCTCCTTTCCATGTAGCTAATGAAGAGCTAAAACAAAAATATCTGCCTACTAGGGCTGTAAATATGGATTTATATATGATGTATATAACGATTATTATTTTATTTGGGGAATTTTACGATAGCTATCAGACAATGGAACCCACAAGGGATTTTATTCAAATGGAACATTGGCTTAATTGTGTAAATGAAAAAATGAATAGTATAAAGGACCATGATCAGGAACAATTAAAGCTTTTAGAGGAGGAGTACGAATATAACTGGATAGCTATTGTGGAAAAATGGGATGCTATGGATGATATAAAGGAGAAGGTGCAGCAGACTGCTAGAACTGTCAGTCGTATGAGCTTTTTAAATAGTGTGAAAAATTTTTTGGTTCAGCAACAATTAATCTATGAAATGGGTAATGATGAAGTGAATTTAACGGAAAAGGCGAAAATTATTATCCAAAGGTACTATATGGAGCAGGAGTTTAATAGAGGAATCTTGGAGTTTATTTATAATATGGAAAGAAGGAAGAAGGAGGAAATAGAAAATGCCTAGTATCTCTAAAATTCGATTTACTAATGTAATTTATGAAAATGGAGAAAAAAGATATAATGATGATTTGTTTGAATTTCAGGGATACAATGGAGCCATTCTTCTAGAAAATGGAGGAGGAAAGACGGTTTTTATACAGACGGCCCTTCAAGCTATTTTGCCCCATGCAGATTTAGGGGAAAGAAAGATTAAAGAAACCCTATCTCTAGAGGGGACTACTAGTCATATTGCTATTGAATGGATTCTAAATGACAGACCTAGAAAATATGCTCTAACTGCAGTAACCTTATTTATGACGCCAAAGGGCATAGGTTCTTATCGCTATGCCTATGATTATAGCACTGGAGATAAACATGCTATTGAAAATATCCCCTTTGTTAAAAAAGGAGAAGGTGGAAGCATAAGACCCAGTAGCAAAGGGGAAATCCAAGAGTATTATCAAGTGATGCAACAACAAAAGATGAGTGCCCATACATTTGAAACGATTAAGGGTTATCACGAATATATAGAAAAAAATTTCCAGATTATTGCTTCAGAGTGGAATAGTATTGCTAGAATTAATGGAGCAGAAGGAGATGTAGAAAAATTCTTTGAAGGTTGTAAAAATACTACACAGCTAGTGGATCATTTATTGATTCCTGTAGTAGAAGAAGCTCTAGAAGGTGGAGGTACTGACGATTTTGCACAGATTTTTCAAAAACAAAGAGAGCACTTTAAAAAGCACAAGCAGTTAAGGACACGAATAGAAGAAAGTAAAAGGGTAGAGGCTGAAATCAATAGCTATGTGGCCATGCTAACGGACCTTCATCAATTAGAGACGGAAATGCTAAAAAGAAAAGGAGAAATAAAGGGTATCTATAGCTTACTGCAAATAAGCAGAGAAGAAAATAGGGGAGCAATGGAGGAAAACAATCAATTATTACAACGGTTAATAGCATCAGAAACGGAGTACGAAAAAAAGAAGGCATCCTATGATTTGGCACTTTTAAAAAGAGCCCTAAAGGAGGCTAAAGAAGCTTTTGAAGAAATAAATAATGAATATGTAGAGATAAAAGAAGAGCATCAAGAAAAAGAAATTTACATACAAAATCTAGAAGTTGCAGAATTAAAAAAAATTATCAAGGAAAAGAAGGAAGCTATAGACCTGCTGAATGAGAAAATAGCGATGCTGGAAGCGGATGAAGAGGTAGAGATTTTACAGGAAAAACTACGGGAAAATAGTAATAATCTAAAGGGGTATTTTGTAGATCGGTTAGAGAAAATTGAAAAGGATTTAATGAATTTAGAAGGACAAAAAAAGCGATATACTCTAGAGCTTGAGGAGATGAAGGAGAGAAGAAAAGAGCTGGAAAAATCCAGAAGAATTATAGAGGCGGAGGATACCGGCTTAACTACGGAAATAAATGTTTTCACAAGACAATTAGGGGATATTGAAAAAGAAATATTAGATCATCCACTGCAGGAAAAGGTGGAGGAAGAATACGAAAAGTGGCAAAAACGTGCTATTGCTATTCAAGAATTAAATACAGTATATCAGAGACAATTAAGAGAAAGGGTGGAGGAGGAAGGGAAACTACAGGAAAGAATAATAGCCTTCGAAGAGACCCTTCAACAATTTAAAAAAGAAGAAATAGAAAAGGATAAAGATCTAACAGTACTACAGCAAAAGCATGATACATTGTTATTGAAGCTAAAGGAAGTACAGGGTAATTGGAATTTTGTAGAATCCCTTTATATAAAGGAAGCAACTATAGTACCTTTCCTAGAAGAAAAACAGGAAAAATTACGCCTAGAAAAAGAGGATTTAATTTGTCAGGAAGGCCGTAGTAATAGGCTACTAGATGCTTATGAAGGACACCATTACTTTACGGCAGAACCATTGATAGAAGAATGGGTAAAAAACTGGCAAGGACAATTTAAACTATTGGAGGTAGGGAATGAATATTTAGCCCATGCTGCTAAAGTATCAGGCGGAACACTAGATGAGCTTTTTGAAAAATTTCCCCTTTGGGCCTCAGCAATAGTTACTTCAGAGGGTGAAGTGCAGAAACTAAAGGAAAAAATCCAGCATCAATCAGAAAAATTAACTTCTCCAGTATTAATTTTATCAGAAAAGGAAGCCAGTATTATTATTAAAGAAGGAGAGGAAGTACAAGAAAGATATGTATTCCCTATAGCCTGGAAAAATAATGTGGATGGAACTCGGTTTAAGAAATGGCAGGAAAAGCTTAAGGAAATGGCAGAAGCATCAAATGCACATAGAATGAATAAAGAAAAAGAATTGTATTATTGGAGCCAATTATTAAAGGAAGTTCAGGATTTCTATGAAACTTATCCTAATGAATACTATACCAGTACTACCAATGATTTTCGAAACCTAAGGGATAAAATTTATGAAACAGAAAAAAGTTTAAAGGAAATAAAGCATAGCTCTAAAGATTTACTAAAGCAAATAGAGGACTTGAAAAATAAGCTTCATGAAATTGAACTTGAAGAAAATCACTTGGGTGGTAGAATTGGGAGAGGACAGGTGTATTTCAATATCATAGATAAAAGGAAGCAACTAAGTTCTCATAGGCTGAAGGTACAGCAGCAATTAGAGGAAAAGAAAAATGAGATTATAGATATAGAAAAGAGCATCGAGAATCATAGAAGCATTATTTATGAGGAAGAGGGTCTAGAAAATAAAATTTGGAAAATAAAGGAACAAAAGCAAACTTGCTTAAGGGACCCAATATATTTAGAGGTGCAAGAAGCTAGTGTTTCCTATAGTAACATATCTCTTATTGGATTAAAAGAGGAAAGAGAAATGTTAAAGGATCAGTTGGAGAAAAAACAAGAGGGAAGAGCTAATTTAGAGGATCGTTTACAGCATAGAACAAATGAGAAACAGGAGAAGGAAAAAGAACTTATAAGAAAAAAGAAACAAGCAAAGTATCCTATTGATGAGGAAGTAGTATTTCCCATAGATGGAGAAGACCTGCTGGAGCAACTGACCCAAAGAGAGGTTTTACTAAGAGATACACTACAGGAATTAGAACCCCGGTGTAAAAGTAAGGAGAAGCAATATGAAAAGCAAAAAAATAAATTAGAGTTAAGAGAAGGTGACTTTTACAATAAATTTGATACTGTTTTAGAATTTACCATGATGCTGGAGGAAGTCAAAGAGGAATTGCAACAGGAAAAAGAGGAAATACAAAAACATAGAATCCACTTGGAAAAAACAAAAGGGAGACTGGAAAAAGAAGAAGAAGAGCTTCAAGGGATTTTACGGCAGTTAGAGATGAAGAATGAAAAATATGAATACTTAGTAGAGGGTATAGAAGTCTTAGTACTGACAGAAGAAATAAAGCAGGACTTACCTTATAAAAGAAAAAGTATTGTTGAAAATCTAATAAGTGAATTAGAAAAATTATTTGAATTAGTGGAAAAAGAAAAAATCAAAAAAGAAAAATTAAAAAATAAATTTATACAATTTTGTAACAATAGCATTAAAGACGTAAGGCTTAGGGAGATGGCTGTTGTAGGGATTGAAAATAAGGCTGTCTATGGAGATATTTTAGACTGGCAAAAGAATATGAATAAGAGGATTTTAAGAACCATTGAAATTATTGAAAATGACATGAAGGAGCATGATAGACAGCTTAATCAGTTTATTCATTTCCTCCATACTTACTTAGCTACTATTGCACAGGAACTAAAGCTGATTCCTAAAAACACAAGGGTAAAGATAGAGGATCAATGGAAGGAAATATTTCAATTTACTATTCCCGTATGGCAAGAGTTGGAGGGAAAAGAGGAGCTAAGAAAATATATAGATTGGATGTTAGGAAAATTAGAGGATGATGAGTACAAGGACGATGAAGGAAATGAAAATGAAGGTGCAGTAAAAAAATCTATCGAGAGATGGCTACAAATTAAACAGTTGTTAAAGGTGGTCATGAAGGATCAGATCATAAAGGTGAAATGTCGAAAGGTAACGAATGATAATAAAGTAAGTAATATGTTTTTTACTTGGGATCATTCTAATCAATGGTCTGGAGGAGAAAAGTGGAGTAAGAATATGGCACTTTTTCTTGGTATTTTAAATTATGTAGCGGAGAAGAAGCAAGGTCCTAGAGGAAATCAAATAAAAGGGAGAACTGTCATCCTAGACAATCCTTTTGGTAAAGCCTCTAGTGATCACGTATTAACTCCTGTATTTTTTATAGCAGAGCAATTAGGGTTTCAATTTATTGCACTAACAGCCCATGCGGACGGTAAATTCATAAGTGATTTTTTCCCAGTGGTCTATAGCTGTAAACTAAGGAAAACACAAAACGGTGATTCATCAATTTTCACAAAGGAAAAGAAGCTGCAATATGCTTTTTTCAAAGACAAGGATCCTATTGTGTTAGAACGAATAGGGGAACAGGAACAGATTGATATCTTTGATTTAGAGGATCTGATTGCAGGAGTATAGAGCAAGGATATGAAATTAGGGTCTGTATTTCTTAATAAGAAATACAGACCCTTTTAAGATGGTTTTTTTTTGCATATCTTCAAGCATTCAGCACAACCTTTAACAGCATAAGGAAGACAACGATAGGTGTGAAATCTATTATCTTCAAAAGCATTGGCGGGACATGAACTTATACACTGCTGGCAATTTGTACAGTGTTCTTGCATATACTGTTTCTCTCTAGATTTAGGTATACTTACCTCTAAGGGGATATTTGTAAAGATGGCTGCAAAAAGTAGACCTGACCCATGTTCCTTATTCACTATAATACCATTTCTACCCCATTCCCCAAGTCCAGCGGAAACAGCCAAGGGACGGAAGTCACCATATAAAGACCAAATGGTTTTATATTCAGCCCTATAACCCTCAGACTTTAAAATTTCAGCTACTACATCCTGAACATGTTTGCTTGCGGTAGAGGTTTTACCGAGTAATTTTGAAATTTTTAAGGGATGTTTAAAAAACCAAGTATCGGTAAAGGGGAAGCCAAGTATAATTACTGGCTCTACTCTTCTTATTTTTGTAAACCCAACGAGTAAGGCTCCTTCATTTAAGGCTTGATCCTTTATATAATGAGGTAGTCCATCATACATTTATATAAAACCTCCTAAAAAATCAAATGTAAACTTCTTCATATTGTTTCTATTATTTGTTTTGAAAACAACCCTATACATTTCATAAAAATTAAACAAACATGGTTAGTAAATTTATCGGTCTTCATGTTATCATAGATTTAGGTAATAATAAATTTAACAAAGGAGTGTTGATGAGATGAAGAGAGTAAAAATGAAACTAGATGCTATAGAAGCCATGCTTTATTTCTGGCAAGCAACTAATGACCGAGAAAAGGTAGGAGAAGCCTATCTTAACAACCTTGCTGGTTTGCCAGAAATGCAATATATGTATGATAATGAATTTAACCCAGAGTCCATAAGAAAGACACTAAGTGCTATATCCAATAGAGAACCCTTTCAAAGCTCAGTAAAAAAAGAAAGAGTATTTTGGAATAACAACATGTGGATGATGGAGGACTTAGAATATACCAATATGATGGTGACTCCATTAAAGGTATTGAACCTAGATGCTATGATAGAAACTATTAACGAGAAAGCTAAAGCATCAAAATATGAGGAAATAGAAGTGTTGTTTGTTCCAGGTCATCAATTTGAATATCTAATTATAGAAAATAAGCTTATCATTAATTTCTTTAGGGTCAAGCCAGACCTATACGAAGAAAATAAAGTCACCATTGGAGATACACTATTATTAGATTTTATTGAGGAAAAATTGATAGAACTAATAAATCAGTAAGATGCCACTAAAGCCGCACTTGAAAATAGTGCGGCTTTTATAGTCATGACTCATTTCTACAATTGCAGACATTTCTCCTTGTAGTTTTCATTTAATTTTGCTTGGTAATATAAATTTTAGACATAAATGCTACTATAAACTTAATTTACTAAGTTATCTATGATAAAATAAAAACTATAAAAAATTTTATATTTATATAAAAAAACATAACTTGGAGGGATGGGTATATGACAGTTAAGATTTTAACTGATAGCACAAGCTACATTGATGAAACCACAAAAGCTGACTTAGATATAAGAACCGTCTCCTTAAATGTGGAGTTTCCAGATAATACCTTTAAAGAAACCAATATAAACAATGAAATGTTTTACAAAATGATGAAGGAAAAGGGAATACCAAAATCCTCCCAGCCATCTATAGGGGATCTGTACGATGAGATGGAGGATGTGGTAAAGCAAGGACATAGCTTAGTGGGGATTTTTCTGTCCTCTGATATGAGTGGTACATATGCAACAGCCCACATGACAAAGGATATGATTCTAGAAAAATATCCCGATGCAAAGATAGAAATCATGGATTCTCGGTCCAATTGTATGCAACTAGGCTTTGCTGCCATAGAAGCCGCTAGAGCTGCTAAGGAAAATAAAACCTTAGAAGAGGTTAAAAAAGTTGTTGAGAACAATATTAGTAGAAGTAGATTTTTATTTATACCTGATAATTTAGAGTACCTAGAAAAGGGCGGGAGAATCGGAAAAGCAAATGCTATTATAGGGAATCTATTTAAAATCATACCTATTTTAACAGTAGAGGATGGTGTAACGACAGTATTTAAAAAAGTAAGAAAAAAGAAAAAAGCTATATTAGCTATGGTGGAAAAAATGCTAAAAGATATTGAGACATATGGGGTAGGGGAAATAGTAGTACACCACATCAACTGCTATCATGAGGCAGAAGATGTAGTTAACAAAATAAAAGAAAGTGTAGAAGTGGATATCAAAATACAGGATATAGGACCAGTAATCGGATTACACGTTGGGCCTGGTGCTATTGGTATTGCCTATTATACTAAAGAGGATATGAGATGATGTATTGTTGACAATCCCCCTAGAATTGGTTATTATTTTAAAGGACTGTTTTTACATATAAAATAATTCATAGCAATCATATAGAAAGGGGATTAGTGATGTATTCTTATAGAACAAGAGGCATATGTGCACAGCAAATTGATTTTTCCATCGAGGATGGGTTAGTAAAGGGTGTTTCCTTCTACGGAGGATGTTCTGGTAATCTACAAGCCATAAGCAAGCTAGTAGAAGGTATGGAGGTTGAAGAAGCAATCGAAAAATTAAGGGGCATTGACTGTGGGGGAAAAATGACATCCTGCTCAGATCAACTTTCCTTAGCCTTAGAAGATAGTATTACAAAACAAGTTGGATAAATTTTTCATAGTAGTCTCCTTTGGGAGGCTACTTTATTATTTTTTGAGCTTTTCATAATTGTTGGACAGATGGGAAAAATGGGTATAAGGAAGGAGAAGAAGGAGGGCGAAATAATGAGAATAGGTTATGCCTGTATTGCACTAGGAACAAAACATTCCACCAATAGACGCTTATTACTTAAGCATTTTTCTGAAGAAAAATTTATAGATACTTTAGCATTGAATTTAAAGGATTTAATAGAAATATTGAAATATAACGTAAAAAATAACGTTCGTCTTTTCCGAATTAGTTCTGATATTGTACCCTTTGGAAGTCATGATATCAATGATGTTCCTTGGGCTAAAATTTTTCAGCAAGAACTAAATGAGATTGGTCAATATATTAAAGCAAATGATTTAAGGGTTTCAATGCACCCAGGACAATATACTGTTTTAAATTCCCCTAAAGAGGATGTAGTAATAAATGCTATTAGAGATGTAGAATATCATACAGCTTTTCTTGATGCTTTAGAAGTGGATTATACTTCTAAAATTGTATTGCATATTGGAGGTGTCTACGGCAATAAAAAAGAAGCTATGGAGAATTTCATTAGGAATTTTCATCGACTTTCAGCATCGGCAAAAAAGAGACTAATTATAGAGAATGATGAAAGATCCTTTAATATACAGGAAGTTTTATCTGTCAGTAATGCTATTCATATTCCTGTAGTATTTGACATACTTCATCATCAGTGTAATCCATCCATGAGTGAGGAGGTTTTAGAAATTTTAAAGGAGGTTAATGCTACTTGGAGTAGCTTAGATGGAGCTATGAAGCTTCATTATTCTGATGCTGCAGCTGGAAAGAAATTAGGAGCACATTCGGATTTTGTAATAACAAATAACTTTAAGGAATTTTATGAAGATGTAGCTGTATATAGGCCAGATATAATGCTAGAGGTAAAGGATAAGGATTTATCAGCCTTAAAGTGCATCCATGTGATGGAGGGAACAGATAAAAAAATATTGCAACAACAGTGGGCAAAATACAAGTATGTTGTAATGGAAAAGAGTTATCGTCACTATAAGGAATGTAGTAGTATTATTAGAACTGAGAAGGGTCCATTAGCTTTCTACAGCAGAATTGATGAGGCTTTATCCCTTCCTGAGGATCAAGGTAGTTATGGGAATACACTGGAGCATGCATGGAGCTACTTTAAACATAAAGCTACATTAAAGGAAAAAAGTAGTTTTTTTAATTTTAAGAAGAGTGGAGATTTAATTAAAGCAAAAAAGTTCTTGAGGAGACTAGCGAAAAAATACAAAGAGGAGTATCTTTTAAATAGTTATTATTTTTTAAATCTATAAAAGCATATGTTTAAAAATGAAAATCAAGGGTATATTTATTAGTAAGATTTTTTAGGATATAAGATAATATCAATAGATACTTCCTAAAATAATAAATTATTATGAATATTTAAAGGGTGCCAGTAGTATAATGTAAAACTAGTAATACACAGGGTTTGTCCTTTGACAACAAGCATCATCATAAGGACAGCCTCCAATAGTGTATTATATAAAAAATGAAAATGGAAGGGGGGGAATAATCGTGGACTGTAAAACCACTGGTAAACAAGAATGTCCTTATTGTAAATGTGATGATATTATTGACATAAAGGCAGAAGCACTGGAGGACAGTGAGGTAGTAACACTAAACATAGCTACAAAAGCAATGCACAAGTGTGGTGAGTGTGAGAGCGAATTTCTTATTTATAGATAAAACTTACCATTACAAAGCGCCAGTAAAAATTACTGGCGCTTTGTAATGGTAAGAAATATACTATTTTAAAACCCTTTCATCCCCAACCAATCAGGACCATGTACAAAGCCTAAAACTCCTATAATGACAAAGAATAAGCCAAGTAATAAACCAAATACATTTGTAATGCCAAAGGTGCCAGTTAGGATAGAAATGACTATATCCGCAAGGTTTTCACCAATAGAATAACTTTTAAAATCTAAATAACTAAAAATAAAAATAATAGAGCCTAAAATCGTTAATAAAACTAATAAAATATATCGAGGATCTATAACTTGTTTTATAGATTGGGAAAAACCAAGTATAACAAATATCATAATTAAAACAAGAATACCACCAACAAGGAGAGACCGTTTCATTTTTACACCTACTTATTTATTTGTTTATTTCAACCTTTTTTTACAACTATCGAGTATACCCACGAAAATTACTCTTTAGTGTAGTAGTAATCCTAATGTGATTTGCCAACAAAAGATAACCCAAGCGGTTGTCTTTTTTAGATTTTTGTTGGGTACTGGAATACTTAGATAAAAATTGTAAAATGTGTTTCATATACACACCTCTTATCTTTAGTGATAATTATATTTTATCATTATTTCTTCAGTTGTGTTGCTAGTAAATCCTGTATTTTAAGTAAGCTCAATACAATGATCAAGGGGTGATTGGTAGACACCACATCTATACAAAGAATAGTAGAAAAACAATCTATTTGTTAGAGGGGTATTATTACATATAACTATAAGGTGGAGGACACACTAAGGCTGAATATAATAAATAAGGATTTCGAAATCTATGTTGAAAGGATGGATGGAGAGAAATGGAGAAAGATAATATGACTGGACAACAGGATAAACAAGCACAACTAGATACCTTTCGTGTAGAGCACAAAGGTAGTAAACTTACCACCAACCAAGGTGGAAAAGTATCCAACACTGATGACTCTTTGAAGGCTGGTACTAGGGGACCCACCTTGATGGAGGATTTTCACTTTAGAGAAAAACTTACTCATTTTGATCATGAACGAATTCCAGAGCGTGTTGTTCATGCCCGGGGATTTGGTGCCCACGGGTATTTTCAAGTCTATGAACCTATGACGGAGTTTACTAAGGCAAAGTTCCTGCAGGACCCTTCAAAGAAGACTCCTGTTTTTGTACGTTTTTCTACTGTAGTAGGGTCTAAAGGTTCAGCTGATACCGTACGGGATGTACGGGGTTTTGCCACTAAGTTTTATACAGAGGATGGCAACTACGATTTAGTAGGAAACAATATTCCTATCTTTTTTATTCAGGATGCCATCAAATTTCCTGATGTCGTTCATTCGATTAAACCAGAGCCCCACAATGAAATCCCTCAGGCTTCTGCTGCCCACGATACTTTCTGGGATTTTGTTGTCAATACTCCTGAGACGGCCCATATGATCATGTGGTTATTATCTGACAGGGCAATACCTAGAAGCTTCCGCATGATGGAGGGTTTTGGAGTTAATACATTTAGATTTGTCAATGAAGAAGGAAAGGCTCGTTTTGTGAAGTTTCATTGGAAGCCTCTACTGGGGGTACATTCTCTAGTATGGGATGAAGCTCAAAAACTGGCGGGTAAGGACCCTGATTTCCATAGAAAAGATCTATGGGATGCCATCAATATGGGACAGTACCCTGAGTATGAATTAGGAGTACAGATGTTGGAGGAAGAGGAGGAATTTAATTTTGATTTCGATATCTTAGACCCTACTAAATTTTGGCCAGAGGAGCTTATTCCTGTAAAACCAATTGGAAAAATGATACTAAATCGTAACGTGGAAAACTTTTTTGCAGAAACGGAGCAGGCAGCTTTTCACCCTGGTCACATTGTACCAGGAATTGACTTTAGTAACGATCCATTATTACAGGGGCGACTTTTTTCTTATTTGGATACACAGCTTATTCGCTTAGGTGGACCTAATTTCCATGAGATTCCTATCAATCGACCAGTGGCTCCTATCCACAATAATCAGAGGGACGGATATCATCGTATGACTATTGATCGTGGTGCTGTTAGTTATTCTCCTAACTCTCTTCAAAATAATGCACCAGAACCTGCTTCTGATCAAGAGGGTGGATATGTGCATTATGCTGAAAAGGTAGAGGGTAGAAAGGTTCGTCAACGCAGTGAAAGCTTCCAGGATCATTATCGTCAGGCAACCCTTTTCTGGAACAGTATGTCACCTCCAGAAAAACAGCATATCATTGATGCCTTCCATTTTGAGGTGGGGAACGTTGTTGATAAGGGGATTCAGCAGAGGGTAGTGGATATGTTTAATAATGTAGATGGAGATTTAGCAATACAAATTGCTGCTGGTATTGGTGCAAATCCACCGGCGAGTCCTGGAGGCA
Organism: Clostridiaceae bacterium; assembly: GCA_020832135.1. Lineage (GTDB taxonomy): Bacteria > Bacillota > Clostridia > Peptostreptococcales > Natronincolaceae > JAFIFG01. The sequence continues at coordinate 62,861 of JAFIFG010000123.1, forward strand.
CTGGTGTTACTGATGCTTCGTCAGCTGTAAGTCAAGAGAACACCAAGAAAATTGCCCAGAGTAGAAAAGTAGCAGTTTTAGCAGAGAATGGATTTAATTTTGATGAAGTAACACAGGTGAAGGTGGCTATGGAGGCGGCTGGAGTACATGTGAAAATCATCAGTAAAAATCTAGGTATGCTTACAAGTGTAGAGGGTCAACAGTTAGAGGTAAACAAAACCTATACAACATCTGCTTCCATTATATATGATGCAGTCTATATCACTGGAGGACGAAAAAATGTAGATACTTTAGTACTACAAGGAGATTCTCTACATTTTGTTAATGAAGCCTTCAAGCATGCAAAGGCTATCGGTGCCACCAATGAAGGTGTAGAGCTACTGACAGCATCTTCTATCCAAGGGGTAAAAACCGCTGGTGCAGAGACACAGGGACAATTGGTTACAGAACTTGGGGTAGTGACAATTCAAAATACCACCGATATGGGACAATTTAGTCAGGAATTCATTAATGCCGTCTCCCAACATCGTCACTGGGGACGACAAAATATTAAAGGAATGGTACCGGCTTAGCTATGGATACTTGACTAATAGCAAAAACTCCTATTACGTACCATTTCGTTAATAGGAGTTTTTTATTGTATTACAACTATGATAATAGTAAATTTAATGTGTTAACTAAGACGAGGAACTGGATTTAGTGTTGTCTTTAGCAAATGAGTCCACTAGTAGAGAAATAGCTCCATCACCAGTAACATTACAAGCAGTTCCAAAGCCATCTTGAGCCATATATAGTGCAATCATTAAAGTTGTTTGAGCTTCTGTAAACCCTAAAATGCTAGATAAAAGACCTAGCGCAGCCATAACAGCTCCACCTGGAACTCCTGGAGCGGCAACCATGGTTACTCCTAGTAGCATGATGAAAGGGAAAAACTCTACAAAGGATGGAGAACCACCGTTTAACACCAATACGGCAACAGAGCAAGCAACTAAAGTTATAGTACTTCCTGCTAAGTGAATTGTTGCAGAAAGAGGTATAACAAAGTCAGCTATTCTTTCTGATACTCCATTAGACTTTGCACTTTTAAGGGTTACCGGTATAGTTGCTGCACTTGACATGGTACCTAATGCTGTAGTGTAGGCTGGTATCATATTTTTTAAAGCTTTAAACGGATTTATTCCACTTCTAGTACTGGCAACCATATAAATTACAACTAAATAAGCTAGATGCATAGCAATAATCAATACAAAAACTTGACCAAAAACTGTTAATGTCGCAAAAGCATCTCCAGATGCTGCCATATCAGCAAAAATACCTGCAATATGGAAAGGTAGCAGAGGAATAATTACTTTTTCAATAACACTTACGATAATAAACCTAAATTCCTCCATAAAATTATACAAAGTCTCTTGCGCTTTATTATGCTTTAAGAAATTAATTCCTAAACCGAATATAAAGGCTGTTACTAAAGCTGTCATCACTCCCATAATTGGAGGAATATCTAATTTTATAATAGCTTCTAGACCAGATCCATCAGTACCTACAGCAGTTGTGCTACCAATAATTGAAGGTATTAACAACATAGCTATAAAGAAAGAGGCGATGCCAGCTATGGTAGTAGATACATAGGCTAGAGCCACGGTAGATCCTAAAAGCTTACCGGCTTTTGCTCCTAATTCAGCAATACCAGGTATAATAAATCCAATGATAATAAGTGGCACAATATAACTTAGTAAAGAGCCAAATAATGTTGTAAAGGTAAATAAAATGTTTCCAATCCATTGAGGAAATATAAGACCTATAATCGTACCTCCGATGATACCTAAAATAATTCTTGGTAATAAACCTAAATTTTTCATTAGTTCTGTCTCCTTTCTTTAAACTCATATTTTATAAAGGCAAATTTTTTACAATCCTAGTCTATACACTAATCTCCTTTCCTGAAATTTTACTTTATTATCTATCTATATATTACATTCAACAGATATTACCAAATTCCTGCTAAATTATGTATAATTAATAACCCACCTTAACTGTATACAGTTAAGGTGGGTTATTAATTATACTTTAGATACTTGCTTTATTAGAGCTTACTTGAGTCTTGACCTCATCTTTTCTTAAAAGAAATTCAGTATATCTTATTAAAACATAGATTACTATGAAGACAGCCATAAATTCCTGTAATTTTACAATATAGTTTAATATGGGCATTTGAATATTAGCTTTCATAAAAAATCCATTCGTTAGTTTTGCAGCAATGGCACTGATAACAATTGGAAAAGTAAAAGCCGAATAACTTGGATAGAATTTAAGCCTTAACAGTTTTGGCATCTGCAAAAGTGCAACCAATAGCATAGCTAATGATAAAGCTAGTAAGAATCCAACCATCGCCATATTCTTCTCTGGAAAAGAGTTCATATATCCAGCTAAGCAAAGACTAGCGGGTGCTGCAAGGATAATCATAGTGGGCATTGCAGGCTCTGGAATTTCTTTTACTTTTACAACTCTGTACAAAACAATTGGGAGTAGTGCTAAATAAGCGATAAATCCAAACCAAAAGATATATTGACCAAGGTTTATTAAATTATAAGCTGGTGCTGTTACACTAGCAACTACAATACCAACGTAAACAACAAAGTAGCTAGGAAATACCTTTTTTATTTTAAAAGTAAGAAGATGTTTTTTTGTGAAATAAATTATTAGGACAACGTGTAAAAGTAAGCCAACAATCCAAGTACCATAAGCTAAAGTAGCAAGATAAGGCCTAATATAGGTGGATAAAAGCATAATTCCCATAGAAAAAGTTGGTGCTACACTGGCTACAACAGGATTATCAAAACTTTCTATTACACCCTTTGGATATTTAAATATTTTTATAACAAGCAGAATTAATAATATAGAAGATAGGGCACCAAAAATATTTCTGTACATACTTCCATAGGATAGAACTAGATTACCTGTTGCTGCTAAACCTAGCATTAAACCCGCCATAGGTACAGGTGTTTTCTTAATAACCTGATTCATTGTCATCCCTCCATTAACCTTCGGTAGTTACAACATTATCAGCATTTACAAGGTTTAATTCTCTAACTATGATTTCTGCAGTTTTTTCTGCTATCTCACCTGTAAAAGAAACACATTGTGATTTATGCTCACCTGAAGCCATATCCATTCCATGAGTAAGGACTTTACAGCATAAAACTTTGTGGTTGTTTTTAAAACTCTCTTGAAGCTCATTGGCAACTTCTAATGTTTGTACACTCTTTGGATCTTGAGGGTTTGAACCTTTGGTTCTTCCTAAAAAGTATCCTAGAGACATAACACCACCCGAAACCGCACCACAGACACACTTTGATTTACCGATACCTACTGGAAAACCTGAAGCCATAGCGATTATTTGTTCTGGCATATCAGGATCTATATTAGATCTTATTGCACTGACAATTGCCTCTGAGCAATAAAACTCTCCTTTTCTAAAAAGTTCTTCTGCATCTTCTCTAACTTTACTAATACTGACTTCTTTTTTCATTTTTAAAAACCTCCTATAATATGGATACATAGCATGTATCAAGCTATACCTTTTTATGACATAATATTAACACAGTAAGATAGAGAATAGAAATAGAATATATCTATTGATAACCATTCTTGCATAGGAAAAATTAATAGTTGTTAGAAGGATAACATAAATTGTGCTTCTTTAAATGTTCTATGTGTAATTTGAAGGACAAGCATTAAGTAGAAATAGCCTTATGAACTTTAAGAAAAATCCCACAAAATATAACGTTAATTATTTAAAAACAGTGGTAAAATAGAAGTAATAAAAGCAATGGTAGAAAAGAGGGTGGACATGAAGGACATTAAAAAGATAAGAAAAAAGCAGCAGAGCTATTTTTATACTGGTGCAACAAAGGATGTATCATTTCGTATGAAGCAGTTAAGTGTACTGAAGCAAGCGGTCCTAAAGTATGAAGATAGAATATTAGAGGCCTTGAAAAAGGATTTAAATAAGTCAGCCTTTGAAGCCTACGAAACAGAAGTGGGGGTAGTGTTAACTGAAATTACTCATACCGTAAAGCATCTTAAGGCTTGGGCAAAATCTGAAAAAGTAAAGACTCCATTTACACACTTTTTATCCCGCAGTTATATTTATGCTGAACCCTACGGTGTAGTTTTAATTATGGCACCATGGAATTATCCCTTTCAACTTATGATTGCCCCTCTTATCGGAGGCATTGCAGCAGGAAACTGTTGTATACTAAAGCCTTCAGAGTATGCAACCCATACAGCTAAGGTATTGGTGAACTTGATAGAGGAGTATTTTGAGGAAAAATTTGTTGCTGTAATAGAAGGTGGTAAGGATGTCAACGAAAGGCTCTTAGAAGAGAACTTTGATTATATTTTCTTTACTGGAAGTATTCCTGTTGGCAAAATTGTCATGGAGGCAGCTGCCAAACATCTTACTCCTGTGACACTAGAGTTGGGAGGAAAAAGTCCTTGTATTGTTGATAAAGATGTAGATCTAAAAAAGGCAGCTAAAAAAATTATATGGGGAAAATTTTTAAATGCAGGACAAACCTGTGTTGCTCCCGATTATGTATATGTGCATACAGCAGTAAAGGAAGAATTAATTCAGTATATGAAGGATACTATTAAAAATTTTTTTGGAGAGGATCCTAAGGAAAGTGAAGATTATGTAAGGATTATTAATCATAAACATTTGCATCGATTAAGTAATTTATTGGTGAAGGATAAGATCCTCTTTGGCGGTGAAGTAGATCCAGAGCAAAGGTATATTGCACCAACCATCATGGCGGGTGTTACATGGGAAGATGCTGTGATGGAGGATGAGATTTTTGGGCCGATTTTACCTATACTAGAATACCATTCTATAGATGAAGTGATAGATAAAATTAGAAACTTTGCTAAGCCTTTAGCACTATATGTATTTACTAAAAATAAGCATATAGAAAAAGAGGTAATAGACAATCTTTCCTTCGGTGGAGGTTGTGTTAATGATACAATTATGCACTTAGCTTCTCCTTACCTTCCTTTTGGAGGAGTGGGGCCAAGTGGTATGGGTGCTTATCATGGAAAAGCAAGCTTTGATGTCTTTAGTCATAGAAAAAGTATTTTAAGAAGTTCTACATTGTTTGATATTAAATTTAAATACCCTCCCTATCCTAAGACATTAAATTTATTAAAGAAAATAATGAAATAGAAGTTAATATAATAGAAGTGGGTTCTCCTGGTTTCAAGTAAACAATGAATGTTTAAAAAAGAAAGAGTATGTTAATAACTTAGGCTATGCAAGGCATAAGGAAGCAAGTTGTACTTTAATAGTCCAGAGATAGGTATTGGCCATATACGAAACAGGAGGGAATTTACGAAGGATGAACAACCATTAGTATCAGAAAATGCTATGAAGATTAGTGGTATTATCAATCTTCCAGAGGGTGAGAAGCAAGAAGAACTTTGGGATGAATTTATTGATTGGTTAGAAGGTAAAGGAGGGGGTTTCTTTGGAATGACTGCCCCCATTGCTGGTGAGGAAGAAGCAGATAGTGCAGTAGAAAGAGTATTAGAGGATATTGGATTGGATTATAAACAGAAATAAATTAATAAAATAAGACTTTAGTAGGTTTTGAAGCCTATCTAAAGTCTTTTGTATTTTTTTTGAGTAGTTTTTATGCTATAATAAAAAATGGACTTAAGTATAAAAAACAAATTTATTATTGAAGTATATTATCATATATATGTAAATTAGTAACTATTAGAGGTGTAGGAATGGATAAAACAACAAAAAAGTTCTCGGATATTATAACATTTATTTCTTTTATTTTTGTCTTTATTATTACTGTTACTAGAAGTGATCATTATCAAACAACTATATTAATTCTATCCATCTTCTTATTAAGTTCCTTATTATTTAGAAGCTTTTTAGTATATGAAAAAGATGACTATGTTAAATATAAATCGGCTGCTATCTTTGTTGAGTTGGTGATTGTAACTTTAATAACCCTTTTTGATATCACCGGTGCTTCTTTGATTTACTTCTTTATACTGGTGGGAGACTCTATTTTATTTCATGATGGCAAATTTGGGTTTTTTGTAACGATAGTAGCAATGGTAACTTATGCTACTGTAAGCTCTATAGCACAAGGACCGTGGCATATTTCTAATTTCATACAGACTTTTCTTTTTAGTGGCACAGGATTTATCTTTGTTTCTTTAGTTACTTATTTGCTAAGGTACCAGGTTAATCAAAGAAAAATAATTTCTGATACCCTACAGGAGTTAGAGGATAAAAATAAAAAACTTCAAGAAACCTCCAAAGCTCTAGAGGATATGGCAGTAGTGAAGGAAAGAAATAGAATTGCCCATGAAATTCATGATACGGTTGGACACACACTAACTACTGTATTGGTAGAATTGGAGGCCTCCAAAAGATTACTGAATAAAGATCTGAATCTAGCTAAGGAAAAGTTGTCCTTAGCACAGGAACAGGTGAGGAAAGGCTTAAATGATATAAGAATTTCAGTCAGAGCAATAAAGCATCAAGAGGATATTATAGACTTTGAAAAAGCTTTGGAAAATCTTATGAAAGAAACAGAGAAACATACTGGTATTATAGTTGAACATAAGATATCCATAAATCATGAGCTTACTTCAAACTATAAGAAGGTATTTTTAAGAGCTCTGCAGGAGGGATTAACCAACGGCATTAAACATGGCGACGGCAGAAAATTCTTTTTTATTTTAAATGAAAGTGAAGATAGCTTTGAATTTATACTAAAAAATAATGGGATAGGAACGAGCACAGTTCACTTTGGGTTCGGACTAAGGTCCATGAAGGAACGAGTTGAAGCATTGCAAGGAACCTTGTGGGCGGACTCATCTCGTGAAGAAGGTTTTACCCTTTCAATAAAATTACCAATGAAGGATGGTATATATGAAAAAAATAAAAGTATTAATTGTGGATGATCAAAATTTGATGCGGGATGGGCTGAAGACTATTATTGATTTGGAGGAGGATATTGAGGTTGTAGCCACCTGTCAAAATGGTGTAGAGGCTATAGAAAAGACGAAGCTATATTCTCCTGATGTGATACTGATGGATATTAGAATGCCTGAAATGAACGGTGTTGAGGCTACTAAATTAATAAAACATGATTTCCCTGATACAATTATTATCATTCTTACAACCTTTGATGATGACGAATATATTATGGATGCACTATCCTATGGAGCAAGTGGTTATCTTCTAAAGGACATAGATGGTGATAAATTAATAGATGCAATTAGGGATGCACATCATGGAACACTTTTAATACCGGGAGCTATAGCAGCTAAATTGGTTGGAAAGCTTAATAATGATGATCGGAAGAATTATAAAAGTATGGATATAGATGATGAACTTTCTAAAAGAGAAATAGAAATTGCGGGGCTAATGGTGGAGGGCCTTACTAATAAGCAAATAGCATCTAAACTCTTTATTACAGAGGGTACTGTTAAAAATTACATAAGTACCATGTACAGTAAAATCGGCATAAAGGATAGAACAAAGGCGGTTTTATTCTTTAAACAATATGATCTATAATATGTGACTAAGATTATGACTACAGTCACTAACCATATTACCTCCATGTTAATTATAATAAATGTAGAAGAATTTATGGTGATTAACAAGGAGGTATTGTTATATGCAAAGTATAAAATCTACACACAGTCCTATTACAGAGAAAAATAGAATTAAAGAAATAGATATTATTAGAGGTTTTGCTCTATTTGGTGTACTATTGGTGAATGTCGTGTACTTTAGTCAAATTCCCTTTGCAAATGCCGTCTCAGGGCTTACAGTTATGACGAATCCACTTAATATAAACTCCCTTGTAGATAGAATAGCAGCTATATTTATACAATTATTTGCTGAAGGGAAATTCTATACAATTTTCTCATTTTTATATGGGTTAGGGTTTTATATTTTTATGAAAAGAGCTGAAGAAAAGGGTTTATCACCAAAGTCGTTGTTTAGAAAGCGGATGTTTGCATTATTTGTCTTTGGACTTTTGAATCTAGGATTGGTATGGTATGGCGATATACTTCATGTATATGGTTTAGGGGGATTTATTTTAATAGGATTCAGGAAAAAGTCTATAAAAAGCATTAAACGGTGGATTGTAATTTTATTATGTTTATCTACTTTATTAGCAGTTACGGCATTTTCAGCTTCACCAGCAGCATTGCAAGCACATTTTCAAAATGCAGATTATTTTTCCTACAATGAATGGGTAGCAGAGTCTTTTGATATTTATAGTAATGGAACCTACATAGATATGGTAAGATACAGAGTAATTTATGAAATCATGTTTGTAGCGGGATATTTACTATTTATAATACCTAAAACCTTAGCAATGTTCTTAATCGGTGTATTGTTTGGCAAACTAAATGTTTTTGAAGATATTAATAAAAATGAAAGCCTAATAAAAAAGATATGGAAGATAACTGGTGTGATAGGTGGAGTGGCTACATTAGGCTGTGTTCTGGCAGGATATCCCCTTATAGGGAATGTTGCTTCTCTGCAAACTTCGATGCTTTTCTCTTTGTTTTATGAAATAGGGACAGTGGCAATATCTTTATTTTATATTACCTCTTTGACAATATTACTAAAAAAAGAGAGGGTTAAGGAGATGTTAACACCATTACAATATATAGGTAGAATGAGTCTTACAAACTACTTAATACAATGCATAGCTTGTTCTTTTGTGTTCTACGGATATGGGTTGGGGTTAATAGGGGAAATGGGAATTTTTGCAGGTATGATTTTTACCATAGCCTTCTTTAGCTTTCAGATGGTGTTCAGTACCATTTGGTTTAAACATTTTGCTTTTGGGCCCGTTGAGTGGATATGGAGAAAGTTTACTTATTTTAAATAGATATATTAGATGAACAGTTCATTATATAGTGGCTAGATAAAGGAGACTTATTATGAATAAAGGGGAAGCAAAGTTAATTAGCAAAGTAAAAAAAGGTGATGAGTTAGCCTTTAAAATACTTGTAGAAGCATATGAGAAAGAGATATATAATTTAGCCTATAATATAACATTGAATAAAGATGCGGCTATGAATATCTCTATAGAGGTACTGACAAAGGTGTATATGTCTATAGGGGACTTTAAAGAAGATGTATCCTTTTCTTCATGGCTATATAGGCTTACGATAAATAACTGTTTGCAATTCAATGCTGAAAAAAAAGCACTGAAAAATTCGTTACTTAAAGGCGGAGTAAGGGAGGCTATAGTAAAGCTTCCAGAAGACCAACGTATTATTATTGTACTTCGTGATCTACAGAAATTAGCCTATAGTGAAATAGCTGAGATACTTGATATACCATTAGAAACAATTAAATCTAGACTTAACATGGCTAGATGGGCATTGAAGGAGATATTAAGAGATAAAGGAAAAACAGATATAGTAATTCAATCAAATGGAGGCAAGGTTTCATGTGCAAAGACAATATAGAATATAAAGAAAATTTTTTTCAAAATCCTAGTAGTTTTAACTGAAATATAATATAATGGCTAGCAGAGGTAATGTGCAATAGACAGTATAAATGTTTTATGACTTTTAAAAGGAGGATATTAGAATGAAAAAAACACTAATTATTATTGCGATTATTGTTGCAGTAATTGCTATTCCAATTGTAGGGGCTGTAGGGAATTATAATGGATTGGTTACTATGGAAGAGGAAGTGACTTCTAGTTGGATGCAGGTAGAAAATCTATTACAAAGAAGGTATGATTTGATTCCAAATTTAGTAGAAGTAACAAAAGGATATGCTTCTCATGAAGAAGAGATTTTCACACAAATTGCTGATGCGAGATCTCGTATTGGTCAAGGTGGTAATAGAGAGGATATGATTGAAGCTAATGAGCAATTAACCGGTGCCTTAAGCAGATTACTGGTAATTGCTGAAAATTATCCAGAACTTAAAGCCAGTGAGCATTTTATACGCTTACAGGATGAATTAGCAGGAACAGAAAATCGTCTAGCAGTGGCAAGGCAAGATTACAATGGTGTAGTAGAGATATTTAACGGGAAAATAAGAAGCTTTCCAACTAATCTTTTCGCAAATACATTTGGTTTTGATAAACAACCATATTTCCAAATGAATCCCCAAGCATCTGAAGCACCTACTGTGGATTTTAACTAAAAAAGATTACCATACAAATGAAACTGTGTATAAGGCACAGTTTCATTTGTATAATAGTATTATCGAAGAGAAAGGAGATAAGGTAATGACAAATAAAAGAAAAATGATAGGCCTATGGCTATTGATTTCAATACTTCTTATGATTTCATTAGGGAGTGTTTATGGTATATCCATCCTTCAAACACCAATACAGGACATATATATTCAAGATTATGCGGGGATACTTTCTACAGAAGTAAAAAAGGATATGTTAAATATGAGTAGGGTTCTGCAGGAAAAGACAACAGCGGAGCTTGTGGTGGTAACCATCCCTACTTTAGAAGGTAGGTCTGTAGAAGAGTATGTTGTTCATTTATTTAGAGAATGGGGCATAGGAGATATTAATGAAAATAATGGTGCACTATTATTAATTGCAGAAGAGGAAAGGGAAACTCGTATTGAAGTTGGTTATGGATTAGAGGGAACTCTTAATGATGGTAAAGTAGGAGCTATTTTAGATAAAATGATTCCCTACTTCCAAAGAGGGGATTACAGTGCTGGGGTTTCTACAGCCTATAGTCTTTTGGTTCAAGAGATTGCTACAGAGTATGATATAGATAGCAATGAGATATTTACAGCAGGGAATGTAATTACACCCATTACTTTAGATGAGGGCATAACGTTTTTTCAAATGTTCTTATTGATGGTCACTACAATATTTACCCTGTTAATACTTATGGCAATTGCATCTCTAGTAACAAGACGTAATATGTTTAAAGTAGCAAATGGGTTTTTAGGGGATCTTTTAAGTGGAAAATATGCTGGACCTACCAGTGGACCTCCTGTAGTCAGAGGTCATGGAAGGAATTCCTATAGAAATAGACACTATAGAAGTGGTGGTTTCGGTGGAGGAAGCTTCGGTTCAAAATCCTCCCGAAGAGGAGGCGGTTTTGGAGGTGGCTTTGGAGGCGGCTCTTCAGGAGGTGGAGGAGCTTCTCGAAAATGGTAGAACTATATTGATTACAATTTAGAAAAACTGCTGTGTCACAGCAGTTTTTCTTATAACCAATAGGAAATTATAAACTGTTTTAATCTGTGGATAAGTTATAATTTCCGTATATTGGTTTCAAAAAAGTCATCCTTTAAATCTTCTAAAGAAAGACTTTTTTATTTTTTATAAAATAGCAGGAAAATAATCATCCTATAAAGAAGTTCCTTTAATAAGAAGCATGCCTTATTCTTATAAAGGTTAATATAGTAAACAGTATGGTGTAGTAAGCTGAGAAAAATAAAATTAGACTAACTTTGCAACACATGGAAGGTAAAAGTTTAACAAGGAGGAAATAGATGAAAAAAACATTTGATCAACAGATCAACTTATCAAATCAGCCAATACCCACATTAGATCAAACATGTAAAAAGTTTATAGAATGGGTTGAACCACTACTTACAGAGGAAGAATTTCAAAAGACAAAGGAAGTTGTTAAAAACTTTACCTCTCTAGGAGGAGATGGAGAAAGACTTCAAAATGAGCTTTATGAATGGGCCAAAAGAAACAGCTTATCTAATTGGACTGTGCCCCTTTGGTACGATGTATATTTAAATGCAAGGTACTCTTTAACCATAAACAGTAATGTGTTTTATTTATTAGAAAAGACACAGAAGGCTGAAGAGTTTTCTCAAACTCATGTAGCAGCAGCTCTTGCTATATGCAGCTTTAGATTTAAATCATTTATTGAAGGTGAAACTCTTACGGTGGACTTACAAAAGGGTGAACCTCTTTGTATGGAGCAATATAGGAAAATTTTTTCTGCCACTAGAATTCCTAAAGAACAGAGGGATGAATTTAAGGTGACGTCCCCTCATCAAAAGCATATCATTGTTCTATATAAGGGAAGCTTATTTTCCTTGGATATTATGACAGCCTTAGGGGAAATAAGACCCTTAAGGGAAATAAAGAAAGATTTAGATGATATTATCGCTTCTCAAGATAAGGTGGACAATGAAAATATAGCAGTCCTTACCACCATGGAACGAAATTTATGGGCTAAAGGAAGAGAAACTTTACTGAAAATTCACCCTGATAATGAAGAGTTAATGAAAACAATCGACGATAGTGCGTTTACTCTTTCTTTAGATGATGAAGAAGCAATCACTCTAGAGGAGACATCTAAACTGCTACTTCATGGTAATGGTATAAATAGATGGGTAGATAAATCTTTGCAGTTTATTGTATTTAATAATGGTAGAATCGGCATTAATATCGAACATACAGGTATTGACGGGTCTCCTATGGCAAGGCTAATTAGATATGTTTATGAACACCTTGATAATTACCTTGAGAGTACTAGTCTGACAGAGGAAATGAAATCTCCACAGCAGTTTCAAAAGTTAGAGTTCAATTTAAATGATAGGGTTAGAAAAATGATAAAAGATGCCAAAGGTACTTTCAATAATCACATAGGAAATACCCAAACTAGGGTGTTAGTCTTTGATGACTTCGGTAAGGAAAAAATTAAATCCTTTAAGGTAAGTCCCGATGCCTTTATTCAATTAGCACTACAATTGGCACAGTATAAGCTATATGGAAAGTGCTATAGTGCCTATGAAGCTATTATGACGAGAATGTTTTTAAAAGGAAGGATAGATGTATTATATGGAGTATCTTTAGAATCGATGGAATTTATTAAGCATATGACATCTTCTGAATCCGACAATGAAATCAAGGCAACCTTTTTAAGGAAAGCTGCAGCAAGACATGTAGAGCGGGCAAATGAATGTAGGACTGGAGAAGGTATTGATACACACCTCCGAGGTCTCTTAACTATGTATGAGTTATTTGGTAAAAGTATAGGTGTAAATTCCATACCTGAAATATTTATGGATAAGGGATATAAGAATCTAACCCATAGTGTGGTTTGTACTAGCACAAGTTCTACTGACGGTATTGAATTAGCAGGGTATGGACCTGTTGTAGAGGATGGATTTGGAATCAGGTATCTTAATAAAGAGGAAGCTATTCACTTCAACATGACCAGCAGAAGGTCTGTAAAAGAAGATCTAGAGAAAATGAGTGAAAATATTAAGGAATCTTTATTAGAGATGGCAAATGCAATGGAAAAGTCACGACATAACCATACTAATAAATAGTGTAGACATCAAAAAAAGGGGTATACACATTAAAGGAAAAAGTAAGAATCCCTATGGGTTAAATCTCATTTTATAATAAGGTGATAAAGATGTTGGATCTATTTAAAAACAGTTTATGGGACTTTAAAAGAACCTATAAAAAATATATTATATTCATATTTTTATATATGTTGATGACAAATTTTATCTTCGTACCAATGATTTCCTACGTTTTTAATCGAATGCTTACGGCTATGGGTTCAGGTGTTTTATTAAATAGTGATATATTTAAAATAGTCTTAAGCTATAGGGGAATCGTTGGACTTGCTGTTGTTTCTATTTTGTCTATTGTCGTATTATTTATTGAGTTTGGGGTACTTATTGTTATAGCTCAAAAGAAATATTTTAGAAAAAATATATTTATTTCTGATGCATTAGTAACAACTATAAGAAAGACCCCTAAAATAATTGGTTTTGGATTATTACACTTAATACTTTTCCAACTATTTCTTATTCCCTTTATGGATATACCAATGGCCTCATCTTTAGTAGAAAATGTTGATCTTCCTCTATTTATTAGAGAAAAGGTATTGGAATCAAAGATTTTTATGATACTATATTTAACATCTTTTTTAATAGTAATTTATCTTACACTTAGATGGATTTTTACTCTGCACAATATTATTATTGAAGGAAAATCCACTAAAGATGCTATTGCTGGTAGTTTAGCTTTGACAAAGCATAATAGAGTTAAAATCCTACTTAAATTATTTATATTAAATCTAGTATTTTTAACTGCAGGATTATTGATTATTTCTTCTATAACTTTGATACCTTCTTGGTTGGGCATAGAGATAACGAGCTACTTTTTACAAAATTATTTAATTACATTTTCAGGTTTTATAGCTTATGTTTTTGCACTGTTAATTTTGCCTATAAATATAATATTTCTTACAAGGTTATATTATCAATTTTCTAAAGAACAAGGTATAGCAGTGCAGGACAGATTATTAGTTTGTGAAAGTAAAGGACTAAAAAAAATTGAGAAAAAGCTGCAGGCACTATTAAATAGACGTAAAACCCTTATATTAGGTATATTGATAGCAAATTTAGTGGGTACTTTTCTAATAAATTATGTTGTAAATGAAAATGTTATTTACCTAGGTAGGAGTATTTTAATTGCAGCCCATAGAGGAGACCCTATTGTGGCACCAGAGAATTCCTTGAGTAGTGTAAGAGCTGCTATAGCGAAGGAAGTGGATTTTGTTGAAATAGATGTTCAAAAGACAAAGGATGGAATTATTGTTTTAAATCATGATATAGATCTTAGAAGAATGGCAGGGGTTCCTAATCGTGTTTCTGACTTGACCTATGAGGAAATTTCAAAGCTAGATATTGGACACTTATTTGGAAGTGAATTTGCGGGAGAAAAAATACCTACTTTAGCTGAGGTGTTGGAGGTAGTAGATGGAAAGACGAAGCTAATTGTTGAAATAAAGCCCTATGGTGATGCTAAAGCATTGGCCCAAAATGTAGTGGAAGTAATAGAAAACTATAATATGGTAAGTGAGTGTTATATCCAATCTTTTGATTATAATATATTGAGGGAAGTAAGAAAATTAAATGATGATATTAAAATAGGTCAAATAATGTACTATGCTGCAGGAAATTTATCAGCTTTAGATGTAGATTTCTATGCTATAGAGCAGAGCATGCTATCTAATAAACTTATTAAACATGCCCGTAGAACTGACAGGGAAGTATGGGTGTGGACAGTGAATGAAGAAGAGGATATTAAGGAAGTACTAAGATATGATATAGATGGAATTATTACGGATTATCCTGAAAGAGTACAGGAGATCATAAAAATACATTGATTTATGGAGGTAGTATAAATGAAATTAATTTCTTGGAATGTTAATGGTTTAAGAGCTTGTGTAGGTAAAGGGTTTTTAGATTATTTTAATGAGGTAGATGCTGATATATTCTGTCTTCAAGAAACAAAATTGCAGGAAGGACAAATTGATTTAAACCTAGAGGGATACAATCAATATTGGAACTATGCAGTGAAAAAAGGTTATTCTGGAACTGCTGTGTTTTCAAAACAGGAGCCCGTATCTGTTAAATATGGACTTGGAATGGAAGAGCATGACCAAGAGGGAAGAGTGATTACTTTAGAATATGACAAATTTTACTTGGTAAATGTATATACACCTAACTCACAACAAGAACTTGCACGACTTGACTATAGGATGGCTTGGGAGGATGTTTTTAGGAATCATTTAAAAGAATTAGATGCTGTAAAACCTGTGATACTATGTGGTGATCTTAATGTAGCCCATAAAGAAATAGATCTAAAAAACCCAAAGACAAATAGAAAAAGTGCAGGGTTTAGTGATGAAGAACGAGAAAAAATGACACAATTGTTAGATTTTGGATTCACAGATACCTTTAGACATCTTTATCCAGACAAAGAAGAGGCATATACCTGGTGGTCTTATATGAGAAAGGCAAGGCAAAGAAATGCAGGTTGGAGAATTGATTATTTTGTTGTATCCAATAGACTTCAGGACTTGATAAAAGCTGCTGAAATCCATGCTTCCATTATGGGGAGTGACCATTGTCCTGTAATGCTAGAGATAGAAGTTTAGCATACTCATAATAAATCTTATCATAAATGATAATACTAAAAGAAGTTATGAAAAACATAGCTTCTTTTTTGATTTTAAAAGGTTTTTTGTATTAGCCTGTAGAATACCAATAATATAGAAAAAATATCCAGTAAGAGGTAAAGGGGGAAATAAAGAGGATATGAATGCAGAGGAAAAAATAAAATTAGTAGAGGCTTTAGAGAAACTTAAGGAAGATTGTGAGAAACGCAGACAAAAAAGAATCGATGGACTTTGGAGAGAAATAGTTCCTCCTAATAATTTAGCATCCTTTCTTAATGAACTTACCAAGGCGGAAATAGATGAAATAAGAAAAAAATTGGAATTAAAAAGTATAAGCAAATTAAAAAAACAAGAGTTAATAGAGGTATTAATAAAGCTTATACCTGAAGAGGTAAGAGAGACAATTGATTTTTTTGATGTTGAGAGATACAATATAGCAAAAATAATTTATAATGGGGGCGGGTTTGTTACTACAGATAAATTGCCTTTGGATATAGAAAAGATAGAATTTTTCAAGTCCCATGGGCTTATTTTTCCAGGGTTAAAACAAGGGGTAAAAGGCTTATTTATGCCAACAGAAATTATGGAAGCTTTTGTAGAGTTTGATGATAGTACTGTGCAAAAAAGTATTCAACGTAATGAAGAATGGATTGGATTAACTAAAGGTGCCCTATTCTATTACGGTATTACTGATGTTTATACACTTGAAAAAATTATAATAGAAGATAATAAAGGAAATGAAGATCTAAAAAAATATATTCAGGTAATAAATAAGGCTATGACCTATCATAAGGAAATTTGTCATAACAAAGAAGGTTATTACTATTATAGTGTTGGGGACAGCAAAGAGCTGGCTCAGCGGCAAGAAATGCGATCTAACTTAGATTATTACTCCTTTACAAAAGAGCAATTGTTGAAGGCTGGAGCAAAAGGTTATGTGGAACAAACACCAGAAATTAATGATTTTATTGCTTTTTTAAATAAACATTATAGATTATCCATAGAAGAATCAGAAGAGATATTACAGCAGTGTATTACATTAATTAAAATCAGCGGAGATCATAATGTTATAATGGATTATTTACAAGAGCGTTTAACATCTCCAACTCTTGAAATAACCCAACAGTTGGTAGGAAAAGTTACGGACATTTATAATAACACTCGTATGTGGGAATTAAAGGGTCATACCCCTGTAGAGGTTAGCCGAATAATAGAGGATCCAATAAAACCACTTGTTATTGATGATTTTTCTACAGAACATAAACAGGGAAAAGTAATAGACTTAAACAAACATCGAAAGATAGGAAGAAATGAGGCATGTCCTTGTGGAAGTAATAAAAAGCATAAAAAGTGTTGTGGTAAATAAAGTAAATAAAGTATAAAAATTAAAATTAAATAAATTCCTCTTTACACAGAACACATGTTCATATATAATATAGATATATAGAACATACGTTTGAATACGGAGGGGGATAATAATGAAGTCAATTATTTTTGTAGGTACAGTAAAGGAACTTAGGGAATATTTACATCAATGGAAGAAAGATGCCTTAAAAAACAAGATAAGATAGTTAATGAATTCATATTAACCATTCGTAGACACTAGCAACCATTCCCTTGAGCATAATAATTATGAAATCAAATCTTGATCCAATCAACATTCATATTGATACATATAAAAAAACCCTGTAGAAACGGTAGAAGCCTTCTAAAGGGTTTTTTAAAATTCTATCACTAGTGGTTACTATTTGCTAGTCATAGTACTTGTTCACTCTAGACTATGTGTAGTACCTATGGTTTTAGTGAAGAAATTAATACTGGGAAAATTTAAAAATATGCTATAATGAAAACATACAGCACTAAAGAAAATAATATAAAGAAAATTAGGTGAGGCTGATGAAGATACTGGTGGATGCAGATGGATGTCCGGTAAAGGGAATCATCTCAAAGGTGGCAAAGGAATACGGTATAGAGCTAGTAATAGTAAAGAGTATTTGTCATGAAGTACAGGATGACTATGCAAAGGTTATAACGGTTGATGCTGGTAGGGATATGGCAGATATTGTGCTTATTAATCATACTGTAAAGGGTGACATTGTAGTGACTCAAGACTATGGAGTAGCTGCTTTGGCTCTTGGTAAAGGATCTATGGCTATTAATCAACAGGGGTGGTTATACACCAATGAAAATATAGATGGCTTATTGATGAAAAGACACATAAATCAGGAAATAAGAAGAAAACATAAGAAATATACAAAAATACCAAAAAGGACAAAAGAGGATGATAAGAGATTTGAGGAGCAATTTCGCCAACTTATTATTTCTAAGCTATAAATACATAAGATGAATAGACAATAGAAGGGTGTATATGATGAAAAATAAAAAAGTTATTATTATAGGTGGAGGTCCTGCAGGGATGATGGCGGCTATCACAGCAGCTGAAAACAGTAGTGATGTAATTTTGATGGAAAAAAACTCAGAGGTAGGGAAAAAGCTAAGGATCACTGGAGGCGGTAGGTGCAATGTAACCAATAGTGGATCACCTACTGATATCATGGAAAAGGTAGTTTCTAATAGCAAGTTTCTATATAAAAGCTTAAATGCTTTTACTAGTAAGGAACTAATGGAACTTATAGAAAGAAAAGGTTGTCCTCTTAAGGTGGAAGAAAAGGGAAAGATATTTCCCGTCAGCGATAATTCCGGTGATGTTATCAAAGTTTTCGAAGAATTACTAGAGGAGAAAAGGGTGAAAATATATCTCCAGTGTGAGGCAAAGGATATTGTGGTGGAGGATAACAAAGTGGTAGGTGTGAAAACCAGTGACCAAAAAGTGTTTTTATGTGATGCTGTAATCCTAGCTACAGGTGGTGTATCTTATCCCCATACTGGTAGTACTGGTGAAGGACATACTATTTCTAAAACCTTAGGTCATGGTGTTTCTTCATTAAAGCCTAGCTTAATCTCCATGGAAATTAGAGAAAAATGGTTAACTGAAATGACGGGGATATCCCTTAACAGCGTTGTCATTAAAACAAGAATAGGAAAGAAGACGATAGCTGTTGATGGAGATCTACTGTTTACACACTATGGTATTTCTGGTCCTTCTGTATTTCAGTTAAGTACCTATTTAAATAAAGTGGACTTGCCCCAAGAGGGACATGAGATTTCTGTAGACTTTGTCCCTAAAGTTACCCAGGAGGAATTAAAGGAAAGGTTTATTTCATCAGAATATAGCAATAAACAAATTTCTACTATTTTAACGGAGTATTGGCCTAAAAAATTCATTACAGGCTTATTAGATAAACTAAATATTGATCATAGCATGAGTATGAATCAACTCATCAAAAAAGATAGAAATAAGTTAATGAATGCATTAAAGGAATTTAAAATTACAGTTCTACGGTTGAGGAGTGTCAAAGATGCCATTGTTACTTCTGGTGGTATAGCTGTAAAGGAGGTAAACCCTGCAACCATGGAGTCAAAGTTAATCAAGGGATTGTTTTTTGCTGGTGAAGTCTTGGATGTGGATGCTTTAACAGGAGGGTACAATTTACAAATAGCATTCTCCACTGGATATGTGGCAGGAATGAATAGTGTGGAGTAATCTTTTTATAATGTTTAAGAGAAGAGCATGAATATTTCCTCTGTCATAGGAGAATATATTCATGCTCTTCCTTTAGGTAATATCTGGTTTGTCTGTAATACAGACTAAAAGTTAGAAAATAGCATAGCATCACTAATAGCCTCTTTAGATTGAATTTCTTCAAAATATCCCAGTAGCTTTTCAATGGTAAGACTTTTCTTTTCTTCTCCTTTAATATCCAGTACAACTTTCCCCCTGTGAAACATAAGCAGTCTATTACCTAGGGATATAGCTTGATTTAAATTGTGGGTTACCATCAAGGTAGTAATTTTTTTCTTTAATACAATGGCTTCCGTAAGCTCAATAATTGTCTTGGAGGTTTTAGGATCTAGAGCTGCTGTATGCTCATCCAATAACAGCAACTGTGGATTTGACATCGTGGCCATTAAAAGAGATAATGCCTGCCTTTGTCCTCCTGATAAAAGCCCCACTTCTGTATGAAGTTTATCCTCTAGTCCAAGGGATAGTTGAGATAATAGATCGATGAAAAAAGGGATATTGTCTTTTGAGACACCTAAGGACAGATTAAACTTTTTCCCCTTATTATAGGCCATGGATAAATTTTCTAAAACTGTCATTGAAGGTGAGGTGCCTAAGGTTGGATTCTGAAATACCCTACCAAATAATTTCGTCCGCTGAAACTCCCATAGCTTAGTAATATCTTTGCCCTTCAAAGTAATAGCTCCTTCATCACTAGATAAGGTTCCTGCTACAAGGTTTAAAAAAGAAGATTTTCCCGCACCGTTACTGCCTATAATTGTGATAAAGTCACCTTCTTGGATATCCATCCCTAAGCCATCAAATAGGATACTTTCATTTACAGTTCCTTTATTGAAAACTTTTACTAGATTTCGCACCTGTAACATTATGAACACCTCCTATTTTTATAAGGGATTTAAGATTAAGGTTAAAGGGAAGTTTTTTTCCATTTATACCTAAGGCAGTGATGACAATAATTGAAGTAATAAGTTTTAAATCCGATGGTGGCAGCCCTAATCTTAAAGCAGAGGCGATGGTGGTTCTATATAAAATAGTTCCAAACAATGCCATAGAAGTAGCTGTTACAAAAGAAAAGCGTTTTAAAAGGGCTTCTCCTAAAATAATAGCGGCTAATCCCATAATAATCATACCTGTTCCCATACCAACATCAGAGAATCTTTGGTACTGTGCCATCATGGATCCTGATAAAGCTACAAGACCATTTGAGAGCATTAAACCCATAATTTTCATCATTCCTATATCGATACCGAGGGAGGTTACCATTTGAGGGTTATCTCCAGTGGCTCTTAAAAGAAAACCTAGTTTAGTTTTAAAAAATAAGTCTAAGAGAAGCTTTGCTACAAAAACAAAAATTGCAACGATAAGAACTGGAGGTAAGCTATTAGAAAATATAGTTTCTTGAGTAAATAATGGAATATTGGCTCTACCCATGATTCTTAGGTTGATGGAATATAATCCAATCATTACTAAAATTCCTGATAAAAGATTAGTTATCTTTAACTTAACGTGCAATAAACCTGTAATACCCCCTGATATCATTCCTGCAAACATGGATAATAAGCAAGCTAAAAAGGGATTGATGCCCATGACTAAAAGTGTAGCTGTAACAGCAGCTCCCAAAGGGAAGCTGCCATCTACAGATAAATCCGGAAAATCTAATATTTTATAAGTAATATATACACCTAAGCTCATAATAGCAAATATAAGACCCTGTTCTAGAATGCTTAACCAAAAGCTAGTCATTTTGTACCACACCATCCTTTATCAAAGTAGCATTTTTCTTTAAGTCTTCAGGAATTGTTAGATTAAGTTTTTCTGCTGTGTCAAGGTTAATGGAAAGCTCTAAATCCTCAAGTGTACCAATAGACATATCAGCTGGATTTTTTCCATTAAGCACTTCCACAGCCATGGAAGCAGTTTGTAAACCTAACCTGTAGTAATCTACACCTTCAGTGGCAAGAGCACCACCCTTTACATGAGCTGGCTCAGCCCCTATAACGGGAATATTATTTTCAATAGCTTTAGTTGTAATTAGGGGCATAGAGGATGCCACTACATTGTCTTTGATGGTATACAAAACATCTACTCTACTTAATAAGTAATCTAAAGATTGATTTACATCATTAATACTATTTACAGAAGCGGTAACTATTTCCATACCAAAGTTAGAAGCTACTTCCTTAGCAGTATTAACTTGAACCTCTGAATTTGTTTCACTGGTGTTATATAATATACCAACCCTTTTGGCATTAGGGACGAATGTTTTCATCAATTGAAAATGCTTTTCTGGTGGTGTTGCATCACTGGTACCTGTTACATTGGTGCCAGATCTTTCCCAAGAATCAACAAGACCAGCCGCCACTGGATCTGTTACTGCTGTAATTAAGATCGGGATATCTTTAGTGGCTTGAAAAGCTGTTTGAGCTGTTGGTGTAGCAATAGCTAGGATTAAATCCTTTTTCTGAGCTGAAAAGCTTTCGCCAATAGTTTGGGCTGTAGCAATTTCACCTTGAGCATTTTGAAGCTCAAAAGCGATGTTTTCTCCCTCTATAAAACCCTCAGCTGCTAAACCATCAATAAAACCTTCTCTTGCAGCATCTAAAGCTGGATGCTCAATGATTTGTGTTATACCAACTTGAATAACTGTTGTTTCTGTAGCCTCCTGCACATCTTCTGCTGGTGAAGTAGAGGTATCTGTACAACCTACCAATAACACCCCAATTAAAAGCAAACTCACAATCACACTTAACGTTCTTTTCATTCCTACCATACTACCATCCTCCTTGTAAATTTTAGTTAATATTATTTATGGTAATAAAAAAACTCTCCATAGGAGAGTTAATAGACATGTTATAAAAACCTTTTAACGATACAAAAATAAAAGGTATAAAAAACAGCATATCTCCTACCAACCTACTATACTACCTATGCCTATGAATTTTTTATAAAATACTTACTACCGTTGCTACCTATTCTACATTCCTACATAATACTATTCTACAAAAGCTACAAACAATAAACTTAAAAGCAATTATATACAATTATCTGATAAGTGTCAATAGTAAATCACAATTAAAAATTATAGTTCTGGTAGAGATCTGTGACCCAATCCAATGACAACTTCATTTAAATGTAGTAAACCGATGTTCATAAAAATACAGACACTGATATGCTCTCCACTGCGGGCGATACCTATTTTTCCACCGACATTTAACCCATTTGCTTTAATGGATACTTGAGCAATGGCTTCACGACAAGCTCCTGCCACAGCTCCATCATGAACATGGGACTCCTTTGTGACACCACTTCGCTTAGAAGCTACGATCGTTCTTTCTATAATTTTAGGTATGGATGAAATCAAATTACCACCTACATCTACTGCAGTTGTATAGATTTTTTCATTTTTATATTCTTTGATCAGCTGTTCCTCTTCAGTTCTTGAAGAAATGGCCATCTGAATCGATGCCTTAGCAGCATCGTTGCTGTTTCCTTTCATTTAGCACCTCTTTTCTTTAGTAGTAGAAGATTTCTACATTCTAAATATTTACCAGTATAATTTTGCACTTTATATTGTATTATATTCTATATAATTCCAATGTATTTATCAAGTATTAGTTTATATTACTTTATAGGTTTATCCTTCAATTGACCGTTGCAAACTCTACACTTATAGTTTTTGGCACCTCTACGGTAGCGGGTATAGGAGGTCTTGCATTTGGTACACACCCATTTCCACGAGGGGGATTTTAACTTTGCAGCTTCTTTAGCATATCTGGAGACAGTACCTCCCATGGCTTCTATTCTTTGTATTTCCTTTTTAAAAGTTGGGCCATGGTCTAGGATAATTAAATGAATCATTTCATGCAAGAGTGTGCTACCGATTTCCTCAGGAAATTTTTTATGATAGTGGGTAGATAATCTAATAATTTTTTTTGAAGGATAGCACATCCCAGCAGACCTGGTTAATCTATTAGACCACTCGATAGTGACATTAGAAGGTAATTTCCCATTATAATATTTTGTGTTGAACTCCTCGTATAATGCATAAAGTTTTTCTGTAGCCATTAATTCCTTCATAATAGCCCCCTTTGTAATAAAAATTTATAAATTTAATCATTTATTCATTATATGATACTTTTTTCAAAATAAATATATTTTAAAGGAAATTTATAGAGTTAAATCAAATATATATAATAAAGTAATTTAAGACCTATCATAAAAAACCATCATTTTACATAGAATAAAATGAAACTTAATTCAGAGAAAGTTGTTACATCTACAATAAACCAAAGCATGAAGTTTTGTTAGGGGATAATTTTCATGAAAACTAAGGAGAATCTAGAGAGAAAGCTTACTATAGAAGAAATAAAGAGACAGCATAAAAGACAGCAGAGTAATCATATGTTTGAGGTTATTAGTTATATCCTTGAATTTTCTTTGCTATTAGGCTGTTTATTTGGGCTGTTAATGTTATTGGTTGAGATTTATACATAAATACCACAGTGACACACCTTTATAAGGGTGTTTTTTTATGATTTTTTTTAATATAGTGCTATTGTACGATAAAAATTATTGTCTTTAATGAAGGAGTTTAAAGGAAAATGCAGAATAGATACTAATGGGAAATTAAACTAAAGGGTGATATTCATGGAAAGGGAAAAAAGAAAAATCAAGAAAAGAAGGTTATCCAGTAGATTTAAAAAACTACTTATAGGTATAATAGTGTTAGTATATTTTCTATCGAGGATACCATCCTTATTTAGTCAAGCTGGCAACACTCCTTATGTAGCAGAGTATGGTAAAATAGAAAATGTAGCATCCCTACAGGGCTACATAGTTAGGGATGAGGAGATAATAAAAAGGGTAGACCAAGGTGAGTTAACTCTTCATGTCTCAGAAGGAGAGAAGGTAGCTAGAGGAGAGAAATTGGCTGTAGTTCATTTTCATGATTTAGATGAAAAAGCAGCTAAGGATTTGGAAATTATAAATCTAAGGATAGAAAATATTAAGGAAAAAAACGAAGAAACCCAAATTTTCAATAGTGATATTGTTAAGATTGATGAGGAAATTCATAAAATATCAAAGGAAATACAAGATTATATTAAGGCAGGTAAGTATGAAAAGATACATAGCTTAAAAGAAAATATGTTAGTGTTGACAGAGAAAAAAAGTATTATTGTAGGGGAAAGAAGCTTTTCTGGTAGAAACCTAGAACAATTAGAAAGACAACAACAGTCTCTAAAGGATAAAGTTAATGCTTCTATGCATACAATCTACAGTCAAGACCCTGGATACATTGCTCTAGGAAGTGACGGGTTAGAGGACTTGTTGAGTTTTACATCCATTGAAAATATAAACCCTGAAGAATTAGGAACAATAACAACCTCTCAAAATGATGATAAGGATATGAATGTTATAAGAATTGTTAAGAGTCATCGTTGGAGTATTATAACAGAGGTGAAGGCAGAGGTAATTGAGGCACTGCAGGAAGGTAGACGCATGAATCTACGACCTCAAGGAGAAAGTAGGGAATATAAGGCTACTGTCAGAAAGATTATAAGTTCAGAGGATGAAGAAACTGGTCTGGTGATTATGGACCTAACAGAGTTTATGGAGGGCATTTATAATAAACGCACGATCAACTTTGATTTGATAATAAACAACTATGAAGGTATTATACTACCCGGCTCAACTATTGTTGAAAAAGAGGGACAAGTTGGAGTGTATAGAGTTGATCTAAATGGGTTTGCGAAGTTTGTGCCAGTAAGGGTAAAAGGTAGCAATAGAGAATACTCTATTTTACATAATGGATTCTTTGAAGGTAAAAATGAAAAGGATGAAATTGTTAGAATTAACACCATTAATTTTTATGATGAAATTGCTACAAATCCCAGT
Organism: Clostridiaceae bacterium; assembly: GCA_020832135.1. GTDB lineage: Bacteria > Bacillota > Clostridia > Peptostreptococcales > Natronincolaceae > JAFIFG01. Next base: position 88,392 of record JAFIFG010000123.1, read on the forward strand.
GCTTTAAAAGATGGTGATAGAATAAGATAAATAGAAAGGATGAGGTACCTTTGGCAATAAATATTGCAGAAAATCTTCAAATAGTAAAGGAACAAATAGAAGCTTCTGCTAAAAAAGCAGCTAGAGATCCCAAGGATATACAATTAATTGCTGTTACAAAAACAGTAGATGTTGAAACAATAAATGAGGCAATTAACCTGGGGGTACAGTGTATAGGTGAAAATAAGGTGCAAGAATTAACTGAAAAATATGATCATATAGGTGAAAAGGTAAAATACCATATGATTGGACATTTGCAAAAAAACAAGGTGAAATATATTATTGATAAGGTGGAACTAATACATTCTCTAGATTCTTATGAATTGGCTTTAGAAATAGAAAAAAGAGCTAAAAATATAGAAAAGGTAGTAGATTGTCTTTTGCAAGTAAATGTATCAGGAGAAGAATCCAAATTTGGTGTAGCACCTGAGGAGGCAGTACCTTTATTAAAAAAAATAAGTGAGTTGGAACATTTACATATCACTGGTTTAATGACGATGGCGCCCTATATGGAAGACACTGAGGATGCTAGGATTTATTTTAAAAGATTAAAGACTTTGTCTGAAGAAATTGATAAAATGAATCTAACAAATATAGATATGGAGTACTTATCCATGGGAATGTCAAATGATTTTGAAGTAGCTATTGAAGAAGGTGCAAATTTAGTAAGGGTTGGAAGTAGAATTTTTGGCGAAAGAAACTATTAATTCAGGAGGGAGAGAATAAGCAGTATGGCGGGTAAAATTTTAGAAAAAATGAAATACTTTATGGGACTAGATGTTTTTGAAGAAGAAGAGGTTGAGGGAGAAGAAGAACAACAGGTAGAAGATGGTATGACACCTATCTTTAGTAACAGTAAAAAAAATAAAATTTTGAATATACATACTACAACTCAAATGAAGGTTATTATTTATGAACCTAATGATTTTGAAGAGGCACCAAGTATTGTAGATAGCTTGAAAAACAGAAAACCTGTTATCATAAATCTTGAGAATGCAGAACCAGAGTTGGCAAGAAAGTTTTTTGACTTTTTGAATGGAGCAATATATGCCTTGGATGGAAATATCCAAAAAGTTTCTACGGGTATCTTTATACTAGCCCCTAATAATGTTGATATTAGTGGTAGTATCAAAGAAGAGCTAAAAAACAAAGGTGTATTTCCTTGGCAGAAGTAAAGTGAGGCTTAGATAAAAATAAAGGAGTGTGATTTTGTTTGTTTTCAACTGTTGATGTCATAAGGGCATTACATTATTTAGCACGATTAATTAACATATTTATATTAGTTAGAGTGTTGTTTTCATGGGTAAATCCAAATCCCCACAGCTCTCTTGTCCAATTCATTTATGGGGTTACAGAGCCAATATTAGCACCGGTAAGAGGTCTTATACAGAAACTGGGTTATAATGGAATGATAGATTTTTCACCTATTTTGGCTATATTAATAGTTAATATGTTGCAGTCCTTTTTGATAAGGTTAATAATAGGTTTATAATGAACAAAGAAATATATTTACAACATGTCCAGGAAGAAGGCTTGAAAATACTACTGGTTAAGATATTGGACAAGGTAGAAATTGTCTTGAAAAATCATGAGGTGAAAACAACAGATTTTTTAAATCCCTACGAGGTAAAGGTAACTACTAAAATCTTAAGGAATTTTCAAGACGTTAACTATATAGTGGCTGGAGGTTATGATTCTGCGGAACGGAGTATTATAATTATGTTCCCAGACTACTTACAGTTAGATGATATAGATATTCCTTTAACGGCATTAGAAATCACAGGTAATTTAAAGTTTAAGACGTTGAATCATAGAGATTATTTAGGTTCTATACTTTCCCTAGGAATAAAGCGGGAAAAAATAGGAGATATTCTAATTCATGATGACTGTTGTCAATTAATAGTTCAAAATGATTTGAAGGACTTTTTAAAATTCAATTTACAAAAAGTTTCTAATACTACTATAGCTATTAAGGAAATAGATATAGAGGATATAATGGCTGTAGAAATTAATTATACAAATATATCTGGTACTGTAGCATCCTTACGGGTAGACAGTATTTTAGGTCTAGGCTTTAAAGTCTCAAGATCAGAAGCACAGAGTCTAATCTCAAAGGAAAGAGTCTATATTAATTGGGGAATAACAACAAAGAAATTTCAAGAAATAAGTGTTGACGATGTAATCTCCGTAAGGGGTAAAGGAAGAATTATTATCGAGGATATTCAAGGAACATCAAGATCAGGAAGAATTCATGTGAAACTTAAAAAACCAATATAATTTTATGTGGAGGTGACTTTCATGCTTACACCATTAGATATACAAAATAAAGAATTTAAAAAGTCATTTAGAGGCTACAAAGAAGAGGAAGTTGATGAATTTTTAGATGAACTTATGGTGCACTATGAAAAGCTATATAAGGAAAATGCCGAACTGAAGGATAAAGTAGAAAAGGTACACGACAAAGTAGATCAATACAAAAATATGGAAGAAACTTTAAAAAATACTTTGGTGGTGGCACAAACTACAGCCGACGAAGTAAGGAACAATGCATCTCAAAAATCTCAATTAATCATTGAAGAAGCAGAGATGAAGGCTAAAGAAATCATAAACAATGCTAAAAAAGACGTTGGAAATGTGAAACGAGAGTATGAAGAGGTTAAAAAGCAAATGGAAGTATTTAAAACTAGATATAAAACATTACTACAGTCTCAATTAGAGACATTGATAGAGACAAAAGAAGAACAATTACAGGAGAATTAGCCGTATTGCTTGGGAAATAAGTTATAAAGTAGAAGTCTCGTTCTAGATCTATTGAACGAGATTTTTTATTCTGAAAATAAAAAACTGGAGGTAATGAAATGAAAAGAATCGGTATAATTGGTGCTATGGACGAAGAAGTAGATATTTTAAAGGAAGAGATGAAAATACAGGAAGTGAAAAATATAGCAGGTATGGACTTTTATATAGGATCACTAATGAATCAATCTGTTGTATTGGTTAGATGTGGAATAGGGAAAGTAAATGCAGCGATTTGCACACAAATTTTAATTGGTCAATTGGGAGTAACAGAAGTTATAAATACTGGAGTAGCCGGTGCAGTACATGAAGACTTAGATGTTTTAGATGTGGTTATCTCTACAGACGTACAACAACACGATTTTGATGTAACTGGATTTGGGCATGAATTAGGTGAAATACCTAGAATGGATACATCTATCTTCAAAGCTAACGAAGAACTTTTACAGAAGGCCTACCATGCTACAGATGAAACCTTAGAGGGACAAAAAGTGCTAAAGGGAAGAATTGTATCTGGAGATGTCTTTGTAAGTAGTGGTGAATTAAAGGATAAACTTAAGGAAGTGTTCCATGCCTATGCAACGGAGATGGAGGGTGCAGCCATTGGACATGCATGCTATCTAAATAAAGTACCTTTTGTTATTATTAGGGCTATGTCTGATAAAGCAGATGGTTCTGCACATCACAATTTTAACGAATTTGTAAAAAAGGCATCTGAAAATTCTAAGTCTATTGTAATGAAGATGTTAAAGGAAATGTAAAAACAAATAAATAAATAAATCCTATCTATAATTTATATGAATAACACTTCCTCTAAAAATCAAACAATATATTATAAGCTATTCAATAAAAGCTAATTCAATGGTAAAAGAAATAAAATTTATTGAAAAGGTTAAAATATAATGACAGAGGAGAGTTCATATGTCTAAAGATAATAAAGGCCCTAACCTAGGAGAAAAAATGGAGAAATTATCGAGAAAAATGGATAATATGAGGGTGGCTGAATATGTAGAAATGATGGCCAATCCTAAAAGGCTTTTTCTAATGAATTTTGTCTTGGGTATGTTTAGAGGCATAGGGATGGGCATAGGTTTTACTCTGTTAACTGGTTTGATTATAGCTTCTTTAGCTTATGTTTTACGGGGATGGGTGAATCTTCCTTATATAGGAAAGATTATAGCTGATCTAATAGAAATCATTGAAAATTATAGGATATAGATAGGAGGATCAGAATTTTGGATATACAAAAACAAAAACATTATAAAAAGCTTTTGTTACAGGAAAAGCAGGAAGTGATAGATACCCTTAGAAGAATGGAGGAACATCAGCCGAAAAGTGCTTCTATGAGGGAATATACTGAAGAGCTATCAGCCTATGATAACCATCCTGCTGATTTAGGCACAGAAATGTTCTTAACTTCAATGCAGGCAAATTTAGAGGATAACGAAAAATATCGTTTAAATGAAATAGAAGATGCTCTAGCGAGGCTAGAGCAGGGAGAGTACGGTGTTTGTAGAGGATGCGGTAATGAAATAAAAGATGAAAGACTTGAAATTTTACCAGAGGCTGCTACTTGCATGGAGTGTGAAAAAGGAGAAGTAGCACTATATGATTCTGATGCAAATAGACCTGTGGAGGAAAGACTGTTAAGCCCTCCCTTTGGTCGAACCTATAAAGATACAGATGACTATACAGGTTATGATGGTGAAGATGCTTATCAAGAGGTAGCCAAATATAACGAAGTAAAGAGTGACCCATCCTTCTCTACAGGAGATCATCAAGGTGTGTTTGATGAATACAGCTTAGGCACAGTGGGAGGGACGGATAAAATATCAGAAGAGTATTATGAAGAGCAATTGCCTGAGGTGGAGGGAGAGAAGAGAAATAAAGATTCAGAATAACAATATAGAAAAAAGGTACGATTTGTATCTTTTTTCTATTTCTAATGTTATAATCAATGGAAGTAAAAGATAGGAAGAGGAGTGGGGACAAGAATGAAGTACTATTTAACTTTAGTTGTACTGCTGATGGATCAATTAACAAAATTGTGGGCCAGTACTTATCTACAACTGCAAGGAAGCATACCAATTTTGGAAAATATATTTCACTTAACCTATGTAGAAAATCGCGGTGCAGCTTTTGGTGTATTGCATGGACAAAGATGGTTTTTTATTTTAATTACCATTGCAATAGTAGGATTTATACTTATTTATTTTAGTTTAAATAAAAATTATCCAAAACCTATGATGATAGGGTTAAGTTTAATTGTAGCAGGAGCTTTAGGCAATTTGATTGATCGAGTAGTATATGGTTATGTTGTAGATTTTTTTGATTTTAGAGTGTGGCCAGTGTTTAATATAGCTGATATGGCTATTGTGGTAGGACAGATTTTAGTAGCTTACGTTATACTAAAATATGATAATTTGAATCAAAAGGAGATGTAGATCTTGGAGAAGGAGACCTTTGTTGTAACAGAAGAAGAAGAGGGTGTAAGGTTGGACCTCTACATTTCAGAACAATATCAGGAACTAAGTAGAAGCTATGTTCAAAAGCTTATCAAGGATCAATCAGTAACTGTAAATGAAAAACATGAAAAAAATCGATATATGGTGAAACATGGAGATCATATCGAGGTGTTGGTGCCTTCTCCTAAGGAGTTGGATATAGAACCTCAAAATATACCGATAGACATAATATATGAGGATGATGATCTAGTGGTGGTAAATAAGCCACAGGATATGGTGGTGCATCCTGCTCCAGGTAATTATGACAATACCTTAGTAAATGCATTGTTGTACCATTGCAAAGGCAAATTATCTTCTATCAATGGTATTATTAGACCAGGGATTGTGCATAGAATAGATAAAAACACCTCAGGATTATTAATGGTGGCAAAAAACAATAATGCCCATAATTCCTTAGCACAGCAACTTAAAGAACATTCCATAACTAGGAAATATCATGCTATTGCTTTAGGCAATATAAAGGAGCAAAAAGCTACAATTGATGCACCTATTGCACGTCATGCTACAAACAGATTAAAGATGGCAGTGGTGGAGGATGGCAGGGATGCTATAACCCATATCAAAGTACTTGAGAGGTTCCAGGGCTATACATATATTGAAGCTCAATTAGAGACTGGAAGGACTCATCAGATAAGAGTTCACCTATCTTATATAAAACATCCCGTTGTAGGGGATGAGACATATGGACCTAAAGCATCGAAATTTAATCTCAAGGGTCAAGTGCTACATGCAAGGACATTAGGTTTCGTGCACCCTACTAAAGGAGAATATATGGAGTTTGAAGCACCTTTACCACCATATTTTGAAAAGTTATTAAAAAATTTCAGAGATAGAGCATAAAGACTTGAAAACACTAGGGGATATTTACATACAGGAAAATTGTAGAGAGTAGGTGGGAACATGAAAAAAGAAGTACAATTAATGGATGATAATGCAATTAACAGAGCTATTACTAGAATAGCCCATGAAATACTAGAAAAAAATAAAGGTGCAGAGGATATTATTTTAGTGGGTATAAAAACAAGAGGTGTCCCTTTAGCTAATAGACTAGCAACAAAGATGAAGTTAATTGAAAATGTTGATGTACCAGTGGGTATATTAGATATAACCCTCTACAGAGATGACTTAACAAAGGAAGAGATTGACCCTGTTGTTCATGGGTCAAAGGTGGATGTTGATATTAATAAGAAAAAAGTAATCTTAGTAGATGATGTGCTATATACCGGGAGAACTGTAAGAGCGGCTTTAGATGCCTTAGTAGATATAGGTAGACCACAGCTTACCCAACTGGCAGTTTTAGTAGATAGAGGCCATAGAGAGTTGCCTATAAGGGCTGATTATGTAGGGAAGAATGTACCTACATCTAAAAATGAAGTGGTAAAAGTAAAACTTGAAGAAATAGACAAAGATAATTTTGTTATGATAGAAAAGTTATAAACCTTATAAAAGCTAAAAAATTAAAGAATACAAAACCTATGAAGGTGATAATAGCCCTCATAGGTTTTGTATTCTCTGAAGTGGAAAAGTAAAGTCTGCTTAGTCGACTTTATCGATATTTTCAATAGATTTCTCGGTTCCATCTACTAAGATAGTAGAGTAATTATCATAAATAACCATTCCTGGTTTAGCACCTTTAGGCTTACGGACATTTTTTTTCTCTGTGTAATCAACCGGAACCTTGGTGGAGTTTTTGGCTTTGCTATAGTAGGCAGCCAAGGTAGCAGCTTCTAAAATAGAAGTGTTGGAGGGTGTGATTCCCTCTAATTTTAACAGGACATGGGAACCAGGCATATCCTTAACATGGAACCACAGATCTTCCTTTGTGGCTATTTTTAAAGTAATTTCATCATTTTGCTTATTGTTTTTACCCACCAGTAGTTCTAGACCTTCTGAGGTTTTATATTTTAAAAAGCCGGTTTTTTTGAAAGTCGCAATTTTTTTCTTGTTGGATCGCTTCTTTAGATATCCGGTTTCAATCAACTCTCCTTGAATTTCCTCTAGGTCAGATAGGTAAGTGGATTGATCTATGTTTACAACAATTTGCTCTAAATAGTGGATTTCTTCTTTTGCCTTTTTTACTTGTTTATCTACTTCAATCAATGCATTTTTAGCTTTATTATACTTTTTATAATAATTTTGAGCATTTTTTGATGGAGATAATCTTTTGTCTAGAGAAATCAGTACAGTTTTCTGTGCTTCATCATAAAAGTCAACAACCTCTACAGAGGCATCGCCTTTTTGGATTTTGTATAAATTCGCTGTTAATAAATCACCTTTTATTTTATGACTTTCTGCTTTTTCAGCTTTTTTAAAATCTTGATGGAGATTTTGTACTTTATTATATAATCTATCTAATTTTGTAGTAATGCTTTTTCTTAAGTCATAGGACTTTTGTTTCATTCGTTCCTTTAGGTCTCGATTTAAATAGAAGGTTTCCAACATGGAACTAATAGAGGTAGCCTCTTGCCTATGATAGGTGGAGAGGTGGTTTATAGGAACAACACTAAAATCTATATATTTACTCTCCTGTTGATCAATATAAATAGATGGCTGAAAATTGTTATTTTTAGCTTTGGTTAAAAAAGAAGAAAAAGAGGAAAAAAGCTTAGTAAACTCGTGATCTAATAGGTGACTTAATAGAATATCCTCTTCTAAACCTGCTAAAAAACATATTTCTCTTGCAACTAAAGGAGATATTCCAATAAAAGCTGTATAAAGTCCTTTAATTGTAGAGGCATGCATTTGGTTTGAAAGTTTATCCTTGAAATCTTCCAGATTTTCTACCGTCAATGGATTATATTTATCCTTGGAAGGAGGCATTGTATATTTCAAACCTGGTAAAACTTGTCTATAACGACTGACATCAAAAGAAATTCTTTTAATACTATCAAGGATTTTATTGTCTTCACAATCTATAAGAATAATATTGCTGTGGCGCCCCATCATTTCAATGATAAGTTCTCTATACTTTACTGTGTTAAGTTCATCTAAGGTTTCAATTTTAAATTTAATGATTCTTTCAAAGTCAGGCTGTGTAATATCAACAATTTTTCCACCTTGAAGGTACTTTCTAAGTAACATACAGAAGGTTGGGGGAGTAGTAGGGTTCTCTTTATTTGCAGTGGTAAAATGCACCCTTGGGTAATTACTATTGGCTGATAACAATAGCTTTAATCCTTTTCTATTACTTCTTATATTTATAATAATTTCGTCATTTTCAGGTTGATAAATTTTTTCTATTCTATTAAAGTTTAATAACTCTTTAAATTCATAAACTAAGCTGGAGACTACTAATCCGTCTAAGGCCATTTTCATTCCTCCTATTGGTTTCGTAATGATAATATAGCACAAAATATTTTTATTTGCAAAAGTATGAAATACTTTTCCAAATTATAGGGATGTGATATCATTATTAATATAATTTCAATACAAATTATGTCTTTAAATTATAGTATAAGAAAATAAAACTTTTTATATCATAAAAAAATAAAGAATAAGAATAGGAGACACTATTCTTATCAAAAATAAATTTTTTAAAAATGGTTAACACTCTTAATTAAGGTGAGGTGTAAATAACAATGAAAATAGCCTTTCAAAAATTACATGGTGCAGGAAATGATTTTATTATTGTAAAGTATAAAGACTTTCCTTATGAGGAATCATTCTCTCAATTAGCAATTCAAAGCTGTCATAGACGCTTTGGTATAGGTGCTGATGGTTTGATGATCGTGGGAGATTCAAAGGAAGCGGATTTTAAAATGTACTTTTATAATGGTGATGGATCTATAGCCAACATGTGTGGTAATGGTATAAGATGTTTTGCTAAATCTGTATATGATGAGGGTTTAATAAATAACAAGATTTTTGATATAGAAACTCTAGCGGGGATCAAAACCGCTACAATAATAGAGAAAGAAGGCAAAGCACATACTGTAAAAATTAATATGGGAAAAATGGTTTTCAAACCTAGTGAAGTTCCAATTAAAACTCAAGAAACTAAAGAGTTTATTAATAAAGAGCTGGTAATAGAAGGTAAGACTTTTAATATATCAACGGTTTTAATGGGTGTACCCCATACCGTTATTTTTACTGATCACTTGGATTTAGAAATCATTAAAAAATTTGGTCCATTAATAGAAAAGTTTCATCTTTTCCCAGATGGAACCAATGTTAATTTCGCAAAAGTTCAAACTAGAGACCATGTAGAAGTACGAACGTGGGAAAGGGGAGCTGGCTACACCTTAGCATGTGGAACCGGTGTAACAAGTGTATGTGGTGTAGGAAGGTATTTAAATTTAGTAGAAGATGAAGTAAAGGTAGGCACTGAAGGTGGTAGTTTAAAGATAACAATACATAATGATTTTGATATGGATATGGAGGGATCGGCACAGAAAATATGTCAGGGCACATATTTTTTTAACAATCTTCAATAAGCTACTTGTAATTATCCGGGACGAAATATAAAATGTTAAGGTAGACTACTTATAAAATAAGATTTAGTTCAGGGGGAGTGTGTGCTCCTCAAAACAATAAATCCAAGATAAAATGGAAGGATGAATAGTATGTTAAAAAGTATGACGGGGTTTGGGCGAGGTGAAGCTCAACATGACGAAAGATACTTTAATATTGAATTTAAATCAGTAAACCACAGGTACATGGATATCAGTATAAAAATGCCTAAGAGTTTTACATATTTAGAAGAGAATATAAGACAGGTGGTAAAGCAGTATGTTAAAAGAGGTAGAGTAGAGGTTTTCATAAGTTATAAAAACCTGGGAGAGAGTGACATAAAGGTGGTTCCCAATGTCACTTTAGCAAATGAATACTTATCTGCATTAAAAAAGATTGAGGACAGCTTAGACATTACTTCTAACATAGAGACGACAACTTTAGCAAGGTTTTCGGATGTGCTACAATTAGAAAAGCAAGAGGAGGATGAAGAGCTGATCTGGAATCTTTTAAAGCAAGGACTTCATGATGCTTTAGAAAACTTGCTTACTATGCGGGTAAAAGAAGGAGAAAAGCTTAAAGAAGACTTATTGCAAAGACTCAATACATTAGTACAATTATTAGAAAAGATAGAGGATAGAAGTCCAGTAATTGTGACTGCATATAAAGAAAAACTAACAAAACGTATTAAGGAAATACTAGATGAGGATATACAGTTAGATGAACAAAGGATAGCTATGGAAGTAGCACTGTTTGCCGATAAAAGTAGCATTACAGAGGAAATAGTAAGGTTTAATAGTCATATAAATCAATTTAAAGAAGCTATGGAGGAAGAAACTGTAGGAAGAAAACTAGATTTCTTAATACAGGAGATGAATAGAGAGGTTAATACCATAGGATCTAAAGCAAACGATTTAATTATTTCTAATATTGTAGTAGATATTAAGAGTGAATTAGAAAAAATTCGGGAACAGGTACAAAACATAGAATAGGGAGGAATCGTCATGGGTATAAAATTAATAAATATAGGGTTTGGAAATATTGTATCCGCCAGTAGAATTATAGCTATAGTTAGTCCTGAATCAGCACCAATTAAAAGAATTATACAAGAAGCAAGAGATAGAGGGATGTTAATAGATGCAACCTATGGAAGACGTACTAGAGCTGTTATTGTAACCGATAGTGATCATATTATTTTATCAGCAGTCCAGCCTGAAACAGTTGGGCAACGATTAAGTAATAAAGATAAGGATACAACAGAGACGGTAGTTGACGGTGAATAGGTAGGAAAGAGGCGATTGTTATGAAAAACAAAGGGCTATTAGTTGTAGTATCTGGCCCATCGGGAGCAGGCAAAGGAACCATATGTAAAAGGTTGCTTGAAAAAAATAATGACATTAAAATTTCCGTTTCTACTACCACGAGAGGAGCTAGAGTAGGAGAAGTGGAGGGAAAAAATTACTTTTTTGTTTCAAAGAATGAATTTCAGGATATGCTAAAGCAGGATGCACTTTTAGAATATGCTAAGGTTTATGATAATTACTATGGCACACCCAAAAAATACGTGCTAGAAAACCTCGAAAGAGGTAATGATGTTTTATTAGAGATAGATATAGTTGGTGCACTACAGGTTAAAGAAAAATTTAAAGATGGTGTGTTTATATTTATCCTGCCACCATCCCTAGAGGAATTAAAAAATAGAATCGTAGGGAGGGGCACCGAGAGTGCAAAGGATATTGAAAAGCGATATGGTTGTGCTTTAGAAGAAATTGAACAGGTAATAAAATATGATTATGCAGTGATCAATGATGATATTGAAAGAGCAACAATAGATGTAGAAGGTATTATTAAGGCTGAAAAATGTAAGGTTAGTAGAATACATGAAGATATTAAATCAATATTTTATTAGACGAGGAGTGAGTAAAAATGTTATATCCATCAACAAAAGATTTAATGAAAAAAGTAGATAGTAGATATACATTAGTGATAGCAGCATCAAAGAGAGCAAGACAATTAATAGATGGTCATGAGCCAATGGTAAAGGCACCATTACCAAAACCTGTATCCATAGCTACTGTAGAAATCCTAGAAGATCTGGTAACTTATACCCGTGGAGAAGCAGACGGAAAGGCACAGGACTAATGCTAAAGGAAAAAAAAATTGTGGTGGGAGTGACAGGAGGAGTTGCAGCCTATAAAGCCTGTGATATTGTAAGTAGGCTGAAAAAATTAGGAGCAACTGTGGATGTTATTATGACTAAATCTGCTATGGAGTTTGTAAAACCCCATACCTTTCAAGCTCTAAGTCAGAATCCCGTTATAACAGAATTGTTTGAAACCCCTAGACATTGGGATATAGAGCATATTTCTCTAGCTCAAAAGGCAGATATGATTTTGATTGCTCCAGCTACAGCTAACATTATAGGCAAAGTAGCAAATGGTATTGCTGATGATATGCTATCAACAACGATTATGGCATCAACAGCAAAAATTGTATTTGCACCTGCTATGAATACGAAGATGTATGAGAATCCGATTCATCAGACGAATATGGATAAATTAAAGGCTTTAGGATATAGTTTTATATCTCCACAATCAGGAAGATTAGCCTGTGGAGATATTGGAACTGGGAAGTTGGCAGATGTAGATACGATAATAGACTATGTTTTAGCTAGTCGCCATGAAAAAAAGGATTTGGAGGGTAAGCGTATTTTAATAACTGCAGGTCCTACTGTGGAGACAATAGATCCTGTAAGGTTTATTACCAACCACTCAAGTGGGAAAATGGGCTATGCCTTAGCTGAAGCTGCTAGTAATAGGGGTGCTCTTGTAACACTGGTTTCTGGTCCAACAAAGCTTCAACCGCCACCGAAGGTAGAGTTTATACCCATAAAAAGCACTTTAGATATGTATAATGCTGTCATGAAAAGGTTTCAGCAACAGGATATTGTTATTAAAGCAGCAGCGGTAGCGGATTACCGTCCGGAAAATTCAGCCGATATAAAAATAAAAAAGCAGGATGGAGATTTGACATTAACATTAGTAAGAAATCCTGATATTTTACAAGAGTTAGGAAAAATAAAGCAGGATAAAGTATTAGTAGGATTTGCAGCAGAAACCAATAACATAGTGGAGTATGCAAAGGCTAAGGTTCAAAAGAAAAACTTGGACTTTATTGTTGCCAATGATATTACTCAGCAGGGAGCAGGATTTGGAGTAGATACAAACATCGTCTATTTTATAGATAAAGCAGGTAATATAGTAAAAATGGATAAATCCTCTAAGTCAGAAATAGCTCATAATATTTTAAATAAAGCAAAAGAATTTTTGTAAAATACAAACCTGTATCTTGAAAATGATGCAGGTTCTATTATTGTTATTTTACCATTTTTATTCACTTTTAAATTTGATATAATAGACAGGGAATGAATAGCATCAGGAGGTGATGAGATATGAAGGAAGTTTATATTGCTCAGGTTATTGTAAATCATAATAGTGGACAGACGGATAAAATATTTGATTATAAAGTTCCTGAACATCTACTGGAGACTATTCAGGAGGGTATGAGGGTATTGGTGTCCTTTGGTCGAGGCAACAAAAAATTAGAGGCCTATATATTAAATATTAAAGTAGAAAAGGAACCAGCATATAGGTTAAAGGAAATATTATACCCTATAGACGATAAGCCTATTTTAGATAAAAGGCAAATAAAAATGATAGTTTGGTTGAAAAATAAATATTTATGTAAATATGTTGAAGCAATTCAATGTGTTTTACCATCTGGAATTGTTAATAAAGAAAAAAGGTCTATATCTTTAATAGTGGAAAACTGGAAATGTATAGTAGGGAAAAATTCCAGTATACAGATAGAAATCTTACATGTGTTGATGGAACTAGGAGGTAAGGCTACCTTAGAAAACTTATATAGCAAAATACCTAAAAAAGATCTTAATCAGCCTATTAAACGCTTGGAAGAAAAGAATATTATAAAAATAGACTATGAAATAACTGCTAAAGTAAAAATCAAGACAGAAAGATATGTAAAGATAGCTGTAGAGGACAAAGCATTTGAGAATGCACTAGAGGACTTGAAAAATGCTAAAAGACAAAAAGAAATTTTGCTGTTTTTAAAGCAACATAAGGAATGTTTGGTATCAGAAGTGTTGGAATTATTAAAGGTTACTAGGGCACCATTAAGTGCACTAGAAGTTAAGGGTTATATTGAGTTTGCAGAGAAGGAACAAAAAAGAGATCCTTTTAAAAATATTTCTTTTAAGGAGTTCCCTAAGCTAAGCCCCAATATAGAGCAGCAAAATGTTATATCTCAGATAGAAGAAACAATAGAAAGTGAAAAACACGATACATTTTTAATACATGGTGTAACTGGCAGTGGAAAAACGGAAATCTATTTACAGTTAATAGAAGCGGTTAAAAAAATAGGCAAGCAAGGAATTATTCTTGTGCCTGAGATAGCTCTTACACCACAAACGGTAGAAAGATTTTATGGTAGATTTGGTAACGGAATAGCAGTACTACATAGTAATCTTTCAGAGGGAGAAAGATTCGATGAATGGCGAAAAATTGCTGAAGGCAAGGTAGATATTGTTATAGGTGCTAGGTCTGCAATCTTTGCTCCTTTAAAAAAACTTGGTATTATTATTATTGATGAAGAGCATGAACACACCTACAAATCTGAAATAAACCCTAAATATCATGCTGTAGAGGTGGCACAGTACCGCGGCCAGCAGGAAAATGCAGTTGTAGTATTAGGTTCAGCTACTCCCTCCATAGAAAGTTATTATAAGGTGGAGAAAGAAGAGGTTACATTATTTACATTACATAAAAGAGCCACGAATGCTACTATGCCAGAAGTGGAAATTGTTGATATGACAGAAGAACTAAACAGTGGAAACAAAGGTATGTTAAGCAGAAGTTTATTTCATGCTGTAGAGGAAAATATAAAGAATAAAAAGCAAACGATATTATTTTTAAATAGAAGAGGTTATTCTACATTTATCTCATGTCGTCAATGTGGCTATGTAGTGAAATGTAACAACTGCGACATTACTATGACATACCATCGAACTATGAAGCATGTGCAATGTCATTATTGTGGAGAAAAAAAGGAAAAACCACAAATATGTCCTGATTGTGAGAGTGATCACATAAACTTTTTTGGAGCAGGGACACAAAAAATAGAGGATATGATAGCTGAATATTTTCCAGATGCTATTATTGGTAGAATGGATATGGACACCACCTCTATCAAAGGATCTCACCAAAGAATTTTAGAGAAATTCAAAAGAGGAGATATGGATATTCTAGTGGGGACACAAATGATTTCTAAGGGATTGGATTTTCCTAATGTAACTTTAGTTGGTATAATAGCAGCGGATTCCACCTTGAATTTACCGGATTTCAGAGCATCGGAAAAAACTTTTCAATTAGTAACCCAGGTATCTGGCCGGTCTGGTAGGGGTAAGGATAAGGGCAAAGTTATACTACAAACCTATAATCCTGATCATTATAGTATCCAAGCGGCATCACAACATCATTACCATCAATTTTATAGCGAAGAAATAAATCTTAGAAAAGCATTTGATTACCCACCTTTTACACAATTAATTAATATAAACTTCAGTGGGAAAAATGAAAAAGAAGTTTACAGTATTTCACAAAAAATTGCAAATAATATAAAATATATATTGAGTAATAAAGGACATAGTCATCATGATGATATCATTATGGGACCAAACCCCGCTATCATTGCAAAAGTCAATGAAAGGTATAGGTATCAAATACTATTAAAAAGCCATGGGGTTGACTTTTTATTATTAAAATCTATTGTAAAATATTTATTAATAGATAACAGACAAAAAACAATACCTTCATCTATTATATTAAGTATCGATATAAACCCATTTCATATGATGTAGGTAATAGGTGAAACAAATCACTGGAGGAGGAAAAAATATGGCTATTAGAATAATTAGAAAAGATAATGATCCGATTTTAAGGAAGGTATCAAAACCAGCAGAAAAAATCGACTCTAAAATCCATATCTTATTAGATGATATGACGGAAACAATGCATCATGCAGATGGAGTTGGATTGGCAGCACCCCAAATAGGCATCTTAAAAAGAGCTATCGTAATCGATATTGGAGAGGGTTTAATAGAATTGATTAATCCTGAGATTATAGAACAATCTGGTAAACAATGTGATGTTGAAGGTTGCTTGAGTCTTCCAGGGGAAAGTGGAAATGTAGTGCGACCTGAAAAAGTAGTGGTGAAGGGTCTTAATAGAAAAGGAGACGAAGTCACAGTAGAGGCATGGGATTTGCTAGCTAGGGTATTATGTCATGAAATAGATCATTTGAACGGTATATTATTTACGGATAAAATTCAAGATAAGTAGAGGTGATAGCATTGAAAATAGTTTTTATGGGTACACCAGACTTTGCGGTACCTTCTTTAGAAGTTTTAATAGAAGGTAAGTATGACATAAAGGGAGTTTTTACACAACCAGATAGACCGAAAGGTAGAGGAAAAAAACTGGCAGTACCTCCTGTAAAACAAAAAGCTTTAGAGCATAGTATAGAAGTATACCAACCTAAAACTCTAAAAGACCCAGAAATAGTGGGGGCTTTAAAAGCTATGGCACCGGATGTTGTTGTTGTAGTGGCCTATGGTCAAATATTAACAAAGGAAATATTAGATATACCAACTTTAGGTTGTATTAATGTTCATGCTTCTCTGTTACCTAAATATAGAGGTGCCGGACCTATTCAATGGGCTATTATAAATGGAGAAAAGACGACAGGCATAACGACTATGCATATGGATGTTGGTTTAGATACAGGAGATATGATTTTAAAGGAATCAATTGATATAGGTGAGAATGAAACTGCAGGTGAACTTCATGATAGATTAGCAAAGCTAGGTGGAGAGGTTTTGGGGGAAACCTTAACCAAAATTAAAAGTGGTACAGCCCCTAGAGTGAAACAGGATGATCATCAATTCTCTTATGCTCCTATGTTAAACAAAGCATTAGGCATGATTAATTGGCATAAAACAGCAGATGAAATTCATAATCTAATAAGAGGGACAATACCGTGGCCTATGGCTTACACCACTTATTTAGGTAATATTATGAAAATTTGGAAGAGCACAGTTGAAAAAAACAACAAGCAGTATAAGCCAGGAGAAGTTGTTGATATAACCAAAGATAAAATTTATGTAGCTACAGGGAAAGATCTGCTGATTATAGAAAAATTGCAATTCAGTGGAGGTAAGCCTTTAGAAGTTAAACAATACTTAGTTGGCAATACAATAGATAAACAAGTAGTACTAGGTGAATAATATGGAAATAGACAGAAAATTTTACGGCAATAATTCCCATAAAATGTTTACTTTTCTATTAATGATTATGTTGACTTTTGTTTTGGCAATTTCAGCGATTTTATTTTATCTAGCCTCTAAGGAGAGTCCCTTGCTATATCAAGTAATTATAATGGGTAGTACAATATTTTTGTCAGTAATAGCTATGTTAATTCTATTAACTATTTTTGCACTTATGTTATTATGGTATAATAAAAAAATACCTCGTATTATTAAAGTTATCATGGAGATATCTATTAATACATCTTATCCCATCATAATGACTTTAGGACAATTATTAAAATATGATAAAAATACTATTAGAGGAGCCTATACCAATTTGAACAATCAATTGGTACTAAGCACAAAATATAGTGTAGCAGGAGAAAATATATTGATTCTAACTCCCCACTGTATTCAAAAATCCTTCTGTCCTCATAAGATTACTACAGATGTTTATAATTGTAAAAGATGCAGTTTGTGCAATGTAGATAAGTTACTTGAATTTAGAGAAAAATATGGGGTGCATTTTAATATTGTTACAGGTGGAACATTAGCAAGAAAGATGATTGTGGATATAAGACCCAAAGCTATTATAGCCATCGCCTGTGAACGAGATTTATTAAGTGGTTTAATGGATGTAAAAAAAGTTCCAATATTAGCTATTGTTAATAAAAGGCCAGAAGGACCCTGTGTTAACACACATGTAGATTTAAAAGAAGTGGAAAAAGCAATATTACATTTCATAAAGGAGTGATGAAATATGTATTTTATGCCTTTTGACTCAACTATTATCATTTTATTACCAGCAATTATGTTTGCTATGTATGCTCAAAGTCAGGTAAAGAGCACCTTTAATAAATATTTAAGGGTTTCAACCCGTAAAGGGTACTCAGGGTACGATGTGGCGAGAACTCTACTGGATCAGAACGGTTTAAGGGATGTGCCGATAGAAATGGCCCGTGGACACTTATCAGATCATTATGATCCAAGGGGTAGAGTTTTAAGATTATCGAATGAGGTATATCGTGGGAGTTCTGTTGCCTCCGTCAGTGTTGCAGCCCACGAGGTAGGCCATGCTATACAGCATGCAAACGGATATGTTCCATTAACCTTCAGAAATGCTATTTTTCCTATAGCGAGTTTTGGTTCCTCGGCGGCATGGTTCTTTGTGATAGCAGGGTTTTTGTTTGCACCGCCCTTATTAGATGTTGGTATTTTGCTGTATACAGCAGCGGTATTGTTCCAGGTAGTAACCTTACCAGTAGAATTTAATGCCAGCAGTAGAGCTTTAAGACTTTTAGATACTAATGGTTTTATTTCAACTGAAGAGTATAAACCTGCACAAAAAGTTTTGAAAGCAGCAGCACTAACTTATGTAGCTGCAATGGCAACAGCGGTGGCACAATTACTTAGACTTATTGTTTTAAGAAATAGAAGGAATTAGTAAAGGCGTGCAAGCGCCTTTATTTATTTGGGTAGAATAAAATGAGACTTATTTTAAGGATGCAGTGTTTGATCTCTCGCTTAGATAAGCGAAAGGTTTAGCAATACATCTAAGGGGAAAGGATATTATGTATAATAATAAAAATAGGAGGTAGCAGCAATGAATGCTAGAGAAACTGCCTTAAAGGTGCTATATAGTGTAGAGGTGGACAAGGCTTATTCTAATATAGCCTTGAATAAAGAGTTGAAAAATAGTGAACATACGAAACTAGATAAAAATTTCATTACGGAATTGGTATATGGGACTTTAGAAAATCTGATCTACATAGATTATGTGATTCAACAGTTTGCAACTATGAAATTAAATAAAATGAATCCATGGGCTCTGAATGCTCTTAGGTTAGGGATTTATCAAATATTGTTTTTGGAAAAAGTACCGGAATTTGCAGCAGTGAATGAATCGGTAAATCTAACAAAAAAATATGCTAAAAGAGCATCAGGATTTGTTAATGGTGTACTAAGAAATATTATAAGAAATAAAGGTAATATTAACATGCCTAATAAAAATGAAGACTTTGAGTACTACTTATCTATAAAGTATTCTCATCCGAAGTGGATGGTGGAAAAGTTTTTAAAGTATTTTTCTAAGGAATTTACTGAGGACCTCTTAAGAGTCAACAATGAGACACCAAAATTGTTTATAAGGGTTAATACCATTAAGACCACTATAGAAGAGGTAGTAACATTACTAGAGGAAAAAGGAGTAGAGGTTGAGAAGAACCCCTATATCCATGAAGCATTAGCAATAAAGGGTGGAATTAGCGATTTAGAAGAGTTAGATATTTATAAAAAAGGGTTTATACATATTCAAGATTTCAGTTCTATGTTGGTGGCAAAAATCTTAGATCCCAAAGAAGGAGAATTTATTATAGACGTCTGTAGTGCTCCTGGTGGGAAAACCACCCATATAGCTGATTTGATGAAGAATAAAGGTAGGGTTTTGGCTAGGGATGTGCATGATCATAAGTTAAAGTTGGTGGCAAAAAATGCTACTAGATTAGGGATAGATATTATAAAAACAGAGAATTTTAATGGTAAGAGTCTAGATCATGAAATGCTGGAGAAGGCAGATAAGGTATTAGTGGATGCACCGTGCTCTGGACTAGGAATTATAAGAAGAAAACCAGAGATAAAATATAGAAAAGAAGAGGATAATATTGATACTATAACCGATATGCAGCTTAAGATTTTATCCAATGCTTCCAAATATGTTAAATCCGGTGGAGAATTGGTGTATAGTACATGTACTATAGATCCTAATGAAAATCAAAATGTTATTCAACGTTTTTTAAAGCATAATCCTAAATTTAAGTTAATAGAAATTAATGAAATTTACAAAGAAATGATTCCAGGAGAGCATAAGGATGAAATGATACAGTTATATCCCAATACCCATGGGACAGATGGTTTTTTTATTACGAAATTGCAAAAAATAACTTAATTAGGAGGACTACCTTTGTCTAAGATAGATTTATTAAGTTTGACTTTAGAAGACACACAGATGCTCATAGAGGAAATGGGTGAGAAGAAGTTTAGAGGAAAGCAGATTTTTCAGTGGGTGAATAAAGGTGTAAAAGATATAGATGATATGAGTAATATAGGTAAATCCTCTAGAGAAAAACTTAAGGAAAAATTTTATATAACCGATATTAAAATTGAAGAAAAATTAACTTCTAAAATAGATGGCACAGTAAAATATTTGTTTTTACTGGAGGATCATAATATTATAGAAGGAGTTGTAATGGAGTATAATCATGGGCTAACTGCATGTATTTCTACACAGGTAGGTTGTGCTATGGGATGTAGTTTTTGTGCCTCTACTGTTGGGGGGCTAATTAGAAATTTAAGGGCTGGAGAAATTTTAGACCAAATCGTTGTGATGCAGGAGGATTTAGGAAAAAGAATTTCTAATATAGTATTGATGGGTAGCGGAGAGCCACTACACAATTACCAAGAAGTAATTGATTTTTTAAAGATAGTAAATAATGAACATGGATTAAACATAGGTAATAGACATATTACTCTGTCTACCTGTGGCTTAGTTCCAGAGATAAAAAAACTAGCTGATTTACAAATACCTATTAATCTAGCCATATCTCTCCATGCACCTAATGATGCCATTAGAAGAGAAATGATGCCGATAGCACAAAAATATTCTATTTCAGAGATGAAGGATGCATGTCTATATTATTTAGAGAAAAATAATAGAAGAATAACCTTTGAATATGCTTTAGTAGATGGGGTAAATGACAGTAAAGATAATGCATATGAATTAAGTGGATTGTTGAAAGGATTATTATGCCATGTAAACCTTATTCCTGTAAATACTATAGAAGAAAGAGATTATAAACAGTCAAAAAAAGAGGAAATAAAAAAATTCCAAGCTATCTTAAAGTCTCGAGGAATTGAAACTACCATAAGAAGAGAAATGGGCTCTGATATCAATGCAGCATGTGGACAGTTGAGGAATACCTATATAAAAAATAAAAAATAACCTGTTGTAAACTCTATTAAAAATGTCAAAGTCTAGAGGGTTTAGATGGAACCTGTCGAATATAATAGGATGGGAGGGGTGCTAAAATGAAAGCAGCAGCTATTACTGATGTGGGAAGAGTACGAGAGTTAAATGAAGATAATTACTTCATATATGAAGAGGAAATAAAATTATATATAGTTGCCGATGGTATGGGGGGACATAAAAGTGGTGAGGTGGCTAGCTTTATAGCTATAGATGTAATAAAGTCTCATATTATTAAATATCTCGATGATGAGAGAGAAGAAATAGCCGTTAAAGGGATATTATTTGAAGCCTTCAATAGGGCTAATGAAGCTATATTAAACAAATCTATAGAGGACAGCACATGTGAAGGGATGGGTACTACTGTAACATTAGTGTTAATTATTGAAGATAAAATGTATATTGCACATGTAGGTGACAGCAGAGCATACCTTATAAGAGAGAATGAGATAACACAAATAACAGAAGATCATTCTTTAGTGGCAGAACTTGTTAAAAACGGTAGCATTACTGAAAGGGAAGCAATGCGTCATCCTCAGAAAAATATCATTACTAGAGCTTTAGGAAATAGTTCAGATGTTAAGCTGGATTTATGCACTATTCAGTTGTGTAAAGAAGATATTCTAATTTTGTGCACAGATGGACTAAGCAATTTTGTTGACAATTATGAATTTAAAAAGGTATTATCAGAAACAGAGGATATTATGGAAGCATGTAATATATTAGTTACCTTAGCCAATGAGCGAGGAGGACATGACAATATTACGGTGCTAATTGCAAAACAACAATCCTCGTCTATAGAAGGTAGGTGAAAATATGATTGGCAAAATATTAGGTAATAGGTATGAAATTGTAGAAAAGGTTGGCGGAGGTGGTATGGCTTTAGTATATAAGGCAAAATGCAACCTACTAAATAGATATGTAGCAGTAAAAATTTTAAGATCAGAATTTACAAATGACAAAGATATATTAGAAAAGTTCAAAAGAGAATCTCAGGCTGCTGCTAGCTTATCTCATCCAAATATCGTAAATACCTATGATGTTGGTGAAGAAGAAGAAGTACAGTACATTGTTATGGAGTATGTAAAGGGAAAAACCTTAAAGGAATTAATAAAAGAAAAGGACATACTTAGTCTTGAAGAAATAATAGATTACAGTAAACAAATAGCCTTAGCGCTACAACATGCTCATCAAAACCATGTTATACATAGAGATATTAAGCCTCATAATATACTAATTACAGAGGATAATAGAGCTAAGGTAACAGATTTTGGTATAGCTTTAGCCGCTAATTCCTCAACTATAACTAATATGGGTAGTGTGATAGGATCAGTTCACTATTTTTCTCCAGAACAGGCTAGAGGTGGTTATATTGATGAAAAATCTGACCTTTATTCACTAGGTATTGTTATGTATGAAATGGCTACCGGAAAAGTTCCTTTTGAAGGCGAGAGTCCTATTGCTGTAGCATTAAAACATATTCAACAGGAGGCACCTGCACCCTCGGAAATAAATCCTAAAATACCTGAAGGCTTAGAGGAGATTATTGTAAAGCTAATACAAAAAGATCAAGTCTCTAGGTATCCTAATGCAGAAGATGTTATAGAGGACTTAAATAAATTCAAGAGCAATGCAAAAGAAAATCATCTGTTGGACTCCATCAATGAAGAAGATTCCCCCACGCAGATTATACCTCGAATAAAGGATGAAGATGTTAAAAATATTACTCCTAAAAGAGATAAGAACAAACATAAAAATAATCATAAAATTATTATTACCGGTGCCATTATAGCAGCTTTAATTTCTGCCCTTCTATTTGTTTTTGGTGTGTTTTACTTTGGTGATTTCTTTGGAGCTACAGAAATAGAAGTGCCAGAATTTGTAGGGATGGAGATCGATGAAGCTAGAAGGTTAGCAGAGGAAATAGGTTTAAAATTAACAGAGGAAACACAACACCATAGAGATGTACCTGTGGGTGAAGTCACTAGACAAAATCCTGTTGCTGGTAGGAAAGTGCGACCTGATTTTCCTATAAGACTAGATGTAAGTAGTGGACCTAGGTTAGTAGAAGTACCTAATCTTGTATTTGAGGATGCTCTAGATGTACGCTACATTTTAGAAAACAAAAACCTGACGGGGGAAGCTAGCTATGAGTTCAGCGATATACCTAATGGTATGGTTATAAGACAAAATCCAAGGGATGGAGCAGAGGTACCAGAAGGAACAAGTATTAACTATGTTGTTAGTCAAGGACCAGAGGTGGTAACCTTCTTAATGCCTAATTTAATAAATTCTACATTGGAAAGTGCAAGAACAACATTACAGCAACTAGGTATCCAAATTGGCAGTGTTAGAGAGGAATATAATGAGGAATATGATCAAGGACGTATCATATCACAAAGTATAGAAGCAGGACAAGAAGTAAGGGAAAACACTGTAGTGAATCTCACGGTAAGTCGAGGACCAAAAGAAATTGAAGAAGAAGTAGAGATAGACATAGAGGATGAGGTAGATGAAGGTGATGAAGATGATGAAGATGATGCTGAGGAAACCTTTAGTAATACCTCTACTAGAAATTTTGAAATAGAATTAGAGGGCTATACTGGTGTTGTAGATATAGAAATAAGACGTGCCACAGGTACGAGAGAAATAGTTTATAGTAAAAAGCATAGTATAAAAAGGGAAGGGAATCTAGTTAAAGACTTATTAACAGGAGCTGCAAATGAAAAATTTGAATTATATATAAATGGTAAAAAAAAATCAAGCTTTAATCTTTAGGAGGTAAATAATGAAAAAAGGGCGGTTAATTAAAGGTATAGGAGGATTTTACTATGTAGATGTAGAGGGCATCGTCTATGAATGTAAGGCTAGGGGGATTTTTAGGCAGATGAAAATAACACCTTTAGTGGGGGATTATGTAGAAATAACTGTTCTAGATGAGGATCATAAGAAGGGTGTTTTAGAAAAAATCATGGAACGTAGAACAGAATTAATACGACCTGTTGTTGCAAATGTGGACCAAGCAATTATTGTCTTTGCAGTTACAAGACCTGAGCCCAATATTACATTGTTAGATAGATTTTTAGTGTTGGCGGAAAGTGAAGATCTAGATATTACTATTTGTTTTAATAAAGCAGACCTTGCAACGGATAATAAACATAAAGAATTAGTGAAGGTATATGAGGCTGCAGGTTATAAAGTAATATTGACAAGTGCTAAGGATGAGAAAAGTGTAAAGTTATTAAAGGAAACCCTAGCAGATAAAACCAATGTGTTTGCAGGACCTTCCGGAGTGGGAAAATCTACCCTATTAAATAAGATAGACAGTGGTCTTAACCTACAAACGGGAGAAATTAGTCAAAAAAATGCTAGAGGAAAACATACTACTAGACATGCCGAGCTAATTGCCATTGAAAATCATGGTTGGGTGGTGGATACCCCAGGCTTTAGCTCTCTTGATCTAGACTTTATTGAGGAAGAAGATTTGGCCCTGTACTTTCCAGAGTTTGCTCCTTACATAGAGGACTGTAAGTTTTCAACATGTAAGCATCTAAAAGAGCCGAAGTGTGCTGTGAAAAGTGCTTTAAAGTCAGGAGAAATTTACGAAAAACGATATGAAAGTTACCTAAAATTTATGGAAGAAATTAAAAATACCAGGAGGTTTTAACAGATGATTAAACTAGCACCATCAATTTTATCGGCGGATTTTTCTAACCTATTACAGGATGTAAAAAAGGTGGAAGAAGCTGGCTGTGAGCTATTACATATTGATGTAATGGATGGGCATTTTGTACCTAATATCACTTTGGGTCCCCCCATTGTGAAAAGTCTAAAAGGAAAAACAACATTACCTTTTGATGTTCATTTAATGATAGAAAACCCTGATGTGTATATAAATGATTTTGTTGAAGCAGGTGCAGATATTATAACTGTACATGCTGAAGCTTGTACACACTTACATAGAACAATACAACAAATAAAAAAATACAATATTAAAGCAGCAGTTGCTTTAAACCCTGCTACATCCTTAAGTGTTATTGAGCATGTGCTTGATGAATTGGATATGGTATTAATTATGACGGTAAACCCCGGGTTTGGTGGTCAAAGCTTCATTCCATCTATGTTAAAGAAAATACAGGATCTGAGAAAAATGATTGATGATAGAAATTTGAAAATTGATATTCAAGTAGATGGAGGTATAAAACCTGATAATATTCATTTAGTGACTGAAGCTGGTGCAAATGTTATTGTGGCTGGATCTGCTATCTTTAATAGCGACGACATAGTGAGCACCGTTACAGACATGAGAAAAAATGCTAAATAAAGAGGGGTTATTATGGATGTTATCATTGTAACAAATGGAGATATTGTAGATTTAAAGCATATAAAAAATACCCTTAAAGATAAATATATTATATGTGCCGACGGAGCATCTAAATATTTGAGAAATATAGAAGTGATACCTGACTTATTAGTAGGGGATTTCGACTCAATAGATGATGATGACCTTAGCTGGATGAAAAATAATGGTGTATCCTATGAAAAATTCCCTACAAGGAAGGATCAGACAGATACGGAGTTGGCAGTAGAGTATGCCATTAAAAATAAGCCTAAAACTATTACCATCATAGGAGCTTTGGGTTCTAGGGAGGATCATAGCTTAGCTAATGTTATGTTATTATATAAAATAGTTCAACATGATATTAGGGGCAGTATTATAGATAAGAATAATGAAATCTATATTACCAAGAATAGTATTCATATAGAAGGTGAAATTGGTGAAATGCTATCTATCATACCTATAACACCTATAGTCAGTGGTGTGACTTTAAAAGGCTTAGAATACCCCTTAATGAATAAAACAATAGCTATGGGTAGCACTTTGGGCATTAGTAATATTTTTGAAAAAAACAAAGTTGAAATACATGTAGATGAAGGGGTATTATTGATAATTAAGTCAAAGGAATAAATCAGTATAATGAAATGCTACTAATAAATATTTTTTGTTTATTTAGTAGCATTTTAATTTTTTTTGAATAGAATGTTAATAATACTGCTTTTAGGTAGGTGATGGGATGTTTAAAAGAAGAAGGAGAAGAGGAACACCTATAACAAAGGTGATAGGAGGGATAATATTTTTAGTAGGTGCAGGCACACTTTTATATATTATGCCATTTACAATTTGGATAGCAGTCTTTGCTTTTGCCTGTATAGGAATAGGTGTATTGATTTTTCATATGTAGATGTATTATATGCATAGCAAAAAAAGCCTACCTGTTTAAGGTGGCTTTTTTTATTTATATTGCTCTTTCAACTTTTCCAGAACGTAAGCATCTTGTACATGCATTAATTCTCTTTGGAGTACCATTAACAATGGCTCTAACCCTTCTTAAATTAGGTAACCAAGTTCTCTTACTGTGACGGTTAGAGTGACTTACTTGATTTCCGTGTACTTTACCTTTACCGCAGATATCGCATTCTCTTGCCATACCGAACACCTCCTTTTAACAAAACATGCTGCAATTAAAAAGCATGCTCGAACTTAAAAACATTATAATATTATCATACCCATCCTTATTTTGCAATAAAAAGATGAAAATAATTCAAAAATCAATAAGTCGAAGCTTTTAAAAAATAATGACGGACCCTTTCACAAAGGATAATATTGGGGTTTATTGTTGAACTATTTATTATATTAATATACAATAAGGTTATATGTTTTAAATATATCTTTTGATAATTACATATATTAATATATAGTGTTATATATTATTAGAGGAATAATATTATATAAAAGATAAGATTTAAAAGGAGGTTAACAAATGCCAGGGAAATTAATAAATGAAATTGGGACAATAATTATTGATGATCATGTTTTAGCTTCAATAGCAGGTGTATCAGCTATGGAATGCTATGGTTTAGTTGGCATGGCAGCTAAATCAACAGCTGGAGGTTTGGTTGAACTTTTAAAAAGAGAACACTCCAGTAAGGGAGTAAAGGTTCAGACAGAGAATGATGAAATAATTATTGAGTTGTTTGTAATTGTAGAATTTGGGACAAGAATATCTGTCGTTGCTAACAACATTATTGAAAAGGTTAAATATAATATAGAACACTTAACTGGAATGAAGGTTAAGAAGGTTGATATAAATGTACAAGGAGTTAGAGTACAAAAGTAACTGAAGGAGGTATAAGACTTGAAAATTGAATACATAGATAAACAATTATTAAAACAAATGATTATTGCTGGTGCAGATACATTGGAGGCCAATAAAAAGATTGTAAATGCTTTAAATGTATTTCCTGTTCCCGATGGAGATACCGGTACCAATATGTCCCTAACTATGCAGTCGGCTGTAAAGGAAGTTAAAAAAACTAACCCTAAAACTTTAGAGGAAGTGGCAAATCTTGCAGCCAATGGATCTCTAATGGGAGCTAGAGGCAACTCCGGAGTTATTTTATCACAGCTTCTAAGGGGCTTTGCTAAGGGTGTTAAAGGCAAGGAAAGACTAAGTACTAAGGACTTTGCAAAAGCTCTTAAAATGGCATCTGATACTGCCTATAAGGCTGTTATGAAACCAGTAGAGGGTACAATATTAACAGTGGCTAGAGAAAGTGGCGAAAAATCGATAGAAATAGCAAAACAAGAAAAGGATATTACCACTTTTTTTGAAAAGGTAATTTTACAAGGTGAGGAAACCTTAAAGAGAACACCGGATATGTTAAAAGTACTAAAGGAGGCTGGTGTAGTTGATTCAGGTGGTAAAGGTTTAATTTATATTTATTTAGGAGCACTAGGTGCTATTACAGGAAATATTCCTACCACAGATGATTTAGAGATTATACAGCAAACAGTAGAACATGATAGTTATATAGAAGAAAATATTGAATTTGGCTACTGTACTGAGTTTATTATTAATGCAAAAAATGCAAACACAGAAGAGCTAAAGGATATTATTAAAGGTTATGGTGACTCTATGTTGGTAGTAGGGAATGAAAATGTAGTGAAAGTTCACGTTCATACCAATAATCCTGGTGAAGTACTAGAGCATGGAATGAAACTTGGTCATTTAAGTGATATTAAAATAGACAATATGAGATTACAAAATAGAAGTGGTTTGGAGGAGGTAGGAAAAGTAGTTGCTCCAAAGCATAAAAAGGATTATGGCTTTATTACTGTAACAATAGGTGAAGGATTAACTAATATATTTAAAGATTTTAATGTAGACTCTGTAATTGAAGGTGGGCAAACCATGAATCCAAGTACAGAAGACTTCTTAAAAGCTATAGAAGATATAGAGGCGGATACTATTTTCATACTACCTAATAATAGTAATATTATTATGGCAGCCAACCAAGCCATGACTATTTCTGATAAGACCATCAAGGTAATACCAACAAAATCTGTTCCTCAGGGAATAACTGCGTTAATGGCATTTAACATAGATACGGCACCAGAAGATAATGAAAAGAATATGTTAGAGGCTATTAAAACTGTAAAGACAGGACAAATAACCTATGCAGTAAGGGATACTAGCTACAATGAGATAGTAATTAACAAAGGGGATATATTAGGTATAGGAGAAGGTGAAATTAAAGCTACAGGAAATGATGTATTTCAAGTTTCTCTTGAAGTCCTAAGTAATATGGTAACGGATGAAGATGAAATTATTACTGTTTTCTATGGTGAAGAAATTGATGAGAATGAAGCCAATAAATTGGTAGAGCAACTAGAAGAAGATTTTCCTGACTATGATGTAGAGCTATACTATGGCGGCCAACCGCTATACTATTATATATTCTCGGTTGAATAAAAGTCACTAGGAGAAGATTCAAAGCATAGGAGTGAATACTTTTTATGGAAATGTTTAAAAAAGATATTCAGTATGTTAAGGGTGTGGGACCTAAAAGATTATCTATGTTAAAAAAGCTTAACATACACAATGTAGAGGATATGCTGTACCATTTTCCTAGGGACTATGATAACCGCAGTATTTCTAAAAAGATCATAGAACTACAACCTAATGATAAGGTGACTATATATGGAGAGATTGCAGGATCCTGTCAGATTTCTAAAGTAAGGAAAGGTTTGAATATAAGTAGTTTTTTACTAAAGGATGATACAGGTTATCTAACTATTACCTTTTTTAATCAACCCTATATCAAGAGTAAATTTAAGCTTAAGGACAAGATTATGGTTAACGGTAAAGTAAAAATGGGCATGAAGGGCAAAGAGATTGTCAACCCTGTCTATGAGATCATAGACACTGATGCAAAAGCTGAATTAAATGGTATTGTACCTATTTATCCAGCCACAGAAGGCTTTCTACAAAGTCAAATAATGAATATACAAAAAAATGCTTTGCAATGTTGCGGTGGAAATATTATAGATTATATTCCAGATGATATAAGACAAAAAAACAAATTATGTGATTTGAATTATGCATTAAAAAATATTCATTTTCCAACCTCGGTACAGCAACTAAAGGTAGCAAAATATAGATTGGTTTTTGAAGAGCTACTGTTATTGCAACTTAGGCTTATGAGTATAAAGAAAAGCTTTGTAGAAGACAAAACAAGTATCGCTTTGAAAAAAGAAAATAAAAAAATAGAAGATTTTATTTTGAGCTTACCTTTTAAATTGACAGATGCACAAAAAACTGTTCTGCAGGAAATTCAAGTGGATTTAGAAAAAAATGTTCCTATGAATAGATTGATACAAGGGGATGTTGGATCAGGTAAAACTATTGTTGCTATAATAGCCTTATATAAAGCTATAGTCAACGGTTATCAAGGGGCATTAATGGCACCTACAGAGATATTAGCTGAACAACACTATGTTAGTCTAACGGAGCTTTTGGAACCATTAGGCATAAGAATTGGACTATTGATAGGTAGTTTAAAGAAGTCTGCAAAGACACAATTGATTAAAGAGATAGAAGAAGGAAAAATTGATATAGTAATAGGAACACATGCACTTATTCAAGATACTGTTTATTTTAAAAATCTAGCACTAGTAGTTACGGATGAACAACATCGTTTTGGTGTTAGACAAAGAGCCGTTTTAGCCAGTAAAGGAAACAACCCACACATTTTAGTTATGACTGCTACTCCTATACCAAGGACTTTAGCACTGATTTTGTATGGGGATTTAGATATATCGATTATTGATCAGTTGCCACCGGGGCGTAAAAAGATAAAGACCTACAGTAGGGCTTTGACGGAAAAAGAAAGAGTATATACCTTTGTAGAAAAAGAATTAAAGCTGGGACGTCAGGCTTATGTAGTATGTCCTTTAGTAGAGGAGTCGGAAGCAATAGAGGCGAAGGCAGCAACGGAAATAGCAGAAGAACTTTCCGCTACCTACTTTAGTAATTATAAAGTGGGGCTATTGCATGGAAAAATGAGGCCGAAGGAAAAGGAAGAAGTAATGAAATCCTTTGTTAATAATGAACTACATGTTCTTGTATCCACTACAGTGATTGAAGTGGGGGTAAATGTACCTAACTCCACTGTTATGGTGATAGAAAATGCTGAAAGGTTTGGATTAGCTCAATTACATCAATTAAGGGGTAGGGTAGGTAGGGGGAATTCACAATCCTACTGTATACTACTACATAACAATAAAAGCAAGGTGGCGAAGGCGCGAATGGATATTATGGAAGCTACCACCGATGGTTTTGTTATTTCTGAGAAGGATTTAGAGATTAGGGGGCCAGGAGAATTTTTTGGTATTAGACAGCATGGTCTTCCTGACCTGAAGATAGCTAATTTATTTAAACATATGAAGGTGTTAAAAAAGGTTCAGGGCCAAGTGGAGGAATTATTAATAAATGATCCTCATCTTACTCTGGCAAAGTATCCTCTATTAAAACAAAAGGTTGAGGAAAAATTCACAGAGTTTGAAGGAGCTTAAATAGGTTAAATGCCATTAATAAATACATCCCTTAAAGCAGAAGAGATAGCAAAATAGCTACAGGTTCTGCTCTAAGGGATGTATTGTATTCTATGATAGGTTTCAATACTTGAATGAACAATAATGAAAGTACCGCCTATCTAATAGACACTAAAATTTAAAGTATAAAAAAACAAAAACGTTGCAGAATTACAGTATACAAAAATATTTTGTTAACTAATTGTTAGTGTGTTAAAATATACATATAATTACTTAAGGAGGAAATATATGCGAATAATTGCCGGTAAGGCTAGAGGGCATAGATTAGAAACACCTAGTAATCTAAAAATAAGACCTACAACCGATAGAATAAAAGAATCTATTTTTAATATTATACAAAAACATCTATATGATAGCATTGTTATCGATTTGTTTTCTGGAACTGGTAATCTTGGAATAGAAGCTTTATCGAGAAATTCAAATAAAGCTTATTTTGTAGATAACAGTCAAGAAAGTATAGATATTATAAAAAGTAATTTAGATAAAACAAGGCTAAGGGATCAGGGGGAAGTAATAAGAGGAGATGTGAGGGTTGCCTTAAATAAAATAGCTTCAAAAGGTGTACAAGCTGATATTATATTTATGGATCCACCTTATAAAAAAGGTCTTGTTATACCCACACTCGAAGGGATACAAAGTGCCAATTTATTAAAGGCTTCAGGGATTATAGTTATAGATCATGATAAGACAGAGGATTTACCAGAAGAAATAAATGAATTAATAAAATATAGATCAAAAGGCTATGGGAATACAACAGTTTCGTTCTATAAACAAAAGGAGGAAGTTTAAATGAAAATAGGGATTTACCCAGGCAGCTTCGATCCTATAACCAATGGACATTTAGATATTATTGAAAGAGCATCGAAAATTTGTGATAAAGTAATTGTATCGGTGCTAGAAAACCCAAGTAAAAATCCTATGTTTACTTTACAAGAAAGAGTAAAACTAATAAAAAAAGTTTTGGAATCCTATGATAATGTAGAGGTAGATTGTTTTTCTGGATTATTAGTGGATTATGCAAAAAAACATGATGCTCAAGCTATTATTAAAGGATTAAGGGCAGTATCAGATTTTGAATATGAGTTTCAAATGGCATTAATGAATAGAAAATTATCTCCAGAAGTAGAAACTATCTTTTTAATGACCAGTAGTAAACACTCTTATCTTAGTTCAAGTTTAGTAAAGGAAGTGGCAAAATTTGGGGGATGTATAGAAGGATTAGTTCCCCAAATTATAGGTAATGCAATTTTAGAAAAATTATAGAGAAAATGGGGGAGAAGTTATGGATGTATTAAAGTTATTGGAGGAGTTAGAAGAAATAATAGAAAGTGGTTCATCTATACCCTTTGCACATAAAGTAATGATTGATAAAGAAGAAGTTTTAGAAATAATAAAAGAGGTAAGAATACATCTACCAGATGAAGTTAAACAGGCACAGTGGATTAAGGAAGAAAGACAAAGAATACTTGTAGAGGCACAGCAGGAGGCTGATACTATTATTCAAGAGGCCAACCAACATATTGCGTCCTTAGTAGAACAGGATGAAATTACAAAAAAAGCTTGTCAACAAGCAGAGGAAATCACTGCTCAAGCTCAAATGGGAGCAAAAGAAATGAGATTAGGTGCGAAGGATTATGCAGATGAAATCTTATCCAATGTTGAGCATACACTGAATGAAGTTTTAGAAACTATAAAAAACAATAGAGGGGAACTAAAGGGGATGAAGTAAAGCTTCATCCCCTTTAGATTAGTATTTTTTTGATCTTCTTAAACTATTTAGCCACATAAATATACCTACCGTCATAGAGAAGATAAGAAGTACTATTAAAATACCAATGAAAATTTCTATAGATAATTTTAAGTTACTTAATAGTTTAGCAGATATAGAAAGATCTGTGTATGGACTGAAGGTAGGTGTTGTAAATCTAAAGAAAATAGTGGCAATAGGATAGATGAAATAAACTAAAGCATAAGAAAAAATACCGTGCAATAGCTTTGAAAAAATATATATGTAAGGATTAATATCAGTTGACCCAAGAATACTTATTGCCTGGGCATGGATAGAAAAACCACTCCAACCCACAATAAATGCAGCTATAGCGATTTTATCAACAAAATCAACCCCTAGGGCCTCCGCTGCTAATTTACACCCAATGGTTATTTCAAAGATCCCTGTAAGTAAAGCTCTAATAATAGAAAGGTCAAGGGATAATGGTTTAAACAGAAGATATAAACCTTGGGATACAAAATCAATAAATCCAATAATATTTAAGATATTGATAACTACAGAAAATAAGATAATAAATCCTCCCACCATCAGCATAGTGTTGATGGATTCCCTTACAGCATTCCCCAACAATACGCCAAAGGAAGGGCTTTTTCTTCTATTAGCATTTAATTGTCTAAAAGCTTTTTTAATGAGCTGATCATTACTTCCATTTCTTACAAATCTATTTTTGATAGAAGAACTTTTATAAAAACTAAAGAGCAACCCAACAATAATAGCAGCAGTGTAGTGGGCTATGGCTAAAAGAATACCAATCTCTGAAGATTGGAACATACCAATGGATACAGCACCTATTAGAAATAAGGGGCCAGAAGTGCTACAAAAGGCTACTAAACGTTGTGCCTCGACTCTAGATACTAACCTATCACTTCGTAGCTTAGAAGATATTTTAACGCCTACAGGATAGCCAGAAGTTACACTTATGGCAAAAACAAAGGAACCTTCTCCAGGAACATTAAATAAAGGCCTCATAACAGGTTCTAATAATGTACCTATAAACTTTACTACACCTAGGCCAACCAAAAGTTCTGCACCGATAAAAAAAGGCAAAAGAGCAGGGAGAACCACTGTGAACCATATATTTAGACCATCGTATGCGGCCTTCACAGATTCATTTGGAAAAACTACAATACAACCAACTAAAAATACTACTACCATAATAACGAAGTAATTTACAATAAGTTTAGATCTTTTTCTTAAGGTAATGAAAAATTTTACCATATTATTCCTCCTAGACTGTATAGATAAAAGTGCAAGTATAAATATAATACTGACATGTGACGACCTAATAAATATATATTTGTAATATAAAATATATATTCTATCTAGAAGAAATCATGATCATTAGTAATAAATAAATTCAACTTTAAAAGCTCCCCTTTTATAACTAGGATGGGGCTATAGGTTTATTTTTGAAATAAGGACTTATGTAAAAATCTAAAGCTTTATTAGCATAGTGTTTATTTTTTATAGCAGTACTATATATATTTGTAGCTTTGATATCCTGGTCTAACATCTTTTCGGCTGCTTTATTGTGAGGTGTAAAGTTACTGACTTTAGTAACAATAGGAAGCTTCGAAGTAGATTTACATGCCTTTAAGATTTCTCTTCCCTTATTATTAAAGGCAAGGACTCTAGCATATTGTGGTCCTCCTTCTTGATTAAAATATAAAAGATCCTGCTTCTTTAGGTTAATTAGTATATGCATACAAATTCTTTGGATACGGGTTAGGGTATATCTTTTGCTTTTTATACAGTGATAAAGCTCTTCTATAGAACTGGTGGTTTGACTACAGTGGTAGATTTTATTTTCTAGACCCTCCACCACATCAAAGTAATTTAGAAATTCTTTCGGATCTTCGCGTCTGAGAATAGTAAGTAGAGCTTTTTCAAAATCCTCTTTAAAAATAGGCATTAAACCGTTGTCTAGAGATTTATGTAATATTTCATAAGAGGTTAGAGGCATTACTCTTTTTAAGTCCTTTAAAGTAGTGCCCTTGTGTAAAGCTTCTCTAATGGCAGTGGCACTAGATATGCTATTGGTTATATCCCTAGAATGATAATCCGCCTTTATTCTAGTGATGGTATAGGGTATAATTTCACTTTTTAAAGTCTTAAGACTTTTTATATACTCAATAGATAATATATTATTAGGGCTATGCATGATATCTGCTATGGTTTTTAAGTCTATATCTCTATCTGAATCCTTCAAATACTCCACTACAGCTCTTGACCTTGCAATAGCGAAAGGTGTACCTTGGTCTAAAAATGTTTTAAGGCTGGATTGGAATATCTTTGGAGAAAGTAACAGTATATCGGCTATGGTGTTTAATAGAGGTATGCTTCCATGTTCACTACCAAAGCAAAGAGAGTCAACAATACCAAGGTTGTTTAAAAGGCTAACGGAACCATAGGCAAAAAATTCAGCTGTAGAACATGCATAGGCAGTTGGTAATTCAACGACTAAGTCCACCCCTGCTTCTACTGCCATCTTCCCCCTTTCCCACTTGTTAACTAGGGCAGGTTCTCCTCTTTGTAGAAAATTGCCACTCATAATAGCTATGGTGTGGGTAGAATTCGTCACTTCCTTAGATTTCTTAAGATGGTACAAATGACCGTTATGAAAAGGGTTGTATTCAGTGATTAAGCCTAGAACTTTCATATGTGTCCTCCTAAATTCAAAAATATATAAAATAATTATAACACTAATAGACAATTTATATTTATTTTTTAAAGTTTATATTTTTCTACACAAACCTTTGAGGTGAATGCTGGTAGTCATAGATGACTTTAATGAATAGGTTTAATAAAATAGGGTTATTTTATTAAATGTAATAAAATTCCTTGCTTATTTAATAAATTGATTTGAAAATTTCTGGAAAAACTTGAAAAAAAGTAAAAAGTTTATTATTATTGAAAGTGATGATATTTTATTGACAATACATTATCAAGCATTTAAAAACAATTATTGGGAGGTAGAGGAAATGAAGGTATTAGTTATGAATTGCGGAAGCTCATCACTGAAGTATCAGCTAATCAATATGGAAAACGAAGAAGTACTAGCAATCGGATTAGCGGAAAGAATCGGGATTGATGGTTCTGTAGTAAAACATGAAACAACAGGCAAGCAAAAAGTTACAATTGAAGAGGCAATGGTAGATCACAAGGCAGCTATAAAAATCGTTTTAGAGGCTTTAGTGCATAATGAATATGGGGCTATTGCTTCTATGGATGAAATTGGTGCTGTAGGCCACAGAGTAGTACACGGTGGAGAGAAATTTGCTAGCTCAGTTGTTATCAATGACGAAATTCTTAAAGCCATAGAAGAGTGTTCAGATTTAGCACCATTACATAATCCTGCCAACTTAATGGGAATTAATGCTTGTCAAGAAATCCTACCTAATGTACCTATGGTTGGAGTTTTTGATACAGCCTTCCATCAAACAATGCCAGAAGCTTCTTATATGTATGCGCTGCCATATGAATTATATGAAAAGCATGCTGTTAGAAGATATGGATTCCACGGAACTTCTCACAAGTATGTATCTGCAAAGGCAGCGGAAATGCTTGGGAAATCAATAGAAGAATTAAAAATTGTTACATGCCACTTAGGTAATGGAGCAAGTATTGCAGCAGTGAAAAACGGACAATCTATTGACACTAGTATGGGACTTACACCATTAGAAGGTCTTGTTATGGGAACAAGATGCGGAGATATAGATCCTGCAATCATTGCCTTCTGGATGGAGAAGGAGAATATAACCATAGCTGAGGCAACAAATGTTATGAATAAGAAATCTGGTGTATTAGGTTTATCTGGAGTAAGTAGTGACTTTAGAGATATCGAAGGTGCAGCTGCAGAAGGAAATAAAAGAGCCCAATTGGCATTAGATGTATATTATCAAAGAGTAAAAAAATACATCGGTGCTTATGCAGCTGAAATGGGTGGAATTGATGCAGTAGTATTTACAGCTGGACTTGGAGAAAATTCTGCTACAGCAAGAAAAGCAATTTGTGAAGATCTTGAATTCTTAGGTATGAAAATAGATGATGCGAAAAATGACGTTAGAGGTAAACAGGTAGTTGTAAGTACAGATGATTCTACTGTGAAGGTATTACTTATTCCTACAAATGAAGAGTTAGTGATAGCTAGAGATACGAAAACACTTGTAGGATAGAAGAAATACTGAGTTAAATCAATGGCTGTAGCAAAAGGTAGGGAGATGTATTTCTCTACCTTTTATAGTTTAATTAGATAAATAAATTCAATCTATCAAGATAAAGTACTTGACAAACAAATCATTCATTTGTATAATCAATTTTGTTGATAAAGTTATTATGATGTTATAAGCTTTACTTGTACAATCCTTAAGAACCATTCCTTTTTATTCTATGTTGATTTGGAGGTTGTTTGTGCATACTAAGAAGTAAATAACTCTTTTAATATTAGTAGAGGTGAGTATATTGAAATATAATTTAGATGCTATAAAAAGAGGGGAAAAACAAGAATTATCATTAGACTTTCAAGTCAATATTGATGATATTGATTACTATGGTGATGTTCTTAAGGTAGTAAAACCTATAGATGTAATAGTGAAAATATACAATATAGGTGATAAACTATTTTTAACCTGTGATATAGAAGGTACCCTGCAGGTCCATTGTGGAAGGTGTCTAGAATCTTTTGATTATAAACTCAAAACAAAAATAGATGCAGAATTAATGGATGAAGCAACCTTAAAAGAAGAAGATGATTTCCAAGATGACATTATTACTTATAATGAGGATGAGATTGATTTTGAGGAAGTAGTAAAGGAACAGATTGCCACCAGTATACCTATGAAATTAGTATGCGGGCAAGATTGTAAGGGTTTATGTAAAAAATGCGGTAAGAACTTAAATGTGGAAACATGTAAATGCCATTCCCTAATAAGTGAAGATGAAATAGATCCTCGACTTGATAAATTGAGGGACTTGCTATAACAAGATTAAGGAGGTGTTAAGTATGGCAGTGCCAAAGCGTAAAACAAGTAAATCAAAAAGAGATATGAGAAGAGCAGCTAATTCAAAATATACTGCTCCAGGGTTTGTAAAATGCCCACAATGTCATGAACCAAAATTACCTCATCGTGTATGCCCTGATTGCGGACATTACAACAACAAAGAGGTTATTTCAGTAAAAGAATAATAAACATAAAAAATAGTAATGCTAAGCATTACTATTTTTTATAGTCAGAAAGGCCTCCTACTAGAATTATTTGGGAGGCCTTTTATTTTTATATTAAAAAGGCATAATATTAATGATTAATGCAAAATTTTACAATACTATTAAGAAAGTACTTGATTTTTTTTAGACTATAATATATACTTATTATTAGTATCAGGTACTAATTTTTAGTACTAATATCGAGGTGATAATTATGAAACCAACTGGTAAATTAAATAAAACAGCAAGACAGAAACTTCTACGAGAGTTAATGAAGGAGGAACCTTTTTTAACCGATGAAGACTTATCTAAGAAATTTAGAGTGAGTATACAAACTATAAGATTAGATAGACTGGAATTAGGTATACCGGAGCTCAGAGGACGAATTAAAAATGTAGCGGAAAAAAATTATAAAAAAGTACGGAGTATTGTGGGAACTGAGATTGTAGGTGAATTAATAGATCTAAATTTAGGTGAAAGCGGTATTTCTGTGTTGGAAACTTCCCAGGATATGGCTTTTAGTAAAACCAGTCTCGTTAGAGGACATCATATATTTTCTCAAGCTGAATCTTTAGCAATGGCTGTTATTGATGCAGAAGTGGCATTAACGGGAGTATCTAATATAAAATACCTAAACCCTGTAAAGGCAGGAGATAAGCTAGTAGCTAAGGCGGAAGTGGCTAGGGTCAGAGGGAATAATCATTTTGTCCATGTCAGAATTAAAGTGGATCAAGTGCAAGTCTTTAGAGGAAAATTCATTCTTGTTGTAATTGAAGATAAGATAGAAAGCAAGGAGGAGTAGTAATATGAAGATTGTAGTGGATGCTATGGGTGGAGATCATGGCCCTAAGATAACAATTTCTGGTGCTCTACAGGCCATAAAAGAATACGATGTAAACATCATTTTGACGGGACAAAAAGAAATTATTGAAAAAGAATTACAAAATCATGATTATCCTAAGCATAAATTAGAAATAATTGATTGTAGAGAAGTAGTAGAAAATGAAGATAAACCAGTAGCTGCCATTAGGAGAAAAAAAGATTCTTCAATGGTAGTAGGATTGAATTTAGTAAAAGAGAAAAAGGCTGATGCCATTATATCTGCTGGAAATACAGGGGCATTACTGGCAGGAGGATTATTTATACTAGGGAGAATCCAGGGCATTGATAGACCAGCTTTAGCACCAGTATATCCTACTAAAAAGGGTGTTTCTGTTCTTATAGATGGTGGTGCTAATACTGAATGTAAACCTAGAAATCTTTTGGAATTTGCCGTGATGGGAGATATATATGCCTCTAGAGTTTTAAAAATAAATAACCCAAAGGTTTGCATTGCAAATATTGGGATTGAAGAGGGAAAAGGAAATGATTTAGTTAAAAAGGCCTATCCATTATTTGAAGATAGATATTTTAACTTTGGTGGTAACGTAGAGGCTAGAGATATTCCTGCTGGATATGCAGATGTAATTGTATGTGATGGTTTTACGGGAAATATAATTTTAAAATTGACAGAAGGAATAGCAGAAACTATATTTGGTGCTTTAAAGGAAGAGTTTACCAAAAATACATTACGTAAACTTGGAGCTGCCTTATTAAAGTCTGGTTTAAAAGGATTTAAAAATAGGTTTGATTATACTGAATACGGTGGGGCCCCTTTCTTAGGTGTGAATGGAACTTTGATTAAGGCCCATGGAAGCTCTAATGATAAGGCTATAAAAAATGCTATTAGGCAGGCCAAAACCTTTGTTGAAAATAACGTTATAGATGACATCACAAAGGAAATACACAAGCTAGGAGAGGATATAGTTGAATAAGCTATTTTCAGCAGGGATTACGGGAACTGGTAGTTTTTTACCAGAAAAAGTACTAACAAATCATGATTTAGAAAAGATAGTAGATACATCTGATGAATGGATTACTACTAGAACAGGTATAAAAAGCAGAAGAATAGCTGATGATCAAATAGCATCTTCTGATTTGGCAACGAAGGCTGCGGAAGCAGCTATGGAGGATGCTGGAATTCATCCAGAAGAGGTGGATTTAATCATTGTAGCAACCGCTACTCCTGATATGGCTTTTCCTTCTACTGCTTGTATTGTACAAAAAAACATTGGAGCTGTTAATGCAGCTGCTTTTGATATTGAAGCTGCCTGTACTGGATTCTTGTATGCTCTCACTATGGGAGAGCAATTTATTAAGACTGGTTTTTATAAAAATATATTAATTATTGGTGCAGAAACCTTATCGAAGGTCCTAAATTGGAAGGATAGAAATACCTGTATACTGTTCGGAGATGGAGCAGGAGCTGTAATCTTAC
The DNA here is from genome assembly GCA_020832135.1 of Clostridiaceae bacterium. Taxonomy (GTDB): domain Bacteria; phylum Bacillota; class Clostridia; order Peptostreptococcales; family Natronincolaceae; genus JAFIFG01. Next base: position 128,867 of record JAFIFG010000123.1, read on the forward strand.
AAAGAACAGAGGAGGAAGGGATGTTAGCCTCTTATTTGGGTTCAGATGGTAGAAACAGCGACAGTTTAACTTTACCTGCCGGAGGCTCAAGAATGCCTATAAGCTATAAAACCATTGATGAAGGGTTACATTGTATAAGAATGGAAGGCAGTGAAGTCTTTAAATTTGCTGTCCGTACAATGGGATCCTCAGCACTTAAAGCTTTGGAGAAATGTAATATTGCTTTAGAAGAAATAGATTTTCTAGTACCACATCAAGCCAATAGTCGAATTATAGAGGCGGCAGCCAAGAGACTAAAACTACCTATGGATAAAGTATATATTAACCTAGATAAATATGGTAATATGTCGGCTGCATCTGTGCCGGTAGCTTTAGATGAGGCAGTAAAAAGTAATGCTATTAAAAAGGGAGATAAAGTAGTGTTAGTAGCCTTTGGTGGAGGTTTGACTTGGGGATCTTCTATCATTAAATGGATAAAATAGAGTTGTAAAGAGAGGCGAGTTTAAATGTTGAATACGGATCTATGTAAGATTTTAAATATAAAACATCCTATTATTCAAGGGGGAATGGCTTGGGTTGCTACGGCAGAGTTAGCAGCTGCTGTATCCAATGCAGGTGGACTAGGAGTAATAGGTGCTGGTAATGCACCAGCAGAAATTATAGAAAATGAAATAGAAAAAGCTAAAAAACTAACAGATCAACCTTTTGGTGTAAATGTTATGTTACTATCTCCATTTATTGAAGAGGTAATGGAGGTTGTATATAGGCATAAGGTTTCGGTAGTTACTACAGGAGCAGGAAATCCAGGAAAGTACATGAAGAAGTTGAAGGAAATAGGAACAAAAATTGTTCCTGTAGTGCCTTCTGTAGCTTTAGCTAAAAGAATGGAAAGCTTAGGGGCTGATGCGGTAATAGTAGAAGGGACTGAGGCTGGAGGACATGTAGGAGAACTAACAACCTTTGTATTGGTGCCACAGGTTGCTGGGGAGATAAATATTCCTGTTATAGCAGCCGGTGGAATTGCTGATGGAAGGGGGCTAGTGGCAGCTTTAGCTTTGGGTGCTAAAGGAGTGCAAATAGGGACTAGGTTTATTTGTTCAGAAGAATGTACAGCACATGAAAAATATAAGAATGCAATATTAAAGGCTAGGGATAGAGATGCCATAGTAACTGCAAGAAGTACTGGACACCCTGTTAGGGTTTTAAAGAATAAGTTTGCTAAAGAATTTATTAAAAATGAAAAAGAAGGTTTCATTCCTGAGGAGTTAGAGAAGTTAGGTGTAGGTAAGCTAAGGGATGCTGTGGTAGAAGGAGACGTAGAAGGCGGCTCTGTAATGGCAGGCCAGATAGCCGGGATAGTGAAGGAAATAAAGCCATGTAAAGAAATTATCGATGAAATTGTAAGAGATGCTAAAGTGCAATTACAGAATTTGAAGGGACTAGTTAAGGAGGAGTAATATATGGGTAAGACTGCCTTTGTATTTCCAGGTCAAGGATCGCAATATGTAGGTATGGGTAGGGAATTTGTAGAAAACTTTACAGCAGCTAAAAGAACATTTGAAGAAGCAAGTGATTCGTTGGGTCTCAGCATAGAAAAAATATGTTTTGAAGGGCCTGATGAAGAATTAAAGAAAACTGAAAATACACAGCCTGCAATTTTAACTACCAGTATCGCTATACTAAAGGTATTAGAGGAAGAAGGCATTAACTGTGATATGACGGCTGGATTAAGTTTAGGTGAGTATACTTCTTTAGTGCAATCAAATGTATTTACATTTGCTGATGCGGTTCAACTTGTAAAAAAACGCGGTAAGTATATGCAAGAAGCTGTTCCTTTTGGAGTGGGGCTTATGGCAGCAATAATGGGATTGGCAAGAGAAGAGGTTGAAAAGTGCCTGCAAGCCTGTGAAAAATATGGGATAGTGGAGGCTGCTAACTACAATAGTCCTGGACAGATTGTTATTTCTGGTGAGGCGAAGGCAGTACAAATGGCTGTTGAAAAAGCAACTGCATCTGGTGCGAAAAAAGCAGTAATATTACCTGTAAGTGCTCCCTTCCACTGCAGCTTATTAAAACCTGCAGGAGAAAAACTTAAAGGGGATTTGGAAACTTTGAGAATTAATTCTCCTAAAACTCCTGTAGTTACAAATGCTGCTGCTAGAATACTAAATTCTAAGGAAGAGGTTATACCTTCTTTAGTACAACAAGTTAGCAAATCAGTCTTGTGGGAGGATTCCATCGAAGTTATGTTGCAACAGGGAGTTGAAAATTTCGTTGAAATAGGACCTGGTAAAACATTAACTTCATTTATAAAAAGGATTGCAAAAAACCTAGATAAACAGGTGAGTATAGCTCATGTGGAGAATCTAAAAACCTTGAAAGCTTTAACAGTACAAAATTAAGGAGGGATACATTTGGACTTAAAAGGGAAAAATGCTTTAGTGACAGGGGGATCTAGAGGGATCGGTAAAGCCATTGCATTAAAGCTTGCAGAACATGGAGCTAATGTAATTATTAATTATACTAGTAGACCTGATGCAGCACAAGGAGTAGTGGAGGAGCTTAAACAATACAATGTGAAGGCTAAAGCTATAAAATGTGATGTTACTAATAATGAAGATATTATAGCAATGATGAAGGTTGTAGATGAGGAATTTGACAGCATAGATATCTTAGTAAACAATGCCGGTGTTACAAAGGATAACCTATTGATGAGGATGAAGGAAGAGGATTGGCAACAGGTAATGGATGTAAACCTCAAAGGTGTATTCTTATGCACCAAGGCAGTTATAAGAAAAATGATGAAACAAAAGTATGGAAGAATTATTAATATATCTTCTGTTGTAGGGGTTATGGGTAATGCTGGTCAATCCAATTATTCTGCATCAAAGGCTGGGGTTATCGGATTTACAAAATCTATAGCAAAAGAAGTCGCTGCTAAAGGGATTAATGTGAATGCAGTAGCACCTGGATTTATAGACACGGATATGACGGCAGTGCTATCAGAAGATGTAAAACAACAACTAGTAAGCAGTATCCCACTAAAAAGATATGGTAAGCCAGAAGATATAGCAAACTTAGTATTATTTTTAAGTGGAGATGTTTCAAATTATATAACAGGTCAAGTAATAAGTGTTGATGGTGGTATGGCGATTTAAAAAAATAAAAGAAAATTATATGAGGAGGAATATAAAATGGTATTTGAAACAGTAGTAAAAATTATAGGTGAGCAATTAGGTGTAGAGGATTTATCAACTGTAAAGAAAGAAACATCTTTAATCAATGATTTGGAGGCAGATTCATTAGATGCAGTAGAAATTATTATGGCTATAGAAGATGAGTTTAGTGTTGAAATTCCTGATGATGAAGCAGAGAACTTTAAAAATATCGGTGATATTGTAGCTTACGTAGAAAAAAATAAATAAAAATAACAGACTAAAACTTAGCAATCCCGAACTTATCGGGATTTTGCTAAGTAATGGGTAAAGGAGGATATTATGAAAAAAAGAGTTGTCGTAACAGGTATAGGCTGTGTTACTCCTGTGGGGATAGGAAAAGAAGCTTTTTGGAAGGCTATTACATCAGGTGTATCAGGAATAAACCGTATTACTAGATTTGATGCCTCCCAATATACTACTCAAATTGCTGCGGAGGTTAAGGATTTCAGTCCAGAAGATTATATAGATAAAAAAGAAGCAAGAAAAATGGACAGATTCACACAATTTGCTGTAGCAGCTTCCCATATGGCGGTAGAAGATGCTAAGTTAGATACAGAAGCTGTAGAATCAGAGCGATTTGGTGTTATCATTGGATCAGGAATTGGAGGCATTCAAACCTTAGAGGAACAACACCAAAGACTAATGGAGAAGGGTGCTAAAAGAGTAAGTCCTTTTTTCATACCAATGATGATTACTAACATTGGTTCAGGACATATTTCAATGGCTTTAAATGCCAAAGGGCCAAATAACACAGTGGTTACTGCCTGTGCATCCTCTACTAATGCAGTTGGAGAGGCCTTTAGGGTCATTGAAAGAGGAGATGCAGACATTATGATTACAGGCGGTGCAGAAGCCTCTATCACTCCTTTGTCTATAGCGGGATTTTGTTCTATGAAGGCTATGTCTACTAACAACGATGAACCTCAAAAAGCCAGCAGACCATTTGATGCCAATAGGGATGGGTTTGTAATGGGTGAAGGTGCAGGAATGATGGTGATGGAGAGCTTAGAGCATGCATTGAAAAGGGGTGCTACTATCTATGCAGAAGTAGTAGGATATGGAATGAGTGCAGATGCTTATCATATAACCGCTCCAGATCCAGAGGGGAAAGGTGCAGCAAGATCTATGGAAAATGCATTAAGAGATGGTGATGTTTCTTATAAAGATGTTGATTATATTAATGCACATGGAACTAGTACACCTTATAATGATAAATTCGAAACAATGGCCATTAAAAATGTATTTAAAGAGCATGCAAAAGAACTATGTGTAAGTTCTACAAAATCCATGACTGGACATTTATTAGGAGCTGCCGGAGGCATAGAAGGTATAGTGTGTGCACTGGCCATTCAAAATGACACAGTACCTCCAACTATTAATTATGAAACACCTGATGAAGAGTGTGATTTAGATTATGTACCAAATAAAAGCAGAAAGACAACTGTAAATTATGCATTATCAAATTCTTTAGGATTTGGTGGTCATAATGCAACTATTGTCCTTAAAAAGTATTCATAGATAAAATGCATTAAAGATAAATTTTGGAAATAATTATAGAAATCAAGGAGATTTCTATAATTATTTTTTGCATTTATTGGGGTTTAATAGTAAAATGTTATTGAATTTATTTGCATATAAAATACATTTATATTTTAAACTACAGTTACAGCATTTAAATTACACTGGCAGATTTTCCGGGAGGATAGAAAATGAAATATAAAAAAAATAATATAGAAAATAAAATACAGGAGTTGCAGGGAATTTTAGATTATATGTTTTTAAATATAGATTTATTAAAAGAAGCTTTAACCCATAGCTCCTATGCCAATGAATCTAAAGAAAAGAATATAAAATATAATGAAAGATTAGAATTTTTAGGAGACTCTATTTTGAGTTTAGTGGTAAGTGAATATATATTTTTGAAATACAAAGATCTACCAGAAGGAGAATTAACAAAAGTTAGAGCTAATGTTGTATGTGAGCCTGCCTTGGCCAGTAGAGCTAGAGAAATAAATCTAGGGGAATACTTATTATTGGGCAAAGGTGAAGAGGCAACGGGAGGAAGGCAAAGAGAATCTATATTAGCAGATGCCTTTGAAGCTTTAATAGGAGCAATATACATGGATGGAGGCATAGAAAGAGCAAAGAGCTTTGTTTTACAATCTTTGCTTGAAAGTATAGATTTGGCAGGCAAAGGTGCTCTTTTTAGAGATTATAAAACTCATCTTCAAGAATTGTTACAGAGCAAGGCATCTGAAAAGATTACATATCATGTTGTAGGTGAAGAAGGACCAGATCACAATAAAATCTTTAATGTAGAAGTACTAGTAGGAGATAAAGTAATAGGTAAGGGAAGAGGAAAAAGCAAGAAGGAAGCTGAACAACAAGCGGCTAAAGAAGCTATTCAGCGAGGGTGAAACAAATATGGCAAAAAAGAAATATATTATACCTATATTTATTCCTCACAAAGGATGTCCTCATGATTGTAGTTTCTGCAATCAAAAAAAAATAGCAGGAGAAACAACAGAGGTATCAAAGGAGGATGTTAAAAGAATTATAGAGGATTATTTAGTTATTTTTTCTTCCCAGACGGAAATTCAGAGGGAAGTAGCTTTTTATGGCGGAAGTTTCACTGGACTTCCATTAGCAAAACAAAAAGAGTTATTAACCCCCGCATTTGAAGCAAAAGCAAAGGGGCTCATTACTGATATAAGACTTTCTACAAGACCAGATTATATTGATGATGAAAAGTTGGACTTACTAAAGCAGTATGGTGTTACTGCTATTGAGCTTGGTGTGCAATCTACAGATGAATCAGTACTTTATCTAAACAATCGTGGTCATACAAAACAGGATGTCATAAAGGCGACTTTAGCCATAAAACAATGGAATTTTAAATTAGGACTTCAGATGATGGTAGGACTACTGGGAGATAATAGACAAAAGCTTCTAAATACCGCCAAGGATCTTATTGTTCTTCAACCAGACTTTGTTAGAATTTATCCCACTATCGTTATAAAAGATACTTATTTAGAGGAATTATATCACAACAAAAGCTACATTCCTTTAAAGTTAGAGGAAGCGGTAGAATTGTGCAAAGATCTTTTATTGATGTTTGAAAAAAATGATATTCCGGTTATTCGATTAGGTTTACAGGCAACAGAGGACATTAGCGCTGGTGCCGGTGTGGTGGCTGGGCCTTATCATCCAGCCTTCAGAGAAATAGTAGAATCGGAAATTTATAGAGAATTAATTGAAACACAATTAGGGGAAATGAAAGATTTTCATAAAACCTCTTTAATTATATTTTGCAATCCTAAAGCTACATCAAAAGTAGCAGGGATGAAAAAAAGTAATAAAAATTATTTGAAGGAAAAATATAATTTCAAAACTATATCCATAAAACAATGTGATGATATAGATATGGGTAATGTAAAGGTAGCTTTAGAATAAGTTAATATAATTTATAGAAACCTTTAAAGATTTTATGGTAAAATGGTCTTATGAAAATTTCATGGTAAGTTTGGAGGGCTTTTTTTGCGTTTGAAAAAACTGGAGGTTAAAGGATTTAAATCCTTTGCTAATAAAATAGAAATGAACTTTGAGGATGGTATTACAGCAGTAGTAGGCCCTAATGGAAGTGGTAAAAGTAATATATCAGATGGAATCAAATGGGTGTTAGGGGAGCAAAGTGTTAAGTCCTTAAGGGGTAGCAAAATGGAGGACGTTATATTTTCTGGAACCAATAATAGAAAGTCTATGGGTATGGCTGAAGTTTCCTTAACTCTAGATAATAGCTCCCAAACTCTACCTGTGGACTACCAAGAGGTAACCATTACTAGGAGAGTGTATCGTTCCGGAGAAAGTGAATATTACTTAAATAAATCCTCTTGCAGACTAAAGGACGTTAGAGAGATGTTAATGGATACTGGTATTGGAAAAGATGGATATTCCATTATAGGGCAAGGTAAGATTGATGAAATTTTAAGTAGTAAGTCGGAAGATCGTAGGCAGTTATTTGAAGAGGCAGCTGGTATTGTTAAATATAAGCACAGAAAGCTTGAAGGTGAAAAAAAGCTGAAGGCTACGAAGGAAAATTTATTGCGAGTTACAGATATTTTACAAGAATTAGAAAATCAACTGGAGCCATTAAGAAAACAAAGTATAAAAGCTCAGAAATACAAAGAAATAAAAAACAATCTATTGAAACTAGAAGTGAATTTATTTATTAAAGAAATTGACAAAATTGACGGAGAATTAAAATTGATTCAACAGCAAATGGAAATGCTAAAAAAATCTTTAGATACACAAAGTAAAGATAAACAAGCACATACTGTTAAGTTAGAAGAGGTTTATAAAAAGCTAGAAGTATGCCAAGAAAAAATCAGCACATATCAAAATGAATTTTACGACACACAAAATTACATAGGTAAAAAAGAAGGACAAATTAACCTATGTAAAGAAAAAATTATTAACAGTAGTGAAAACATGAAAAGGTTACAGAGAGAGACGGAAATCATCCGTACGGAAGATGCTGAAATCTCAAATCAACTGGAGGAAAAACTTAAACACCTTAAGAGTATAGATGTGGATCTAAATAAATTAGAGCAAAATCTTGAAGAAAAGCTTTCTCGTGAAAAAGATTTAAATCACTTGAGGAATTCACAGTTAGAGAGCTTAGAAAAGTCTAAATCTTATATTATAGATACACTAAATGATATTTCTGAAAAAAAGAGTGAAGGCAATAGCTTCAAAACTCTAATCGATACAATGGACCAACGAATGGAGCAAGTTAAGAAAGATATTGTAGCTCATAGTGATAAAGAAAAAAATAGCACTGCTAAGAGGGATGCTTTAGAGAGTGATTTAAACGTCTTGCAAAAAGATCTAGAGCAGAACATAAAACAAGAGAATGAGGCTGTTAAACAAAAAAACACACTCTCTGAAAAAGTAAAAATCCTTACGGGAGCGATTCAAAGTACAAGCAGTAAGCTTGACCATAAAAAATCAAAAAAACATATTCTTGAAGAAATGGAAAAGGGATATGAAGGTTATAACAAAAGTGTAAAAAACATTTTAAGTGCCTGCGAAAAGGACAAAAAACTAGGGGCGGGTATTTATGGAGTTGTAGCTGATCTACTAAAGGTACCTAAGGGATATGAAATAGCTATTGAAACCTCCTTAGGTTATGCTATACAAAACATAGTTAGTGAAAGTGAAGAGGATGCAAAAAGATTGATTAGTTATTTAAAAAAATATAATTTAGGCAGGGTAACTATATTGCCATTAACCTCAATTCAAAGTAGACACATTAGTAAGGAAGAGGACACTATCATCCAAAAATATAAGGATGTAAAAATAGCTATAGATATTATTGACTTTGAGGATAGGTTTAAAAATATTTTTTCAAGTCTATTATCTAGAGTATTAATTGTGCCGAATTTGGACTTAGGAGTAAAAGTAGCTAAGGAACTTCAATATAGATTTAAAATAGTAACAACAGATGGGGATGTTATGAATATAGGTGGCTCTTTAACTGGAGGAAGCTCAACCTTTAAAGGTAATAGTCTCTTAACAAGAAAAAGAGAGCTAGAAGAGCTTACAAAAGAAATCAAGATACTAGATCAAGAAATTATGGACAAACAAGGTAGCTTGAAGACTATGGAGACAAGCTTGGTGAATATTTTATCAGAGATAGAAAGTTTAAATAGGAAAAAACAAGCATATCAAATAGAGGAAGCTACTTTAAAGAGTAAGATTCAACAAACTATAGAAGAAATCACACAGATTAATAGTGCTACTAAACAAAGCAATAGAGAAATAAAAGAATTAGTAGAAGCTAAAGATACCACTTCAACAAAATATAACAAGATTCTTCATGAAATAAAAGAATTGGATGAATCTATAAAAAACACAAAATCTAGCATAGAGGATTACCAAAAACATTTACTAGAGGAAAAAGAAAAAATTGATGATATAAATGCAGCTATTACAAAAGATAAGATAGAATTGGCTTCCATTAAGGAACAGAAAAAAATGTTGTTGAAGGAAGTTGAAGACCTTCAGGCTACCATAAAGAATAACGAAAGAAAATGCAACGATAAAAACTATGAAATGAATATAGTCAAAGCTGAATATGAAAGATTACAGTTGGAATCACATGAAAATAAAAATGAACTTAAAAAGTTAGAACAACATTTAAATAAGCTGCATGAAGATTTAGAAAGACTGAAAAACGATAAAGCAAGTTTTGTAGCAGTTGAAAATGAAACAAAAGATACTCTAAAGGGTATAGAAGGAGTTATAAATGAGTTAAGTGAAGGTATTCATAAGCTAGATGTAAAGGCCACAAGGTTAGAAATGCAACAGCAAAGCTTTTACAATAAACTTTGGGATGACTATGAATTAACCTATACAACAGCAAAAGAGATAAGACAAGATGTTGATGAAAGTATAAACATTGCTAAGGAAATTAAAATATTTAAAGACCAACTTAAAACAATAGGCAATGTTAATTTACAATCCATTGAAGAGTACCAAAGCATTAAAGAAAGGTATGAATTTCTGAAACAACAAAAAGAAGACCTAGAGAAAGCTGAAGCATCTTTAATAAAGGTTATTAAGGATATGGAGGCAACAATGGGGAAGCAATTTATACAAGAATTCAACAAAATTAAAAAGCACTTTAATGAAGTATTTGCTAAGCTCTTTGGTGGTGGAAAAGCCCAACTTGTTTTAGAAGATGAAGAAGATCTTTTAAATTGTGGTATTGAAATTATTGCTCAACCACCAGGAAAAAAATTACAAAACCTATCCCTACTATCAGGTGGCGAAAGAGCTTTAACTGCTATTGCTTTATTATTTGGTATTTTGTTGGTAAAGCCTAGCCCATTTTGTATTCTAGATGAAATTGAAGCAGCATTAGACGATGCGAATATAAGTAGGTTTGCAGTTTTCTTACGAGAGTTATCCCAACAAACACAATTTATTGTTGTTACTCATAGAAGGGGAACCATGGAAAGTGCTGATGCTCTATATGGTGTTACCATGGAGGAAGAAGGAGTTTCTAAAATAGTGTCTGTTAAGTTTACAGATGAACTTCATAAAGAAATAGCAAGTTAGGAGGAGAATGGTTATGTTTAAAAAATTATGGGACAAGTTAAAAAATCAAGGTGAGAAACAAGAGGAACAGGATCAACAGCAGAAAGAAGAGATTCTAGAGGCGGAAGTTACTGAAGAGGTACAGGAAAACTTAGAAAAAGATATTGAAGGTACAGATGAAGAAGAAACTGTAGAAGAAACCCAAGAGAATTTAGAACCAGAAGAGATAGAAGAGATAGAAGAGATAGAAGAGATAGAAGAGATAGAAGAGGTAACACCAGAAGTAGTGAAAGAGGTAATTGAGGACGTAGTAGAAGCTCAAGAAGAAAAGGAAAAAGAAGAAATAATAGAAACTCAAGAGGAACCAAAGCAAAAGGTAAGTCTATTTAACAGATTAAAGCAAGGGTTATCAAAGACCAAAAATGGTATAACTGGTAAAATTGATGATTTAGTAAAAACTTACCAAAAAATAGATGAAGAATTATTCGAAGAGCTGGAAGAGATTTTAATTACTGCTGACATTGGTATAAATACAACCATGGAAGTAATAGATGAGCTAAGGGATGCGGTAAAACAAGAGAAGGTAAAAGATCCGCAGGAAATCAAGACACTATTAAAAGAAAAATTAGCAAGTATATTAAATGAACTAGATGAAACTAAGTTAAATGTAGAACCATCACCTGCTATTATTTTAGTAGTAGGAGTAAATGGGGTAGGTAAAACAACCTCTATAGGTAAAATTGCTCATAAATTAAAGGGAGAAGGCAAAAGTGTAATGTTAGCTGCTGGGGATACCTTTAGAGCTGCAGCTATTGATCAGCTTAAAATATGGGGAGATAGAGTAGGTGTGGATGTTATTAAACATCAAGAGGGTTCTGACCCTGCAGCAGTTGTTTATGATTCTATACAAGCTGCTAGAGCTAGAAAAACAGATGTATTAATATGTGATACAGCAGGACGTCTTCATAATAAGAAAAATTTGATGAATGAGCTAGGAAAAGTCTTCAAGGTGGTAGAAAGAGAATATCCACAAGCTACTAGAGAAGTTCTACTGGTTTTAGATGCTACTACAGGACAAAATGCTGTACAACAGGCAAAAACATTTAAAGAGGTTGCAAATATATCTGGACTTGTTTTAACAAAGCTAGATGGCACTGCAAAAGGCGGGATTGTTATTGCTATTAGCAGGGAGTTGAATGTTCCTGTAAAGCTTATTGGAGTAGGAGAAGCAATGGAGGATCTTCAAGAATTTAATGCTAAAGATTTTGTAGAAGCACTTTTTGGAGATGAGTAAAGAAAAAGTACTTGACAGTAGATCTTTTTTAGTATAAAATTCTATCGTAAAGGAAATCTACTTTACACTTTTGAATGGGAAGTGTTGAAATGATAGAAAAAAAATTAGAAATTTCAATGCTCTATGACTTTTATAGTCAACTCCTTACAGATAAACAAAAGGATATGATTGATTTGTATTACAATCAAGATTTGTCCTTAGGAGAGATAGCTGAGGAGTTTAAAGTATCGAGACAGGCTGTATATGACACCATTAAGCGAACTGAAAAAATCCTCTACAATTATGAGGAGAAACTAAAGTTATTCCAATTGTTTCACTCTAAAATGTCTAATGTAGAAAAAATACAAAAGAAGGTACTAGAACTAGAAAAAAATATAGATAACAACTTATCCAGAGAAAAACTTAAGGAAAGCATAAAGGATATGAAGGATTTATTTGATGATTTATTAAACAATTAACCCTCTAGGTAGGTGAAAAAAATGGTTTTTGAAGGATTGGCAGATAAGCTTCAGGGAACTCTGAAAAAATTAAAGGGTAAGGGGAAGCTCACAGAAAAAGATGTAACCGAGGCAATGCGAGAAGTAAAAATGGCTTTGTTAGAGGCCGATGTAAACTTTAAGGTTGTTAAGGATTTCGTTAAAAAGGTAAAAGAAAGAGCTATAGGAGTAGAAGTCTTGGAGAGTTTAACTCCTGGACAACAGGTAATAAAAATTGTTAATGAAGAGTTAACTACCCTAATGGGTGAAACTCAAAGTAAATTAACTTTTGCATCCAAACCTCCTACAATTATTATGTTGGTTGGGTTACAAGGGGCTGGTAAAACCACCACTTCTGGTAAACTTGCTGGACTATTAAAAAAGCAAGGCAAAAGACCATTATTAATAGCAGGAGATATATATAGACCAGCTGCTATTAAACAATTACAGGTTGTTGGTTCTCAAGTAGACGTACCGGTATTTACTATGGGAGATAAGCATAGCCCAGTAGACATAGTAAAGGCAGGGGTTGAACATGGTAAAAGCCATGGAAATGATACCATCATTATAGATACCGCTGGTAGACTGCATATTAATGAAGAACTGATGGGAGAATTGGAAGATGTAAAAGCAACTACAAAACCCCATGAAATATTGTTAGTTGTTGATTCTATGACAGGTCAAGACGCAGTTAATGTAGCTGAGGAATTTAATACAAAGCTCGGTATTGATGGTGTTATATTAACAAAATTAGATGGGGATACAAGAGGTGGAGCTGCTCTATCTGTTAGAGCTGTAACAAATAAACCTATTAAATTTGCAGGTCTAGGAGAAAAATTAGAGGATTTAGAGCCCTTCCATCCCGATAGAATGGCTTCCAGAATATTAGGCATGGGGGACATGCTAAGTCTTATTGAAAAAGCTCAAGCTTCCTTCGATGCGGATAAAGCTAAAGATCTTCACAATAAGATTAAAACACAACAATTTACCTTTGAGGATTTTTTAGATCAACTTCAACAGGTTAAGAATATGGGGCCATTAAGCCAAATATTAGAAATGATTCCTGGTGGCGGTGGAAAACAGCTTAAAAACCTTGAAGTAGATGAAAAAGAGCTTGTACATATACAGGCAATTATTCAATCTATGACCAAGGAAGAAAGGCTAAATCCTTCTATTATTAATGGTAGTAGAAGAAAAAGAATTGCCAAAGGAAGCGGTACCAGTGTTCAACAAGTAAATCGTTTAATCAAACAATTCGATCAAACTAGAAAAATGATGAAACAATTTACTGATATGGAGAAATCGATGAAAAAAGGTGGAGGAGGAGGAAAATTCAAATTTCCTTTCTTCAAGTAAAACTTTGACTATTTAAAGGAGGTGAAAAACATGGCGGTTAAAATTAGACTTAAAAGAATGGGTTCTAAGAAAAGACCTTTCTACAGAATTGTAGTTGCTGATTCCAGAGCTCCTAGAGATGGTAGATTCATTGAAGAAATAGGATACTACAATCCAGTTTCTGAGCCAAAGGAAGTAAAAATAGATGATCAAAAAGCAACAAAATGGTTAAATGATGGTGCTCAACCAACAGATACTGTGAAGGATCTATTCAAAAAGAATGGAATTATTGAATAGTAATCTTCTAAATTAGGGGGTATACAAATGGGTCAATTAGTGGAAATTATAGCTAAGGCACTAGTAGATAATCCAGAACAAGTAACTGTAACAGAAGTTGAAGGTAATCAGTCGATCATTGTAGAATTAAAAGTGGCCCCAGAAGATATGGGAAAAGTTATTGGTAAGCAGGGTAGAATAGCTAAAGCTATAAGAACGGTTGTTAAAGCTGCTGCCACCAAAGATAACAAAAGAGTTATAGTAGAAATAATATAATGTACTTAATAAGGATTAGGGAGACCTAATCCTTATTACTATGCTTATATTAAGTAGAAAATGAAAATTTTCATTTTTGTTTTAGTTACTTAATTTGTTGATCTAGTAGCTGTAGTTTTAATAATACATGGAATATAGATTTTAATAATAAAAGATGGTAAAGCTAATAATAAAAAGAAGTTTAACATACATATTTTAGCTAAAGGATGTTGAGTATGAAAAAGTTGAAGGTTGGTAAAATATTAAACACACATGGCATTAAAGGTGAATTGAAAATTGGCTCCTTGACTGATTATGATGAACGCTTTGAAGAGTTACAATGGACATATATAGAAGGATATGAAGAAAAATTTTATATTAATAAGATCAAGTACAGACCTAAAGATATTATAATATCCTTAGAAGGGTACACTAATATTAATGAAGTAGAAAAATTTAAAGGTAAATACCTATTAATAGATGAAACTCAAAAACGTGATTTACCAGATGATACTTATTATGTAACAGATATCATCGGTTTAGATGTTTATACAGTAAAGGATGAATATTTAGGAAAAGTAGTGGATATACTGCAAGCAGGAAGCAATGAGGTATATGTTATAAAGGGTGAAACGGGTAAAGAAATTATGATACCATCGGTTAAAGAATTTATCCCTGAAATATCTTTGAAAGATGGTAAGGTTTTAGTGGATCCTATTGAAGGAATGATAGAATGAATATAAGAGTTTTGACTCTGTTCCCGGAAATGTTCCAAGGGCCCTTAAATATGAGTATCATAAAAAGGGCACAAGAAAAGAAGATGTTAGATATTCAGTACATTGACATAAGAGAGTTTACTGATAATAAGCATAAAAAAGTAGATGACTATCCCTATGGGGGCGGTGCAGGGATGGTAATGACAGCTCAACCTATTATTGACTGTTATCAGCATGTTGCAAATCAGCTACAAGAAGGAGACAAACCACGAGTTATATATTGCTCTCCAAAGGGTAGAGTTTTTGATCAGAAACTTGCACAGGAACTATCTAAAGAAAAACATTTGATCTTTATTTGTGGGCACTATGAGGGAATTGATCAAAGAGCTATAGATGAAGTAGTAACGGATGAAGTCTCTATAGGAGATTATGTATTAACAGGAGGAGAGCTACCTGCAGCAGTCATGATTGATGCTGTGGCTAGGTTGATTCCAGGGGTGTTGGGACAGGCTGAAAGCTATCAAGAGGAATCTTTTTATTGTGGATTGTTGGAGTACCCACACTACACTAGGCCCAGCAACTTTAGAGGACTTGAAGTGCCCTCTGTTTTATTATCTGGAAATCATAAAGATATTGATAGATGGAGACGTGAAAAATCCCTAGAGATAACTTTAAAGAGAAGACCAGATTTACTAGAAAAGGCTACTCTTTCTGATGAGGATAAACAAATTCTAAAATATTTAAAAAAATAAGTGAATAGCTATTGAACTATTAAATCAGTTATGATACAATAGCTAAGTCAGTACGGGCGGTCCTCTATGATATATGTTCATAAGAACGTCTAAGAAGGAAGGAGGTACAACCATGGAATTAATAAGAGCGATAGAAAAAGAACAATTAAAAAATGACGTTGTAGATTTTGGTACTGGTGATACAGTAAAAGTACACGTTAGAATTAAAGAAGGTAACAGAGAAAGAATACAGGTATTCGAAGGAATTGTTATTAAAAGGCAAGGTGGAAGCATTGCTGAAACCTTTACTGTAAGAAGAATTTCTTACGGAATTGGGGTTGAAAGAACATTCCCATTACATTCTCCTAAGATTGAGAAATTAGAAGTGATCAAACGTGGTAAAGTTAGAAGAGCTAGACTATTCTACTTAAGAGATAGGATTGGTAAAGCTGCATTCAAGATTAAAGAAAAGAAAAGATATTAATTAAAAGGGACTGTAAACAGTCCCTTTATTTAATATATACTTTAAAAATAGTGTTTACATATATAGATTACCTTTTGAAAACAAGCGAATTAAAAGGAGAGATATCATGAACATTAACTGGTATCCTGGTCATATGAAAAAGACTAAGGAACTGTTACAACAACAATTGAAACTGGTGGATGTAGTTTATGAATTAATGGATGCGAGAATTCCCATCAGTAGTAAAAATCCCGTCATAGATGAAATTATAGCTAATAAACCAAAAGTGATTATTTTAAATAAGGCAGACCTTGCTGATGATAAGATCACTAAATTATGGATTGAACATTATAAGTCAGAAGGTATAAAAGCCATTTCCGTTGATACGTTATCAGGAAAAGGGTTAAGGGAAGTTGTTGTAGAGGGAGAGAAGGCTGTAAAGGAAAAGATGGATAAACTTGTGGAAAAGGGTAGAAAGGTAAGAGCCATAAGAGTGATGACAGTAGGGATACCGAATGTAGGCAAATCCACTATCATTAATAGGTTAGCTGGGAAAAAAAGTGCCAAAACTGGCGATCGACCAGGTGTTACTAAGGGAAAACAATGGATACGTTTAAAGGGAAACATGGAGCTTTTAGATACCCCAGGAATTTTATGGCCTAAATTTGAAGATCAAAATGTAGCACGAAACTTGGCCTTTACAGGAGCTATTAGGGATGAAATTATGGATATCGAAACCTTGGCTTTGAGATTACTAGAAAAACTTTGGATAACCGATAAAGATAAACTAATAAGCAGGTATAATATAGAAGAAGGTCTGTCATCAGGCTTAGAAATCATGGATAACATAGCTAAAAATAGAGGTTGTATCATTAGTAAAGGAGAAATAGATTATACTAGAGTAGCTAATATGATATTAGACGAGTTTCGTGGAGGAAAAATAGGAAGAATTTCTCTTGAAAGACCTACAACTTCAATATAGATGCTAAAGGGGGAATGAAGGATGCCGAGCCTAGAAATGGAAAGTAGCATTTGGCATTTAGGATATGAAAATGTAGCTTGTTGTGATGAAGTAGGTAGAGGTTGTCTTTTTGGTCCTGTTTTGGCGGCGGCTGTCATATTACCTAAAGGGTTAGTGATAGAAGGTGTTAATGACTCTAAAAAACTTTCTCAAAAGAAAAGAGATCAGCTATACGACATTATTAGGGAAAATGCTAGAGCGATAGGTATTGGTATAGTAGAAGCTGATGAAATAGACAAAATAAATATAAAAAATGCTGCTAGGTTAGCTATGAAGAAGGCAGTTTTAAATTTAAAGGATAAAGAAGGTCAAGCTGTAGAGCCGGAATATATTCTTGTGGATGCAGAAGAAATTGATGTTACTATTCCACAAAAGGCTATTATTAAAGGTGATAGCACAGTACATGGTATTGCCGCTGCCTCCATTATAGCAAAGGTTACTAGAGACAGAATGTGTTTAGATTGGCATGGACAATATCCACAATACGGCCTAGACAAACATAAAGGTTATGCCACTAAAGTCCATAGAGAAGCTTTAATAAAATATGGAGTTACTGACATGCATAGAAGGAGTTTTCTTAAAAAATTAATGCATGTAATTAAAGGATAATGGCTATGAATAAAAAAATAGGTGATTATGGGGAAGATTTAAGTAAAAAATATTTAATTACAAAAGGATATACTATATTAGCTTGTAATTATAAGACAAAACTCGGTGAAATAGATATTATAGGTAGCAAAAAAGAGACTATTATATTTATCGAGGTAAAAACAAGAAGAACCAATTCCTTCGGCTTACCAAGAGAAGCTGTTAACTATAAGAAACAAATGGTGTTAAAAAAGCTTGCACAACAGTATATTCAATATAAAAGTTTGAAGAATATGAACTTTAGATTTGATGTAATAGAAGTAATAATCAAAAATGAAAAATATGACATAAATCATATTGAAAATGCATTTTAGAGTATTATTCTACAAACACTTCCAACTATTTTAAAAATTTTGTAAAATTTTAAAGGGAAAAAGAGCTATGTAGAGAATTCCCTTATATATACAAAATTTTATTAATAGGAAGTGTTATTATGCTGTCCAAAAGTAAAACCTGTTGTATTTATGGCCTATCGGTTGCAGATATTGAAGTGGAGGTAGACATAACCAATGGATTGCCTGCCATCAATATAGTGGGATTACCAGATATAGCTCTAAAGGAATCTAAAGAAAGGGTGCGATCTGCTATAAATAATAGTGGATTTGAATTTCCTTTAAAAAGGATTACTATTAATCTAGCTCCTGCTGCTACAAAGAAAGAAGGCACTCACTTTGATTTACCAATAGCTCTGGGAGTATTGGAAGCCTCACATCAATTAAGTCTTAAGAACTTCTATGATGTAGTTATTTTAGGAGAACTTTCCCTAGATGGCAAAATTAACAGAGTAAATGGTGTATTGCCTATGCTTTTAAGCATGTATGAAAAAGGTCTCAGAAAAGTAATATTACCTATAGATAACCTTGAAGAGGCTAAACTGGTAGAAGGTCTACAATGTATAGGAGTAACAACATTAAATGAATTAGTGGGATTTATTCACGGTACAACAAAATTAGAGGTCCATACAGGTTCGATAGTCAAAGATTTAACTAGTCCATTATTTAATGAAGATTTTAAAGATCTAAAAGGTCAGGAAAATCTCAAACGAGGTTTGGAAATAGTAGCTGCAGGAAGCCATAATCTACTAATGGTAGGCCCTCCTGGATCTGGAAAAACCATGGCAGCCAGAAGACTACCGTCTATTCTCCCCAGTCTTACTTTTGAAGAGGCTATGGAGATTACAAAGATATACAGTATTTCTGGTATGCTTGATAAAGATAAAGGCTTAATTACCCAAAGGCCCTTCAGAGCTCCCCATCATACATCATCCATGGTATCTCTAACAGGAGGTGGACGCATACCCAAACCTGGAGAAGTGTCATTAAGTCACTATGGTGTTCTATTTCTTGATGAAGTAGCTGAGTTCAGTAAAAATACATTGGAAGTCCTTAGACAACCGATGGAGGACGGAGTTATTAGTTTATCAAGAGCACACGGTTCCTTTACTTATCCTGCTAAATTTATGCTAATATGCTCTATGAATCCATGTCCTTGTGGGTATTATGGAAGCGATAGCCAGCATGACTGTAATTGTACACCCCATGAAATTAAACGATATGCTGCAAAAATATCAGGTCCATTGTTAGACCGGATGGATATTGTTGTAGAAACTACAGCAGTGTCTTATAAGGATCTTACTGATGGTGGAAAAGTTGAAACCTCTAGTGAAATAAGAAGGCGTGTGGAGAAGGCTCGACAAAAGCAATTAGAAAGATATGAAGGGACATCATTTAAATCTAATGCTCAATTGACTCCTTCAGCCATTAAAAAGTATTGTAAGCTGGAGGGAAAATCTCAGGAACTCCTAAAAAATGCTTTTCACAAGATGAAGTTAAGTGCCAGGGCTTATAACAGAATTATAAAAATATCTAGAACCATTGGAGATTTAGATAACAGTACGAACATCAAACTAGACCACGTAGCTGAAGCCCTTCAATACAGAATTACACAAGGGTTAAGTGGGAGGTAGAGTATGGTAAATAAAAAGAATTTATTTATTTGGTTGAATCATCTTGGAGGCATTTCTTATGAAAATATACAACAATTAACAAATTATTTTGGATCTCTAGAAGAGTTATGGTATGCAGGCGAAGAGCATATATTAAAAGCAATGGGTAGTAGAAGTATAATTGCAGATAAATTGTTGAAAAATAGAAATGAAAAGGTTTTAAGAAGCAATCTGACTGTTATGGAAAATAAAAATTTTGATGTTGTTACCATACTAGATGATACGTACCCTGAAAAATTAAAGAATATATATAATCCACCTTATGTACTATATATAAAGGGAAGTTTTAAGGGTGATATTCCCCTAATAGGTTTAGTGGGTGCTAGAAAGTCTACTGCTTATGGAAAATGGGCAGCACGAAAATTTGCTAAAGAATTAAGTGATTGGGGTATAGGTATTGTAAGTGGCTTGGCATTAGGTGTTGATAGGGAAAGTCATATAGGTTCCTTAGAGTCTAATGGCTACACAATAGGTGTAATAGGGTGCGGTATAGATATGTGCTACCCCAAATCAAATCAACAGCTTTATAATGAGATGATAGAAAAAGGATGCATTGTATCGGAGTATCCTCCAGGTACAGAACCTTTAAAACATCATTTTCCTGCAAGGAATCGTATTATTAGTGGATTGTCAGATGGAATAGTGGTAATAGAAGCTGGGATAAAAAGCGGTGCTCTTATTACAGTGGAGCATGGCCTAGAACAAGGCAAGGATATATATGCTTTACCAGGAAATATAAATAGTAGTCAAAGTAAGGGAACCAATAAAATTATAAAAGAAGGTGGGAAAATTTTATTGGAGGTAGAGGATATTATAGAAGAGCTTAAATGTAGATACCCTTTAGAAAACTCTAACGAGGTTTCGACAATGGAGGAAGCTCTAAGTGAAGAAGAAATAAGAATTTTTAAAGTAGTGAAAGAAGCACCTATACATATAGATTTGTTAGCTTATAAAAGTCGTATAAGTATTTCGGAGTTGAGTACAATATTAACCATATTAGAAATAAAGGGGTTTGTAAGTCAGTTGCCGGGAAAAACATTTACAGCTAATAGATAAATTGTTATAATGGATTGAATTAATTTTGTCTAACAATTCCAAACTTAATTACAGTACTGGAGGTGAGGTAATTGGCAAAATCCTTAGTAATAGTAGAGTCGCCCGCTAAAGCAAAGACAATTAAAAAGTTTTTAGGCAAAAACTATGTTGTAAAGGCCTCTGTTGGACATGTGATAGATCTACCTAAAAGTAAGCTTGGTATTGACATAGAAGATAACTTCAAACCTCAATATATTACCATAAGAGGTAAAGGACCGGTTTTAAAGGAGATAAAAGCAGAGGCTAAAAAGGCTAAAAAAATATATTTAGCGACTGACCCTGATAGAGAGGGAGAAGCTATATCTTGGCATCTATCTAATGCATTAAATATTAAAGAGGATACTGCTTGTAGAATTGAATTTAATGAAATAACTAAGAATGCTATTAAAAATGCTATAAAGAAACCAAGAACCATTGATAAAAAACTAGTAGATGCACAACAAGCAAGAAGAGTATTGGACAGATTAGTTGGTTATAAAATAAGTCCTTTGTTATGGCGAAAAATGAGAAAAGGTCTTAGTGCTGGTAGAGTTCAATCGGTGGCCACTAAGATGATAAAGGACCGTGAAGAAGAAATTAACAAATTTATCCCAGAGGAATATTGGAGTTTAATTTTAAACCTAAATAACAGTCAAAAAGAAAAATTTGATGCAAAGTTTCAAAAGGATGATTTAGGGAATAAAGAGATTAAGTCTAAAGAAGAGATGGATGAAATCATAAAAAAGATAGAAGGTAAAAAACTTACTATCACTGATGTTAAAAAAGGTACTAAAAGAAGAAACCCAAATCTACCTTTTACTACTAGTACACTACAACAGGAAGCATCTAATAAACTAGGTTTCTCCACGAAAAAAACTATGTCTGTTTCACAACAGTTGTATGAAGGGATAGATTTAGAAAAAGAAGGTACCGTTGGTCTTATTACTTATATCCGTACTGATTCCACTAGAATAGCAGAAGAAGCTAGAAAAAGTGCACATCAATATATTATGGATCATGTGGGTGAAAAGTACATCAATGAAAAGCCTAGCACCAAGAGTAAAAAGCCTCAAGGAGGTCAAGATGCTCATGAAGCAATTAGACCGACAGATGTAATGAGGAACCCTCTTAGCATAAAAGCATCTTTGTCTAGAGATCAATTTAAGCTATATAAATTGATATGGGAAAGATTTGTAGCAAGTCAAATGACACCTGCTTTATATGAAACTTTATCGATAGAATTGACGGTAGCTGGTGTAATATTTAGAGCTACAGGTTCTAGACTTGTATTTGATGGTTTCTTAAAGATTTACTCTTTCGGATCAGTTTCAGAAGATGTAAATCTCCCTATATTGACAGAGGGAGAAGAAGTAGATATAGTAAACATGCTACCTAACCAACACTTTACACAACCACCACCTAGATACACAGAAGCTTCTTTAGTTAGAACAATGGAAGAATTAGGTATTGGACGTCCTAGTACTTATTCACCTACAATAAGCACCATACTTTCTAGAGGTTATGTAGAAAAAGAAGGAAAAAATTTAAAACCAACAGAGTTAGGTGTCCTTGTTACGGGGATATTAGAGGAATACTTTTCTGATATCATTGATATAAACTTCACTGCGGATTTTGAAAAAAATCTAGACTATATTGAAGAAGGAAACAAGGAATGGCAGCAGCCAATCCGTGATTTCTATCAATTCTTTGAAAAAATGCTAAAGAAAGCTGACGAAGATATCGAAGAGATTGATATGGTAGAGGAAAGCGATGAAATATGTGAAAAGTGTAATGAAAAGATGCTAATTAAGCATGGGCGATTTGGAAAATTTTTAGCTTGTTCCAACTACCCAGAATGCACCTTCACAAAGCCTATAGTACATAAAATAGGTATTGAATGTCCTAAATGTCAAGAAGGTGAAATAGTGGAGCGTAAGTCCAAAAGAGGTAGGTTGTTTTACGGCTGCAGTGCTTATCCAAACTGTGATTTTGTTTCATGGACAAAGCCCATAAATGAAAAATGCCCTGATTGCAATAGCCTATTGGCTCATAAAAAAAATAAGAAAAGTGAAAAAGTCATATGTACCAATAAAGAATGTAAATATAGTAGAACTATAGAGCCTTCTTCCTAAGTATCAAGATACCTATTATATTAATAATTGGGTGGTGAGGTATTATGTTAAAGGGTACTACAATTGTTGCAGTAAAAAAAAGCGGTATAGATTTAGCTATAGCAGGAGATGGGCAAGTTACCTTGGGAGAAAAAACAGTTATAAAACATCATGCTAAGAAGGTAAGACGTATATACAAGGACGAAGTGTTAATTGGTTTTGCTGGATCGGTAGCTGATGCATTTACATTAGCGGAAAGATTTGAAAATTACTTAGAAAAACATGATGGTAACTTAAAGAGGGCGGCTGTAGAATTAGCACAAAGTTGGAGAAAAGATAAAGTATTAACAAAGCTAGAAGCTATGCTGATTGCTTTAAACAAGACAAACATGTTGGTTATAAGTGGTTCGGGAGAAGTAATAGAGCCGGATGATAATGTCATAGCTATTGGCTCTGGAGGCTCTTATGCTTTGGCTGCTGCTATAGCATTAAAGAACAACACCAATCTATCCAGTCAGGAAATTGTTAAAAAATCTTTAGAAATTGCTGCGGATATATGTGTATTCACCAACAATCAAATTGTTGTAGAAACTCTATAGCGATAATGTTATAAAGTGAGGTGGAAAAATGAAGGATTTTACACCACGACAAATTGTAAATGAATTAGATAAATTTATTATTGGGCAACAGGAAGCAAAAAAAGCTGTGGCTATCGCTTTGAGGAATAGAATAAGGCGTAGTAAGGTTGCTTATGAATTTCAAGAGGAAATAAAACCTAAGAATATCTTAATGGTAGGACCTACTGGAGTGGGGAAAACAGAAATTGCAAGGCGTTTAGCAAAATTAATGGATGCACCCTTCGTAAAGGTAGAGGCAACTAAATTTACGGAAGTGGGCTATGTAGGCAGAGATGTGGAGTCCATGATAAGAGATTTAGTAGAGGCATCCATAAGAATTTTAAAAACCAAACATATAAAAAATAATTATGAAAAAGCTAGAAGGTTAGCTAATGAACACTTGCTAGAGTTGTTGGACCCTAGTCCTAAACAAGAAGCTCCCTTTAAAAATCCCTTTGATATGTTTTTTAAAAGTCAAAATGATACAGAATATGACGTTGAAGATAGTGCTTTTAAAGAAGATGCAGAACTAAAAAAACAGCAGATTAAAAAACAATTGAAGGAAGGTATGTTGGAAGAAGTAATAGTGGAGATAGCAATAGAGGATCAAGGGCCTAATTCTTTAGAAATACTTGGTGCAGGAAATGAAGAAATGAATACTAATTTACAAGACATGCTGGGTGGACTCCTACCTAAAAAAGTCAAAAAGAAAAAGGTGACGGTAGGGGAAGCTCGTAAAATACTAATAGAGCAAGAAGCACAAAAACTGGTAGATATGGATGAAGTCACTTCATCAGCTATAAAAAATGTTGAAAATCAAGGCATCATATTTATTGATGAGATAGATAAAATTACAGGTAGCCAAGGTTCTTCTGGACCAGATGTATCTAGAGAAGGGGTACAAAGAGATATTCTACCTGTTATTGAAGGATCCACTGTTATGACAAAATATGGACCTGTAAAAACCGATCATATTTTATTTATTGCAGCAGGAGCCTTCCATATCGCCAAGGTTTCAGATTTAATACCAGAATTACAAGGGCGCTTTCCCATAAGAGTCAATTTAAATAATTTGACCCAAGAGGACTTCAAAGCTATATTAATACAACCAAAAAATGCTCTGTTAACACAATATAAGTTATTATTAGAAACTGAAGGTATAAAAATCCAATTTCTAGAGGAAGCTATAGATGAGATTGCAAAAGTTTCTTACTTAGCAAATGAACAAACAGATAATATCGGAGCTAGAAGACTACATACTATTATGGAAAAGCTATTAGAAGATATATCCTTTGAAGCTCCTGAATTAAAAGATAAAGAAGTTGTTATTGATAAAGTATATGTAAAGAGTAAATTAAAACATACAGTTAAAACTTTTATAGAAGATAAATATATTATTTAATTAACAAAGGAGGAAATACAAAATGGCAAGTGCTTTACTAGAGAAGACAAGAAGAATTAACAAAATACTACAACAATCTGGAGATCATGCAGTATCTTTTAATGAGGTTTCTAGAATATTGAGCGAAATATTAGAAGCTAACGTATATGTATCCAGTGCAAAAGGAAAGGTTTTAGGGGTAAGCTTAACAGATGCATCAGATTGTCCTATTATAGTGGATGAAAAAAATGGTATTAAAAGATTTCCAGAAGAATACAATACCCAACTACTACAAATTAATGAAACAAAAACAAATATTACACAAGATAAGCTATTAGATTTATTTAAATATGATGTAGAGAGCTACGATAAATTAGTGACAGTTGTTCCTATTAATGGTAGTGGTAAGAGATTAGGAACTTTGGTACTGGCTAGACATGAGAAACAATTTGAAGACGAAGATTTAGTAATGATGGAATACAGTGCCACTGTAGTAGGGTTAGAAATCCTTAGAGCTACAACTGAAGAAATAGAAGAACAAGCTAGGAAAAAAGCAGTGGTTCAAATGGCTATAGATACATTATCCTACTCAGAATTAGAAGCTGTAGAACATATATTTAATGAATTAAATGGTATGGAGGGTCTGTTGGTTGCTAGCAAGATTGCTGACAGAGTAGGAATAACACGTTCTGTTATAGTAAATGCCTTGAGAAAATTCGAAAGTGCTGGGGTTATTGAATCTAGATCCTTAGGTATGAAGGGTACCCACATAAGAATTTTAAATGAGAAATTATTAGAGGAACTAAGAAAACTAAAGCGTTAGTAAAGAAAGAAGTCATTTAACATAAATGGCTTCTTTTTTAGTTTGTATCTCCACTTGGTGCCAGAGTCCTATATGTTTTTATATCAAATTTAAAGCTTGAGTATTTATGGAATAATTGGTAGAATTAAAAGGAAAAAAGTAGAAAATTGGTATTAGTGAAGACCAGATATGATTTTATATCTGGTCTTTTAAAAGGAATGATTAGAAGTCATAAACACAAAAAATATAAAATTTAGAAGGGTTAAAAGATTTTTTGTCGAATTTAAGAAATATAAGTAAAAATATGTTCTATAGTTATGGATAATAGCAATAAAATATCTATGACAAAACACTCAAAAGATATCATATGGTTTAATACTGCGGTTTAGTGGGAATTTCTCAGGGTGAAAATTAAAAATACTTTAGAAAAAGCATTTGATTTATTTTTATTTCAATTAATATGGTAGCAAGAAAAGGAAGAGACTACTGTATTAATAACAGTTTGGAAAGGAGGTTGGTTATAAAATGTTTAAAAACCTTGATGTTATGACGAAGGCATTAAATGCTTCATGGAAAAGAAATGAAGTAATTGCCCACAACATAGCAAATGCCAATACACCTAATTTTAAAAAATCTAATGTTATGTTCGAGGAAATATTACATAATAACTTAAATAAAAGGAATATAGGTGCTAATATAACACATGAAAAACATATTAAAATTGGGGCAAGCAATATAGAAGATATAGAGCACAAAGTGATAACTGCTAATAACTACAGTAATCGTCGTGATGGAAACAATGTAGATGTTGATGTAGAGATGGCAGAATTAGCAAAAAACAATATTACATTTAACACTTTATCTACACAACTAAACAATGAATTTAGAAGGCTGAAATTAGTCATTAGTGAAGGAAGGAGATAAATCATGTCTATATTTAATGCTATTAATATAAATGCCACCGGATTAACTGCTGAAAGACTAAGAATGGATGTTATTTCTAAAAACATTGCTAATGCTAATACGACTAGAACAGAAAATGGTGGACCCTATAGAAGGCAGGTAACTGTTTTTAAAAGTAAGGATCAGCCTAACTTTTCACAAGTTTTAAAAAATGCTACGAATAAAAATAAAAGCAAGTTAAAAGGTGTAGAGGTTATAGGTATAAAAAATGATCAATCACCATTTAAAAAGGTATACGAGCCAGGGCACCCCGATGCAAATGAAGAAGGGTATGTATTGATGCCAAATGTTGAAATCGCAACAGAAATGGCAAATATGATTTCAGCTAGTAGAGGGTATGAAGCTAACGTTACAGCACTGAATGCTACAAAAAATATGGCCTTAAAAGCTTTGGAAATAGGCAGATAGTAAGGGGGATCTAAGATGAAACTGGATAAACTAAGCCCAATGAGTCTCAATGATTTAGGGTTATTCAATAAAAGCATTAAAAATAACAATACCTCTTTTTCACAATTCTTAGTAGATGCAGTAGGTAATGTAAATAAACTACAACATGATTCAGAAGCCTATTCTATGAAATTAGCATCAGGGGAATTGGAAAATATTCACGAGGCTATGATTGCATCTCAAAAGGCAGAAGTATCCATGCAATTTATGTTAGAAATAAGAAGCAAAGTAATGGATGCCTACCAAGAAATTATGAGAATGCAAATTTAAACATAGCTAGAAAGAGGTGAATTAATGTCGGAATCATTAGAACAAATAAGAAATCAGTTAAATGATTACCTACAGGGGTTAGAAAAAAAGCAAAAAATCAAAATGGTAGTAGCTGCATTATTTTTATTACTTTTCCTAACAGGACTAATTTATTATTTTACTAGACCACAATATGTTGTATTATATAACAATTTGGAGCATAGACAAGCAGGAGAAGTAATGAACGTATTACAGAGCAGTAATATAAAGGCTGACTATGGGGATAATAGCAGTACCATTTTAGTACAGAAGCAGGATTATCAAAAGGCACAGGTGTTGGTGGCAACAGAAGGTCTGCCACAGGCTAGATTTTCTTATGAGGATTTTTTCTCAGGGAATAATTTTATGAAGACAAGTGAAGAAAAATCCAAGGAATTTATCGTTGCCCTTGGAAATGAATTGGGAAAAATTATTGAAGAAATATCTGGAGTACAAAGGGCTTATGTAACTCTATCTGTGCCAGAAACAACTGGATTTATAAGGGCTGGTTCAGGACAGGAACAGCAGTCCAAAGCTTCAGTTTTTCTTAACTTAGACTATAATGCCATGTTAGACAATAATAGCATCAATGGCATTGGTTTTTTAGTAGCAAATGCAGTACAAGGTTTAGAACCTGAAAATGTTACGATACATGGACCTGACGGTCGTGTGCTGAATCAACAAAGTCAAAGTCAAGATCATACCAATGCATATGGACCTAATGAGCAATTAACCCTACAAAAAATCGTAAAGGATGATTTAGAAAAAAGCATTACGGATTTTCTTTCTTCGGTTTACGGTTATGGAAATGTTGTAGTAATGGCTAATGTAAGATTAGGCTTTGATAGTGAGATAACAGAAATTAAAGAGTTCTCACCTCCTATTGAGGGAGAAACTGAAGGTATAATAAGAAGTATGCAGGAGCTTCAACAAAGAGTAGCAAGTGCAGGTGAAGGGGGTGCCCCTGGTACAGATACTAATACAGGAGAAATTCCTCAATATGTTGAAGGGGACCTAAATGATGCTATTTATTTTGAAGCAAATAAAACTATTAACTATGAAATTAATGAATTAAGAAGAAAAATCGTCAGAGCACAGGGTCAAGTGCAAGATATTACTGTAGCAGTATACTTAAATAGTAGGGCTATAGAAGGTGGAAACTTAAACGATGAGGACAAAAGGGAACTACAGAATATCATATCAGCTGCAGCTGGATTAGATACAAGAATAGTGGAAGTAGGAGTACAGGAATTCAGTAGTAGCTTCCAGGATCAATTTCCACCTGCAATGGATATAGATGGTATGGGAACATATACTAAGCTACCTACTTGGGCATTAGGATTAATAGCTAGTCTTATGTTAGCTGCAATGTACTTTGTGTTTACTAGAATAAGGAAGAAGGCACCTAACGAGATACCAATTGAGGAGCCTATTGAAACTCAAGAGGAAGTGGAGGATATCGATTTACAATTATCAGGTTCTCAAGTTAAACAACAACTTGAGAGATTAGTTGATAAAAAGCCTGATGCGATGGCCCAACTTCTTAAAAACTGGTTAAGTGAAGATTAGAGGTGAAATGGAAACATGGCAAAAAGAAGTAATAAAGGCGAGATGACTGGCAAAGAAAAAGCTGCTATATTGTTAATTAGCCTGGGACCAGAATATTCTGCTCAAATATTTAAGCATTTGAGTGATGAAGAAATAGAAGAGCTAACTCTTGAAATAGCAAATATGAGGAAGGTGGCTCCAAACGAAAAAGAAAAAATAATGGATGAGTTCTACCAAATATGTGTTGCACAGGAGTATATTTCTGAGGGTGGTATAAATTATGCCAAGGATGTTTTGGAGAAAGCCTTAGGGTCTCAAAAAGCCATGGATATTATTAATAAATTAACAGCTTCACTACAGGTGAAACCCTTTGACTTTGCAAGAAAAGCAGACCCAAGTCAGTTGCTAAATTTCATACAAAATGAACATCCTCAAACAATAGCTTTGATACTATCCTATCTTCCTGCTGGGCAATCAGCACAGATTTTATCTGCATTGCCTCAAGGAAAGCAAACAGAGGTAGCTACGAGAATAGCTACTATGGATAGAACATCACCAGAAATTATTAAGGAAGTAGAGTCGGTTTTGGAGAAAAAGCTTTCGGCATTAGTAAGTCAGGACTATACCTCTGCTGGTGGTGTACAGTCTATTGTAGATATACTTAATTCAGTTGATAGAGGAACTGAGAAAAATATTATGGATACTTTAGAAATGCAAGATGCAGACTTAGCAGAAGAAATAAGAAAGAGAATGTTTATATTTGAAGATATTATTAACCTAGATAGTACTTCTATACAAAGATTTATTAGAGAAATTGAAAATAATGAATTAGCTACAGCACTAAAGGGTGCTACAGAAGAAGTAGCAAATGTAATTTATGCCAACATGTCAAAACGTATGGCTGAAATGATTAAAGAAGATATGGAGTTCATGGGACCTGTTAGGCTTAGGGATGTGGAAGAAGCACAACAAAAAATTGTTAATATTATAAGGAAACTAGAGGAATCTGGAGATATTATAATAGCTCGTGGTGGGGGAGATGAAATCATTGTTTAAAGTATATAAATCTGTAGACGTTACTTTAGGATTAGAAAAACAGCTTATATTACAAAAACAAGATATTCCTCAAAAAACACATAATCCTTTGACAAAGAATGCTGATGTATTACAACACCAAGAAAATCCAATTGAAGCTGCCAAGGAAGAAGCTGAAGAACTCCTTGGAAATGCAAAAAAAGAAGCTGAAGCAATACTACAAAAATCTCAACAAGAAGCAGAATCTATTATTGCAGAAGCCTATGAAGACAGTAAAGTTATACTAGAAAATGCAAGAGAAGAAGGTTACAGTGAAGGGATTCAACTGGGAAAACAGGAGGGTTACAATACATTTCAATCCATGATGGATGAGGCACAGACACTAAAGAAAGAAACTCTTAAGACAAAAAAAGATTTAGCCATAAGCTTAGAACAGGACATAGTTGATTTGGTAATGGACTGTATAAAAAAAATTATCAATCATGAAATCAAGGAAAATAAAGAATTATTACTTAATTTAATTGAAAAAGGATTGGAAAAATGCACCTTCACTGAAACCTTAATTATTAGGGTTAGTGAAGAAGATTATGAATTTGTAGATTCCTATAAAAGTAGAGTGTACATGATGACAGAAGGTATAGATGAACTAAGTGTCAAAAGTGATGCTGCCTTAAAGAGGGGGAGTGTTATAATTGAAACTCTGTCTGGTAGGATAGACTCCGGCATTCAGACCCAAATAAACCAAATTGAAGTGTTGTTTAAAGACTTATTAAAAGGTGAGATTTCTAATGACAGCAATATCGCTTAAAAAATATCAACAATGTCTTGAAGCTCTAGATTTAATAAAATATACAGGTAAAGTATCACAAGTCATAGGTCTTACTATTGAATCCACTGGACCAGCGGTAAAGCTAGGAGAAATCTGTAAGGTATATCCATTAAAAGGCGATAAGCCTATTAAAGCTGAGGTTGTTGGCTTTAAAGAGAAAAAAGTACTATTAATGCCATTGGGAGAAATGGAAGGTATTGGACCTGGTAGCAAGGTAGAAGCTTTAGGCACCTCTCTGGAAGTGAAGGTAGGATCAGAACTATTGGGAAGGGTATTAGATGGATTAGGCAGCCCTTTAGATGATAAAGGGTTGCTAGAAGCAGTAGGGGTATACCCTGTTACTGGAAAATCCTTGAATCCATTAGAGCGAGATAAAATCCAAGAGCCTTTGTCATTAGGTGTAAGAGCTATAGATGGGATGTTAACTTGTGGTAATGGTCAAAGAATAGGTATTTTCGCAGGTAGTGGTGTAGGTAAAAGTACATTACTAGGAATGATGGCTAGAAATACACAAGCTGACGTAAATGTGATAGCTCTTATAGGAGAAAGAGGTAGGGAGGTAAAGGAATTTATAGACCATGACCTTCAGGAAGAGGGATTACAGCGATCCATTGTTATTGTGGCAACTTCAGACCAACCACCATTAGTTAGGATGAAGGGAGCTCTTTTGGCAACAGCTATAGCTGAATACTTTAGAGATGAAGGTAAGAACGTGCTGCTATTAATGGACTCTTTGACAAGATTTTCTATGGCTCAAAGAGAAATAGGCTTAGCAATCGGAGAGCCTCCTGTTACAAAAGGATATACACCATCGGTGTTTGCAGTTTTACCTAAACTTCTAGAAAGGACAGGCATGTCTAATAAAGGATCTATTACGGGGCTTTACACAGTTTTGGTAGATGGAGATGATATGAATGAACCTATTGCTGATGCTGTACGGGGGATTTTAGATGGTCACATTGTTCTATCTAGAAAAATGGCAAACCAAAACCACTACCCTGCTATTGATATCATGGCTAGTGTAAGTAGAGTTATGCCTAATATTGTTCCTAAGGATCAAATGGAAATAGCTGGCGAAATAAAGCGTATCATAGCCACCTATAGGGATTCTGAAGATTTAATTAATATAGGAGCCTACACTAAAGGCAGTAATAAAAAAATAGATTATGCTATTAACCATATAGACAGTGTCAATGGTTTCTTACAACAGCAGGTGGATGAAAAAGTGTCCTATGAAGAAACTCTCAAGAGAATGAAACAATTAATCGGATAAAGTGGGGATAGCTATGACAATGAAATTTACCTATAGATTTAATAACGTCCTGAGTTTAAAGGAAAAATTAGAAGAAAATAAAAAATATGAATTTGCTACATCTAAAAAAAAATATGATGAAGAAAATGAAAAATTAAACATACTATTTCAAAAAAAGGAAGCCATGATGGATAGGTGGAGAGGGATTACAGAAAGCAACCACGTAGTTACCATTAAAGAGCTACAAAATTCATCGATGAATATAAAAATGGTAGATGATTTAGTAGAAAAGCAAAAGAGAGCAAAAGAATACCAGGAAGAAAA
The DNA here is from genome assembly GCA_020832135.1 of Clostridiaceae bacterium. Taxonomy (GTDB): domain Bacteria; phylum Bacillota; class Clostridia; order Peptostreptococcales; family Natronincolaceae; genus JAFIFG01. The sequence goes on from JAFIFG010000123.1 coordinate 161,077, forward strand.
TTTAAATGAATGTAGACAAAGGTTAGTTGAAGCAAAGAAACAAACTAAAATATTTGAAAAACTTAAAGAAAAAGATTATGAAAAATTTAAAGATATCATTTCAAAAAGTGAAGCTAGTATAATAGATCAATTGGTAAGCTATAAAAACACAGTGAAAAAAGGAGGTTAAAATGACAGATAGCCTTCGTGAAAATAAAAAAGGAATAGTAAGGCCACTTATTATCATTTTAATAGCATTTTTAATCTTACCCATTATGACTGCAACGGTTATGTATTTTAGCAGTGAAAATTTTAGGTACACAGCAAATGACTTCTTAACGATACTACCTGGAAATCTTGGTGAACATTTTAGAAGGATACCAACCAGTCAGGAAAAAGAAAATATAAAGCTTCAAATAGCGAAAAATTATATTGATTTACAGGAAGATAGGCTGATAGATAAGCTTTTAATCATAAAGGGTGAAGACGAGGATCTGTACAATGACTTATTACTGCTACTAAATAGAGAGAACCCTATGAAAATGAGAAGTGTTAAAGAAAAACTTCGCAATAAACAGTTATCAACAGATCTACTTAAAAGGTTATTGGAGGAAATAGATAGCGAAAAGGAAGCAAATATTAAAGAACTAGCTAATTATTTTTCTTCACTAAAGATGGCAGAGGCAGTACGTGAAATTGAAAGAACCTTTAGAAGCAATGAGGTAAGCAGCGAAGATTTAGCACTGGCATTTGAAAATTTCAGCAGACAAGAAGCGGCTTCTTATTTAATGTATTTGGATGATGACTTAGCTTATAGAATTAAAAGAGAGCTTAAAGTCCATACCATGCAGGAAATAGAAAAAGAAATTAAAACTATTGAAAGCAGAGAAAATGATCTGTTGAAAATGGCTAAAACCTATGAAAAGAAGTCTCTTGAGGACCAAATACAAGATTTAGGCAATATAGACAACTTTAGAATGATAGATTTAGCAGTTATATATAAAAATATGCCAATTAAAACCAGTGGAAAAATTTTATCCTATGTAGAAGACGGTGACTTCATATCTAACTTATATGAAAACATTAATATGCTGGAGGTTTTAAGTAATACAGAAGAAAATTTAACTGTAGATTTAGCAAAAACCATCCATATTCACAAAAACTATAGATCGAAAGTGAAGGAACTTACATCAATATACGAAAGAATGCCTATGAATGAGTTGACTAATGTAGTAGAAAGAATGCTCAGAGGTAACAATGTTTATCAGAGACACTCTATAGGAAATGAGGAAATTGTATTTACTGAGGAACAACTGGTTGTTGATGTATTAAGGCAACTAAGACCAAATAAAGTAGCTGAATTAATGAGCCAATTAAATACGGAAATGGCTGT
>JAFIFG010000125.1 GCA_020832135.1 Clostridiaceae bacterium
GGAAGGACATCAATCTAGGACATATTAAAGAACTAATATTTGGGTAATATATCCAGTGTTCGTTCATAAGAGTAATGTTTTTTTGTAAAAATAAATTGGTAAATTTATCTTGGCGTAGATTTACTAGCACATGAAGTTAAATTACTTTTCCCTTTTCCCAAGCAAACACCAAGGCCGATAATACTACCCCTATAATTACAGCTGTTGCTAAATCTGAAAATATTGTAACCAAAGTAACTACTACAATAACTAAAATATCTTGTTTAGGTACTTTTCCTCCATATTTTAAACTTTGCCACTCAAATGTTCCTACTACCACCATAAACATTACTCCTACTAAACCAGCAAGGGGAATGACATTGATAAAACTAGATCCAAACATCATAAATATCAGTAGCCCTACAGAGGCTACTAGTCCTGATAACCTTGTTCTACCACCTGATTTTACATTGATAATAGATTGACCTATCATGGCATCTCCACCCATTCCTCCAAAAAATCCATTGATGGTGTTGGCTATACCTTGAGCTATACACTCCTTATTGGTTTTACCTCTAGTGTCGGTCATTTCATCAATTACCCTAAGGGTAAGTACCGCCTCCGTTAATCCTACCAGTGCCCCGATCATAGCATAGGGAAAAACAATCCTTAACATATCTATACTAATCCTCACTTGAGGTATATGAAATCCAGGTAATCCGCCCTTTAGTTCCATCCCTGCAAAGTCCTGTACATTTCTTAAGTGATAGCCACTTCTACCTAAAAGAACTGCAATAATTGTCATTGTGATAATTGCTACTAAACTTGATGGAACTGCCTTCGTAAATTTAGGAACAAAATGAATAATTGCCATAGTAAGTATTACAAAGAAAAGCATAATAGCCATATCCGCAAAAGGCATCCAAACCTTTTCTACCACCTCAACACCATTTACCATAATAACTTTGTCTACTTTAAATTGCGCCCATTGGGCTAAAAACATAACGATAGATAATCCATTTAGAAAGCCTAGCATAACTGAATAAGGTATAATTCTTGCATATTTACCTAATCCCAACACCCCTATTCCTATTTGAATAATCCCCATTAGAACTACCGTAGCAAAAAGATATTCCAAACCATGTTGAGCTATTAAGGACGCGAACACAACGGAAATTGCAGCTGTTGAGGAGCTAATCATCCCGGGTCTTCCTGTAAAAATAGCTGCTACAAACCCTATCATAACAGCAGTTTGCAAACTTAGAATAGGACTAACTCCCGCCACAAAAGCAAATGCTACTGACTCAGGAATCAGTGCAAGTGCCACCGTTAATCCAGATAATACATCATCTTTGATTATTTTTTTGTTTTTTCCCAACAGATTAAATAAAAAAGCCATCCTACTGTTTTTGCTACCTTTTTTAAAAGATTGAACCATTAAACCATCTCCTTGTGTTTTTCTTATATTGTCAATAAAAAATTCCCTGCACCCTAAGCAAGGAAGGTTAACCATGTGTATTGATGCAAAAGCTTTTATGTTCTGGGATTTCTTGAACAAAACTAATCCCTATTTATTTTTATTTAATAATTATTATAAATTACAAGCACAAGAGTATATATTAACATATAACAAGCACATTAACAATCTATTTTTCCTAGGCAAAATAACTAAAAAATGCTCTCCTCTGGTTTGTTGTTTCAATTCTCACCAAAAAAAGAGCATCTATTTTATCCTTCGGTATATTGCTAAGACTCCCACTTGCGCAAGTGGGAGTCTTAGCAATACATCCTGGAAGTAAACTCGGCTACAATTCAGAGGGGGTAAAAACTCCCTCTGAATTAAGTCTCGTTTTATAGGACATGAATCTTTTTTTCTTTATCTAAGTATTTCTTTATCATTTCACACTCTTTTTCCGTCTTACCTATAATAGCTATTGATTTATAATTACCCTTAAGTTTCTGTAGCTTTTCCTGTAGGGCCTCCAATAATGGTTCTTTTTCTGAGAACTCCCTTATTTCAGGCTTATCTCCATGTCTAATAACAGGCTTTGCCAGCACGATTTCAGGGTTAGTTAGTTTATCAATAACTTCATTAGCTAAATTCATTACTTCTATGGTGGTTCTATAGCTTTGGACTAAGGTAATATAATTACTCTCCCTTTCATAGAAGACCTTTTCTCTTACTTCCTCCCAATCCTGTATCCCTCTATAGGAATGTATTCCTTGAGAAATATCTCCTAATAAAGTAAACATATTGGTTTTTAAAATTACTTTTAGCACATGGAATTGAAATAGATTAAAGTCCTGTGCCTCATCTATTACCACACTATTGACTTGAAGCTTTTCCTTAAAGCCAAAGAGACGATGCTTTAAATAAACTAGTGGTGCATAGTCCTCTAGTTCTATTCTTTTTCTATCTAATAATCCCTTAGTCTGTTTACTTAAATGATGGGCTCCTTCGGTAGGTAGATTTCTTCCTCCATACTTTTCTAGTAAACTCTCCTGAGTCATTAATTCCTTATAGATTTCAAACAAATCCGTTTTGGGAAAGCTTTTAATATAGTTATTTACCAGAGTCTTAGCATCCTTTTTAATAGTTTCTAGCTTTATATCCCTTTCCTCCATAAGAGGAACAGTTTTTTGTCTTCTTTCCTCCAAGTTGTCTATCTTACTCCGTATAGCTTCTATCCTATGATCATAGTCTTCTTCTGTTTCCTTTAAAATCTTTTCCTTAAACTGCTTTAGCTGATTTCTTAAGGTCTTCTTTAATTCATCTGTACGTTTATAGAGGGGAAGGTAATTAAACTCCTGTAATAGCATATGGTGTATAGCTTCCTTAGCAATAATAACATGCCCATGGAGGGTGAAATCTTCCTCCGGCATATATAGTTCTTCCAAATCCCGTATATAGTTATCTAATAGATCTTTAAATTCCATAGACCCTTTAAAGGCTGCTATCCACTTTAACCATTTTAATTGGTCTTTATCCCCAGTTTTTTCACCTTGTATCAATGCCGTCAACTTTTCACCAGCATCCACCATTTTATATTTCTTTCCATCTAACTCCTCCATAAAGTCTATAAAGGTAGTCTGCTTTACATCCTCTACCCCCAGCTCCGGCAGTACTTCTGATATATAGTTAATAAACAGCTTGTTAGGGGCAATAATCATAAAGTTTTCTGGATCAAAGATTTTTTCATAGGTATAGATAAAATAAGCAATTCTATGGAGGGCTATGGTGGTTTTTTCACTTCCTGCAACCCCTTGAACGATTAATGGTACCTCCATATCAGCTCGTATAACGCGATTTTGTTCCGCTTGGATGGTGGAGGCAATATCTTTAGCCTCTCTTCTGCATTGGCTTCTAAAGAAGCTTGTAGAAAGGTATCTGTGGTAGTGATATCGATATCTAATATATTTTCCAATTTTCCATTATCAATGGCAAATTGCCTTTTTAGAAGAAGCTCCCCCTCCTGCTCTCCACCCTCTGCTATATAACTTGTCTCTCCTATTCTACCTTCGTAATAGACATTGGCAATGGGGGATCGCCAATCTACAATCAAGGGTACTTCATCCTCCGCCCGCATAAGGGAGGTTTTCCCAACATATACTTTGTCTGCTGCATCTTTTTCATTAGGTTTAAAATCTATTCGGGCGAAATAGGGTTTATCCTTTACCCTCTTTAGGTTATCAAAGTTTCTATCCGCCATTTCGATGAATTTTGTATTGATCAAAACACTGATATAACTTTGACTACTGTCTAAGTAATCTAAATTTTCCATAGCATCTTTAATATTATCTTTGTATAAATTTCTATATTCCTCAGTAGCATCTAATGTCTTTTTTATATAGTCCTTCGTATATTCCAGCCGTTCTACTTCTTTCTTGTAGTCTGGATGTTTTTTTACAGACATGCTGTGACTCCTCTCTTGAAAACTACAGTTGCATTGCAATGAACTTTAGCTAGTACAATGTCCACCGTATCAGCTAATGAACAAAATAAATTTAGGATAGATCCATTTAGGACCTACCCTTTATCTTTATCAGCAACCTATTTTTCTATCATAATTTTCTTCATTCTTTTACTATTATGTTGGTTATATATTAAAGTATAGGATGCATCATCCACACCATCTATTACAATATTGTCAATTCCTTTTGTCTTTAGTCTTTCTACAATTTGTCTACGTCTTTCAGCATTTTCCTTACTATTACTTTTGCCTTGAAATGACCTGTAGGCAACATTTACCCAACCTTGTAATAACTCCTCTACTGAAAGTTGATCATTTATATCCATATTTATATCCATATTCTTCTTCCTCCCTTATAATATTAAATACTAATTTATTATTATGAAGGAAGATATCCGCTAGATTCTTTCGCCTCTTTTTTGTTTTTCTATGAATTCTACCAGATCGCTTCGCTTCACACGCCAGTGACGTCCAATTTTAAATCCTGGTATTTTCCCCTGTTGTACAAATTTATAGGTGGTGACTTCGCTAATTTTTAAGTACTGTGCCACCTCTGTAATAGTCATAATCTCATCTTCCCTATCCATATCCCGTGTCATACTAACCTTCCTCTCATCAAATGGGTCTATTTATGTTAGTAACCTTCATTAACATCCTCCTAACAACTTTTTCTCCTATTAGTATATACAAATATTTTTGTTTAAACAAGTTTAAAATAATATAAAATTGTTTAAATTAATTTTATTTGGTATAATACTACTATATTATAAATGGTTATAATTAAAATAGATTAATAATAGAAAGGATATACTATGGAATATACTAGAGAAAGAGTTATACCTAAATTAATGAATCCTAAAAACGGCATGCTTATTGAGCATATAGTACGTTATGAATTTGCCAAATCTTTTTGTCAAGGTCGTGTATTAGACATTGCTTGTGGCAGTGGCTATGGTAGTGAAATTTTATTGAAGGCCAACCCTAAAGTCGATGAATTAGTTGGTATTGATCTGTCAAAGGAAGCTATTGAATATGCCAAAGAACATTATGCTTTTCTTGAGACATCCTATTATGTAGATGATGCTTTAAATAAAAATCTTCATAAAACCTATGGTACTTTTGATACCATCGTTAGCTTTGAGACGATAGAACATTTTGAAGGAGATCACCAATTTGTTGAAAACCTCTATAATCTATTGAAACCTGATGGCACCCTTATTATCTCAACACCCTTTGGTCGGGGTAAAAACCAACCTTGTAAATCACCTTTTCATGTTTACCAATATACTGAAGAAGAATTCATCCATGTGTTAAAGCCTTTTAAAAAAATAACCATGTACCATCAAATCGATACGAGAATCGAAATTCCTAAAGAAGGGCAAAAGTATTATTTAATGGTGGCTGTATGTAAGAAATAATACTTTTGTTGTAAATCAAAGGGAATAGAGATCACAACTGCTGGAGGCATAAGTATAGAATACGAAAATACAATAGATTGTCTTTTATTAAATTGGACAAGGGAGTATTAACTTCTAGGTTAATTGATAGACATATCAGACCCTTATTTCCAAAGGGATATCATCATGAGATTCAGGTAATTGCTACCGTTTTATCAGTGGATAAAGATTGTCCATCAGATATCGCAGCTATGGTTGGTGCTTCCATTGCCCTGTCGGTATCTCCTATTCCCTTTATGGGCCCCACAGCTTCCGTGCTGATTGGTATGATTGACGGTGAATATATTATAAATCCTACAAGTCAACAAAAAGAGCTCAGTGAATTAGAACTGGTGGTTTCTGGGACGAAGGATGCAGTAAACATGATTGAAGCAGGCGCTAATGAATTGACAGAGGATCAAATACTAGACGGTATCATGTTTGCACATGAGGAAATCAAAAGGATAGTAACCTTCATAGAAACTATCGTGGCAGAAGTGGGAGAAAGCAAATCTGAAGTTATTGTAAAAGAAACAGATCCACAACTCTTAACAGAGATTATTACTTTCTTAGATACTAAGTTAATAGATGCTATTAAAACCATTGACAAGACACAGAGAAATGAAAATATTGATTTAGTTAAGGCTGAAACCATAGCTTATTTTCAAGAAAAGTATGAAGATGCTTCAACGGAAGTCCATGACATTTTAACAAAGCTCATTAAAATGGAAACCCGTAAAATGATTACTGCTGATAGTATCCGCCCGGATCATCGTAAATTAGATGAAATTAGACCCATATGGAGTGAAGTGGGGATCTTACCTAGAACCCATGGTACAGGCCTCTTTACAAGAGGAGAAACCCAAGTGCTAACTGTCACTACCTTAGGCGACTTAAGAGATGTACAACGGATAGATGGTATCGGCGAGGAAGAAGAAAAGAGATATATGCATCATTATAACTTCCCTCCCTATAGTGTAGGGGAAGCAAGATTCTTGAGGGGGCCAGGTAGAAGAGAAATTGGCCATGGTGCATTAGTCGAAAGAGCACTTGCACCAATGATTCCAAGCAAAGAAGACTTCCCATATGCTATTCGATTGGTGTCAGAAGTCCTTAGCTGTAATGGTTCTTCTTCCCAAGCTAGTGTTTGTGGTAGTACCCTTTCTCTCATGGATGCCGGTGTTCCTATTAAAAGCATGGTGGCTGGAATTGCCATGGGACTTATTAAACAAGGAGAGGAAATTGCCATTCTATCTGATATCCAAGGAATGGAGGATGCCTTGGGAGATATGGACTTGAAAGTAGCAGGTACTGAAGATGGTATTACTGCACTGCAAATGGATATCAAAATAGCAGGAATAGATAAAGAAATTATGAAAACTGCCTTAGAGCAAGCTAGAGTCGGGAGATTACATATCCTAAATAAGATGAAGGAAACCATCACCAGTCCTAGAGCTGAATTATCATCTTATGCACCTAAGATTACTAAATTTAAGATTCATCCTGACAAAATAAAAGAGGTTATTGGTACAGGTGGTAAGGTCATTAATAATATCATTGATATTACTGGTGTTAAAATCAATATCGAAGATGATGGGACCATCTTCATTGCTGCACCTGATCAAGCATCTGCTGGAAAAGCATTAGAAATGATTGAAAATATTGTAAAAGATCCTGTTGTAGGTGAGATCTATAAGGGAAAAGTTATCAAAATCATGGATTTTGGTGCCTTTGTAGAGATTTTACCGGGTAAGGAAGGATTGGTTCATATTTCCAATCTTGCCCACCAAAGAGTTGCTAAAGTAACAGATGTTCTTACTGAGGGTGATTTAATTGAAGTAAAATTAATGGAAATTAATCCCCAAGGAAAAATAGACCTATCTCGAAAGGCTCTATTACCAAAACCAGAAGCTAAAACAGAAACAGAAAACAAAGTTCAATAAATTTTTCAAGCCATGATGAATCAGTCTTTGATTTATCATGGCTTTTTTTCATTAACAATTTAGCCGGGCTTGATGCATCCCATTCCTGTGGAATTAAAGAACCAATTCTTCCTTTTATTTCTTCATTTCCTCATCTACATCTTACATTTTATCTTCAACTGAAATTACAATCCTATTTTCACCATGATAAATGTTCATTCTTCTTCCTCTTGCAAAGCCTAGCAAGGTGACACCCAATTCCTTAGCAATACTAACAGAAAGGTCCGTCGGAGCCGATCTAGATACTAAAATAGGAATTTTCCTTTTAGCTGTTTTAATAATCATCTCTGACGACACCCTTCCACTGGTGATGAGTATTTTTTCCTCCAAAAGTATGTCCTTCAAAAATGCTTCTCCCACTATTTTATCTAAAGCATTGTGTCTTCCAACATCTTCATGGAACATCAATATTTCATCTTCACCACATAGGGCACAGCTATGGACCCCACCTGTTTCTTTAAACAACTCAGAGTTTTGATTTAATTGAGTAGATATATTCAATATACTCTCCGCTTTTATTTGCATATCGCTTTTGATGGGCTGAGTACCTAAGGAATCCAATACATTATAGAATACTGTTCCCTTCCCGCAACCTGTAGTTACAGTTCTTTTACCAAATAGCTTTTCAGCTAAATCTGTTTTCTTCGTAAGATCAATATAAATATGTCCCTTTTCTTCATCTAATGAAATTTTCTCAATATGGTTCTTAGATTTAATAATTCCTTCTGAAACCAAGAAACCTACTGCTAAATATTCTAGTCCACTAGGGGAGCATAAAAGAGTAATGAATTCATCCCCATTTAGAAAAATCGTAAAGGGATACTCTACAATGACGGTGTCCTCCATAGATGTCACTTCTCCATTATTTATCTTCTGAATTTTAACCTTTTTAATATACTCCATTTCTTCTAGTCTACTGAATAATATATTTGTTTTTAAAGTTTTGTATTCTTCGTCAGTATTTATATTTAAGAAACTTTTAAAATGTGGATCAAACTTCTTTACTATATCCTTCTCTATCTTCGTCACTACTACATCATTGAAAAAATTTATGATTTTATAGTTTTCTTTCTCTAATAATAACTTTATAGGTTTTAAACATCCTTTTCCATATATGGCATGAAGTGGTTGATAATGCCCTTTTAGATATGGAATCATTATATCTTCATCTCCGAGGTTTTCTAACATGTATTGGATGAAGGATGGATTTAATAGAGGCATATCGCAGGGAACTACAAATGTAAAGTGATTCTTAGATGCAAGCACTCCTGAATAGAGCCCTATTAAAGAATTCTTTTCCTTAATCTCCATACAATCTGGAATAAATCTTACATTTTTAAGCATAGAATATTCTTCTGGATTATTGGTTACCACAATGATTTCATTAAACAAGGGTTTTAGTGTGTCAACTATAGTCTCTATCATCGTCTTTTTTCCTAGCTTTAATAGGGCCTTATTACGCCCCATTCTTTTACTTCCTCCCCCTGCCAATACTATTGCTGAAACTAGTTTCTTTTCCATAGGCTGACCATCCATTTCTATTAAGGATTTATTTGATTAATTACATGTGTTCAGTCATATTTTACCAGAGCTAGTACCTAGAGACAATAAAATTCCCTGTTGATAATAATTATATCTTTTCTTCATTGGTTAAAACATTTTTCTATAACAATCTAAATAAAAAATAAACCTCTATTTAAAGTATATAGTAGTGGTTTATTTTTCATGTTCTTGTTTTATATAGTTTTTAAGATTTGATAGGTTTTATTGTTGTCAACCTTCCCTGAAAAAGCAGGCTTTCCTTCAATAAAGGTGATGGGTAATTGATACCCCTTATCTAAAACTTCTCTTTCTTTATCGTAACCAGTCAAATCATCTTCTAATAAATCAACAAAGGTCATTTCATACTTATCTTTTGCATCTGTACTCTGTAGGAAGTTATTGAGCTCTTCATACATTTCCATTGTTGTTGGATCCTCACTGGGACCACAGCTTGTGCTAGGTCCTCATCCACAGGCCTCTGCAACGGTTTCATCCTTCATGCCAAACATCTGAATTTTAATTTTCTCTGTCATTTCATTCCCTCCCTAAAATATTTGATCCCCTATTTCCTTTAACATAGTGATTCCTTTAATCTCATCCTCCAGCATAGGCACCTTTAACAGCTCTGCATCCTTGAAGGTTTCTTTAATTTCTTCAATATAACCTAGCTGCATATTTCTTCTTTTTTGATAGAAGGGAGTAATGGCTTGCTCCTCTGGAATGATTAAATTTGCCACAGCTAGCTGTGTCTTAATATCCAAGGTCATCAGCTCCTGTGATGCTCTATATGCTTCCACAATAGGGGTTTTTTCAGGATACATTACAAAAGCAAAGGTGGTTTGCTTTTCATCCTTCATCATATCCATCACTTTATCAAATAGTTCTTTTTGTTTTTGATCTGCTTCGCTTATGGTGGTTGAGACTCCTGCCTTCAGTTGAATCTGTTTACTCCAGTCCATCGGTAGCTCTAACATTCTTAAGGTATGCCCTGTTGGTGCTGTATCAAAAACAACTACTTCAAAGTCCTCTATACTGGCAAATTCAATGAATTTTTGAAAGGACGCCATTTCCTCCGTACAAGGGGAATCCAACTCTTCCTTCATGGCCATAATGGTATGGGCATCAAATTTATCTTCTGCATCCTTTAATATATTCTCCTTATATTCCTCAGTAGCCTTCTTTTGATCAATCTTTACTGCATATAAATTTTCAACACCTTCTATAGCTGTAATTTTATCACTTACAGGCTTATCTAGGACATTTCCGATGTGGGCAGCTGGATCTGTTGTAAGTAATAGTGTTTTGAACCCTTTTCTTGAGGTTTGTACTGCTGTAATACAAGCCATGGAGGTTTTACCAACACCACCCTTTCCTGAGAAGAAAATGTTTTTTCTTCCTCCTTCATTTGGATATAGAACTGTATCTAATCTACTCATTTGCATCACTTCCTTGAAAGAGTTTTTCTCCACTTTTTCTAAACATCTTTACTCCCTTTAGTTCTGAATCAAAGAGTTCCATGGTTTGTGTCTTTATATGCTTAAAGGTTTCTTGTGCCTTTTCTAGTGTTACGTTTTGTTTATCAAATTTCTTTTTAAAGAAGGGAACTACCGCTTCCTCAGATGGGATCAAACCATTAATGATAACTTTTGTGGTTTTAATCCCTAGTTCCTCTAGGTCACGAGAGGATCTCATGGTTTCTGATAAGGAAGTTTCCTCTGGTTGCATAACAAATACAAAATCCGTCATACTACTATCCCTAAGCTTTGCAATAGCATCATCATATTTTTTCTTGCTATCTTGAATTAATGCCACAGGACCCATGCAGGTTTGGCCGCTACCTTTAGCACTTTCCTCGATATGTTTACTCCAGTCTACTGGAAGTTCCAGTAGTCTTATAGTATGACCTGTAGGAGCAGTATCAAAAATCACCACTTCATATTCGTCAGTATCCATAAAGTCGATAAACTTATCAAAGGCAGCCATTTCCTCAGTACAAGGTCCACTTAATTGTTCCTCTGCCACTTTGATTAAATCCTCATCAAATAATTCCCTCATAGGTGCTAAGGATCTTTCTTTGTACTCATCAGTGGCTTTATCTGGATCAATCTCCATAGCATAAAGATTTTCTACTCCATCAATAGCAGTAATCCTATGACCTATTTCCTGTTCAAATACATCCGAGAGATTTGCTGCAGGATCTGTCGTCACTATTAATGTCTTTTTCCCTTGATCTGCATAATGCACGGCAGTGGTGGAGGCCATAGAGGTTTTGCCTACACCACCTTTACCTGAAAATAAGATAAATTTTGTTTCCATTTTATTCAGCTCCTATTTCTTTTTCCATTTCTTCTAGGGTGGCATACCCATTGACTTTAATGACTCTTCCATTCACTGTAGTAATAGGTAGTATTTCTCTTCCCTTCTCTTTTACTAGCTTATAAACCTCTTCATTTTCTCTAAACTTTAAGGGTTGTTGTGTAACCATATATCTTTCAACAACAGCATCAGAGTACTTCTTTTTTAAAGTCTCTAGGTTTTCCTGAAGCTTCACTAATGTTTCATCAACACTAGGTCCACAGATTCCAGTAGAACAACACATTGGTGGATCATAAATTTCTATTTTCATTATAAACACCCTCCTGAATTCTATTAAAATAATTTAAATTTTCTCTAATATTATCGTAGCATAGTATCTTTACCGTTTTCTCTTCAGCTTCAAAACACTTGCAGTATACACTTTAAAGATATAACAATAGGTAAATGGATTCCCATCTACCTATTGTTCTCTTTTTATGCTATAACTATGAAATCATCCTAGTTTCCTCTACTTGCTTCTGGAAACCAATGTCTTGTTCTATTGGCGATTCTCACTAATGCCAGCATAACAGGTACCTCTACCAATACACCAACAACCGTCGCTAGCGTGGCACCAGAGTTTAATCCAAATAATGATATAGCCACAGCCACTGCTAACTCGAAAAAGTTACTGGAACCAATAAGTGCTCCTGGTGCTGCTATATTGTGTGGTAATTTCCATGCCTTTGCCCATCCATAAGCAACAATAAAGATGAAGAATGTTTGGATAGTTAATGGCACCGCAATCAATGCAATGTGTAGAGGATTACTAATAATCACATCCCCTTGGAAGGTAAAGATAATAATTAATGTTAGTAATAATCCCACAATGGTTACATTATCAAATTTCTTTAAAAATACATTTTCAAAGTATTCAATTCCTCTAGTCTTAACAATATGTGTTCTTGAGAAATATCCACCTACAAAAGGAATAACAATAAAAAGAACTACAGATAAGATCAAGGTTCCATAAGGAACAAATACATCCGTCACTCCTAGTAGGATAGCTACTATCGGCGTAAAGGCAAATAAAAGAATAATGTCATTTACCGCCACCTGTACCAATGTATAAGCAGCATCACCCTTCGTTAAATGACTCCACACAAATACCATTGCTGTACATGGTGCCGCCCCTAGAATTACTGCCCCAGCTAAATACTCATTTGCTAAAGCTTCAGGAATTAATGCACCAAATACACCCTTTAAGAAAAATGCTGCAATCAAGTACATGGTAAATGGCTTAATTAGCCAGTTGGTTACACAGGTTACAATAAGTCCCTTTGGTTTTTTTGTTGCTTCTACAATACTGGTGAAATCAATTTTTAACATCATAGGATAAATCATTAACCAAATTAAAATAGCTACAGGAATAGAAATTTCATAATAGGTAAATCTACTTAAGCCCTCTGGAACTCCAGGTAAAAATTGACCAATGGCTACTCCTATAACAATACAAGCTGCCACCCATACCGTTAGGTAGGTTTCAAAAAAACCTAGTCCTTGGCCTTGCTTTTCTACATTTTCATTACTCATAGCAATACCCCCTATTTTGATATTTATATTATTGTCATCTTGAACCCAGCAAAGAATCTTGTATAGTAAATTCTTCACTTTGTTGAGAATGACAGGTTTACATACTTCTTACTTTTCTTTAACCAAATCTTTTCTGCCTTTTACTTATAAGTCTCCATTTTTTACTCTTTTTATTAACTCTTCTACCTTACCCTTAATAATATCCCTTGTATTTCTAAAACCTTCAATAGGCCCTCCTGATGGGTCCTCAAGACCCCAATCTTCACTGTGACTACATGGAACAAAGGGACACACTACATTACAACCCATCGTAATAAGGATATCCAATTCCTCTGGAATATCTGTTAATAACTTAGGATAATGGCTACTCATATCAATACCAGCTTCCTCCATTACTTCAACTGCTCCAGGCTTTACTTCAGGATAATCCTCTGTTCCAGCAGAATAAACTTCCAATGCATCACTTCCTAATTTCTTGGCCCAGCCTTCTGCCATTTGTGAGCGACAGGAGTTGTGTACACATACAAATGCTACTTTTTTCTTCATAGCTTTTCCTCCTCATCTTGTATAATTGCTAATAACCTTCTATAGTTAGCTTTTTCCATCTAAATAATTTTGAAACAGAAATAGTAATTGTTTTTCTTTCTTTTTCTAGCTTTTTAGGATAGTATAACACTGCCTTATCTAAATTGTATTTTTTGTAATCCTCCAGATTACTTTGAGGCATGCCTAGGTGTATCACTGGTACACCTACTTTGCCAGAACGACATCACCCTTTTTGACTATATCGAATGATGGCAGAACCTTCATTTTGCAAAATATATTCAACTGCCTCTTGATCTACGGTAATCTCCATTTGCCTTCACCTCATCCTTCGGCTTTATTGCTATAGAATACATTACAATTCTTTGAAATTTATTTACAATGACAACTTCCCTTATTGGTTCCTTTACAAACACAGTCCTCTTTATAGGAAGTTAAATCGCGAATAAATTTTTGTAGTGCAGTTACTCGCTCCTCATTAATGGAATAGAATACCCACTTTCCCTCTTTCCTGCTATTCACTAGTTTACAATGCTGTAGAATCTTCATGTGATGAGATATAGTTGGTTGTGTTAAGTTCAAGCCATCAATAATGTCACAGGCACATAATTCACCACAGGAAAGCATTTCTAAAATAAGTAGTCTATTTTTATCTGCTAAAGCCTTCAGTACCTCTACTTTGTCTTCTATCGTAATCACCTTCTTTGTCATATAGATACATTTAAATGTATTTATTTTTAGTATATTCATCTTTCTTTTTTTTGTCAATGATATTTTATATATTTTCTCATAAAAAATATATCATTATTATCTATAGAATCTGATAACTATAAAAAAATTATTCTGTTTATTGGACAAAACTCATTTTAAAGACATCCTTAGAATATATTTGTTTTGTTTATTTCTCTTTGTTATAATATACTTAAATTATAAATCATTGTAAAATATGCCAATGAATAGTACATAAAGTGGACAAGAAGTATTAGATGTAGCATTGAGTTAAAAATAAAAAAGTGGAGTGATTTTATTATGGTAAAAGCTTTTCAAATGGAACTAGGAGGGAGACTTCTTGTTGTAGAGCTTGGTAAAGTAGCAGAGCTTGCGGAGGGTTCCTGTACGGTTAAATATGGAGATACTGTTGTTCTAGCTACTGCTTGTGCATCTAAATCTCCTAGGGAAGGACTTGATTTTTTACCCTTAAGCTGCGATTATGAAGAAAAATTGTATGCTGCTGGTAAAATACCCGGTGGCTTTATAAAAAGAGAAGGTAGACCTAGTGAAAAATCAGTGTTAACTTCTAGATTAATTGATAGACACATTAGACCCTTATTTCCAAAGGGATATCACAATGAAATCCAAGTAATCGCTACTGTTTTATCGGTGGATAAAGATTGTCCATCAGATATCGCAGCCATGATCGGAGCTTCCATTGCTCTATCAGTATCTCCTATTCCATTTATGGGACCTACGGCCTCAGTTCTAATCGGTATGATTGATGGTAAATATATTGTAAATCCCACCAGTCAGCAAAGAGAGCTTAGTGAGTTAGAACTAGTAGTTTCCGGGACCAAGGATGCGGTTAACATGATTGAAGCAGGTGCTAATGAATTAACTGAAGACCAAATACTAGATGGAATTATGTTTGCCCATGAGGAGATCAAAAAGATAGTAGCCTTCATAGAAGATATCGTTTCAGAGGTAGGACAGCCTAAATCTGAAGTAATTGCCAAAGAAACAGATTCGCAACTCTTAACAGAGGTTACCACTTTCTTAGGTAATAAGTTGGTGAATGCTATTAAAACCATAGACAAAACAAAGAGAAATGAAAATATTGATGCAGTTAAGGCTGAAGCCATTGCTTATTTTGAAGAAAAATATGAAGGTGATTCAAAGGAAGTTCATGATATTTTAACAAAACTTATTAAAGTAGAAACCCGTAAAATGATTACTTCTGATGGTATCCGACCTGATCATCGTAAGCTAGATGAAATTAGACCTATATGGAGTGAAATAGGAATCTTGCCTAGAACTCATGGTACAGGCCTATTTACAAGAGGTGAAACTCAAGTATTAACTGTTACTACATTAGGGGACTTGAGAGATGTTCAACGAATAGATGGTATTGGCGATGAAGAAGAAAAGAGATATATGCATCATTATAACTTTCCTCCCTATAGTGTTGGAGAAGCACGATTCTTAAGAGGCCCTGGCAGGAGAGAGATCGGTCATGGTGCATTAGTTGAAAGAGCTCTTGCACCAATGATTCCAAGTAAAGAAGATTTTCCATATGCTATTCGGTTGGTATCAGAAGTTCTTAGTTGCAATGGATCTTCTTCGCAAGCAAGTGTTTGCGGTAGTACCCTTTCTTTAATGGATGCTGGTGTTCCAATTAAAAGCATGGTAGCTGGAATTGCTATGGGACTTATTAAAGAGGAAAATCAAATTGCAGTCCTATCTGATATCCAAGGAATGGAGGATGCCTTGGGAGATATGGACTTAAAAGTAGCGGGCACTGAAGATGGTATTACTGCAATGCAAATGGATATCAAAATAGCTGGGATACATAAAGAAATTATGCGGACTGCCCTAGAGCAAGCTAGAATCGGTAGATTACATATCCTAAATAAGATGAAGGAAACCATCACCAGTCCTAGAGCGGAATTATCTCCCTATGCACCTAAGATCACTAAATTTAAGGTTCATCCAGACAAAGTTAGAGAGGTTATTGGTTCAGGTGGAAAAGTTATCAATAAAATCATCGATACTACTGGTGTTAAGATAAATATCGAAAATGATGGAACAATTTTCATTGCTGCACCAGATCAAGCATCTGCTGAAAAAGCATTAGAAATGATTGAAACCATTGTAAGAGAACCTGTTGAAGGTGAGGTTTACACAGGAAAAGTTATCAAAATCATGAACTTTGGTGCCTTCGTAGAGATTCTACCAGGGAAAGAGGGATTAGTTCATATTTCCAACCTTGCTCATGAAAGAGTTGCTAAGGTAGAAGATGTACTTGCTGAAGGTGATCTAATCGAAGTTAAACTAATGGAAATTAATCCTCAAGGGAAAATAGGTCTATCTAGAAAAGCCCTATTGCCAAAACCAGAAAAAGAGAAGAAGGTTCAATAAATAAAAAGTCCGAAGTATATTGCCTTCGGACCTTTTATTGATTAAAAACAAATTAAGCTTATTAGTTTTTTCTATTGCTTAGTAAACACCAAACAACCCACGTCCTCCATATAGACCACCTACAGTATCTGTACATCCACTCATATATTTCACCTTTCTTGTATTATTTGACTATCTCTAGTCCTAATGCAAAATATACAAATACATTTAAAGTGGTGCTATAGACTATAGTGTCTATATTTATATGTTTTCTAATTTAAACAAAGTGAATATTTTGTGGTATAATTTTCAATAGACTACCAAAGCCATCTTCAACAGTTGCATGTATTTCTTCTATTATTATTTTTTTGTTGGTACTTCTTTCATAGCTTGCATCATAAGTTTCAAGAACTTTGATTAGGGTATTTTTAAATAGCCACTTATTATCATCATTATCTATCATTAATCCTTGTGGAAAATGATGGCTAATATCACTATTACCAATGAAACTTGTTACAATAAATGTAATGATTGGCAACCTGAAGTAATTTACATTGATAGGATTTAATTTGTGTTGATTACATATCTCTATGAAGGCTTCATCAAAATCAATCAAAATATTATCTAATCTATAATCAAGGCTTTCATTTAAAAATTGATATATTTCAATGATGAGTTGTCGTTGTTTATTGCTCTTGTAATCCTTCAAATTGATAACTCGTGTCATTTGTTTTCCTCCTAGTAATTCTTCGTCTTCATCGTATTGCCTAAAATAAACCGGGCTACAATTTAGGAGGAGTAAAAAACTCCCCCTAAATTAAGTCTGATTTTATTAAAAGTATTTGCATATAGTGTAATTTGTATTCAGATAATATATTGTATAATATCGCTATCAATTTTACAAGGAAGGTGTTTTATGGAAGATCAAGCACGATATAAAGAAGCAAAAAAAGTTTCGATTATCAGTCTTTCTGTCAATATATTTTTAACCATTGTAAAAGCTATCGTAGGGGTTTTATCAGGAAGTACAGCTCTTATTGCTGATGCTTTACATTCTGCCTCTGATTTATTTGGTACCATTATTCTACTCCAAGGCTTAAAAATTGCCCACAAACCTGCAGATGCTTCCCACCCTTACGGACATCATCGTGCAGAGACAATTACTTCTAAAATTTTAGCCCTTATACTTATCGTTACTGCTCTAGGTATTGGTTACGAAGCCTATAAGGTGCTACAACAACCCTCAATAACTCCTCCTGAAACGATGGCGATTTATGTTGCAATTATTTCTATCATTGCTAAGGAAGCATTATATCGCTATGCAGTAAAAATCGGGAAAAAGATAAAAAGCTCCGCTCTTATAGCAGATGCATGGCATAATCGTACAGATGCCTTATCTTCAATAGCTGCTTTAATTGGTATTACTGGCGCCATCTATGGTTATGCCATTATGGATCCCTTAGCTGGTCTTATTGTAGCAGCTCTTATTCTTAAAACAGGGATTTCTATTTATAGGCAGGCTATTGTAGCATTAATGGATACAGCACCATCTCAAAAAGTATTAAAAGAAATCAGAACTGCTGCCTTTGAGGCTAAAGGTGTTAAAGAAGTACAAGATGTTAAGGTAAGACAATACGGCTCTAAGTTTATAGTTGATATGAAAATATGTGTAAACCCTAAAATAACGGTTGAAGAGGGTCATGGTGCTGCTGCTAGGGCAAAGGAGAACATTAAAGATATGAATGGTGATGTTCAAGATGTACTTATTCATGTAAATCCATGTTTGCATCCAACTGCCAAAACATGTGATGAATGTAGTAAATATAAATAATAAAATTGATTTTCAGTAGTAGCTATGTTACTATTTCCTTATATTACATGCACAGGAGGGCTTTTTTTATGGACTTTAAACAGTTAGAATCCTTTATAGCTATCGCCAGGTTTAAAAGTTTTTCCAAGGCGGCTCATTACTTATACATAACCCAGCCCACTATAAGTAGTCATATTATCAATTTAGAGAAGGAGTTAAAAGCAACTCTACTTAATAGAAGTAACAAGAAAATTTCTTTAACACAAGCTGGTGAAATCCTATATGATTATGCTATTAATATGGTTAATTTAAAAGAAAATGTTAAGTTTAAATTAGGGGAATTCAAAGGAAGAATCATCGGTAATATTGAACTTGCCTGCAGTACTGTTCCAGAACAATATATTATGCCTAGTATTATGCAGCAATTTAATAGCCTATACCCAGATGTCACCTTCACTATGATGCACTATGATTCTAGTCAAGTGTTAGAGGGAATTTTAAATGGGGAAATAGATTTTGGTGTGGTGGGTACTAAAATTAATCATAATCAATTAAAATATATTGAACTTCTTAAAGATGAAATCGTATTGGTAACTCCTTATAGTGAACCTTATATTTCTATGGAGGACTCTCTTGATTTGAAAAGTGTAGTAAAAGAAAAATTTATTTTTCGGGAAAAGGGGTCAGGAACACGGACTTTGATAGAATCAGCCTTTAATAACCTTGGTTTAAGTATCGATGATTTAAGTGTAGTTGCTTACATAGAAAATACACAAGCTATAAAGCAATGTATTCGAAATGGCTTAGGAGTCTCGTTTTTGTCTAAAAGGACTGTTGAAGATGAGGTGAATTTCAATCTTTTAAAAACCTTTAAAATAGAGGAACTACTTCTTCATCGTAGTTTTTATCTGGTATATCACAAACATCGTTCTCCCTCTCCATTGGAAATAGCTTTTCAAAAATATATATGTAGTTATTTTCCCAATAAAAAATAAATGCTTCTTGCTGTAAAAGCAGAAACATTTATTTTTTATTTCTTTATTAAAAAGCTATTAGCAATCCACCTAAACCTGCATGAGTTCCTATAACAGGTCCCATTGTAGTGACCATTACGTCTCTAGGATTAAATTTTTTGATAACCTCTTCCTTAAGCTTTAATGCATCATCTAAGCAATCACAATGGGTAATTCCCACAATACGATCTTTGAAGCTGACGTTCTTTTCTTCCATGATATGTAGTAAATCTCTCATAGCTCTTTTTTTGCCTCTTACAGTTTTAAGCACTCTTACATAACCTTCTTCTACATGTACAATAGGCTTTAAGTTCAATAGATTTGCCACAACTTCTTTGGTCTTTTTTACTCTTCCGCCCTTTACTGCATTCTCTAAGGTTTCTAGGTATACTACAACCTTTATATCCTCACGATATTCTTTTAACTTCTCTACAATAGCACTTTTACTAAGGCCTTCTTTAGCCATCTCTGCAGCCTTCAGCACCTGTAGTCCTACTCCTAAAGATCCATTAAGGGTGTCAAATATTTCAATATCTCCTCCTGTCATTTCTTTAGCTACCATAGCTCCATCCTGTGTTCCACTCATGTTAGAAGAAATGTTAATACTAAGGACTTCATTGTATTTCTTTAGACCTTTTTTAAATGCATCAATAAAGCTTTGTGTAGAGGGCTGAGCAGTTTTAGGAATAGTTGGAGAATCAGCCATTTTTTTATAAAATTCCTCATGAGTTAGTTCAATACCATCTACATAGTTGATGCCATTTATTTCTATACTTAGTGGTACAACCAAAATATCATATGCATCAATTGTTTCTTTTGGTAAATCACAGGAACTATCGGTTATTATCTGCATTTAAAATTACCTCCATAATTATTATTTGCTTCTATTGTCTATTATTGTCTATTCCTTATTATAATATTGTAAATATGTAAACTTCAAGCAAAATCTTAAAAAATTCTTAAGAAAATCTTAAATCTTTTTAATATTATGTTTATATGCATATATAGCAGCCTGTGTTCTGTCATTAACATTTATTTTTTTAAATATATTAGAGACATGATTCTTAACTGTTTTTTCACTGATATAAAGAGTCTTAGCTATTTCTCTATTATTTAGTCCTTCAGCAATTAAAGTTAGAACTTCATATTCTCGTCTAGTCAGTTTTGTCTCTTCACTGTCCTCTTTTTCTCCTCTGACATTAAACTCTTTAACTAGATCCGTAGCTATGCTAGGATGTATGTAAGTATTTCCATTATAGACATCTCTAACTGCTTTTATAAGGCTGTCACTTTCTGCATCCTTTAAAACATAACCACTTGAACCTAAATTGATAGTTTCAAACAAATATTCTCGATCCTCGTAAAAGGTTAACATGATGATTTTTACAGTATTATCCATACCCTTAAGTCTACGTAGGGTTTCAATGCCATTTAATTTAGGCATGTTAATATCTAATAATACAATATCTGGTTGAAGCATAGGTACTTTTACCAACGCCTCTTCTCCATCTCCTGCTTGTCCAATTACTTCCAAATCTTCTTCAAGCTCTAATATTTGCTTTAATCCTTGTCTTACTAAAGAATGGTCATCCACCAATAATATTTTGATTTTCTCCATGATATATCTCCTCCTAAATTTCTTAATCTACCCTAGGTATATTTACAACGATTTTGGTGCCTTGGTTTACTTGACTTTCTATTATTAATCTCCCCTTTAGAAGTTCTGCTCTTTCTTTTATATTTAATAAACCAAATCCACTGTCTTCAGTAGTTTGGATGTTTAATATATCCATATCAAATCCTATACCATTATCTGCTATAATCAAAGATAAATCAGTACCTGTCATTTCAACTCTAATTTTTACACTTTTAGCTTCAGCATGTTTTTTAACATTGTTTAATGCCTCCTGTATAATCCGAAAAATAGATAAACTTTTTATAGGATCTTCTAAATCTATTTGAGACAAAATGATAAAATCTACTTCAATACCTGTTTCCATTTGAAAGTCCTTAATATATCTTTGTACTGTAGGTACTAAACCTATATCATCTATAGAAGTCGGTCGAAGGTTGTAGATAATTTTTCTTATATCTTTAATACTTTCTCGCACACATTTTTTAAGTTCCTGCAGTTCACGTCTTGATTTTTCAATGTCAACATTAATAAGCTTTTCACAGACCTCTGCCTTTATAACTACATTAGCTAAGGATTGAGCCGGTCCATCGTGGATATCTCTAGCCACCCTTTTACGCTCTTCCTCCTGTGCTCTAATAATTTTCTTACCTATAATATGTCGTTGTTTTATATCTTCTAAGGTATTGTTAATATCTTCAAGATTACCGCCTAAAAACTCCTGCACAACCCCTATCCTAGAAGTTAATCCTTCCGCTTTTTCCAAAGTTCTTTCAGTGTTCTTTAACCTTATTTCTACTTCGGTTCGTTTTTTTATAAAATTTTGTTCTTCTTGTCTCTTTAAAATTAATTGTATTTGTAGGTTATTTGCACTTTCATAGGCTTGTCGAATATCTTCTTCGTTATATTTATTAAAATCTCTACTAACATGTAGAAGCTGCATTCTACTTTTTTTCTCCAATACTTCTAATTTATCTACCTCTTTTATTAATTCATGGACATGCTCCTTAATAGCTTTAAGCTGGTTTTTTAATTCCTCCATTTCTTTTCTTATATTTTCAGCGATATCGAAAATTTCCGTTTTACTCTCCTCTATAGCAACAATGATCTTCTTAAATATGTCATTCATCCTAGTAGAATCCACTAAATAATCTTTCATTCTAAACATTTCTCCTTAAACCAGACTTTTAACTATTTCTATTACTATTTCTACATTAATAGACAAATTTCCTTTGTTAAGAGTAGATATTATTTACTGTATTACATGGTAAATTTGTACTATTTTCTATTTAGAGTAACCCTAATTTACATTTATTGTTATTTCATTCAAAAAATAGAAGAAGACCCTTTATTACATCTTTGGCCTTCCTCTATTTTAATAGGTTATATTGAAATATATTTTTATGGTTATTATCTTTTAACTTCATAATTTGTCAATAACCATTTATTATCCATCTTCTTCATTTCTAAATTATATGTTATTTCTTCCATATCCTTACCTCCATAGCCTTCTAGTATCCAAAGAATATCAGCAGTAAGGTGAGCTTCTTTATTGTTGGCATAAATCACTTTGCAGTTGCTTATGTCTACCTTTTCAATCCCCTCATAGGATGTAGGGTTGTCCAACATCTCTTTAAAGGTTTCTATGTCTATGGTCAGTAATGGTTCCCCCACAACCCCCTCTAATGCTATCTGGATGCCTTGTAATGAATCGTACCCACCCATTAGAAATCCGTTCCAAACTTCAATTCGTTTTTCAAAGGTTTCCTGTAATTGATATGTTAATTCTTTTTCTAAAACATTATCATTTTTATAGGATGCAAACGTAATCGTTTCATGTCCTAAAATTAAAAGCATTAGAAAAAATAATACTACTATTTTTTTCATAAAATTACCCCTTTCTCTATAATCCTCTTCATCATTATAAAGAAAGGGGTGTAAAAAATTTAGTCTTTTTTGGTGGTAAACCATCAAAACTTTTCAACATATAGTGTCATTTTTTTGTTTGACTATCGAATAACACAATATATTGTAGTCTTGTTCTTTTATTATCCCTTAATCTACAACTTCTATAGCATCTAATTGTTTTCTAAAGGATTTTCTAAAGGTTTCCATATATTCTTTTCTCAGACTTTGTTGTTCCTTTTTTTCTATTTCTGTAAGTTCTCGTTCTTTTGACAAATTTGCTAACTCATTAATTCTTGTAATTTTTTCTTTTGATAACATATAAAACAACTCCTTAAAGATCCTTCTTGCTATATACTATTTAATAATATATCATATATTTCTCATGTAATAAAGGGGTTATTCTTTTTTAGCCATTAAAAATTCAAAGGGATTTTCATTGTTTTCTTGTGATTCCTCAGATTTCTTTTCTTCAGGTGTTGGTTTCTTTTCTTCAGATTCAGATTTCATTTCATCAGTTTGCATACTGCCGCTGACAGCTTTTGCAATTTCCATCATCTTCATCATAGTTTTTCGTTGTTCTGGCTCTACATAAGGAGCTATCATTTCTACAAGATCCGTTTCATCTAATGTTCCCTTTTCTTCAACGGATTTAAAAATTTTAAGAATAGAAGTTATCTTTCTAAGATCTTTGGTTTTTTCCTTTAATTCTCCTTCAAGTAATGGTTCAAATAATTCTACTGCCTTTTCAACACTATCAATAGATATCCCATTCTTTGTTACTTCATTAAACTCTTGCATTTTTTTACCAATAGATCTTGTTTTTATATCTAAATCTATAGCTGAGTGAATCATATCTCTTTTATCCTTCTCTAGATGTTGACTTAAGTCCATCAGCATATTTCTTCTTCTATCCTCTAGACTTAAAGAATTATATTTTACTTCAGCACTATGTAATTGAGGAGGTTCAAAAATTAATTTTAGTCTACCTAGAATCTGCAATATGATTTCTGCCCTATGAACTACAAGCTGCTCTTCTGTATCCATATACCCCTTTATTCTATTCAATAGCATTGACTTCTTTCGCAATTCTACTTCATCCAAATTCTTTAAACTAAGTCTAGAACTTGTCTTTTGTGAATTTGTAACAAAATAAATTAAAAATAACAAACCTATAGTTTTTATATGTCCATCATTTATATTGATGCCACTGCTTTTATTACTATTTTCCTTATCCATTGTGGACCTCCTTGTTAATATAATTTCTAATACTAAATATATATTCAACTGTTATGAAATTATTAAAATTTTAGAAAGGTTTTCACAAAATTAACTTAATAGATTTTGTGGCAAAACCAATAATACCTGCATAAGTTATATAGATAGAAATATTTCTTATAGTATATATTGTTTTAACTACAGCAGTAGACGTCGTTGCACTAATTTTATAAAAATCATTATAGAATCAGGAGGGAGAATACATGGATAGTAAAAAGTTAAATGAACTTATGGAGGCAGCTCAAAAAGGGGATTATTCTAAGCTTGAAGAGGTAAAAGATATAATTTCTGAAGAAGATTACGAAAAAGCCCTCAATCTTTTTCAAGAATATGGTGGAAAATCTCAAGAAGAAATCTTTCAAGAGCTAGCTCGTCTTAAGAAGGTAGTTCCTAATCAAGATGATATCATTGAGAAATTAAAGCCTTTTTTAGATGAAGAGCAAAAATCGAAGTTAGATAAAATTTTACAAATATTAGATGATTATTAAAAAAAATGGAGTGGGATTAAATATCTCCCACTCCATTTTTTTACTCTATATCTACTTATTTTTCAATTACTTTTATAATTGTATACATCATCTTATCCTCTTGGAGTATAGTAATCTCTAGCCACATTTAAAACCGAGGTCATCATGGCCTCGGTTTTAAATATGTTATTTTATGTTATTTTCAATCTGTTGATATATCTGTTCTGCTGTTTGTCCTCTTGCATTAATAACACGAGATTTTGTTACAGCATTTTCCATTCCTAAAGTGTTACTGTCTTGACCTGTTACAACAATAGCATCATAGTCATTTAAATTATTGTTATTTTGTAAAGCTTCAACAGCATATCCTTTTTGTTGCAGATAGTTTTTTACATCAGATAGAGAATCTTCTATTGCTATTTTTCTTTTCATTTAAATACCTCCTAATCTTATTGGAACTTTATCCTTCTTATTATTTGAATTTTAACTTTATATTATTCTTTATTAGACTTATTAAAAATAGCTGATACAGATAAATAAAGTAGTGAGTTTATAAAAAATTTGTCGTTTTTTAAAAATGTGACTTTTGTATAAAGGGTTTTTATAACATTTATAGAATATTTTATATTAGTAAAGCGTTATAAACTTTCTTATTAGGAGGACATATATGCAAAATTTTAAACATGTATCAAAAAACACTAAAAAAAAGCTAACCTTTATGATTATTCCTAATTCCACTGGAAAAGTCATAGAGTTTACTATCCCCCATTGGATCCTAACTTCATCCCTTAGCCTTATAGCTTTGTTGGTAGTAGGTATGGTGGTGTCCTCCAGCAGCCTTTATTATAAATCAAGTCAATTAAATATAGTTCAAGAAACCGTATCTGCTCTTAAGGAAGAAAATCAATATAAAACTGAAGAAATTGCTATCCTTAATCATCGCTCTATTGAAATTGAAGAGCAATTAGCTAGCTTAAATGAGTTAAGAGATCAGGTTTTAGATAAGGTCGGTTTGGAATCTTCACAGTACTTAAAGGGAATGGAGCTGAAGGAACCTTTTTTTATTGTTTCTCGATCTAATCAAAGGTCTTCTTCTATAGGGAATTATGAAGATCAAAATGAAGAAGAGGATATGGATTATTTAAAACTTCTGATTGAGAATCAAAAAGCAACTATGGATCAACTTTTAGAAGATGTGGAACAGCAACTACAACATCTAGAGGCTTTACCTAACTTGACTCCTGCACCAGGTAGAATTTCCTCTCCCTTTGGCTATAGAATATCTCCCATCAACAATAGACGTGAGTTTCATAGCGGCATGGATATTGCCAATAGCACCAATACTGATATTGTAGCCGCAGGAAGTGGTGTAGTGACCTACTCAGGATACAATGGTGGTTATGGACGAATGGTGGTTATTTCTCATGGGGATGGTTATTCTTCCGTTTATGCCCACAATACTCGAAACTTAGTGGAGGTAGGCCAACGAGTTAAGGAAGGAGAAGTAATTGCTAAAATGGGAAGCACTGGTAGGAGTACCGGTCCACATGTTCACTTTGAAGTCAGATTAAATGGGGAACCTATTGATCCTATGGGATTATTAAAAGATTAACTATATAACCAACATATAATAAAGGAGTTGTTTTTATGTTTAATAAAAAAGAAAAAGTTATGGAGATTACTAGCCAAGATAAGTTTGACACCTTAGTAGGAGAAAATACAAGCTTTGAAGGTTTATTCAAAGCAGAAGGTGCTGTTAGAATCGATGGTAAAATCAAAGGTGAAGTTGCTGTCAAGGGAGATGTTTTTCTAGGTGAAAATGGTGTGATCACCGGTAATGTCCATGCTACTAATCTAATTATTTCTGGCAAAATTGAAGGAAATGTGAACTCTAGTGCACTCTTACGCATTACCTCCACCGGTAAAATTTTAGGAGATGTTACGGTAAAGTCCTTTATTGTGGATGAGGATGCCTTTTTTGAAGGGAAATGTATTATGACACATCAAAACTCTACACAGCAGGAATTAGATGATACAAGCAAAAAGGCAAGGCAGTCCTAAAGTACTAGGCTGGCCTTGCTTCAAGTATAGCTTAACATTCAACTTTTACGGCACAATTAAATCCAGTGCCTGTTTTACGATGGAGAAATTTACAGGAAGGTTCCCTCCCAACTCTCCATCTACATCTAAATCGATTTTTTTATCACTATGAACCTTGAGTTGATTCACTTGTAGATATTTTATGGTAGGATGACTAGCATGATTTCCTGATAACACTTTGAAAAATATAGCGGCTACATCTATAAACTGACTATGTTCTACAATTAGCAAATCAAACTTACCGTCATCGATTTTTGCTTCTGGTGCTATAAATTTAAATCCCCCCACAGAAGGACTATTAGCCAATAGAAAAAATAGTATTTCCTTTTCCTCTTCGATTCCATCTATTTCAATTTTTATTTTTATAGGTCTAAACATTTGTTTAGAAAATTCTTTAATCCCCTCTACATAATAACCAAATTTCCCTAATACGGTTTTTGTTTCAGAGGAAACTTTATGGGCCACCTCCGGCAAAAGTCCCGCAGCTGCCACATTTAAAAAATATCTATCTCCTGCTACGCCTACATCTACCTTCTGTATTTTAGCACTGTGTATCATTTTGCTAAATTCCTCCACTTTACGTGGTACTTTTAAGTAGGTTCCAAAATCATTAATGGTGCCTGCCGGATAGATGGCAATTCTAGGTTTTGGTCCATCATGATCCATTACTCCATTTACAACCTCATTAACAGTACCATCCCCTCCTACTGTCACAATTAAATCATACTTACCACAGCTTTGTAATGCTAAGTTTTTTGCATCATCCTTGCCTTTTGTATGACTAATATCTATGCTTATATCTCCCTTACTCTTTAGGTTTTCCACTAATTTAGGTATATTTTTTTGAACGATTTGTCTACCTGCATTGGGATTACATATAATATGTATATTCTTCATCTCATTCTCCCCTTAAAACTTTTCTTCACAAACCTTTATTTTATTAAGTCCTATTCTATAGTATCGGTGTATATTCATTTGTTTTATTATGGTCTTTACTATTTTTATTTATATATATTTCTATTATTTTTCCTAATTTTTTTATACCTTGATGAATCTGATTTTTATCTACAGCAGCTATACTCAATCTAAAATAAGGAGTGTTGCTGTTGTGTAAGAAAAACAGATTTCCTGGTGCAAAGGCAATATTTTCTTTGATAGCCCTGTCATATAGCTCTTTTGTGGAGAATCCACTAGGGAGCTTAAGCCAAAAGTTTACCCCTCCTTTGGGTACCCTATAGGTGACTTCCTTCGGCATATAGTTATTGATGCTTTCCACCATTTCTTCAAAACGTTCTCTATACTGGTGCTCCATATACTTTATATGCTGCTGCCATATACCCTTCTCTAAATACAGTTGTAGCGCTCTTTGTAATAACCCAGAGGTGGATATATCCGTGGAATGCTTAGCCATCAGAAGATTGGCATATAGATTTTTAGGTGCTACTAAAAACCCTAACCTCAACCCCGGCATGAAGATTTTTGAAAAACTCTTAATATAAATTACTAGTTCATTATGATCTAAGCTTTTTAAGGTTGCATTGTTTTCACCATAAAAGTTCAAATCACTTAAATAGTCATCCTCTACAATCAATAAATTATGTTTTTTAGCTATAGCTATAATCTTTTCTTTTTTTTCTAAAGTATAGGATATGCCTGTTGGGTTTTGAAAATTAGGCATAAGGTATAAAAATTTAGGTTTATAAGTGAGAATTTTTTTCTCTAAGCTTTCTAAATCCAGTCCATCCTCCTTAAGAGGTATATCTATAATCTTAGCACCCCTAGATTGAAAAACCGCCATGGCACCTGTATAGGAGGGGCTTTCAATCATTACATAGTCTCCATAGTTCACAAGTCCCTTAGCTATTATATCTATACCCTGCTGTGCTCCAGATATAATCTGAATATTATTAACGTCGGTATACACTCCATAATAGCTAATATATTCCTTTAGGGTTTTTCTTAAAGGGTAATACCCCTGACCCTCTTGGTAGCCAAAGGCGTCCCCTTTGTCCCTCTCTAATACCTCATTTAATACTTCTTTAAAATCCTCCACTGGAAATAAATCTGTAGAGGGAGTAGCACTGGCGAAATTAATTGTATTTTCTTCAATATGTATATGACCTTGGTCCATTAGAAAATTAGGAGATGTGGTGCTTTTTATTGTATTGATTCCAATAGATTCTGTTGTATTCTTTTGTAGCGAATCATAGGAAATATAGGTACCACTCCCTATTTTCTTGTATACTAACCCTTCTTTCTCCAATATTCTATAGGCACTTACTACCGTTACATTATTTACATCCAACAGTACAGCCATTTTCCTAATAGGAGGAAGTCTGTCCCCCTGCTTTAGCTGTCCTTCAATTATTAGCTCCTTTAATGCTTTGTATAGCTGAAGGTACAAGTGGGCAGTATTTACATCCTTATTTAGTTTTATTCCCTCATATATTTTCATATCCCATCACCATTCATCTATTATTAATTGTTTCCATACAATTTTTGAATATATTATACCATATATTTGAAGTTTAAACAAAACATTAAAGATTTTGGACATAAATAAGGCACGTTATCCGTGCCTATCTATAGTGTGTATTAATCTCTCTTATATTTATCTACTAGCTTTTGTAATTCTTGAGCCTGCATACCACTTGTTTCTGCAAAATTCTTGAATGCTTTTGCTACTTCCTGATCACTTATTTGCTTTGAAAACATTTCAAAGTCTCTTACCATCTCTTGAGCATCTAAAAGCTTTTTTGTAATCATATCTTTTGTTTCTAGATTCATCATCCAGCACCTCCTTTGCTTTGTAGTTATAGTTTTACTAATTGAAAAGTCAATTATGTATAAGAAAGTAATTTTTCAGCTTCTTTTATATATAATTTTAATAGGTCTTCAGTTTTTTCGCTAGATAACCTCCTGTCACAACTTTCTGTTTCAAAAAATCTGTTTGGGAAGGTTAGGTTCTGAAGCTTGAATCCCATATCTTCCTTTAATCTCATTTTTTCTAAAAATGTATCCAATCCTAATTTTTTTAATGTATCCTCATTGACCTCATAACCTATACTATTTAATGCCTTTACCACTGTGGCATCATCATAAATTTTTCTTGCAAACAAACATATTACAAGGCTGTTTAACATGTTTCTACTTATCTCCTCCTCCATAAGCTTTTTCACCAAAGCTTCATCGCTGTTCTCTTCATTCTCTTGATCTATAGAGTAACCTGCATTATCTAAATGTGAATGTCTAGCTCCTACAGCTTGACCCAAAATATTACCATAACCAGTATGGTATCCTGCTACTTCATTTTTACCTAGAACCATGGCAAAGTCTTCTCCACCATATTTCTGAGTTGCATAATCTGTCCCTTCAGCTAAAGCTTCATAAAAAGCATTGGGCTTCTTTACAATATATTGAATTATTTTTTTATAGGTATCTACATTTCCAAATTCAGGTGTTTCTATAGTATCCTTTATTGTTACAATATTTTTTTCAAAGGCCTCTGTTACCCATGCCAGTAAGACACCTGTAGATATAGCATCTAGCCCTAATAACTCCACTACTTCTATAAGTTGAAGGACACCATCTAAGTCCCAGATCCCTACCATAGCACCTAAGCTATAGATCAATTCATGATCATAGGATAAGGTTGTAGCCTCATATTCATAGGATTCTCCAAATTGCTTTCTCAATAAAGCTATATGAATACAGCCAATGGGGCAACCACTACAGGCTATCTTCTTTATTAACCTGTTTTCAGCAAAACTTTCTCCACTTATATTTCTTGCTTCATCACAGGAGTTTCTTTTAAAATTATGGATAGGTAAAGACTTCAAGTCATTTAACAGGTTAATATTAATGGAGGTGCCCAAACCATGGTATTTTTCCATCATATCGGTTTCCGTTACTTTTTCATAAATCTCACTATATACTTTTTTATAGTCCTTTAGATGCTCCATGGGTTTATTAGTCTCTCCTTCTATCACCATTGCCTTTAGGTTTTTGCTTCCCATGACACAACCTAAGCCTAATCGTCCGAAATGCCTATAGCTATCTATTGTTACGGAGGCAAATTTAACTTTATTCACTCCTCCTTCACCTATAGTCAGTATGGATCTGAGACCTCTGTGCCCCTCTTGGTCGTGGAGCAAGCGTGTTGCTTCATCAATATTCAAGTTCCATAATGGTTTTGCATCCTTTATTTTTACTTCATCACCATCTATGTGTATATATACAGGTTCCTTAGACTGCCCAACGATCACTATAGCATCCAAGTTCGCCATTCCCATTGCCATTGCCATTCTAAGGCCACCATAGCTTTCTCCAAGTTCGCCTGTTAATGGAGATTTAAACATGCTACATACCTTTGTCACTACTGGGAATATAGTATTTAGTGGACCCTTAGCAAAGATAATGGGTTGTATGGCTTCTAAGGCTGGTTGATCTACTGCAACCTCCTGTTTTAGGAGCTGAGTAGCTAAAGCTACTCC
The DNA here is from genome assembly GCA_020832135.1 of Clostridiaceae bacterium. Classification (GTDB taxonomy): domain Bacteria; phylum Bacillota; class Clostridia; order Peptostreptococcales; family Natronincolaceae; genus JAFIFG01. The sequence continues at coordinate 31,152 of JAFIFG010000125.1, forward strand.
ACCTAAATATTGATTTAGATCGTCTCTCTTTTCTACTGTCGTCTTCTTTTTCGTTAAATCTATCTTTAAAATTCTCATGTATTTCTTCATTGACTAGCCTCCATACCTATTACATCATGAGGACATTGTTTAGCACATAGTCCACATTGCTTGCAAAATACAGCTTTGTTACTTATGCTATCAAATCCTATTGCTTTAGCAACACAATTTTCTACACATTTTTTGCAGCCTATACAAAGTTCCTCTTTGTATTTTCCGCCTCCACCTTCTCTAGGGGTCAAGGCATCAGTTGGACAAGCTGCCGCACAAGCGGCATCTTTACAACCTCTACATATATTTACCACCATTCTCCCTTGATAGCCTCCACTGGTTTTTACAGCTATGGCACTATTTTTCAAGGAAAAATTTTTATAGACATTGGTGGCACAAGTTAACATACAGCTATAGCATCCGATACATTGGCCTATATTTTTAACTTGTAATATTTTGTTCTTCTCCATATACTACCTCCTATAGACCTGTTTTTTCAGTAAGGAATTTACTCTCATTATTGCCCTGTCTTTAATTATTATTCGTATTTCTAGGGTTCTTGAAGTTTACCATAAATTAGTATAAAATGAGACTTAATTCAGAGGGAGGTTTTTTCCCATTGAATTGTAGCCGAATTTATTTCGAGGATGTAGTGCTCGATCTCCTGCTTAGTAAGCGGGAGTCTTAGCAATACACCGAAGGTGGAATGAGATTTAATTCGAGGGGAAGCTTTTATTTACAAAATAGTATGAGTTACTTATAGAGGTGATTTTATGGATAGCTTTAAAACATTAAAACCTTTTTTTATTGAGCATAAATGGACCTATGTCCTAGGTATACTGTGTTTATTGGTGGTAGATCTTCTGCAGCTTCTTATTCCCGAAGTATTAAGAAGTGTTACTAATAACCTCGAAAGAAACCTATTAACTTTTGATGGTCTCTTAATATATGCCTTTTATATTCTTTTGATAGGCTTAGGTTTAGCAGTTTTTAGATTTTTTTGGAGGATATTAATCTTAGGAGCCTCTAGAAAATTAGAATATCATTTAAGAAATAAACTTTTTTTACATCTATTAAATATGTCCACCACTTATTATAATCGTCATAAAACTGGGGATTTAATGGCCCATGTTACAAATGATATTCATGCGGTAAGAATGGCTTGTGGTCCAGGAATCGTCGCAATGACGGATGCTATCTTTTTAAACATAGCTGTTATTGTTATGATGAGCTTTACAACAGATCTGCGACTGACAGCCTTAGCCTTATTGCCTATGCCTTTATTGATTTTTTCCATGACAAAATTCGGAAAACTTATCCATATAGGATTTAAAGAAGTTCAGGAGAGCTTTGCAGATGTTACGGATAAAGTTCAAGAAAATATATCGGGAATTAGGGTAGTCAAATCCTTCGCTCAGGAGGAGTCAGAAATTAAAGGCTTTGAAGAAAAGAATGAAATGTTGTTTCAAAAAAATATGAGGTTAGCAAAAATATTTGGCACCTTCCATCCCCTAGTACAATTTTTGTCTGCCTTAAGCTTTGTTATCACCATTGGTTATGGCGGTACATTGGTGATTTACGGTACTATCTCTTTAGGGGACTTCGTAGCCTTTACCACCTATTTAGCCCTATTAGTATCCTCTATTTCTGTTATAGGTTGGGTTATCAATGTGATGCAGCGAGGCATGGCTTCAATGGACAGAATAGATATTATCCTAAAGGAACAGCCAGAAATTAAAGATACACCCTATTCTAAAAATTTAATAGATATAAAGGGAGATATTATCTTTAATGGTGTATCCTTTAAACATCCTAAAAGCTCCGAATATGCCTTAAAGGATATTTCCTTCCATCTTCCTAGCGGTCAAAGTCTAGGCATTATAGGTAGGACTGGTTCTGGTAAAACCACTATTCCTCACCTTTTATTAAGGATTTATAACACCATAGAGGGTAGTATCTCTATAGATGATACATCGATAGAGGAAATTCAACTAAAATCCTTAAGAGAAAACATCGGTTTTGTAGATCAGGATAGCATTCTATTCTCTACCACCATCAAAGACAATATTGGTTTTGGTGTAGATACTTATACAATGGAGGAAGTTGAGAAATTCTCTAGAATTGCAGATATCCATGAAAATATTATGGATTTTCCTAACAAATACGAAACAACCGTCGGTGAAAGAGGCATTACTCTTTCAGGAGGACAAAAACAAAGAATTTCTATTGCCAGGGCTTTAATAAAGAATCCTAAAATTTTAATCTTAGATGATTGCCTATCGGCTGTAGATACTAATACGGAGGAAAAAATTCTTTATGAACTAAAAAAGGAAATGAAACATAAAACCACCATCATTGTAGCCCATAGGGTTTCCACCATTAAAAATTGCGATAAAATTATTGTATTAGACCATGGTACCATTATTGAAGAGGGTACTCATCAAGAGCTTTTAGATTTTAATGGTTTATATGCTGATATTTATGAAAAACAATTATTAGAAGAAAAAATATATAACTAAAGGTGATTTTTATGAAAAGACATTTTCACAATGAAGCTATAAAAGGCAAGCCCTATGATGCTAAGCTTATGTCTCGACTCTTATCCTATGCTAAGCCCTATTGGCTACCACTTATGATTTCTATTTTATTACTAACCTTAATAGCTGGGGTGGATATAGCCAGACCCTATATTATTAAAGTAGCTATTGACGATTATATAAATGTATATGATAGACCTATTACCCAGTATCCAGATGGGTTCGATTATGAATTTACTCCTACTGGACCACTACAATTAATACAGCACCATAGTAAAACTTATTTAGTTAATGGCTACATTGGTGAGATAGATGCTGGGAGCTTTATCCTATCAGAGGAGGGGGATTTTCTCTTCTCAGAAGGAAGAACCTTTGAAGTTCAAAGCTTAGATGCTGAAGAAATCAAAGCATTTAGAAGAAATGACATACGTTCCATTCACCTTCTTGGTGTAGCCTATTTTGTATTAATTTCTTTAGGATTTTTATTTAACTATATACAGGTATATCTATTAAATTTTACTAGCAACAAAATTGTATTCCATATAAGACAGGAGTTATTTGACCATCTTCAAAATATGTCCCTTAGTTTTTTTGATAATAATCCTGTTGGTCGTCTGGTTACAAGAGTTACTAATGATACAGAAACCCTGCATGAAATGTATACCGGTGTATTGGTAAATCTGTTTAAGGATGTATTTGTACTGATAGGTATTATACTTATTATGTTTAGAATGAATCTACAATTAGCACTTTTTTCCCTTGCCATTGTCCCTATTATTTTAGTAATAGCCACCTTTTTTCGAGCCAAAGTACGGGAAGCATATAGACAAGTTCGGACAAGATTGGCTAGAATAAATGCTCTCTTAAATGAAAATTTTACTGGTATAAAAACTATACAGATCTTCAAACGAGAAAAACAACAGTTCCAAGAGTTTAATGAAGCCAATAATGAGCTTTTAGATGCTCACTTAAGACAAAATTTCATCTTAGCTATTTTCCGTCCTTCTATGGAAATCATTCGCTCTTTAGGTATAGCCATCATCCTTTGGTTTGGCGGTGGCCAAGTAATTCAACAACATATAGAATTCGGTGTGTTATTTGCCTTTATAGACTATCTAAAGCAATTTTTTAGACCTATTAATGATTTAACAGAAAAGTATAATGTATTGCAATCAGCCATGGCTTCTTCTGAAAGGATTTTTGATTTATTAGATGAAAAGCCAAACATTGCGGATTCCTCTAGTCCAATATTAAATCATAAGTTTAAGGGAGAAATAGAGTTCAGAAATGTATGGTTTGCCTATAAAGATGAGGATTGGGTATTAAAGGATATCAGCTTCAAGATCCATCCTGGTGAATCCGTTGCTTTTGTGGGTGCAACTGGGGCGGGAAAATCTTCTATTATTAATTTAATAGGTAGATTTTATGATATTCAAAAGGGGGAGATACTCATCGATGGAATAAACATCAAAACTATTCCCCTAATGGATTTAAGAAGAAACATCAGCATTGTTTTACAGGATGTTTTTATGTTTGCAGGAACCATCAAGGACAACATCATGTTGAATAATAAAGAGGTTAATGATAAAGAAGTTGAAAATATAGCAAAATATGTAAATGCACATGAATTTATTGAAAAGCTTCCTAAGAAGTACGATGAGCCTATTATGGAAAGGGGTAATAATTTATCGACAGGCCAACGACAGCTTTTATCTTTTGCCAGGGCATTAAGTTTTAATCCCTCTATTTTAATATTAGATGAAGCTACTTCTAATATTGATACAGAAACAGAGGCCCTCATTCAAAAAACCATTAACAAAATTATTAAAGGTAGAACAACTATAGCAATAGCCCATAGGCTCTCTACTATACAGAACTGTGATAAAATTATTCTTCTACACAAAGGTTACTTAAAGGAATCCGGTAATCATCAAGAGCTTTTGGCTACTCAAGGCCTCTATTACAATCTTTATAAACTACAATATAACATAAAGCTTACTTCCGATAAGGTTATTACTCCTCCCAATACTAGACGAGGATACAGATATGAAACTTAACCTAAATCTACTAAAGGTGAAGAGATTTTCTCTTCACCTTTTTTAATCCTCCTGGAATACTATCCTTTCATACATTTCACATTGTTCCAACATACAGCACCCAATAACACAATGTATACATGTATACACACCACATTTTCTAGTTTGTTTTATATAGTTGTATTTCTTGGCTGACTTATTCATTGTTCATTTCATCTCCCTTTTAATAATATGTAATATTATTATACTTTCATTTCTTTTTTCTGTCAATTGCATTTATTATATTTAATTTATTCAATTATCACCATTTTGTCAATTTGCTACACCCCCTTCCTTAGAATAGTTAATTTCTTTAATTCCAATACTTTCGCTATTATTAATATATATTTTTACTGTATTAATATATATTTTTTTGATTTTTAATTTATTTCAGTTGCAAAATTCCATATTGTTACTATATGCACAAAATGGAATTTTAAAAGTTCATAATAATTGCTTTAACTTGGAAAACTAATGTTGCTTAAGTTTACTCAAAGAAAGGAATGAGCTTATGAGTGAAAGTAATATTCATGTATATAATGAAATTGGTCAATTGAAAAGTGTTTTATTACACTGTCCCGGGGCAGAAATTGAAAATATCGTTCCTGGTTATTTACGGCGACTTTTATTTGATGAGATAGCTTACTTAAAACAAGCTAGAAAAGAGCACCATCAATTTGCTCAGCATCTCAGAGATGAAGGTGTAGAGGTTCTATATTTAACAGATTTAATGGCAGAAATCTTTAGATCAGCTGAAGTAAGAAAAAATTTTCTAGAGGAGTTTATGGAGGAAGGAAAAGTAGGTGCAGAGGGAATTAAAGAGGCCTTAAGAGAATTCTTTTCCTCCATGACACCGCTGGAAATGATTCGAAAATGTATTGCAGGAGTTAGAACTGAAGAATTATCTCATATTAGACCAAAATCCTTAGGAGATATGGTGAAAAATCCTTACCCTTTCTATTTGGATCCTATACCTAATTTATACTTCCAAAGAGATCCATTTGCCACCATGGGTAAGGGTATAAATTTAAATGTAATGCACAGCATAACTAGAAATAGAGAAACATTATTTGCAAAATATTTATTTGATCATCATCCTAGATTTCAGAATGTTCCTAGATGGTACAATAGAGATAAAAGTCACTCTATAGAAGGCGGAGATCAACTAGTGCTTTCTGACAAGGTTATCGCAATTGGTATAAGTGAGCGTACAGACAGTGTAGCAATTGAAAGAGTTGCTAAAAATATTTTTAGTTCTAATGAACCTTTTGAAACAATTTTAGCTTTTGATATACCAAAAACTAGAGCCTATATGCATTTAGATACTGTATTTACCATGGTGGATTATGATAAATTTACTATTTATCCAGGTATAGAGGGACCTTTAGATGTTTACAGTATTTCCAAAGCAGCTGCAGGTGAAATCAATATTTCCTACGAGGCCGATAAGCTTTCTTCTACATTACAAAAATATCTTAATCTCCCATCTGTCGACTTAATCAGGTGTGGCGACGGAGATCCTATAGCTGCTGGCAGAGAGCAATGGAGCGATGGTAGCAATACATTAGCTATATCTCCTGGGAAGGTAGTATGTTATGATCGTAATTATGTTACTAATGAAGCGCTAAGACGTCATGGCATCGAGGTGTTAGAATTTGAATCCTATGAATTATCCCGTGGTCGTGGTGGTCCTAGATGTATGAGTATGCCTCTTATCAGAGAGAATTTGTAGTTTTTGACTTGACCAGTATTTATAGATACAATAGATAAAGGAATAAATAATAAATGGGGGCTATTGTATGTTTGATTTTCATGTTCATAGTAATTTTTCTCCAGATTCTGAAATGAAAATGGAGGATGCTGTAAATGCAGCTGTGGAAAAAGGTATAAAAGAGATGTGTTTTACCGATCATATTGATTATGATTACAATGGTGATGGTGCTAGCCTTTTATTTGATTACAAGGAGTATTTTTCTACTATCAAGAATTTGCAAGAGGAGTTTAGGCATAAAATTAGTATAAAGATCGGTGTAGAAATGGGTCTTCAACCCCATATATTAAATCAATGTAAAGAAGATGTACTGAACAATAAGTTTGATTTTGTTATAGGTTCTATTCATTCTGTTGAAAAATCCGATCTGTATTTAGGAAGTTTCTTTAAAGAAAAAGATCAAAGAATGGCTTATGCTACTTATTTTGATGAATTAAATTATGTTATAGATCATTTTGATGCCTACAGTGTTTTAGGACACTTGGATATTATAAAACGCTATGGAGATTATGATATGCCTCTTCCTCTAGAGGAATTTAAAGAATCTACAGGTAAAATCTTTAAAAAAATAATTGAAAAAGGTAAGGGAATTGAGTTAAACACCTCTGGTATACGGTACAACTTAGGGGATTATCACCCTTCTTTAGATATTATTAAGCTGTATCATGAATTAGGTGGAGAAATCATTACTTTAGGTTCAGATGCCCACACTCCTCAGCAAGTGTCTTTTGACCTGCACAATGGTTTAAAAAGTCTTAAGGAGCTAGGTTTTAAATATGTGGCTACATTTAAAGAAATGAACCCCATTTTTCATCCTATTGATAAATAAGGAGGTAGATTATTTTCTACCTCCTTATTTATTACATTATAATTTTATCTATAGGTATCCTCTTATCTCTACCACATTCAGTACAATAAAAAATATGTAAGCACTTTTCAGCTGCTACACCATCAAGCTTTTCTGTTATTTCCCTATCCAGGTAAGGACTATAGTCGTCAAAATACTCCTCTATAGCACCCTGTGCCTCCATTTTGTTGTGACATGTAGGACACTGTACAATGTAACTGGCTAAGCTGTTGCAGATAGGACAAATCGTTTCCATTATATACCTCCTTAAATTATTATAGATATATTATTTGTAGGCAAGGAGGTTTCAATTCTACCATTTTATTTTCTGTGCTTTACAAACAAATCATCTAAAGCCTCTCTTAATAAAAATGCCTCTGTTTTATCGGTTTTTTTTGACATCTCCGATAAACGTTGTAGTTGTGTTTTGGTATAGTAATTGGATTTTAACACCATTTGTTCATTTTCAGCTAAACACACTCTATTTTTCCCTTCTCTTTTTGCTCTAAATAATGCACTACCCGCTGCTCTAATCAATTCCACAGCATTTTTTGCATCTCTAGGAAAATTAGCTACACCAGCACTAAACTTAATGCTGATATCGTATTTTTTATCTCCCAGTTGAAAACTTTTTTCATCAAAATACTTTCTAATTTCCTCCATCATGATAAAACCTGTTTCAGCATTGGTATTACTAAACAATACATTGAATTCATCTTTATTGTACCTACTTATGAGGTCATAATCTCTTAAGTTTTGTTTTAATACAGAAGCTATTTTTAAAATAACCTGATCCCCTGTGGTTTCTCCATAATAACTATTTACCGTTTGAAAGTTATCTATATCTATAATAGCTAAAGTAAAGGTTTCTGCAGCATTGTGTATTTTAGCTTCAACCATATGATCAAACTCTTCCTTCGACATGATGCCTTCTATCTTTTCTATCATTTTTATCAACCCCTCTTAGGTACTATTTGTACATATATATGTACCCATATTAATGTATAATTCTCATTTTAATTTTTAATTTGCAATATTGCTATTTACTGTAATAATAAATGCTCCGTAAGAATATTTATTGTATATCAAAACTCATTTTAATAGAGGTGATATTGTGAAAAAGTCCTCTTTTCTTTTTGGGACAATTTTATTGACTTTAGTGAATGTTGTTGTACGATCCCTCGGTTTTATATATAAAATTTGGCTTTCTCGTTTAATAGGGGCTGGAGCTATAGGTCTGTATCAGATGGTGTTTCCATTTTTAATGGTTGTTATAACCATACCTACAGCTGGTATTCCTATTGCGGTGTCTAAGCTGGTGGCAAAGGAGAAGTCTATCAACAATAAGGAGGGTATATACAAGGTTCTAACCTTATCCCTATTTATAGGTGGTCTATTAGCATTGATACTTTCTACCTTTGTATCTCTGAAGCTTGATTTTATAGTAACCCGTATATTAAAAAATCCTAATCTCTATTACCCTGTACTTTGGACTATTCCTGCTATTAGTTTAATTACTTTTTCTAGTATACTAAGGGGCTTCTTTTATGGATTAAAGGATATGGCTCCTGCCGCTACTGCACAAATACTTGAACAGCTTTCTCGTATTGTATTTGTATTGTCTTATTTATACTACAAAGCACCATCTGATCCTATATCAGCTGCAGCTATTGCTATTATGGGCATTGCTATAGGTGAATTCACCGGTCTTCTCTATTTAGTGTTTAAATTTAATTTTAAAAAGTTCAAAACAAAGTCCAGGTATTTAAAAGCTTACAGTAATTCTTCCATTGAAATTTTAAATCAACTATTATATGTAGCTGTGCCTATAACCATGAGTAGATTAATTTCAGTTATTATGCAGACATTAAACTCTATATTAATCCCACAAAGATTGCAGGTAGCGGGACTTTCCCCAGCAACAGCTATTGAAATCTTCGGGAAAATTTCAGGAATGGCAATGCCATTACTTTTTTTACCCTTTACTGTAACGACTGCTTTAGTAGTGAATATTATTCCTAATATAGCAGAACAAATGGCCGTTAAAAATATAAAGGATGTGGAGTACAAATCGAGTTTAGCCATTAGAATAACCTTGCTAATAGCCATTCCCACAACCATAGTATATGGGATTTTTGGCAATCATGTGGCTGAATTAATTTATGATCATCAGGATGTAGGAAAATATCTCTCCATCATAAGCTACGGTACTATTTTTCTATGTATGCAGCACACTTTATCAGGGATTTTACATGGTATGGGTAAACAGGTTATTACCACTGTAAATTATTTATTAGGGATGTCAATACAGTTATATTGTACTTATTTTTTAATTCCTAACCCTAAGTATGGTATATATGGATTCTTTATAGGTTTCTTACTATCCACCTTCACTATCTTCTCTTTAAACCTTATTACATTGATGAGAAACGTTAAGCTTGATGTTCCATTTATACAATCTATTTTAAAGCCTTTAATATCCTCTACATTCATGATCCTCACTATGATTTATAGCTATAGGCTTTTTTATGCCATGTCTGGAAGCAACGGATTAAGTACTTTAATCTCCTCTTTTATAGGGGGTACCCTTTACATTCTATTACTTATTGTTACAAAAACCTTCGACATTAAACATATATTAGAAGAAATAAAGGGATAGCTACAGCTATCCCCAAGAAATTCTATCGTTCTACAATTTCAATAATATCTCCTGCCATTACTTCTCCGCCCTTAAGCACCTTTGTAAAAATTCCTTCCTTAGGCATCACACAATCTCCCACTTGGTGAAAAATAGCACAACGTTGATGACATTCTTTACCAATCTGAGTAACTTCTTGAAGGGTTGGTCCGATCTTTAACTTCGTTCCAATCGGCAGCTTATTAAGATCTATTCCCTCTGTTGTAATATTTTCAGCAAAATCACCATCTTTGATATCCGGAAGTCCTGCCGCCCTCATTTTGTCGGCACTTTCCTTACCTAAAAGACTAACCTGTCTATGCCAATCTGCCGCATGGGCATCCCCTTCTATCCCGAAATTTTCAATAAATACCGCCTTATCAACTGGGATCTTTTTTTCTCCCTTTTTTGTACTAATATTGATCGCCACCACTTTTGCCATTTTAACTCCTCCTTAAATATAAACTACATTACCTATCTCTGTTGCGGTATATCCTCCTAATTCTTTTATCACCTTTATAAATTTAGGGTTTTTAATAGTTTCTAATAATATTGTTATTTCTTTTGTATCTAAATCCTTTTTATGGATTAATAAATCATAATCCTCCCATTCAATAGGTATAAAATCTAACCCCATTGTTTTAGCAGCTGAATAAACTCCCAGTCCACAATCTGCAGTTCCACTGGCCACCGCCGCTGCCACCGCCATATGGGTAGTCATTTCTCTTTCATAACCATTTACCTGAGAAGGACTAATTTCTTTTTTGCTTAAATAGTAATCTAATAGAATTCTTGTCCCAGCTCCTCTTTGTCTATTTATAAACTGTAGATTCTCTCTAGCAAGATCTTCTACACCCTTTATATTTTTAGGATTGCCTTTTTGAATCATAAGACCTTGACTTCTTTTTACGAATTTAATCAGTGCCATTTCTTCATCCTTTAGATACCGATTAGCATAAGAAATATTATACTCTCCTGTGTTTTCATCCATTAGATGAACAGGTGCTATATGACACTCTTTTTTCCTCATGGCCATAACCCCTCCCATACTCCCTACATGGGCAGAAGATAAAAATAACTGATCATTGGTTTCATGTAGTTGATTTGCTAATAAATCCATCACAATATCATGACTACCTATAGATACAATAGTATTTTTAATTTCTTCTTCAGGTTTCAGCAGGGTTATTTCCACCTCAGTTCCAGCTTCATAGCCTTCTCTTTGTTGTGGAACAACCATAATACCATCAGCCTTTACAAGAGACATAGTAACTCCTGCCCCTCTTTCAAGTGGGGTTGCCATTAATTTTTCCCCCATCCTCCCTAGTTTCACACGAATATATTCTTCATACTTTAAGGAGGATACAACTCTTTTGGTTAATTGAACCTTTATTTTATTTTTCTCTACTATTGATTGCCTATTGTATTTATATAATAGGGGTTTTACAAAAAATTCAAAAACAAAATAAGCAGACACTGGATACCCAGGAATACCGATGACGGGTTTTCCCTTTACTTTAGCTAAGATTGCAGGTTTTCCTGGTTTTGTTGCAACACCATGTATAACAACTTCTCCAATCTCTCTAATAACATTTACTGTATAATCCTCTGAACCAGCAGATGAACCTGCATTGATGACAACAATATCATTTTCCTCCACTGCCTTCAATATATTATTTTTAATAAGTTCATAGTTGTCCTTTACTACTGCATATTTGGTAGCATTCCCACTGTAATGCTGCACCAAAGAAGCAAACATACTGGAATTAGATTCTACAATTTTTCCTTCTGATAATGGTTCCTTAACATCGATTATTTCTGAGCCGGTAGGTATAATACCAACGGTGGGTGATTTATAAACTTCAATTTCTTGAATTTTTCCTGCTAAAAGTGCTCCTATATCTACAGGTCTTACCTTATGATTGGCAGAAAGAACCATTTCTCCCTCTACTATATCTTCTCCTATAGGGCGTATATGCTGCCATGGTCTAGCACCGCCATATATTTCAATAGTTTCATCGTTTATCTCCACTATATCTTCAATCATAATGACAGCATTATAAGGCTCCCTCAAAGCCCCTCCCGTATTAACATAAATAAAATCTTCTTTTAATTTTAACTTTACTGGATTAGTTTCCGAAGCATTATAGGTTTTTTCTGCCACAACAGCAATGCCGTCCATCGCAGCTGCATTATAACTGGGTGATGAGCTAACTGCAAATACAGCAGTAGCTGTAATTCTATCTAGGGCTTCTAATACTGAAACCTTCTCAGTAGTAGAAAAATTTCTGTCTACAGGAAAATGCGAAAAATATTTTTGCTGAGCTTCTTCTAAAGGTATATTTGTTAGATAAATATTTCTTGTATCTTTTGCCATTTTTTCACCCCATCTTTACTTAAAATATGTACACCTTCACCTGTTGGCCCTTCAACAAACCTTCTTGATTCGTATTAATCTTTATGTACCCTACTGATTTTGTCATCATAGTTAAAAGTCCTGATTTTCCATGTACAGGATAAACAACTGTTCCTTCTTTTCCCTCAGAAATATTAACCATTACATAATGTTCTCTTCCAGGTGCAGATGGGATATTACAGGACACTTCCCCTAGAATATAAGGCTTAGGTATATTTACTCTATAAAGTTTATGAATGAAATCATTTACCAATACATGGTAAATAACTAAAGCCGATACCGGTTGACCTGGCAAGCCAAAAATGGCTTTATTTTCTACTCTACCTACAATGGTGGGTTTGCCAGGCTTTACAGCTATGCCATGAATAAAAACTCCCGGTTCTCCAATAGAATTAATAGCTTCCTTTGTAACATCCTTTGTTCCCATGGAGCTCCCACCAGAAATTAATATTATATCACTATTTTTTAATGCATCCTTAATTTTGTTCTTGAGTTTATCTAGATCATCTTCCACTACTGCAGTATTTACTATTTCACAACCGTCCTTCATGGCAGCGGTAGCTAAGCTATAGGTATTCATGTCCTTTATTTGTCCAAGTGATGCTTCTTTCTCAGGGTGTATAATTTCATCCCCCGTTGAAATAACAGTAACTTTAGGCTTTTTATAGACTGTTACTTCTGTGATACCCATACCACTTAGGACTCCAATATCCTGTGGTCTTAATTTATGACCATGGTGAAATATGACTTGACCTATGGCAACATCCTCTCCTAATTCTAGTATGTTTTCCTTAGGTGTCGCTGGTCTTTGTACAAATACAGTACCATCCTCTAAAACCTCTGTATATTCCACCATAATAACCCCATCACTATTTTTAGGCAACATACCTCCCGTAGGAACATAGCAGCATTCTCCTGAATGAAGCTGAATATTAGTTTCCTTACCCATCTGTACCTCACCTACACTTTGCAAAAAGCTAGGCAAAGATTCACTTGCACCAAAGGTGTCTCTTGTTATAACAGCATAGCCATCTACAGTAGATCGATTAAATTCCGGCACATTGATAGAGGAACTTATTTCTTTATATAAAACACGATCTGTAGCCTCTAATAAATGTATTCTTTCATCCACTAGTTCTAAATCTTTGAATAACTCTTCCATCTTATTACGAGCCTGTTCCATAGTTAACGTGTTTAATAACTCCATAACATCTCCCCTTACATCAATTAAATATTTAAAAACAAAAAACCAGTCCACTAGGATTGGTTTTAGGTAGTACAAATTTCCTTTCCAAAGTGGGAGGCAAATAAATTTCTTTACTTACCCTAAGGTGAAAAACCTTAGCCTCTTTGACCTTAGATTATTTCACTCGAAAATTTGTTTCTTATTCATTTATAGTTCATGATTACATTTATGGTATCATATTTTCAGAAAATATACAAGTTTTAAACAAATAAATAAATCCTCCTAAGAAAGTCCCTAGGAGGATGTTATGATCCAAGATGCCGCTAACCGTAAAATTCACACCCGCCACTCACTGAAGGTGGGTGACCCATTTTATTGTTCTGAGGTCCTCTTTATTAAGAGGCATTTCATAGCAATAAAAATACGTTCTCCCGGATGTTAATTGTCGGTTGAATTTTACAAGTATTTACGTGCATCCTCGATATTCTTTAATATTATTATACAGCAAAATCAGCAAAACACAAAATGTAGTTTCTGCCAAAATACCTAATTTTCAATGAAATAACCTACAATAATTACATATTTTTAAAAAATAACTTAATTTTTTTGCCGTCCACGTTATTTGACTTATAATCAATACTATGATGCTATAACTATTTTAATATATCTAATATTTTATGACCTTTTTCACCTCTCTTACCTATCCACTACTATATCCTCCTTCACAATATAGGAACAAGCTAATCTATAACCCTCTTGAATTTTTTCATCACTCAATTTTAAGTATTCTTCCGCACTAATATCCTCCAAATCATTTCCCTCAAATATTTTTACTCTGCATCCTCCACACCGGGCATTTCCTCCACAGGGAGAAGGCATAAAAATATCATTCTCTTTAGCAATATGCAGGAGAGTATTTCCTGGAAAGACTTCTATTACCTTGTTTGATTTTTTGAAATGTATTTTTACTACCATCTGTTCATCACCTTCTTCAATATATATAATCGTTTTTCTTTAAAACTTTCTTCACCCTTCTTAATCATGATCTTAGTATTGTTACATTATATATTTTTAAAAAAATATCTATTACTATACATCTTCCTTGAAATTACATTTATCTATAGTATTACACAACAAAAAAGGACAGTCTAAGCTGTCCTTTCTGTTGTGTACATCTCTACTATTTCATTTATTTCTGCTTCTTTAATAGTTTCTTTTTCTAGTAATTTTTCTGCAATTGCAGTAACCATATCCATATTCTTTTCTAACAATTGTTTTGTTTGATCATATTGCTTTTTCATTTCTTCTTTACATATTTCTGCTACCTTATGATCACTACCACCCTGTTGTCCCAGTAGAATATCATAATTAATCATACCTACTTCTCCACTCATACCAAATTGCTTAATCATAGCCATTAAAGTTTGTGTAGCTTTTTGAATATCATTACTTGCTCCTGTAGTTATATTGTCTTCTCCGAAGATAATTTCCTCTACAATTCGTCCAGCCAATGCAACTTTAATGTTATTAATCATTTCTTTTTTTGTATGGTACATACTATCTGGAGGAATATTCATACTAAACCCTCCAGCACCTTTTGTACTAGGTATGATGGTAACCTTAGTTACTTTATTTTTAGGGCATAGCAATTTTGTTGCTATCGCATGACCTGCTTCATGGTATGCTGTAATACGTCTATCTATTTCTCTAATTTTACTTCTATCCTTCTTTTCTTCCCCTGCTACTACTGTATAGAATGCCTTATCTATATGATTTTCTGAAATAAAATCAGCACTTTCTCTAGCTGCATAGATAGCTGCTTCATTCATAAGGTTTTCTAACTTAGCACCACTGAAGTAAACAGTTTGCTGTGCTACTCTTTCTATGCTTACAGTCTGAGCAACGGGTCTATTCTCTGTATATAGCTTTAAAATAGCTTCTCTTGCCTTAAGATCCGGCAACCCTATTTCTATTTGTCTATCAAATCTACCAGGTCTTAAAAGAGCTTCATCTAGTGTGTCTAGTCTATTGGTGGCAGCCATTACAATAATACCTTCACTGCCTTTAAACCCTGACATCTCCGTTAATAGAGCATTCAATGTTCTATCAGATTCATCACTTCCACCTAGACCACCACGATCTCTTTTTTTACCTATAGCATCTATCTCATCAATGAAAATAACACATTTTCCCTTTTCATTAGCCTTCTTGAACAGATTTCTAATCCTTCCAGCCCCTAACCCTGCATAAACCTGTACAAAGTCAGAACCTGAAACTGCTAAAAAGTCTACTCCCGCTTCACTTGCAAGAGCTTTAGCCATTAAGGTCTTTCCCGTTCCTGGTGGTCCATAAAGTATGACTCCCTTTGGCATTCTTGCACCATATTTGCTGTACTTTTCAGGATTTTTAATGAAATCTACTAATTCCATAACACTTTCCTTCGCCTCTTCATTACCGGCTATACTGGAAAAGGAAATAGTAGTATCTTTTTGTGTTGAAAATTCCACCGATGACATTTTATCGTACTCTTTGGAAGTTTGTCTTGAATTTTGTTTAGATAGGTAAATTGCAATACCTGCAAAGGCACCTATCAATACTATAAAGGTGATGATTTGTCCTATAGTCTGTTCTTCATTTACTTCTTCAACAATTACATTAGACATTAATAGATTTTCTTTTAGATGATCAGTTCTCGGATTGTCGGTGATAAATGTTTGGCCATTTTCTAATTCACCTTTCAACTTAGCATCTTCAGATAAAAATACTTTCTTCACTTCATTTCCTTCTAGTTTTTCTAAAAATTCTCCATACGAAACCTCTATAGCATCCCCCGGTTGGAAATACACACTATATATACCATAGGATGCTATGGAAAGTATAATTACTAAGATAGTTATTCCTATTATTATTTTTTTCTTATCTAAATTTTTCATATTATATAACCTCCTAACTTGATTTAGTTGTAAACTTACAAGCGGGCAGAGAGGTTTACATAATATCTTAACATACATTCTCCTTAATATAAAGAACCTTATAATTCCATTGTCTTAAGCTAATATTCAAACAACTCTTTTACTCCAGTGAGCCCAAGAGGCCTCCTTATTCAAACCTTATTTTCACAATAAAAAAACACTGGTAATTTAAAACCAGTATTTTTTATATATTCGAGTCTTTTTGCACTTCATTTTTCTGTTCTTCCTCTTTAAAATTAAGTTCTTGAAGCTGTAAATCCTTCTTTATTCTTCTCTTTGTTTTTTTAGTAAGAATTTCATAGTTACCCATGGCTGCCGCGGCTACAATAAAAGAATTTAAAAAACTCATATATACACTTTGAATAGTGAAAGTTCCAAATATACATTGATTTGCAAACATAATAAATGCCGCAACTAATAAAGCAACTATTTTTTTATCTAAGAATTCCGGAGTATAGTCCTTTACAAAATGCGTGATGATATTGGTAACTATAACAGCACCTGTCAAGGTGGTTACAGTATCTTTAGTAATCAACTCTAACCCTTCGGTAATCATATTTTTCCTCCTAATGCCTTTATTACTATTATATGATACCCTAGGGCTTTGTTACTTGTTCTATTAGTTATTTTCTTTTTTATTATTTAAGTAAGTTAGAAAATTTTCCTTTACCTTAACATGCTGTTGATATTCTTCTTCATTAATGGCACCTTCAGCTCTATACTTTTTGAAGATGTCGATCATTTGCATAGATAATTCTTCTAGATTCGATTCGATTTCCTTCAATTCATCTTTCGTGTACTTTACTTGCTTATTCACTACAAATCTCCTCCTACCATCTTCTTATATAATTAAAATTTCACTAATATAATTTATATTCTCTAGTGCCTATTGATATGTACTAATTTTTTTGTCTTAGCTACATTGCTGAGACCCCGTTTTTATCTATTTAAAGTATTCTATAACTGTATTCTATAAAAATTATAAAAGTCCTTCTAGTGAGAAAAATTTTTTGAAATATTTTTTTAATTATTAAATAATTAAAAAATATTTACAAAGATAGAATTTTATAGTATACTTATTTTGTTCACGGGGGTATAGCTCAGTTGGGAGAGCGCTTGACTGGCAGTCAAGAGGTCTGGGGTTCAAGTCCCCATATCTCCACCAAATAGAATGTTGAAATTTCAAGAAAAAGAGGTTTCCTATTGAGGATACCTCTTTTGTGTTTTGTTGGAGTTTCTAACATTTTTCTAACGTTAAGTGTTTGGTTAGTTTAAGTTATATTAAAGTCAAAACTTAATGTTTTATAATACAATAAGTAATAAATTAAGTCACCAATATCTCATGTATTATATTCATTTCTTTTGTCTAATTTTCCAATATATTCCACACTAGAAACTCATCGCTTATTGTTATTTGTATCTCTTTTTATAAAAAGAGCATCTACGATGCTTTCGCTAGGAAACCCTAGGTTTCCTTCGACGACAGCAAAGCTGTCTGAGCACCTTCCTCAAGACGGCCAGGGGATTCCATCCCCTGCAACCCCTTGCTTCGTTTGATACTAAGTCCATAGAACCATTCATATATAAGACCTTGAAAACCTAACCAATACTATTTTTAGCTTTATTTTGATTGGTCTTTGTTGTTAATCGCCGCCTGGGCTGCTGCTAACAAAATAGACCAATCACGGTTTTTCACTATTATGAAACACTTTTTATAAATGTTAGTATTAAAACTATTTTTATAAAACATCGTGCTCAAAACTTCTTCTTTATATGATTTTGAACCACCATTTGAAAACACTACTATTGTTTTTATCTCAAGTCCAAATGATTCTGCTAATACTGCTATTAACTTTTATAATGCTATCAAAAGTACTCCCAGCAATCTGACTAGCCCTTTCTTAAGTTTACTCAACATATCTCCTCTTTATAAAGCATTAATAATATTTTTTTCATTTCTACAATATTGTTTTAACTTATAATAGTCTCTTTATCGATATTTCCTCCAGTTTTATTCTTAATTCACATATAGTGACCCATTCTTTTACACTAAAATCAAATATTGTAATATTAATGGTATTTCAACATAAAAAAAAGAATACATAATTAAATAGATACTCAAACTATATATTCTATAATTAAATATACAAGGAGTGATTTAATGCCTTCTAAAAATTTTTATTTTAAATTTGATAAAATAAATTCAACAATAAAAGGATATAGCGGAAATCCACCTAGTAAACTAGTTATTCCATTTAATATATCTGGAACACTTGTTACCAAAATCGCTGATTACTCTTTTTACAATCAAAACCTATCAGAAGTCATAATTCCAAATAGTATTACTGAGATAGGAAATTTTGCATTTGCTAGTAATAACTTAACTAAACTAACTATACCAGAAAATGTAATCAGCCTAGGAATTTCATCATTTTCAAATAACAGTTTATCCGAACTATCTATTTTAAGTCAGTATATAAATATAAATTCATATTCATTTTCTAATAACATACTCTTAACTGTTATCATTCCATCAAATGCTAATCTTCAAAAATATGCATTTGATCCTAATGTGTGTATAATAAGAAAATTTTATGCTGCAAAAAAATAAATTAATGTAAATTTATGGAGGTTTTTCTATATATATGTAGAATATTAAAAATAAAAAACTTAAGATCATATAATAGGAGTGATATAATGGATTTAAAAAAGGCTATAAAGCATGCTTTAGATGGGAGTGCTATTTTATTTTTAGGAGCAGGTTTTTCTAAAGGAGCTCTAAACAGCCAAAAAGAAAATTTTTTATTAGCAAGTGATCTATGTGATTTATTAAACACTAGTATGAATATTCATGTCAAGCACCATGATTTGGGTGATGTTTCTGAAAGATTTGTTGAAGAAAAAGGTTCTGAAGAATTAGCTAATATAATAAAAAAGCAATATAGCTGTTATAGCTATACAGAAGAGCAAAAAAATATAATAAGTTTACCCTGGAGAAGAATATACACGACGAATTATGATGATATTGTAGAAAAAATAAGCGAAGATTTGAATAATCAAAGGTTTCCTATAGTATTAAGCGATGACCCTATAAAGTATGAAAAATCTAACATAGTGATTCATCTTAATGGCTCAATAAAAAAATTTGATAAAAAAGATATAAAAACATCTCTAAACTTAACTACACATAGCTACCTTGCTAGTGAATTCAGAAATAGTAAGTGGCACGAATTTTTTTCTAATGACATAAGTGGCGCAGGTACAGTAATATTTATAGGCTGTTCATTTGATTATGACATTGATCTCCAGCGTATATTATACGGTCAAATGAACTTATTTAAAGATAAGATAATATTTATCGATAAGTACGAAGATCTAACATCATCTTCAATTAATAACGACCCATATAAAAATTCAAAAAAAGAGAAGTTTGGGACCATTTACAATATAGGGGTAACTAGATTTTTCAAAAATATTACATCTATTAAAGAATCCTATACACCCACTAAACTATTAAAATCATTGTCTTGCTTTAAACACATAAATGCTATACCTACATATCCACAAGATGCCCCTGTTAATGATTTATGGAAGCTTCTTATGTATGGAAATTTAAATGTGGATATTTTATCTGGTAATATAGGTAATAATAATTATATAATATTTAGAAGTGAAATAGAACGTGTTATACATGAACTTGTAAATAATGATAAAAAAGTAGTTATTCTTTCATCTGAAATGGGGAATGGAAAGACATGTTTTATAAATTCTTTATCATTTATATTAAAAAATTATGGTAACGTATATTATCTTAATGATTTTGAGAGTTCTAGAATAATTGATGATATAGATATTATAGAGTCAAACTCAAATTCTACAGACTATATTATAATAGATAACTATACAAACTATTTTGAAGTAATTAAAATTCTATCTAAGTTAAAAGATTTTAAGTTTATACTTACAGAAAGAACTTTTGTTCATGATACAAACTATACTAGATTATTAAATTGTATAGATGTAGATATAAATGATATTTCAGATATAGATTTAAATCCTATTGCACTCGATGATAAAGAACATATGATAAAGTCGTTAAACACATGTGGTATATTTTATAGCGTAAATACTAAAAACAATATTAATAGTAAATATACGTCTAATAATAAAAAGAAAAAAAGAAATTCTGGAAATACTATCAAAGATATTTTACTTGATTATGGTTCAAAGGCATTTGATGAAAGAATAGGTCTTATAAATATAGAAATGAATACATATCCTGATCTTAAAAACATTTTATTATGCTCTTTCATAAATAATAGTTTCAATTTAAATCTAAATTTGACTGAAATTCTTACTTTAATGAATATACAACAGATTCCAAGTAGCTTTAAAAGAAATAACCTAATTAATGAGATAATTTCTTTTGCAAATAATGAAATATTATTAAAATCTCCAATACTAACAGAATATTTAATCTCAAAATACAATTTAAAAGAAGCTTTACTAGATACTATGGAATGTATGATACACAACTGTTGCAATTTAATAAACAGTGATAAGTCTAAAGTAATACACACATCATTAAATTCAGCTTCAAATATATGGCACCTCTTGAGAAAAAGCTATGTTAAAGATAGTGATAGTTTAAAGAAGAAAGTTTTACTCTATTATGACAATATTCAAAAATACTATAGAGATAATCATTTCTTTTGGTTGCAATACTCAATCATTTGTACAGATTTAAGATATTTTGATAGATCTGAAATGTATATAAATAATGCCTATGAAATTGTTCATGACAATTTTGAAACTTATCAACTCGATACTCAATTAGCAAGAATAATATTAGAAAAAGGGATTTTTGAAGATAATATATATACTAATCCATTTGAAAAATTCCAAGAAGCTAATTATATATTAAAAGATAACTCACATCAATCAGTAAATGTAGAATCTAGATATGTCGTTACAGATAATTATAGTAAATATTATGATAAGTACTGCCACTTATTTACTGTAGAGCAAGATATGATATTTAGGTTAGAATGCCAAGGTATGTATAATAAAATAAATGATCATTTAAGAAAAGAGAGAAATCGTATAAGCCACAATAAACGCAAATATCTTGAAAATTCAATTAGAGCACTTAAAAGATTTATTAATGCTAATATGAATATTAAAGTAAAGAACTCTTAGCACAGATAATACCTATCTGTGTCTATTATGTAACAAGCGATCCCTCTAGAGTGTATTAGATTTGCTGGACACGTAGAAAGGTTGCTATAATAAACCTAGAAAGGACGTGTTTCAGCTATGAGTAATAGAAATAAATTCACTGATGACTATAAAAAAGAAATGGTGAAGCTTATTACCGAATTAGGC
>JAFIFG010000126.1 GCA_020832135.1 Clostridiaceae bacterium
GCCTAATTCGGTAATAAGCTTCACCATTTCTTTTTTATAGTCATCAGTGAATTTATTTCTATTACTCATAGCTGAAACACGTCCTTTCTAGGTTTATTATAGCAACCTTTCTACGTGTCCAGCAAATCTAATACACTCTAAGAGATGATATTGTATTTATCGTTGGAAATCCACATGAAGATCCAGATCTAATAGCAGCCCGTGCTGATGTTGTATTAGATGTTGATCAATTAACACGTGGTGTTAGTATTGTAACAGATGCAAAGGCAATGGGAGCAGAAACCTTTGTACATTATTCTTTCCCAAGACATATGTCTTATGAGCTTTTATCTCAACGTAGAGATATTATGAAAAAAACTGCTGAGGAATTAGGTCTTAAGTTTGTTGAAATAGATGCTCCAGACCCAATGGGGGATGCTGGTATACCAGGAACACAACAATTTGTCCTAGAAGATATTCCAAGACAAGTAGCAGCTTTAGGAAAAGATACTAATTTCTTTGGAACCAACTGTGCTATGATGGAGCCTATGATTCGTTCAATCATGAATGAAGGTGCTATTTATACTGAGCAATGTTGTCCGAGTCCATATCATGCATATCCAGGTGCTTTAGGAATAGAAATTCCTGCTGATAAAGCTGGAGATGTGGATTTCATGCTAGAGCAAATAGCAATCAAAGTTGAAGAAGGCGGAAATAGTGGTAGAATGGCCAGCTGGAGAGCACCTGCATCTATGGCAATGGTTAGAGCTGGAGTTGAATATGGTATTGCTTATGCAAAAGGGGAAATTGATAAATTTGACCAAGACAAAATGGCAGAAATGCTAGCACAAGAAACATTTGGAGATGTTCAGGTTCAATCTTTAGATGGCATACCAAATTTCTTAATGTTCGTTGCTGGTTTAGAAATATTCTAATCAAATAAAATAATGTAGTATATAATATCGAGGTTGCCTATAGGCAACCTCGATATTTAAGACATCTATTGTTAAAGGAGGGAAAAATTTTGACTACAGAATATTTATTGCAGATTGATAATGTAAGTAAGGAATATTCGGGGAATAGAGTGTTAAAGGGTGTAACTATAAATATTAAGCCTGGAGAGGTACATGGCTTAGTAGGAGAAAATGGAGCGGGTAAGTCCACCTTAATGAATATATTATTTGGTATGTCAGTAATTCACGATACCGGCGGATATGAGGGGAATATTATTATAGACGGCAATATTGTTAACCCTAAAACACCTAAGGAGTCGATGGAATTAGGAATCGGTATGGTACATCAGGAATTTATGTTGATTCCTGGATTCAGTGTTACAGAAAACATCAAATTAAATAGAGAGGTTACAAAGGACAATTTATTTAGTCGGATACTAGGACCTAAGATGAAAACATTGGATTTTAAAAAGATGGGGAAAGACGGTCGTGAGGCCTTGGACAAGCTAGGGATGTCTATAGATGAGTGGATGCCGGTGGCTGGTCTTCCTGTTGGATATATGCAGTTTGTAGAGATAGCTAGAGAAATAGATAAAGAGAATCTGAAATTATTAGTATTTGATGAACCTACTGCTGTATTAGCAGAATCGGAGGCAGATAGGTTTTTGAAAATTGTTAGAAAACTTGCTGATTTAGGAATAGCTATTCTGTTTATTTCCCATAGATTAGATGAAATTATAGAAATAACAGATAATATTACTGTGTTGCGAGATGGAGAAGTTGTAAGTAATTTAGCCACAAAGGATGCAGATGTACATAAAATTGCTGAGTTAATGGTGGGTAGAAAGTTAGAACAAACTATTATAAAGAAAACACGCGATGAAAGGGAAAAAGAAGATTATATCTTAGAACTAGAAGACCTTTATGTAGATATGCCAGGAGAAAAGGTAAAAGCTTTGAACCTTAAAGTGCATAGAGGCGAAATTTTAGGTATAGGCGGCTTAGGTGGCCAAGGAAAAATTGGGGTAGCAAATGGTATTATGGGTTTATATCCTACTACAGGAAAGATATTAAAGAATGGTATTCCATTACCATTAAATCAACCGAAAAAAGCATTGGATTCAGGTCTTGCTTTTGTTACGGAGGATAGAAGGGGAGTAGGCTTGTTATTAGATGATTCTATTGAACATAATATTGCTATCTCAGCACTTCAAATAAAAAATAAATTTTTAAAGAAATTAGCTAACATTAATATGATGAATGAGAAGGAAATTAGACAGCATGCTTTAGAGATGATAAAAGAATTAGATATTCGATGTACAGGACCAAAACAATTGACCCGTAGGCTGAGTGGTGGTAACCAACAAAAGGTATGTATTGCTAGAGCACTGACATTAGATCCAGATATTGTATTGGTGTCAGAACCTACTAGAGGTATTGATGTGGGAGCTAAGAAGATAGTTCTTGATTTATTGGTGAAATTAAATAAAGAGTTAGGAATGACAGTAATTATTACCTCCAGTGAATTGGCGGAACTTCGTTCTGTTTCCGATAGAATTGCAATAGTTTTTGAAGGGAAATTAGAAGGTGTATTAGCTCCTGATGCCAGTGATGTAGATTTTGGATTAATGATGGCTGGAGAATACGGCAAAGAGGAGGTATCTTAAGATGGAAGACTTAAAGAATTTTATAGATAAAGTAGGGTATCCTAGATTAATTATAGGAGGTTTTCTACTGATTTTATGTATCTTAGCTGCTGTCTTAGCTATACCAATTCCAGGACTTCTAGGAGATATACTAACTCGTGTTGGCATGAATGGTATATTGGTGCTGGCCATGGTGCCTGCCATCCAAGCTGGAGCTGGGTTAAACTTTGCATTACCATTAGGTATTGTATGTGGGTTAATAGGAGCCCTTATAAGTATAGAATTTAAGCTGGGTGGTTTTACAGGATTTATTACAGCTCTATTAGTGGCAATACCATTATCTGCTATTGCAGGGTATTTTTATGGACAAATGCTAAATCGTATTAAAGGTCAAGAAATGACGGTGGGAACCTATGTAGGCTTCTCTGTTGTATCTGGTATGTGTATATTTTGGTTGTTGGCACCCTTTAGAAGTCCTGAGTTAATATGGGCCTATGGTGGTACTGGATTAAGGGTTACGGTTTCTCTTGAATCAACTATTGATAAGGTTTTAAATAATTTTCTAAGTTTTAGTATTGCTGGGGTTAGGGTTCCCACAGGATTGTTGGCTTTCTTTGCACTTTGTTGCTTTGCAGTATGGTTGTTTGGCAAAACAAAAAGCGGAGCTATCATGAATGCGGCAGGAGCCAATGAAAAGTTTGCTATTGCCACCGGTATCAATGTTAATCAGCAAAGGATTTTAGGTATAGTTTTATCAACAGTTCTAGCTGCTATTGGTATTATTGTCTATAGCCAGTCCTTTGGTTTTTTACAGCTATATAATGCACCTTTATATTCAGCATTTCCTGCAGTGGCGGCAGTGTTGATTGGTGGTGCATCTATTAAAAAGGCCACTATTTCCCATGTTATTATAGGAACATTTTTGTTTCAAGCGCTACTAGTGGTATCTCTTCCTGTAATCAATATACTAGCTGATGGAAGTATGTCGGAGGTTATTAGGATTATCATCAGTAATGGTATTATTCTTTATGCATTAACTAGAAAAACAGGAGGTGACTTAACATAATGGACAGTAATGCAGTATTGCAAAAAATAAAAGATAGAAATCAGAGCTTCGGGGAATGGGCATTTAAGCTTATAGTACCAATAGTATTTATTGGTTTATGCGGGATAGGCTATCATTTTTCTGAGTTACCGTTTATTTTTGTACTTAACGAAGTAATTATAAGACTAGCTAGAAATTCATTTTTGGTAATATCCTTAATTATACCTGTTATAGCTGGTATGGGGCTAAATTTTGGTATTGTATTAGGTGCTATGGCGGGTCAGATTGCCTTGATTTTTATTGCAAACTATTCTCTAGAAGGGTTAGGGGGGCTTTTAATAGCAGTTCTTGTTTCTACTCCTGTAGCTATTGTGTTTGGGTACCTAGTGGGGCTAGTACTAAACAAAGCTAAAGGCAAAGAAATGATTACTAGTATGATTTTAGGCTTCTTTGCAAATGGTTTATACCAATTAGTATTTTTATTATTTGCAGGAACCATTATACCCTTTAAAAAAGAAGGGCTACTTTTATCTACGGGTGTAGGACTAAGGAATAGTGTGGATCTTGCAGGAGTACGCTATGCGTTGGATGATATTTACAAATATAGACCTGATGCATTCCCAATGTTGACAATACCGGTGGTTACACTATTGGTGGTGGCACTATTGTGTGTTACACTAACTTTTTTCACAAAGACAAAGTTGGGACAAGAAATGCGTGCAGTTGGACAAAATATGCATATTGCTCAGGTGGCGGGAATTAATGTAGATAGAACTAGAATTATGGCTGTTATTATTTCCACTGTTTTGGCAGCATGGGGCCAAATTATATTTTTGCAAAACATAGGTACATTAAACACCTATGGTAGTCATGAACAGGTAGGACTTTTTGCTGTTGCATCCCTCCTAATTGGTGGAGCTTCTGTAAGTAAGGCTACCTATAAACAAGCCCTGTTGG
The DNA here is from genome assembly GCA_020832135.1 of Clostridiaceae bacterium. Taxonomy (GTDB): domain Bacteria; phylum Bacillota; class Clostridia; order Peptostreptococcales; family Natronincolaceae; genus JAFIFG01. Next base: position 4,581 of record JAFIFG010000126.1, read on the forward strand.
GAACCTTCCTTTTCCATATGCTATTTATTATATCTCCAATGGCGGGACAAAATATCATGAATGATAGTCAGATCGGGGAGTTCTTTAGAGTATTTGTTGCCTATGGAGTTATTGGATTAGCCTTGTTACTCCATGCTTGGCAGTCGAAAGGAAAAAAACAATCTTTAAAAAGTTCTTGACAAAAAAATAAACACGTAGTAGGATAGATATTAACATTTAAAACACAAATGTTTATAAAGCATAAACAAAATGCGATGCAGGAGAATAGTAAACAACTATTAAGGTTATAGAGAGCCAATGTTTGGTGGAAATTGGTACCGAAAACTGTTGAATCCGCTCCTAAGCAGACGGGGATATGAACCCGTTCCGGTTTGTACCGTTATCCTACTTAGAGGTCATGATATAATGACAAATCAAGGTGGCACCACGTGAGGAAATATAACTCTCGTCCTTGGCATGAATATGCTGAGGAGGGGAGTTTTTTATTTATATAAATAGTTATTGGCCAATAACTTAAATAATAATTATTAGAAATAATATTGAACTGTTTTTAGAATATGAGAGGGGGAATAGAAGATGAAAAAAGAAAAGCTTTTGATGACACCAGGACCAACAATGGTTCCTCATGAAGTATTAATGGCGGAGGCAGCACCTATGATCCATCATAGGACACCTGAATATAGTGATTTATTTACACAACTAAATAAAAATCTTCAGATTGTATTTCAAACAAAAAATTCTGTACTTACTTATCCAGCAGTAGGCACGGGAGGATTGGAGGCAGCTGTGGTGAACTTTTTTTCTCCAGGGGATCAGGTGTTGGTCACCAGTATAGGTGTATTTGGTGAAAGAGTTGCTACTATAGCTAAGGCTTTTGGACTAAAGGTAGATAAATTAGCAATGCCTCTAGGAAAGGCAGTTACCACTGAACTAATAGAAGAAAGATTAAAGACTAAAAACTACAGGGGGATTTTTGTAACCCACAATGAAACCTCCACAGGAGCATTTAATAATATAAAGGCTATTGGAGAGGTAATAAAGGACAAAAATATTTTATTCATAGTAGATGCAGTAAGTTCTTTAGGAGGATTGGAGTTGAAAACAGATGAATGGGGCATAGATGTTGTTGTAACAGCTTCACAAAAAGCTCTAATGGCTTCCCCGGGATTAACCTTCTTAAGCATAAGTGATAGGGCCTTTGAAATAGCTAAGACTAGTAAATGCCCAAAATTTTATTGGGATGTGTTAAAGGCTAAGGCTGCAATGGAAAAGCCTTCACCACAAAATCCTTATACACCAGCAGTATCGCTTATAAGGGGTGTAAATAAGGCATTGGAATTAATCATAGAAGAAGGACTTCAGGAGGTTTTTGAGAGACATAGTAGGTTAGCAGAAGCTACACGACATGCTGTTGAGGCATTGGGCCTTAAATTATTCGCTACAGAAGGAGCAAGGTCAGATGTAATTACATCTATAAAAATGCCTGAAGGGATAGATGGTGAAGGAATAAAGAAAATTATGTCAGAAAAACACGGAGTCATTATAGCTGGTGGACAGCAGGATTTAAAAGGGAAGATTATAAGGATTGGTCATATGGGATATGTGGATGAGGGGGATCTTATAAAAACCATAGCAGCTTTAGAAAAAGCATTGTTGGAGGTAGGGTATACTGTAACTTTAGGAGCGGGTGTGACAGCAGCTAGAGAAAGGCTCTAGGAAAATACATTTTACAGTATATATTGAATTTAATAATTATATTAATCATATAGGGGGAATAAAAATGAAGGTATTAGTAGCAGAGAAGATAGCAGAGAAGGGCATTGAAGTTTTACGTAAAGAAGGCTTGCAAGTAGATGTTAAATTAGGAATAGATAGAGAAGAATTATTAAAGATCATTAAAGACTATGATGGAATTATTGTACGAAGTGTAACAAAAATTAATGAAGAATTTTATCAACATGCTGAAAAATTAAAGGTAGTAGGTAGAGCTGGAAATGGTGTAGATAATATTATAATGGAGGGAGCTACAGAGCGGGGAATTATCGTGGTAAATACCCCTGATGCCAATACTGTCTCAGCGGCTGAACATACTATAGGATTGCTTATAGCTTCTTGTAGGAATGTAGCACAGGCTAATACTGCTATCAAAAATAGACAATGGGATCGTAGTAAATTTAAAGGTGTTGAGCTACAAGGTAAGACGGTAGGTATAGTAGGGCTAGGTCGTATTGGTTCTTTAGTGGCTACAAGGCTACAATCCTTCGGTATGAAGACAATAGCTTATGACCCATATATTACAGATGCTCGATTTGAGAAGTTTGGAGTCGAGAAAAGAGAAAAACTTCAGGATATAATGAAAGAAGCTGATTTTATAACAGTGCATACACCCAAAACAGAAGAAACCTTTGGAATGATTGGAGAAGAGGAATTTCAACTAGCTAAAAAAGGTGTTAGAGTTGTAAATTGTGCTAGGGGAGGCATCATTGGGGAAGAGGCATTAGAAAAAGCGATAAAAGCAGGAATAGTCTCCAGTGCAGGTATTGATGTATTGGTAAATGAGCCTAATACTACTTCTCCATTACTGGATTTAGACAATGTAATTATTACACCTCATTTAGGTGCTGATACAGTAGAAGCACAGGATAACGTAGGTGTTACAGTGGCCCATGAGGTGGTAAGTGCCCTTAAGGGTGAGATGGTACCTAATGCTGTAAATTTACCGACATTACATCACCAAGAGTTAGAAGCAATGAGATCTTATCTTCAATTAGGAGAAATTCTGGGAAAACTGTATCATCAACTGGAGAGGGATGCTATTGAAAAAATTGAAATAATTTATAGTGGTGAAGTAGCTAATATGGAAACTTCAGCAATTAGTTTAGCCGTATTAAAGGGAATCTTTGAACCCATTCTTAAGGAACAAGTAAACTATGTAAATGCTAGGTTGATTGCTCAAAATCGGGGTATTGGTATTACTGAAAGTAGAGAAATAGCAAACGATAACTACATGAACTTAATAAGACTAAAAATAAAAGCAAAAGATAAAGAGTTTACAGTAGCGGGAACAGTATTTGCTAAAAAGGATTTAAGAATTGTGGATGTAAATGGCTTTGTATTCGACGTTACACCAACTCCTTATATGTTGGTGGCTAATAATACTGATAAACCAGGAATGATCGGTCAAATGGGAACCCTGTTGGGGACTAGTAGAATTAATATAGCCACCATGCAGGTAAGTAGAAACTCTAAAGGACAACAGGCCATGATGTTCTTAACAGTAGATTCTGATGTAAGGCAAGAGACACTAAAGCTTATTCTGAATGTAGAGGGTATTTTAAAAATTAACTTTGTAAAACTTTAATGATAAAGGGAAAGATTCTCTGCTATTGATTAGCATGATAGATTCAAGAGATTATGAGGAGGGGTAGCAATGGAACTAGAAAGAATATTAGATAGCATAGGATATGCAGCAACTTTAGGGGAAGAAAGCTTTTTTACAGCCATAGATGCTGCTAAAGAGAAAAAATTCTCCGCTATAGAGGTGAATCTTAACGTACCAGTGTTCTTTCCTGAAGGATATAACAGAGAAGAAAGGGCAACTATTAAGGAAAAGATAGAAAAAGAAGGAATGGTTTTAAGTTTTCATGCCCCAGAAGATATTCCCCTATATCACCTGCATCCTACAGTAAGAAGAGCAGGATTAAATAGATTAAAAGAATGTATAGATTTTGCAGCAGAGGTGGGAGGTAGTAAAATCACCTTCCATCCTGGAGCATCCGTTTGTTTTACTCAAACTGATAAGAAAATCTATCTTCAGGATGTCTATAGGTATGAATTTCATACTCTTTTTAAGGAAGCCATAGAGGAAATAAGGGATTATGCTAAAGGAAAAATTATTCCTTGTATTGAAAATGTAGGGAATTTTAATGAAATGATTAGAGAAGTATTAGAAGAGGTATTACCTCAAGGAGATTTGTATTTGACTTGGGATATAGGTCATGCCTATGGACAAGAGGAAAATCAGAAGTTTTTTATTAAAAATATACAATATGTAAAAAACTGTCACATACATGATCATAATGACATTAGTGATCACCAAGTCATAGGTACTGGTAAAATAGATTTTCTATATTATTTTGACCTTTTAAAGGATCAAGACATTTCTTATATTATAGAGGTGCGACCAGTAGAAAAGGCTTTGGAATCTAGAGAAAATATAAAGCGGTTATTTTGCTAAATTAAAAGGAATTTTGTTTAAAGAAAATCATATAAAAATATCTATATAATGCATGGATTTACTACTCTGGTTACAGTATAATAGAATGACAATACAAACTAGAGGATGGTATGATGGAAGTTTATTATATAGATAGGAAAACTGGAAAAAAAGAAAAAGAAATTGTAGTTGGTGATAGGTACCTACAATGGATGTATGGAAACAAAGTAGGTAGCAGTTTCTTGGAAACCATTGTAAAGAAAAAAATTGTTTCTTCTATTTATGGCAGGTTGCAGGATTTGCCTATTAGTAGAAGGAAAATAGATAAATTTATCAGGGAACTTAACATTAATATGGAGGAAACTGAAAAGCAAAGTTTAAAAGAGTATCATAATTTTAATGAATTTTTTATTAGAAGACTAAAGGCAGAAACTAGACCTATCTGTAATGAGGAAAAGACATTAGTTTCTCCAGCGGATGGACGAATGTTGGTCTATGAAAATATTGATATAGATAAAGTAGTACAGGTTAAGGGACAAATCTATTCCTTAGAGGAACTTTTCCAAAATTCAACACTAGCAAAGGAATACCAAGGAGGAAGCTGTATTATTGTAAGATTAAACCCTGCTGATTATCATAGATTTCATTTTCCTGATGATGGCATGCCACAGGAAACGGTAAAAATAAAGGGAAGTTACTACTCAGTAAACCCTATAGCCCTGAGACAAGTAGCATCTTTATATTGCCAAAACAAAAGAGAGATAACAATATTTCAATCCGATAGTTTTCAAAAGATTAGTATGATAGAAGTGGGAGCCACTTGTGTTGGCTCAATTATACAAACCTATACTCCTGGAAGCACTGTGAAAAAAGGAGAAGAAAAGGGATATTTTAAATTTGGAGGCTCTACAGTTATTTTATTTTTAAAGGCTAATACTGTAAAGATAGATGAAGATCTTGTTGCTAATACTAAGAAAGGTTTAGAAACAAAGGTAAATATGGGGGAACGGATAGGCACCTCCTTATAAATAAAACAAAAAAACAGGGCTGGTATTTTCTACCTTGCCCTGTTTTTACATATGTATTATTAGCAAGAAGCACAACAGGCTACTGCTGTTTCAAAAGTTGTAAACATCTCTGGTTTTACTTTGCATACAGGACAGTCATTCTCAAGTTCTCCAACTAATGTGTAGCCACAAACATCACATACATGTACGGCTGTTTCTGCATAATCATTGCCTGCATCTACAGCTTCCTTAGCAGATGTGAACAAAGCAGCATGGGTTTTTTCAGCTTCTAATGCGAATTGAAAAGAACGGATACTTCCTTTTTCAGCTTGCATATCAGCCACAGATATAAAAGCAGGGTACATTTGTGCTACTTCGTAATTTTCCCCATCAATAGCTCCTTGAAGATTTTCTGAGGTATTTGTCATACCAAAACCAGCCCCAGCCGTAACGGAATCTTCACCTACTTCTTTTTTAAGCTCTCTGAAGTGGTTACCAGCATGAACTTGCTCTGCATAGGATACAGCTTTAAATAAATTTTCAACATTAGGAAAACCTTCTTTTTTCGCAGCTGCTCCCCATTGTAGATATCTCATGCTCGCCATACTTTCTCCACCAAATGCAGATTTTAAATTAGTTGCTGTCATTGGATTCATATTCAATCTCCTCCTAAATAATTTATTGTTTTTAAAATAATGGACATTTAATAAATTCCATGTAGTATTTACCCACTCAAGTTATATTTTAAACCATATTGATAAAAATTTATAGTATAATTTCTTAAGAGTGAAAAAATAAATGTTATTATCATATTATTGAAGGAAAGAGAAAAATTGTCTAGAAGTTTACAACATAAGAAAAAACAGGAGGCTATATTATGAGTATAAAACAGCTCAAAGATATTAATAAAGACTATTTAAATCAAACAATTGAATTGGTTGTGCTTTTATCAGAGGTTAAAGTGAAGACCACAAAAGCGGACAAGCGCTATGCAGAAATAACTATTCAAGATGCTAGTAAAATGACAGAGGCAAAATATTGGGATTATGAAGAAAATGAAGCTATGATCAAGAATTTTAAATCTCATGAAATAATTAGAGTCAAGTTACAGATAGGAGAATATCAAGGACAATTACAACTGACCATTAAGGAAATTAAAAAAGCAGAAGATGACAGCATAACTATCAAAAATTTCATACCTACAAGTTCTGTTGAGTATGAGAGTATGGAAAAGGGTTTAAAGTATTTTTACGATAGAGTAGAAGCACCACATCTAAAAGAATTGTTAGATAAAATGATTTTTTGTAAGGAGTACTATGAAAAATTTTGTACATATGTGGCTGCGAAAAAAGTTCATCATAATTTTTATCATGGGCTATTACAACATACTTTAGAGGTGCTAAAATTTGTGAATACCGTCGCCAACACAAAAAAACTTTCGCAAAAACAAATTGACCGATTAATTGTCATGACTATGTTACATGACTGGGGAAAAATGATGGAATATAAAGCTTTGCCAGATACAGGGCTTACAGAAGAAGGTATTATGATAGGGCATATTTTTTTAGGTGCACATTATACACTTAGTAAAATAGAAGAAATTCAAGATTTTAATATAGAAGATAAATTAGTGGTTTTAAATGGTATTCTAGGACATCATGGATCCTTGGAATTTGGATCACCTGTCCTTCCTAAGAGTATAGAAGCACAAATACTTCACCAGGCTGATAAGATGTCTGGTGATATTGAAAGTATTTTATCTTTTATGAATGAAGATACTGATGAAGATGAAGCCTTTACTAAAAAATTGTGGAATATGGGAACAGAATATTATAAAAAATAGAGAAGAGCTGAATTAGTCTTCTCTATTTATTTGGTTATTATCTTTCATTACGATGTTCTATTAAGTCTATCGTACCTAATACAACGTGTGCTAATCCAAATCCTATAACACCGGCCGATACCATGGAATTCACTTTCCTACTCTTCATTAAGGCACCTGTTGCAGTTACTGCTGTACCTAATGCTGTTGGAATTAATCCTTCTTGTATTTTCATGGAATCCCTCCTTAATAGTTTGGATAGCAATAATAGTATGAGATAATCCTAGGTTTTTTATGTGAAATTTTTAAATTTAACTTTATTATTCAGAAAAAATGTAATATAATAAATATTGTTAAATATATTTATATTTAAAATATTTTTTCGAGGACTTTTTTAATTTTACTTACATATATTTATAATAATTAGCAAAAATAGTTAAAATTTTTAAAATTAAAGAAGGAATTTTTAAACTATTGTAGAAATATTTAAAATATTACAAAATAATTAATTTTATCTAAAGGGGAGTGTATCTTTAAGTTGTACAACTTAGAGGTGCAATATCCTTTAAAATAAAAAAGCAAAAAAGGGGGATATTATGAAGAAAAAAAGTTTTCTTTTAAGTGTAGCATTGGTACTAGTAATTAGTCTTGTACTAGTAGGGTGTGGAGGAGCACCAACAGGTGGTGGCACACAAGAATTATTATATGCTACTGGTGGAACAGCAGGTACCTATTATCCATTAGGTGGAGCTATGGCTAGTGTATGGAATGATAACATCGAAGGTGTAAACATAACTATTCAACCATCTGGAGCATCAGTTGAAAATCTTAGACTTCTTAACACAAGAGATGCAGATATTGTTTTGGCTATGAACAATATAGCTGATGATGCATGGAACGGTGTTGGATCTTTTGATGGACAGCAAGTTCAAGGCTTTAGAGCAGTAGGTGTTGTTTATCCAGAGATTATTCAAGGTGTTGGTTTGGTAAGCAAAGGCATATTAACTGTTGAGGATCAAAAAGGCATGACTGTAGCTGGAGGACCTCCAGGAAGTGGTACAGCTGCTACAACACCTCATATCTTCGCATCCTATGGATTAGATGAAGGTGATATGACAGTTGTTAATGATACCTTTGGAGATGCTGTTGATAAAATGAAGGACGGACATGTTGATGCAGCATGGAATGTTCTTGGTGCACCTGCATCAGCTATCGTTGACCTTTTAACTACTCAAGAAATAGCTTTCTTAGAGATCAAGGGAGAGGCTTTAGCAACATTACAGGATCAATTTCCATTAGTTGCACCTCATGTTATTCCAGCTGGAACCTACAGCTACAGAGGAACTCCTTATGACGATATCCATACTATAGCTCTTCAAGCGGTACTTTATGTAAGAGATGATATGGATGAAGAGATTGTATACAATTTAGTAAAAACTATGTATGAGAAGAATTCTGATATAGCCAGATCTCATGCTACAGGAGAGCAAATCCTATTAGAAAATGCACTTAACGGAATTACAACTGATTTCCATCCTGGTGCTATTAAATACTATGAAGAACAAGGCATGATGTAGGGCATTAAGGAAATATTATATTGAGCCGAGCATATTTATGCCCGGCTCAATTTTGGAGTAGAGGAGAATGAAGAAAAGGACATATTACATAATCTTGCTACTTATAGTTGTCTTACCTTTACTTTATCCCATCACTTTGTTACAGGTGGTGGAGGGAACAGGGGAAGAAGAAATCTTATATCAAACCTTTACTCAACCACAGGAGCTGTTCAGTGTAAGGTGGGTGCATTCTGTTAGTAAACAACCAGTCATTGAAACCTATAAAATTAATAAGGATTATACTGTTGGAATGCATGAAATGCTCTTTACAGAAAATGGCCCTAATTTGCCACATGGTCCAGAAGGGGGGACCAAATGGGAAATAAAGAATGGGGTTTTCAGGGTATATAATTATGATTTGATTTTTGAGAAAGTGCCTGTGAGAATAGGACAGGTTATCGCTAATCATACTTTAGTATATAGAGATAAAGAAGTAGTATTGAAAGATATTGATAGACCAGGGGGATTTGTACACATTCGTGTCAATAAAACTCCCTTTATAAAATATCTATATAAGGAGGTTCAATTGTGGCTGAAAACAAAATAGATTTGACACCTGAATTAGATGAAGCAAAACAGGCGGAACTTATGGCAAAATACGATAGAGAGTTTACCTATAGGAGGCTTCAAGGTCCTATGGCCAAGATCGTAACTATCGTTGCCTCAGTATGGGCATTAGTACAGCTTTATACAGCAATGTTTGGAGTTTTTCCTACTACTATCCAAAGAGGGCAACATGTAGGTTTTGCACTGTTTTTAGTGTTTATTTTATATCCTATGAGAAGATCCAGTAGAAGCAACACAGTGCCATGGTATGACTATATATTTGCTGCACTGTCTGTAGCAGTTACAGGATATCATATCGTATTTTATCAACCTATTATCCATAGGGCTGGTGCCTATACAAGCAGTGATATTGCTATATCCATTATAGCTGTAATACTGGTTATAGAAGCAACTAGAAGAGTTGCTGGCCCAGTTTTAGTATCTGTAGCATCTTTTTTCCTATTGTATTCCTATTTGGGGGCCATGTTCCCAGGATTTTTGTCCCATAGGGGATATGCTATACCTCGTATAGCTACCTATATGTGGATGTCAACAGAGTCTATTCTAGGTATTCCAGTAGGGGTATCATCAACCTTTATTTTCCTTTTCCTATTGTTCGCCACCTATCTTAAAAAGACAGGAATTGGTGATTGGTTAACGGATTTGGCTATGGGGGTGGCAGGTGGTGCTACTGGAGGTCCTGCGAAGGCAGCAGTTATTGCTAGTGCTGCTCAAGGTACTATATCAGGAAGTTCGGTTGCAAATACAGTTGGTACTGGATCAGTAACGATACCATTAATGAAGAGTATAGGTTATCGTAGTGAATTCGCAGCTGCTACGGAAGCTGCAGCCTCTACAGGTGGACAGCTTATGCCTCCGATCATGGGAGCGGCAGCCTTTATTATGACGGAATTTACTGGTTTGCCCTATATTACTATTGCACTTTCTGCATCAATTCCAGCATTTTTATATTTCGCAGGAATTTTCATTATGATTCACTTAGAGGCCAAAAGACAAGGCTTGAGAGGTTTAAAACGTAGTGAACTACCTAATCCTTTTAAACTGATAAAAGAAAAATGGTTTTTGGCAGCACCGATAGTAGCAATTGTAGTGCTACTAATCCAAGGTAGAACACCAATGAGGGCGGCACTATTTGCCATTTTCTTTGCTATTGCAGTATCCTTCATTAGAAAAGATACCAGAATGTCTCTTAAAGAGATTTTTCAGGGCTTAGAAGAAGGTTCTCGCTCAGCTCTACCGGTGGCATTGGCTTGTGCTACTGCTGGGATTATAGTTGGTATAGTTACTCTTACAGGATTAGGAGTAAAATTCTCAACTGGAATCTTAATTTTATCAGGTGGTAACGTTTACTTAGCCATGTTATTTACCATGTTTGCATCGATTATACTAGGAATGGGTATGCCTACAACAGCAAACTATATTGTACAGGCTACAATAGCAGCACCAGTATTGGTAGAATTAGGTATACCAGTGATTGCAGCCCACTTATTTGTATTTTACTTTGGTATTGTGGCGGATATTACACCACCAGTGGCATTGGCAGCCTTTGCTGGTTCTGGTATTGCTGGTTCTAATCCTTTCAAAACAGGGGTTCAAGCTTCAAAATTGGCCTTTGCAGCTTACCTAGTACCATTTATATTTGCCACTAGTCCGGTATTGGTATTAGTAGATGCAACTCCAGTTAAATTGATCACAGCACTAGCAACTGCATTAATAGGTATGTATGCTATTGCAGGGGGTGTAAGTGGTTATCTAAAAACAGATGCTAAAGTGTGGGAACGAGTCATTTTAGCAGTAGGTGGTATTATGTTAGTAAATCCTGGAATGACAACAAATGTTCTAGGAATTGTAATGGCGGGTGTTATCTTTGCTATTCAATTAAGACGTGCTAAGAAAGAAGATGCAGCTGTAACTTCTTAATATTAAATAATGTTTAAAGAACAGTCTTTACGATTCTAGTAAAGGCTGTTTTGCTATTTAAGAAAATATAAATTTTAGGAATGTAACGAAGGAATCGTTTAGATGCTTTTGTACAACAAAATGTATATACCTATATGATATAATATAGGTATGATAGATCATAAGATGAAAATGAGGTGGAAATATGGGTGTAACCTATATAACTGGTGGAGCATCAGCAGGGAAGACCTATTATGTATTAGATCAGATAAAGAAAAGACTACAGAAAAAAGATGACCATAACTTAATACTATTGGTTCCAGAACAATTTACACTACAGGCAGAGAGGGATCTAATAGAAAAACAACAATTAAAGGGGATTATGCAGGCGGAAGTTCTAAGTTTTACAAGACTTGCTTATAAAGTATTCAATGAAGTAGGAGGACTTAAAAGAATCCCTATTAACGACATAGGTAAAAGCATGATATTGAAAAAAATATTAGAAGAATATGGCAATGAGTTAAGCATTTATAAAAAAACCTGCAAACAAGAGGGGTTTGTTTCTAGGTTAAATGAAATGATTTGTGAATTTAAACAGCATGATATTAGTCCGATGGACTTGAATCAAAAAGTAGAGGAGATAGAAGAAGATAGCATATTGAAAATGAAGCTACAGGATATCACTCTGTTATATGAAAAATTTAATAAGTATTTAGAAAACCGATACGTGGACAATGAAGACCATTTAAACTTATTAATAGAATATATTGAAAAGGCACAGTTTCTAGAAGAGGCTGAAATATGGATAGACGGTTTTCATACTTTTACTCCTCAAACCTTGAGGATTATAGAAAAGCTAATGACAAAGGTAAGGCATATGTATATTACCTTTTCTATCGATTTGCAAGGTAAAGATGCAGATAAGGATTTGTTTCAAGTTTCTCAAAGAACCTATTTAAAAATCAAGGCTATGGTAAATAAATTAGATATCCAAGAGGATACTGTTTATTTGGATGGAGAGAAAAGGGAAGGAATAAAAAAGGCTAAAGAAATCTCCCATATAGAAGGAGAACTCTATAGATATCCCTATAAAAAGTACAAGAGTGAAGTAAACAATCTAAAGATTTTTTCAGGGTCTAATCCCTATTCTGAAGTGGAACATACAGCTGCTGAAATTATAACTTTAGTTAGAGATAGAGGTTATAGGTTCAGGGATATAGCGGTGGTTTCGGGAAATTTTGAGGGTTATAGCAGTATCGTTAAAAGGGTTTTTGAAGAATATGGTATTCCTTATTTTATGGATGAAAAGAGAAGCATTATGAACAATCCTATAGTGGAATTTATTCTAGCAGCTATTGAGACGGTGCTTAAAAATTATCAGTATAAAGATATGTTTAGGCTAATTAAAACCGGTTTTTCGGATTTGTCAAAGGATGAAGTGGAGATATTAGAAAATTATGTACTACAGTATGGTATACGGGGTTATAGGTGGAGAGAGGATTTTACATTAGGGAAAAAAGAGGAATTGCTTAAAATCAATGATATAAGAGAAAAACTAATGAATCCTTTATTAACACTGGAAAAAAGAATAATAAAGAGTAAAAACCCTAAAAAAATTACCAAGTCTGTATTTCAATTTTTACAAGACATGAGAATCGAGGAAAAGTTGGAAATATGGATTGAAGATTTAAAGTTAGCTGGAAGGTTTGATTATGTCAATGAAAATGCTCAAATTTGGAATTCGGTAATGGAGATTTTTGATCAAATCTCTGAAATTCTAGAGGAAAATAAAGTTTCCTTGAGGGATTATTACAAGATTTTGGAATCGGGGTTTTCTGCCTGCGAAATTGGTGTAATTCCCTCCACCATAGACCAAGTGTTGGTGGGTAATATGGCACGTTCAAGAAGTCATGACATAAAGGCGTTACTGGTGATGGGAGTAAATGACGGTATATTGCCTGCTATTCATGATGATGAAGGAATCCTACTGGAACATGAAAAGAAAACTCTAGAGAATGAAGGTTTGGAATTAGCAATTAGTGGAGAGGGTAAACTTCTGCAACAACAGTTTTCCATTTATTCAGCCTTCGCTAAGCCACAGGAATATTTATGGATAAGCTATGCATTAGGGGATGAAGAGGGAAGGGCTAAAAGACCCTCTACTTTAATTGATATGCTGAAAAAACTATTTCCTCAACTGGAAATCAAAAGTGACATACTTTCTAATTCACAGCAGCAATTATCTCTAGTGTCTACAGCTAATAGCACCTTCAAACACTTAGTAGAAAATATAAGGTTTTATCTAGATCATGAATCTATGGAGGAACTTTGGTGGGATGTGTATTACTGGTATAATAGTCATCCCAATTGGCATGAGAAGAAGGATTTAGTTATAGAAGGGTTATTTCATGAAAATCAAATTCAATATATAGATGAAACTAAAGCTCAGCACTTGTATAATTTACCTATCAAAACCAGTGTGTCTCGATTGGAGAGTTTTGTAAATTGTCCCTTCTCTCATTTTGTTACCTATGGTTTAAAACCTAAGGAAAGAAAGGAATACCAACTTAAATCTCCTGATATAGGTAAATTGTTTCATTATTCTATGGACAGATTTGCTCAGAAAACCCAAGAGGAAAATATCAGTTGGGTAGATATGGAAAGGGAACAATGTGACGGACTGGTGGAGGATGTGCTGGAGCAACTGGCTGAAGAATTTGAAAGTGGTGTCATGTTAAGTACCCATAGATATAAGTATTTAGTAACTAGATTAAAGCGAATCAGTAAGAAAGCTCTTTGGACCTTAATAGAGCATATAAAAAGCGGAGAATTTACCCCCTATGGACATGAAGTTCCCTTTGGGATAGACCATGAAATTCCAGGGATAGTGATAGAACTAGAAAATGGAGAAGAAGTAATTTTGGAAGGACGTATTGATCGTGTAGATATACTAGAGGATGAAGATGGTATTTACCTAAAAGTGATAGATTATAAGTCTGGAAATAAGGAATTTAATTTATCAGAAGTATATTATGGATTTCAACTTCAGCTAATTGTTTATCTAGAGGCTATGATGGCACTAGAAGGTAAAGTAAAAAGGAGCAAAAATCACCCTGCAGGAGCCTTCTACTTTAAAATTGATGACCCAATGATTAGAACAACAGAAAAAGCAGTGGAAGTAATAGAAAAAGAAGTAAACAAAAAGCTGAAAATGAAGGGTTTAGTATTAAAGGATTTGAAGGTTATAAAAAGTATAGATAAAAACATTGAAAGAGACTCTAACATTATCCCGGTGTCCATAAATAAAGATGAAAGTTTATCAAAAAAATCTTCCGTAGCCAGCGAAGAGGATTTTCTCCATCTAATAAACCATGTCAAGGGCTTAATAAAAGAGATCGCTAAAGAAATAGTAAAAGGGAATATTAAGATTGAACCCTATAAAAAGAAAAAACAGACTTCCTGTGAATATTGCTCTTATAAAGCCATCTGCCAATTCGATGCTGTTTTTGAAGAAAATAAATATAGGAATATAAAAGAATTAAAGGATGAAGAAGTTCTTGATAAAATTAAGAGAAGAGGGGAGGAGGTTTTAGGTGACTAGATGGACAGAAGAACAACAGCAGGCTATAGATGCTAGAGATAGTAATCTACTGGTAGCGGCAGCAGCTGGTTCTGGTAAGACGGCTGTATTGGTAGAAAGAATTATTAAGATTATTGTAAAGGATAAAATTAATATAGATAAGTTATTAATTGTAACCTTTACTAATGCTGCTGCAGGTGAGATGAGGGAAAGAATTGCCACCGCCCTAGCTAAAGAATTGGAAAAGAAAGATGAAAATGAAGAACATCTAAGAAGGCAAATGACACTATTAAATAAAGCCTCCATTACAACCCTACATGCCTTTTGTATAGAGGTAGTAAAAAAACATTTTCATTTTATAGATGTAGATCCCTCCTTCCGTATAGGAGATGTAACAGAAACTAAAATTTTACAATTAGAGTCATTGGAGGAACTGTTTGAAGGAGAGTATGAAGAGAACAATGCTACTTTTATTGAACTGGTAGAAAGACTGGGAGGAACAAGGGAAGATACACCCCTACAGGATCTTGTAGTGAAGGTATATAGCTTTATACAAAGTCAACCTAAACCTTATGATTGGCTAGCAGACAAGGTAAAGGATTTTGATGTAGATATAGACAATTTTCAAAAAAGTTTATGGGTAAGAACTATTAAAGATAGAATAGCTATAGAACTAAATGGAGGGCTTGACCTATTAAAAGAAGCTCAAGCAACCTGTAATCGTTCTAATGGACCATATGCTTATTTAGAAGCAATAGAAGATGATATACAAAAAGTAAAAGGATTATTAGAGATTCTGGAAAATGGGATTGTTGATTTTTATAGAGAAATAGAGAATCTTAAGCATAAAAGCTTAAGTAGAAAAAAACAAGAATGCCATGAAATGCTGAAGGAAGAAGTTAAGGAGCTTAGGGATCAAAGCAAAAAAATTATAAAAAGCATTAAGGATAATATCTTTACCTCCAGCCCTCAGGAATATGTTGAGGATTTAAAGGTACTACATCCTTTAATGCAATACCTCTATAACATGACCATGAAATTTGGAGAGTTATATAATAGTAAAAAATCGGAAAGAGGTATTGTTGATTTTAATGATTTAGAGCATTATGCATTAGATATTCTAGAGAATGAAAAGGCGGCAGAGGAATATAGAAATAAGTTTCAATATATATTTATGGACGAGTATCAAGATAGCAATATTGTACAGGAAACTTTAATAGGCTATATTAAACGAGCAGATAATCTATTTATGGTGGGGGATGTAAAGCAAAGTATTTATAGATTCCGCTTGGCAGATCCTACATTATTTATTGATAAATATGAAAACTTTAAGACTGAAGAGAATGCTTTAAATAGAAGAATAGATCTAGCAAAAAACTTTAGAAGTAGGGGTGAAATATTGGCAGGTGTTAACTTTATTTTTAGAAACATTATGTCGAAGTCCCTTGGAGAAATTAATTATGATGAAAAGGCCTATTTATATGAAGGTGGTAGTTTTCAGTCTATAAAGGATACTTCTATAGAAGTGAACATTGTTGAAAAAGATTATGAAGCTGAGGAAGAATTAGAAGAAGAAATAGAGGATTTAGAAAGTATAGAGGTAGAGGCCAGGATTGTTGGTAAGAAGATTAAAGAGCTTTTAAATAAAGAAATATACGATGCTAAAGAAGAAAAATATAGAAAAGTGGATTATAAGGATATCGTGGTGTTAATGCGAACCACTAAAAATTGGGCTGAAACCTTTATGGAGACATTTACAAAAGAAGGCATTCCAGCTTATGCTGATGCCAACACCGGTTATTTTGAAGCTATAGAAGTAAATATGTTTATAAATCTATTAAAGATCATAGATAATAAAAGACAGGACTTACCTTTATTAAGTGTAATGAGATCTCCTTTAGGAAAATTTACAGTTGATGAGCTAATAGATATAAGGGTTTTTGATAGAGAAGGAAGTTATTTTAATGCTATAGAAAGATATATAAAGGAATATGATAACAGCTTGAAATACAAATTAAAAGGCTTTATAGGAAATTTAAATAAATGGGCTCAAGAAGCTAGATTTATGAAAATTGATGAGTTTATTTGGAAGTTATTCATAGATACAGGTTATTTTTATTATATAGGAGCTATGCCAGGAGGACAACAGAAACAGGCCAATCTTAGAATTTTACTAGACCGTGCTCAACAATTTGAAAACACCTCCATTAAAGGACTTTTTAATTTTATTAAGTTTATTGAGAAGCTACAACGAAGTAAGGGAGACTTAGGAGCGGCTAAGATACTAGCTGAAAATGACAACGTAGTAAGAGTTATGAGTATCCATAAAAGTAAAGGTCTTGAATTCCCAGTAGTTATTACTGCCGGCATGGGAAAAAACTTTAACATGATGGATATGAACCAGGATGTTTTGCTTCATAGGGATTTAGGCTTAGGGCCAAAGTTTACTGATCCTGAATTGAGGGTATATAGAGATACCATAGCTAAGTTAGCCATGAAGGATAAAATAAAAGTTGAAAGCTTATCGGAGGAAATGAGAATACTTTATGTTGCCCTAACAAGACCGGTAGACAAGCTAATTATGGTGGGAACTGTAAAAAAACTAGAAAACAAGGTGAAGAAATGGAGTAAGAATCTAAATCCTTATATGTTAACCTCCGCTAAAAGCTACCTTGACTGGATTGGTATGGTACTAACAAAACATCCTGATGGCGAGGTTTTAAGGAATTGGGCAGAGGTAGAACTAGATGACAATAAATTAATAAATGATCATTCCAAGTGGTCGGTTCATATACTTAACCGATATGATATCGTATTGGAGGAACATGAAAAAATAACAGAGAAGCAACAGCAAAAAGAAGAGCTTATGAATTTTGATAGGGAGAATTTTACACAATACCAAGAGGTAATACAAGAAAGACTGAATTGGCAATATCCCTATAAAAGTGCTACAGTTATTCCTTCTAAACTATCGGTTTCTGAAATCAAGAAATCTACTATAAATAATGTGGATAGTATGGTACACAAAATACCTACTTTAGTTAGAAAGCCTAAATTTTTAGAAGGAACAAAAACCTTCACTGCGGCAGAACGAGGAACAATCCTTCATTTTGTATTGCAGCATCTAAATTTAAAGGGTACCATTAATAATAAGACTATTGAGGATGAAATACAGTTGATGGTGGTAAAGGAATTACTGGCGGAGGAGGAGGCTAGCATTGTTGATGTTGATAGAATAGTGGATTATTTCCAATCAACATTAGGTCAGAGGGTACTTCATGCTGAAAAAGTTTATAGAGAAGTTCCTTTTAATATTAAGAAAAAAGCAGAAGATGTTATTGTAGGCCTAGAGAATTGTAATGAATTTCTTTTGGTGCAGGGGGTAATTGACTGCTATTTTGAAGAAGATGGTGAGTTGGTGCTTATAGATTATAAAAGTGATTATATTCCCGATGGAAACTATCAAAGAATAGTTGAAAAATACCAAGTGCAGTTACAACTTTATAAAGAGGCTTTAGAAAGTATAACAGAAAAGAAAGTGAAGGAAGCCTATCTATATTTATTTGATGTAGATAAAGCTGTAAAGTTATAAGTAAAGGTCTTGATGTTACCTGAATTCCCATGGTAAAACATCAAGACTTTTTTTCTTTTTAAAGGGATTTAAGGAGGAAAAGTTGAATATATAGTGAATAGATGTACAATTTTGAAATAAATATATTTTTCAACAAGAGAAGGGAGAAGAGATTATGAAGGTTTATATTAGTGCTGACATAGAGGGTATTACTGGCATTGTAGATTGGAAGGAGACAGAAAAGGTAGAGGCAGATTATGCTGCTTTTGCTGAACAAATGACAAAAGAGGTAAAAGCAGCCTGTGAAGGGGCTATAAATGCAGGGGCAGAGGAAATTTGGATAAAGGATGCACATGATTTTGGAAGAAATCTGAAGATCAATGATTTTCCTAGAAATATAAAACTTATTAGATCATGGAGCGGACATCCCTTTAGCATGATGCAGGAATTGGATGAGGCCTTTGATGCTGCCATCATGATAGGGTATCACTCGGGCTCTGGATCTAATGGCAATCCATTGGCCCATACCATGAATGTAGAAAATATAAACTATATAAAAATAAATGATGAAATGGCAAGCGAATTTTTAATTAATACCTATACCGCTGCACTTGTTAAAGTACCGGTGGTCTTCGTAAGTGGGGATGAATTACTATGTAAAACTGTGGAAGAATTAAATAGTAACATTAAAACTGTTGCAACCAATGAAGGCGTAGGGAATTCAGTTATCAGTATTCATCCAGAGGATGTAATAGATAGGACCAAAGAAGCAGTAGAGCTAGCCTTAAAAAAGCACAATATAGAGGAATGTAAGGTAGCATTACCATCAGAATTCAAAATAGAAATAAACTACACAAAACATATAAAAGCATACAAGGCATCCTTCTATCCTGGAGTAAAGCAAATAGGTCCAAACACTATTGTGTATGAAACAAAGGACTATTTTGAAGTATTGAGAATGTTTTCATTTATATTATAGGAGGTGCCATATATGAAGATAAATGAGTTTAAATTAGAGAGATATTTTGCTATTTACGAATTTACAGCTAAGTATTTATTAAGTCCTTCTGATTGTGAAAGTTTAACGCTGGAGGAGTTAGTTAAAAGAGCTGATGATGATAGTTTAGGGTTGTGGAATAATTTAAAATTAGGTTATACAGAATCAATGGGACATCCTATCTTAAGAAAGGAAATAACAAAGCTTTATCATAATATTAAAGAAGAAAATGTTATGAGCTTTGTTCCAGAAGAAGGTATTTTTGTAACTATGCATGCAATGCTAGAAGAGGGGGATCATGTTATTGTGGTAGACCCTATTTACCAATCCTTAGCAGAAATTTCTAAGTCTTTAGGGTGTTCAATAACCAATTGGAGAATAGAGGAGAAAGACCATGAATGGAAATTAGATATAGATTTTTTAGAGAAAAATATTCAAGATAACACCAAAATGATCATTATAAACTTTCCTCATAACCCCACTGGCTATTTACCAACAAGAGAAGAATTCGATAGAATAGTAGAAATTGCTAAAAAACATGATGTGTTTCTATTCTCTGATGAAATGTACTGGTTATTAGAGCATAACGAAAAGGATAGGCTACCTTCTGTAGCGGATATTTATGAAAAAGGCATCTCTTTGTTCGGCTTATCAAAAACCTTTAGCTTGCCAGGATTAAGGTTAGGCTGGATTATTACCCAGGATGATGTATTAATGAAGGAGTTAGCTGTTTTAAAGGATTATACAACCATATGCGGCAGTGCCCCCAGTGAAATTTTAGGCATTATGGCATTGAGACAG
Organism: Clostridiaceae bacterium; assembly: GCA_020832135.1. Taxonomy (GTDB): domain Bacteria; phylum Bacillota; class Clostridia; order Peptostreptococcales; family Natronincolaceae; genus JAFIFG01. The sequence goes on from JAFIFG010000126.1 coordinate 24,657, forward strand.
AAGGAAGCTATAGTGAAGACAAATATAGAAAGAGTAAGAGAAAACCGCACTGCTGCAAAAGAGTTTTTTAATAGACATAAGGATTTATTTACATGGATAGAACCAAAGGCTGGATCCATTGCATTTTTAAAATTAAATGATAAATTAAAGGTGGAAGAATTTTGCGATAGAGTTGTAAAGGAAAAAAATATAATGATTTTACCTGGTGAAGTTTTTGACTATGAGGGGAATTATTTTAGAATAGGACTAGGTAGAGAAGACTTTAAAGTGATTCTAAGTGAATTAGAAGAATATATTGTTGAACATTTTTGATAAAGGTTTTATACAAAGGAAATATGGGTATTTTATAGATATATAAATAATTTAAGGTGGTGATAAAATGCTAGCAAGGGATATTATGACGAAAGAAGTAATTACAGTACATGGAGAAGATAGTATAGAGAAAGCAATAAAGCTTTTATTAGAACATAATGTAAGTGGATTACCTGTGATAGACGAGAACCATAAGTTAAAGGGGATTATTACAGAAGGGGATTTAATTCACAGAAGTAAAAAACTTCATATACCTACTTATTTCACTATATTGGATAGTTATATTTTTTTAGAAAATCCTAAAACAGTAGAGGATCAAATAAAAAAAATGACAGCTTATAAGGTGGAAGATATGATGACTACTAAGGTAATATCAGTAGATTATGAAGAGACCATAGAGGAAATAGCCACTATTATGGCAAATAAAAATATTAATAGAGTTCCAGTTGTCAAAGAAGAAAAATTGGTAGGAATAGTAAGTAGAAGGGATATTATTAAGGTTTATGCAAAGAAATAACCATAGTTTAAAAACAGACTACCTTTAATGATTTGAAGGTAGTCTGTTTATATTATGAAACTGACAGTAAAGCAGTATCACGTATTACTTCAACCGCCCAATCTTTATTTACAAAAAGACCAAGTACCCTAACTGTAGGATAGCATTTTAAAATTTCACTAACAGAAATTTCAACTTGTTTATAGTGATCTTCTTTACAGACACAATTACCTGCACAATCGTGGTGTCCAACTATAGCAATAGTATTGGAATTATGTTTTTCAATAGATATGGAAATTTTTTGCTTTACAGATTGCAATAATTCTTCCCGGCATTCACAAAAAATCTTATCTACTCCTGGTTCTGTAATCATATCTACATAATCTGCTCCTAAATTTTCCATTAACCATTTCAGTACTGGATACTGAACACGACCATCCATACAATTTAATGCTGTAACAAACTTTTTATCTGACACGTTGACATCTCCTTCTTATATAGAAAATTACTTGAAAAGTTTAAAGTTATTAAATCACAGTTTCTATTATATACCATAGGAGCTAGTTATGTACAGGGTTATAAGTACTTCTTATCTTACAGCGAAAAAAATATTCAATTTAGAAAATTCAATTATTAAGACATTAAACATACAGTTTCATCTTGATTTTTAAGCTTTAATATAGTATAGTTGAGTTGTGAAGCTAAACAATAAAAATTATTTGTAGAAAAATGTTAAAAATTATTAGTAGCTGATTAACAGTATTTATTAACAATATTGATTAATTAAATAGGACTTTTACAAACCATACTCACAATGGAAATATTAATGTATTTTTTTATCTATGTATGTTAAAATAATAACAAATAATTATATTTATTAAATAATAGCTATTAAATTAATATAAAACATTTAAAGGAGGAGTGATTATATGAGTAGAAAAATGTTTTGGTTAACGGCTTATATTTTAACGGGGTTAGGCATGGTAGGGCAAGGGGTGATCAACAATGGAGCATCTTTTGAGACAGGGATAGTTTTAATCATAGGTTTATTTTACTTTATATCATTAAATGCACATTTTAAAGAATTGAAGAATTAGGGGGTGAGGAATATGGACAAAAGTAAAATATTGACGATTATATGTGCTATTTTAGGGGCTTCTATAACTTGGTATATAAATCATATTATGGGTTATGGTGCTATTATAGCCAATGGATTGGTAGGTGTAGTAGGTGCAATATTACTTCCTGCTCCATTAGCAGCAGCTACCTATATTGCATCCTTCGTGGGAATGTCAGGTTTTAGTGTTATATCATCAGGGGTTGCTGCGGGTTTTGGTGGTTTGATTACGGGTGTTGTGATTGTATTTTCAGGGGAAATATATGCTGGTATAGGTGGTAAGGGTGGAACAATAGCAGCTATGTCGGTACAGGTTAGTAGAGGAATTATAAACTTTTTTATAGGGTAGGAGGAATAAACATGGAGAATTTCATCATAATTTTAGTCTCTATCATAGCAGCATTATGTACTTATTACATAAGTATTCGTTTAAATAAAGGAGCAGTTTTTGCATCTGCAACTGTAACTTTAGTATCAGGCTTTATATTTCCACACTTTTTTCCGCAGATCGGAGGTTCTTTAGCAGCAATGGCAACATGTGCTTCCTATGCTGCTATGGTTAGTGCGGCAAAATTTCCTAAAATAGAAGAAATGGTAGTACTTGGGTTTATAAATGGATTGTTATTTATAGCTACTACTTCAGCTTTTCCAGGAGTTGGTGGAAGATTAGGAACGATTGCTGCAATATCAGGGTTATCATGGCTAGGAATGAAAAAGGTTTATGTTACGGTAATGAGTAGTGGGAAGGAACAGGTGGTTGAATAAGCCCTACCATATTACAACAAAAGGATGAGACTTTTATCAAACATGATAAAAATTCTCGCCTTTTTTTTTCATAGCATCTAATTATATTTCATGTTATAATATTTAATTGGGAGCAGGATTTTAATAAATTCTTTTATGTGAGAAGAATTACAAATTTAAAACCCAAACTAATTTTTAAAACATGAAAATATGAAAGCTAGATAATATGATAAAGCATGTGTAAAAGATTAGAGGGGGACAACAAATGAGTATGGTAGTTTTTAATTGGGCCGCTATTTTTCTGGCAATCTTAACTTTCCCGTGTTTATATAAAGCTTGTGTAGGTCCTACTTCTACGGACCGAGTTATTTCAATAAATGTTATCGCTACAAAAACAACAATAATCATAGCTTTGCTAACAGTATTAACTGGAGAAGACATTTTCATTAATGTTTCGTTGCTTTATTCAATGATAGGCTTTACAAGCACTGTGTGCATCTGTAAATATATTGACAAAGGGACCTTGCTATAGGAGGTGAATTATGAAGGAAAAGTTATCATTTTTACGAAAGAGACATCTAATGCTTTTTATATTACTATTTTTATTCTGGATGATGTTGTCACCATCTATTACAGTTAAGTCAGCACTAGTTGGAATTGTTGTTTCATTAGGTGTTGTTTTTTATTCGAAAGATATTGTATTTAATGAGGAAGAGATACCCTTATTTACTTTTTTTAGAATAGGGAAATTCTTCTCTTTTATTGCTTGTCTAGTGGTAGAAATTGTAAAAGCTAATATACAGGTGGCTAAAATAGTTTTAAGTCCATCTTTGCCAATTTCGCCTAAAGTAGTTAGAGTTCCTGTGAAATTCCAAAAGGATTTTGATAAGGTTCTTTATGCAAATGCTGTAACCTTAACACCTGGAACCTTAACGGTTGATTTAGATGACGATGGATATATAATCCATGCATTGACAGCGGAAGCGGCTGAGGACCTAAATGATAGTGTTATGGAGCGCCGTGTAAGAAAATTAGAGGAGGATACCAAATGAGAATGCTAGCCTTTAGTGGGGCGACTATTTTCTTAGCAATTATGACTTTTGCTTGTTTATATCGAGCCTATGTAGGCCCTACTCCTACAGATCGAGTTATTTCAATAAATGTTATTGCTACAAAAACAACGACAATCATAGCATTGTTGGCATTATTAACAAACGAAGATGCTTTTGTAGATGTTTCTTTGGTATATGCAATGGTAGGTTTTATTATGACAGTTTGTGTTTCGAAGTATATAGAAAAAGGAAAATTATATTAAGGGGTGAATACAATGGAATTATTCATCGATATACTGGTGGTGTTGCTAGTTATAGGAGGGTGTTTTTTCTTTCTAGTGGGGACTGTAGGATTGATTAGAATGCCTGATGCACTCTGTCGTATGCATGCCACTACAAAGAGCGATACGCTAGGAGCGGGCTTGATTTTATTAGCCTTAGCAATACAAACAGGATTTAGTTTAACTGCTTTTAAATTACTTGTTGTACTTTGTTTTATTTGGATTACTAGTCCCACCGCAGCCCATATAATTGCAAAGGCTGAGTGGAATAAAGATAAACCATCATAGGTCTTTAGAAAAGAGGTGTAGCAGATGGAGATTTTAAATATTATATTAGTTATTTTTCTCATTGGATGTGCCATTGCAGTAGAGAGAACGAGAGACTTACTTGGTGCTGTTATCATCTTCGGGGCCTACAGTTTAACAATGGCTATTTTATGGCTGATATTGAAGGCACCGGATATTGCTTTAACAGAGGCAGCTATAGGTGCAGGAGCCACAACTATGCTTCTGATCGCTACTATTAGTAGGACGAGGAGGTCAGAGAAGTGAAAAAGCTTTTAATTATAGGTGTACTATCAGGACTCTTAGTGATCATGATTACTAGCATGATGGAGATGCCTCCCATAGGGGATATAAATAATCCAAATTATAATGAAGTAGCTGTATATTATGTGGACAATGCCATCGACGATACTAAAAGTCCTAATACAGTAACAGCTATTCTAAAATATTATAGAGGAGCAGACACACTACTGGAGGCAGCTGTACTATTTACTTCTATTGTAGCAGTATTATCAGTATTGCGAGGAAATGAAACTTCGACACAAAAAGAGAAGGTGGGAAGTTAGATGGATGATTTAATTGTAAAAACTATTACAAGAACAGTAATGCCATTCATTTACCTTTACGGTATTTATGTTATTTTACACGGAAGCATTTCCCCAGGAGGGAGCTTTGCGGGGGGAGCTATTATCGGTTCCGCTGTTGTTTTATATACTTTAGTATTTGGCTTGGAAAAGGCGGAATTAAAGATGCCTAATAAAATCTTTAATCGTAAAGTAGAAGGGTTGTTATGTTTTATATTAATGGCCTTTGTAGTAATATTTATGGGGCATGATGTGCTTAAGCTTAGAGAAGCAGGAGCCTATATGATCCAGGTGGGAGAACCTGTACAGGCAGAACTGCTTTCACTAGTAACTATTGGGATAGGTATGAAGGTAGCTGTTACTTTAATAAGTCTTTTTCATACCTTTATTAAGGAGGATAAATCCAGTGGAGATATTACAAGCAATGATGGACCGCACTAATTATATTGGTGCTGCAATTTTATTTGTAATAGGACTATATACTGTATTGACCCATCCTAATCTTCTGAAAAAAGTAATTGGGATCAATATTATGGAGACGGCTGTATTTTTACTAATGGTTTCAGAAGGGTATATTGCAGGAGGCAGTTCTCCAATATTAGGGCTGACGAAGGAACAAGCAACGACAGTGCATGTTAATCCACTACCAACTGCAATGATATTAACGGGAATTGTAGTTGCTGTTAGTATCACAGCCTACTCACTTAGTTTAATTATAAAAATATATGAAGCCTATGGCACCATCGAATTAGATGAGATTATGGAGTTAAGGAGTGAGCAGACCAATGGATAGTATGCAGTTTCCTTTATATATTTTACTCCTATTAGTGATGGCAGCAGTAATTGTGCCTATTCTGATGAAGGAATTCGATCGTAAGTCCAAGGTAATGATTTTAGGAACCTTAGCTATTGCATGGGGGATGAGTTTATATATATTGGTGGGTGTACTGCAAAGTGGTGCCTATCTTTACGATATTGGTAATTGGGGAGCGAAAATTGGTATTCAATTCAATATTGATGAATTTTCTGCCTTTATGTCCTTCTTTATTGTTTCTTTAACAATATTAATTGTTATTTATTCTATTAAAGATATTGAACATGAAATATATCGAAAGCAAATTGCTGGATACTATAGCTTAGTTTTTTTATTGTTAATGGGGATGCTAGGTATTACCTTTACAAATGATTTGTTTAATACCTACGTATTCATGGAGATTTTAGCCATTACTTCCTGTGCTATTATTTCAATTAAACGAAAAAAAGAAAATTATATGGCGGCCTTTAGATATTTAATTTTAAATACTTTAGGATCTTTATCCTTCCTCTTTGGGCTTGCACTGCTTTATATGGTAACAGGATATCTGAATATGGGAGAGGTATATAATACTATTAGTGATGTATGGCAGTTATATCCAAGAAATATATTATTGGCTTTAGGGCTAATGTTAACTGGATTAGGAATTAAGGCAGCGATTTTTCCATTACACATATGGTTGCCAGATGCCCACTCCTCAGCTCCTACTCCTTCAAGTGCATTGCTATCTAGTTTAGTAGTAAAGGTTTATATTTTTACTTTAATAAAAGTATTATATCGAGTGTTGGGAGAAGAGGTTATTACAGGTTTGGGTGTATCAACCTATCTAGGCTATTTAGCTGCAATTGGTATGATTATGGGATCTGTATTTGCCATTGGACAAAAAGATATTAAAAGAATGTTAGCTTATTCCAGTGTAGCTCAAATTGGTTATATTATATTAGGGGTTAGTTTAACCTCTACCCAAGGCCTGTCTGCGGCTCTATTTCACGTTACCTCCCATGGTTTGATGAAGACTGCTTTGTTTTTAAGTGCAGGTTCTATTATCTATTATAAGGGGAAACGTGATATCAGAGAACTAAATGGAATAGGCTATGAGATGCCAATAACCATGGCAGTATTTACGATAGCTGCATTAGGTATGATAGGAATCCCTGGGACAAATGGCTTTATGAGTAAATGGTATCTGAGCTTTGCTGTATTAGAAGCTGGACAACCGTTTTATTTGGTAGTTATTTTAATAAGCAGCTTCTTAAATGCTATGTATTATTTACCGATTATTATAAATGCCTTCTTTAAACAGGGGATAGATAATAAAGAAAAAGAGGTAAGTAATTCTTCTGAGTCAATGTTTGTTACAGAAGAAATTTTGGATAACAAACAAGAGATGAATGTGGAAGGTCTTCCTAAACTAATGCTCATACCAATGTCTATAATAGCTTCCCTATCTATAATTTTAGGGTTCTTTCCACAGTTAGTTATGAATATAATAGAACTTGCAGTAAATACCTTCCTATAGGAAAAAGGAAGTAGGATATTAACAATTCTAGTAGAATAGAAATATACTATAAAATAAACTGATATTTAAATACAGTAGAGCTAGGTATTTACTGTATTTACAACTTAATAATATTTGTTCGGAGGCGCATAAAATGAAAGCTTCTAGTGAAATTAGAAGTAGTAAAGGGTTTGGAGATTATTTTTCTATTAATTGTGTGTTTGTATTCGTGGCAGCGACTTTATTTTTATCGATGTTTGTTGCTATGACTTTACCAAGTGTAGAGAGCGGTATAGTAGGACTAATGGCTATTGTTGGAACTAAGTTAGTTAACTTTTTTATAAGTCTTGAATCTTTACCTGTACTAATTATTTTGGTTTCCTTAATTGGGGGACCTATAGAAGCCTTTATAGGTCGTAAATCGGAAGGATTAAGGGATTTTGCTGTAGTAGATAACAATTTTATAACCTTTATTATGATTTTAGCTATGTATCCTAAAGTTGCATCAGGTAGTATTGCATATAGGATAGAGGGGTTATTTGGATATGGATTGAGCTTTAATGTTGATATGCTAAGTTTCATTATGGCTATTACAGCAGGGATATTATGGTTCCTAGTCAGTATTTATGCCCACGATTATATGGAAATAGAAGCACATAGAAATCGCTTTTATCTTTGGAAGACAGTTACTTTTGGTGGTGTTTTAGGTACAGTTATGGCAGGAGATATGCTAACCATGTTCCTATTCTTTGAACTTATGACATTTAGTTCCTACATGCTGGTGGCCCATAATCAGTCTAATGAGTCAATATTAGCAGGGGATAGCTATATCTATATGGGTGTAGTAGGGGGATTGTGTATACTACTAGGCATTGTTTTGGTAGCAGCCTATACGAATACATTAGAATTTGTACCTCTAGCTGCAGAACTAGCTGAATTAGGTTGGGTTAAGTATTTAATAACTATTTTATTTGCAACGGGATTTGGGATAAAGGCAGGTATGTTACCTCTGCATATATGGCTACCTAAAGCTCATCCAGTAGCTCCAACACCTGCCAGTGCACTTTTATCAGGAATATTGATAAAGATTGGTGCTTATGGTATATTAAGAGTAGCTACAACCTTGTTTGTACCTGCCTTAGAGGATATTAGTGGATATGCTGATCCTTTATGGGAGGTTTCCCAAAAACTAGGGGCATTAATTATTTGGATGGGAATTATAACGATGGTTGTTGGTGTGTTTATGGCATTACAACAAAGTAATATGAAAAAGATGCTAGCTTATCATAGCATAAGTCAAATGGGATATATCATTATGGGGATAGGAGTAGCCTCTTACTTAGGTTATAGGGGGTCTATGGGATTCTCAGGAAGCATTTATCATATGATCAACCATGCTTTCTTCAAAGCATTGCTATTTATGGCTGTGGGTTTGGTTTATTTAAGAACCCATGAGCTAGATATGTATAAGCTAGGTGGATTATGGAGAAAGATGCCATTTACTGCCTTTGTAACTATTATTGCTATTTTAGGAATAACGGGAATGCCGGGATTCAATGGTTTTGCCAGTAAATCTATTTTACATCATGCTATTATAGAGGCCTATGAATACGGCCATTATTCCTTTAAGTATGCAGAAATCCTCTTTACTATTGTTAGTGCAGGTACCGTATGCTCCTTTATAAAACTGTTTGGTTATGTATTTTTAGGAGATTGTCCTGAAAAGTATAGGGATATAGAAGGGGAAAAACCTATGATGGATATGGCGATGGGGGGATTAGCTCTATTAATTATATTTATTGGGCAGTCGCCAAATTATATATTAGATAGATTTATCATACCGGCTACCAGAAATCTAACCTATGATCCTGCATTTATAGATAAATATATCGTAGATATGAATTTTTTTAACAATCATGATGTAGTTTCAATGGTATGGGTATATATATTAGGAATAGTAATATTTATAATAGGTAAGAAATATGATTTATTCCATCTACACTTGCCTACATGGTTAAGCTGTGAGAATACAATATATAGACCATTATATAAAGGTGTGAGGGGATTGTCGGAATCCATTACGAAAGAATATGAAGAAAAAATAATTAAAAGTGATACTATAATTTATACTGTCTTTTTAACCGGTATCTTAGTGTTTTTTATGAGGTTTATCTAAGGATTAATAGGGAGGAGGGGAACAATGAATATTGAAAGTTCATTACTAAAAGCAGGCTTGCCATCTATTGTTATTTTATTTGCAGTTCTAGAGGTTTTGGTAACACCCTTTACCAGTAAAGTTAAATATAAAAACATTAGAAGACATATTGTGATGTTCTTTATAGTATTAACTACGGCATATGTTGCTATAACCTACGGAGAACTTCAAAATGCACCTATTAGCTATGAATTGAGTAATCTATTTGGTGTGGGTGTTACTTTTAAAATTGACCTATTTAATTATGCATTTATTCTTTTAGCGGGGTTACTATGGCTAGTAGTAGGCTTCTACAACTTTGAAAAAATTAATTATTTATTTTATACTATTACCTATATTTCAACGCTAGGTACATTAATGGCGGGAGATTTATTGAGCTTCTTCTTATTCTTTGAAGTGATGACCTTTAGTTCCTATGCCTTGATGGTATTAAACAGAGGTGAGGAACAGCTGGAGGCAGCTAGTGCCTATATTTATATGGGAATTATTGGAGGACTTAGTATTTTAAGTGCTATACTGATGATGTACGTTTATACAGGTACCTTCCAGTGGACGAATCTAGCAATGGAATTTAACAATATGGGTGTAGCAAAATATTTTATAGCTATTCTATTTATAGCAGGATTTGGTATAAAGTCAGCTATGTTTCCATTTCACTTTTGGGCCCCAAAGACCTACGAGGGAGCTCCCTTTGCTGTAAATGCATTATCCTCTGGAATGTTTATGAAGGTTGGAGCCTATGGTATGTTAAGGGTGGTTTCGGTTTTATTTTCTGCTGATAAAAGTATAGCTTCGGTTACAGAAGGTATATGGAGGATGTCGGAGCAAATCGGATTTGTTGTTATTTGGCTAGGAATTTTAACTATGGCTGTTGGTGTGTTCATGGCTTTACAACAGGGAAATATGAAAAGAATGCTGGCATACCATAGTGTAAGCCAAATGGGCTATGTGATTATGGGTATAGGGGTGGCGGCTTACTTAGGCTTTCAAGGACCTATGGGCTTTATTGGAGCCATCTATCATATGATTAATCACTCACTATTTAAAGTGTTATTATTTATGGTGGCGGGATTGGTTTATATGAGAACAAGAGAAACGGATATGTATAAATTAGGAGGTCTTTGGAAAAAGATGCCTATAACTGCTATTTTATGCTTAATTGCTGCGTTGGGAATTACTGGGATGCCGTTATTTAATGGATTTGCAAGTAAGTCGATATTACACCATGCCATCATTGAGGCTTATGAATATGGTCATCCTTCCTTTAAATATGCAGAGCTAATTTTTAAATTGGTTAGTGCAGGGACGGTTTGTTCATTTATTAAATTTTTCTCTTTTATATTTTTAGGAGAACCAAAACAAAATTATGATCATATAAAAGGAGATCATACAAGAATGGTAGAAGCTATGTCTATATTAGCAATATTGATTATTGCAATAGGTATGAGACCTGATATATTAATGGATAAATTATTTATACCTACAGCCTTATCCATGTCTTTTGATCCTGCTTTTATAGAGAAATATATCGTTGATATGAATTTTTGGAATTCAAAAGATTTAATAGGTATGGTAGGTGTTTATTTCTTAGGTTTTGGAATTTTCATTCTGGGATTGAAGTACCATCTTTTCCACCTGCATTTACCAAGGTGGTTAAATGCAGAAAATGTTGTTTATAGACCAGTTACTGATTTTTGTGAAGACTTTCCCAAATATTGCGTACAACGATATGAAAACAAGATGATTTCAGGAGATGTGTTCATTTATGCCATACTATTAACAACTGTGGTGGGACTTTTAGTTATATCAGGATTCCATGCTTAAGGGTTATAGTATCTCTAGGTATTAAATTTTATAGCAATTACGATGGAGGGCGACAAATGTCGCTCTTTCTTTCGTTTTAAATGATAAGAAAAGTGGTATGATAATAATTGTAATAAATACTTGATAGAAAGGAATAGGACTATGAAACTAGGTTCACACGTATCTGTAGCTGGAAAAGGGCTTTTATCTGCTGCAAAGGAAGCTTATAGCTATGGTGCAAATACATTTATGCTATATACTGGAGCACCACAAAATACCGTTAGAAAAAACATTGATACAATGCATATAAAAGAAGGTAAGGAGTTTATGGAGGAGCATGGATTAGGTGATATTGTTGTACATGCTCCCTACATTATTAATTTAGCTTCCCCAAAGTCTCAAACCTTTGGCTTAGGTGTAGAGTTCCTAAGGAAGGAAATAGTAAGAACTGAAGCTATTGGATCAGACTATATTGTTCTACATCCCGGTTCTCATGTGGGGTCGGGAGAAGAAGTAGGTCTGAACCGTATTGCTGAAGGCCTAAATGAGGTTCTTTCTAAAGAACAAAGTACCTTTGTGGCATTAGAACTTATGGCTGGAAAGGGAAGTGAGCTGAACTATAAATTTGAACATACGGCCTTCATACTAGATAAGGTAAAACATAATGAAAAATTAGTGGTATGTCTTGACACTTGTCATGTACATGATGCAGGTTATGATATTATAAATAGCTTTGATGAAGTGATGGAGGAATTTGATAAAGTTATTGGGTTAGATAGATTACAGGTACTTCATATCAATGGTTCTTTAAATCCTAAAGGATCAAAAAAAGATAGGCATGCCAATATAGGTGCAGATGAGGAAAACCCAAAGGGTAAGGACCATATAGGATTTAAGGCATTACACTATATTGTGCATCATGATGTGGCAAAAAACAAACCATGTATATTAGAAACACCATGGTTGGATAAAAAAACAAACTTATATAAAGAAGAAATAGAAATGTTAAGACAAAAATAAGGAAGGCTAGCCTTCCTTATTTTGTTACTCTATACTTCCTCTAAAGGTGTCTTCAATAAGTCCTATGTTTTTCATAACAATAGCGCCTTTGGTTTGTATTAGATCAAAATCTTCTATAACTAACTGATCCTCTAAATCCTCAATAGATAAATCGAACTTGTGATTAACGTGTTGAGCATCTCTTTCATTAAGTTCTTGTTGCAGTGAATTCTTTATTTCTTTGATTTCGTCAATATGTTCTTGAGTATTTTGGTATTCTTCGCCATGAGCTAAGATCATACCATGACGTAAGTGATACCTCATTTTAAATACTTCTCCTGGAACCTTATCCTCAAATGCATTTCTAAAACCCGCTAAATACTTCGTAAGCTCGTTAAGGGATAATAAGGTTTCTATCCTCTTTTGATCCGAAGCCTGTAAGGAAGCATTGTTTAAAGTCTCTTCAAATGCTTCTATTTCATTTTGTGGTGCGTTTACATCCCTTAAGTCAGCTTCTAATACGTTCCATTTTCTATGTAGCTCTTCAATCTGATTATGAATATCGAACCAAATGACATCTAAGCTATCAGGAGTATCTTCAACAGCTGTGGCACTACCTTCTATCTCCTCTTCTATAAATAAAGGATGAAGAATAGCATTCTCTTCGATAAGCATAGACATATCAGGGTTACCGATACCATTCTCTTCTTCGGCCTGAGTATCATTGCCTCCTTCTTCAGCTTGCTCCTCTTGACCGTTTCCACCATTTATAGATACTTCACCCTCTAAGTCCCCCTCAACATCGATATCAATATTTGTAGGTTCTTCCATCTCTTCGGCTTCCTTCTCTTCCATAGCCAGTTGTATGCCCTCTAAAGCATCGATGTCATACATGGTATTTAAGATATCTTCTTCCATCTCCTCTAAAACCTCAGGTAGTTCCGGAGTATTATTCTCATCTTCATTTCCCTGTGGATTTTCGGATACATTATTACAACCAATTAATAAGATAATAAGGAGTAATAGTAATAAAGTATTTAAGAAAGATTTGACGGTAAATTTTTTATTCTTCATAGTATCACCTCTTAAAGTATTTTTTCCATTATGATTAAAATAATTACAGAAAAATTAATTTCTATGTAATTTTTAAATAGTACCTATAGCCTAGCAGGAATATAGGGTAAAATACCGAATAATTTAATAGAGGAAAAAGTATAAATATACTCATTATTAAGTGTTGTTTTATACTGATGTTAACAGTAGTGTAGAGTGACATTAATAAGAAAAGAGGAATAAAATGATTTTTAGAAAAAGTGTAGATATTAAAGTAGATGAAAAGATTATAAAGAAAAATCGTGTGCCACTTTTAATAAAGGATAAGCAATGGAAAACTATCATTGGTAGTACTAAAAATAAAATGGTGGACTCCTTGAGTAAAGAACTAAATGAACTAGTTGATGAAGAAAAACAACTACAAAAAAAATTAGGAACATTTAAAAGCGATAAAGAGAAGTTAATAAATAGAGTGCTACACTTGTCAGATCTAATCAATAGTCAGGGACAAGAAAATGCTATGGCAGAGCTAGAGAATTGTAAGAACCAAATAACAATAGTCAATGACAATATAGATGATACACTAGAGGCTTTGGAGATATATCCATCTAAAATTGAAGAAATTAATCTAAGGCTATTAAAAGAGACAATAAAAATCGCCTATAGAGACATTACAACAGATAATGATGAGCTTTTGTTGGTAGACAAGAAAATTCAAAAACTAAGAGGACAGTTGGGACAATTAAGAGATGAAAAATCACAGTTGGAGAGTAGAATAGGAATGTTATATTCTTTCCTTCACATGATGCTAGGACCTGAAGAGATGGAGAAACTAGATATAAGATTTTTAGATAAATAATAAGGATGTGAGGTAAAAAGCAAATGATTAAGGGGTTAGGTATTGATATTATAGAGATTGAAAGGATTGAGAAGGCAGTAAATAAAAATTCAAGGTTTATAGAAAGAGTATTTACTGAAGAAGAAATTAAGGATTTTAAAGAAAAAAAATTAAATGCTAATACTATAGCTGGAGTTTTTGCCGCTAAGGAGGCTGTAGCGAAGGCTCTAGGGACAGGTATAAGAAATATGAAATGGACAGATATAGAAGTCATGAAAAATTCAGAAGGTAAACCTTATATAAAATTACATAATAATGCATTGGAAATTGCATATAGTAAAGATATAGAAGAAATATTGATATCCATATCTCACAGTAGGCATACTGCTATAGCTCAGGCTATAGCTATATAATATAATTAATCTAAAATTTAGGTAGTTGCAGAATTCAAAAATGAATTTATCCACAAGAAAAGCTGTAAAAGCAACTAAAATCTGCAGCTACACACAGAAAAAAAGGCATAGGAAAGTAAAGGTTCAAAGGAACCTTTAAAAAATTGTTTAGTTGTTAGA
>JAFIFG010000127.1 GCA_020832135.1 Clostridiaceae bacterium
GCCTAATTCGGTAATAAGCTTCACCATTTCTTTTTTATAGTCATCAGTGAATTTATTTCTATTACTCATAGCTGAAACACGTCCTTTCTAGGTTTATTATAGCAACCTTTCTACGTGTCCAGCAAATCTAATACACTCTAACTCATCCCAACCAATCTGCTTCCACACACGATCCGATACAAGTGGCATTTCTGAGCGTTCACCCCGCTTAGTTTTCTCTAGCCATTGATTAATTTCATTAGACATTTCATTTGATTTTTCAGTAAACAAGCCTCTTGATTCATCAACTCGCACATCACAGATATATTGACGTGGGTCCTTTGCCATTCGTGCATCTATCTCCAACCCAAGTATATGAGAAAGAGTTTGAATATCTCCCTTGGGCCCTGAAAGCTGTTCTTGAAGTGCTGTCGAGGCACATGCAATCACTACAGGTTTGCCAGTGAAGCGAGCATAGGCGATTGCTGTGAGTAAGTAGGCGAACGTCTTGCCTGTACCGAGTCCTGCTTCGGCTAAATGAACTTTTTTATTGCAAACTGCATCCGCCAATTGAAATGCAGTAAATATTTGTTCCTCACGGACTTCATATCCGAGTTCTGGGAGGAGATCATAAAAAATCTCGCCAATCCACTCAGCCAATTTAACTGAAAATTCTTCTTTTTTATCGTAATCAAAGAGTGCTTTTAATCTTTCAGACATGCTTAATTCCCTCCTGCTTAACTATGCAGATTTTATCTAACACCGTAGCGTATCATTTATTAGAATAACCATATATGTAGTAATCGAAACTCTAGAAACTGAGGATGACAGTATTAGTACCTTTGAAATAAAATAATACACTAAATTATACCATATGAATATTGTAATAACTTCTAAACTTTAGTTTCGGTATAATAAATTTTTTTCTTCCAAAACCCTCTCCCCCGTCGCCTTTATAGCAATTGCCCCTAAAGGTGCCGTGACAACAATAGCTAATACAGCTAAGGCCAATATAATCTCTCCTGCAGGTGCCCCCATAGATAAAGGTACTGCTCCAATGGCCGCCTGTACTGTGGCTTTGGGCATATAGTCAACAATACAAAAGCCCCTCTCCTTTGGTGAAAGATTTGTTCCTAAGAGAGACAGAAATACACCAAAGGATCTAGCCAAAAGACCTATAGCAATAATAAACAATCCAATCCATCCCGTTTCCACTGCAAGATAGATATTCACCTGTGCACCTACTAAAACAAATAAGATAATTTCAGCTAAAACCCAAATCTTATTAAACTTACTAGACAATTCCTTGGCTAAAATCTCTTTTTTCTCTAGAATGACAAAACCAATGACCATCACCCCTAAGAGGGCTGCAATTGGAATGACATCATGTAAGGTATCTTCCAGTGTTGTTAATACAATAGCTGAAGCTAAAATCATCAATACTTTTTTAGTGTTTCTAATGTGAAATCTGTTAAATAAATAAAGTAGTACCATGCTTAAAGCAATACCTAGGGCTATTCCTAGTACGATAGATAAAGGAATATTCAATAATTGCCTTGCGAAATTGATGTTTTGCCCTCCATACATTCCTACGAAACTAGAAAAAATCGTAATTGCCACCACATCATCTACAGAGGCCCCGCCAATATTAGTGTTGGAATCCCCTTTTCTTCTCCCTTACCCCTTTCAATAAAGGAAAGCATGGAGGGAACAATAACAGCAGGAGATACAGCGGCAACAATAAACCCTAATATTCCTGCTT
This sequence comes from Clostridiaceae bacterium, assembly GCA_020832135.1. Taxonomy (GTDB): domain Bacteria; phylum Bacillota; class Clostridia; order Peptostreptococcales; family Natronincolaceae; genus JAFIFG01. Next base: position 1,742 of record JAFIFG010000127.1, read on the forward strand.
CAATAAGAGGCATGTCCAGCAAATACATTGCCACACCCATTACTGTTAAGCCCTCAAGAATCCCTGGAATACAGCTCATTTTAATAGCTGGCACTCCACCTGTTTTAAATTCTCCTTACTTAATCCTAATTCTGCCCTTAAGAGAATAATGATTAATGCTATTTTTCTAAGCTCAGGAGAAATCATTAAAATTTCATCACTAATTAAATTAAATCCATGGGGACCTATTAAAATACTTAAGAGTAGCATCCCCAACAATCCCGGCAAATTAATTCGATCAAAGGTTTTATTGAAAAGTAGTCCTAATAAAATAATCAAAGCTAAGCTTAATGCCATTTGTTCCACCTCACTAATTCATCATGCTCTCCATATTGTAACCAATATTACAGTAGCTAATTAAAGAACAAAGCATCTATCTTTTAGATTTGTGTCTTAAAAAGACATAGTCTTTAAGAACAACTATGCCTTCTGAAGAATTATATGAAACTTTATTGTATTCCCTTCACAGTCTGCCCAAAGTTTTCCACCATGTAATTCTACAATTTTTTTTGAGATTGCCAGTCCTAATCCAGACCCCTCATTTTCTAGACTTCTTGCCTTGTCCAATCGATACATTTTATAAAATATTTTTTCTAATTCTTCTTTTTTTATATGTTCCCCAACATTTTGAAAGGTTATTTTTATATTATTCTCTACTTCTAACATGGAAATTTTAAGCTTGGTATTTTCAAAACTATACTTTTCAGCATTTTTTATAATGTTATCTAGAACTCTCATTATCCTTTGAACATCAATTTCGCACCATAGTTCTTGTGACTGACTTTCTATTTCTACAGAAATATTCTTCTCTTTTAAAAAATGCATATATTCTCCGACAACTTGATTTACCAAGATCGCTATATTAAAGTGTACTTTTTCTAGGACAATATAATCATTAGTAAGCTTTGTATACTCAAATAATTCATTTATTAGTTTTTTTAAGCTTATGCTTTTTTCATAAACTATATTTAAATATTCTCTGTCCTTTTCCCTATAAGCATCTGTGTTTTGATTCAATAGTTCCAGGTAGCCAATAATAGAGGTTAATGGGGTTTTCAAATCATGAGAAACCGCCACAATTAAATCATTCTTCACTTGCTCTATTTTCTTTTCTTCTTCATGATTTTCCTTTAACCTACTGGACATTATATTAATACTCTTTGCTAGCTCTGTAATTTCATCATTTCCCTTCAAGCTTAGTTCTTCTAAATAAACTTCATCCTTTACTCCTCTTACGCTATTAGTTATATATTTTAGATATTTTACCTTCTGATTTATACCTAGAAGAAATATACTGATAAATGCTACGATAGGAGTAATGATGATCACAGCTGAGTATATATTAAATATATTAACTACTTGTGTTCCAGAAATTTCATTGGTTTGCTCTAACAATAGATGTATCAATTTACTACCTAGATAAGAAAATAGCATTGTGCTTACTAATAGACCAAACAAAACTAATGAAATTAATTTGAAAGCTATCTTATTATATATTTTACCTATCATATTTTATATCCTACTCCCCATACTGTCTTGATATACTGACAAGATTTAGGGTCTAATTCTATTTTTTGTCTTAGATTTGTTATATGAACTACTATAGAAGTATCAGAGACAGCAAAACTTTCTTTCCATACGGCTTCGTATAATTTTTCCACACTAAACACCATTCCCTTATTTTTAGCCAAAGTCTCCAATATATCAAATTCCTTTGGAGTCAATTTTACTTTTTCTCCTCTAACAGTTACTTCATGGGTATCACTATTAATAATTAAATCCTCTATCTCAATAACATTCTTATTTATGGGTTTGTCATTAAACTTTTTGTACCTTCTCAATTGCGCCTTCACTCTTGCCAATAGCTCCATTGAACCAAAGGGCTTTGAGACATAGTCATCTGCTCCGACAGTTAACCCTTGTATCTTATCAATTTCTTCACCTTTAGCTGATAAAAAAATGATTGGCATTGTGTATTTTTCTCTGATTTTTATGCAAGTAGCTACTCCATCCAGCTTGGGCATCATAATATCTAATATAATTAAATCATACTTATTATCTTCTACTAGTATTACAGCATCTTCCCCATTGTCAGCACTATCCACTGAATAACCTTCATTCTTCAAATAGACTTCTACTAATTTTCTTATACTTCTATCGTCATCAACCACCAATACTCTTTCCATCATTTTACCTCCTATCCTTTCCAGTTTAGCACATATGCCGGAGGAATATTTAATATAACCTTTATATCGTACTAGCAATACTTTCTCCCATATTGACCTTTGTTTCAAATCCTTCTTTAGTGTTTTTGATAATATCCGCATCTACTTTTATAGTGTTTTCTTTAAAAAACATAATTACTGTAGACCCACCAAATCTAAAGCATCCCTTTTCCTGTCCCTTTACAACCCTAACTTTTGCTTCATTGGTTTGAACAATAGATCCTACACAGGTTGCTCCAACCTCCATTAAAACAATTTTACCAAAATGGTCAGACTGGAAGAGGGTAAATTCTCTTTTATTCTGACAGTATATTCTAGCCACTTTTTCAAGAGCCATTGGATTAACTGAATAATAAGCTCCTTTAATAGGCATTGAATCTTGGGGTATTCCACTGTCTGGAAAATGAAATCGGTGATAATCGGCAGGACATAATCTTATCACAACACATGCCCCTTTGTTATATTCTACCGCTAATTTTTCATTCTGAAAAAGCTCCTTCAAAGTATAATATGATCCCTTTATTTGAACTATATTGTTCATATCTATATTTTCATATGCTAACAACCTCCCATCAGCAGGCGATATAACACGGTCTGGGTTGTTACAGATTGGCCTTGCCTCTCTCTTAAGTTTGCGGGCAAAGAAATCATTGAAATTCTTATAGTCATTCAATTTTACTATTTCTGATTCTTCTATATCTATAGAAAGTTCGTGGACAAATTTCTCGATTTTCCGTCTACTCGTAGGTAGATTTTGAAACTTTCCATATAGGCTATTAATAATTTTTTTCTTTACTAGGGTTTCTAACACAGTCTCCCCTATTTTTGTTTCATAAACCCATCTTATAAATCTTTCTCCAGCTACTATCTCCTTCTTTTTTTCTCCTGTTTTTCTATCAATAAAAAATATGTCCATCTAACTCATCCTTTTCATATTAATTAAAATAGTTTGTGTTTGATTTATATATTATACTTTGCAGTGTAGCACATATGCTGGAGGAACATTTAATATAACCTTTTTATTCTTTATTTCATTAAAATGGCTTCTAAAAAAACTCATTTTTATTAAGGAGTATTGAAAGGTAATAAACTCTCCCTCATTCTTTAGCACCTCTCTTGTATCTTTGAGTATCCTTTCAGAAATATTGACAGGTAGTGCCATAAAAGGAAGGCCTGAGACAATATAATCTACCTGCAAAATATTATAATGTCTTAAGTATATCTTTACATTTTCAGCTCCATCATTTATTATTTTAACGTTATTTTTATGTCCGTATATATTTACAAGCTCCTTATAAAACTCTTGGTTATTTTCAAACACAATTAATAATGTCTCTTCCTTTTTTCTTGCAATTAACTTTTCTGTAAAAACTCCAGTTCCAGGGCCATACTCTATAATACATCTGCACCTTTGAAAATCTATATTCTCTATCATTTTTTCCGCTAGGTACTTACTACTTGGTGCAATTGCTCCAATAAATTGAGGGTTTTTATAAAATTCTTTTACAAACTTAAACATGGTCAATACCACCTTCCAATATACTTGTTGAAACTATTTTATATAAAATAGTTTAAGAATTATTGTAAATGGAAAAGCAAATTGATAGTAAAGTACCTCCGACAATTCTCAAAAAAACAAAGTCTATTTTCCACAATTTCAAAATATAAAATCGTGTATATTTCAATGTGTAAAGGGTGTCCTATGTTCTTTTTAAAAGTCATAAAACACCCTTTATTTTATGCAAAAATATTATGAAACCAAATTGATAGTAAACCATGATTTTATTTAAAAAATATGTATATAAGCATTTCTTTCAAACGATTTTCAAAAACCTTTCAAAACGTGTTTAAATACACGGTTGCTTTGAATTTATATTTTTAAAAACAAAAGATATGAATTTATCTAATGAATTACTATGAAACTATAATGAAACTACTAAATCATCAGCACCTATTTGTGGGATTCCAAAATAATTTAAAATATAAATTCTTATTTATAGAGTTCATTATACCTTAAGAATATATTAAGAAAATACACAACCATTATATTAATTATAAAGTATTCTTTATATATTGCTTTTATCAGTTAAAGATATATAAAACTCAAACAACTTATCTATGTCTTTTTTTATTTGTTTTTGATGGTTAATCATATTTCTTTTTATTTCTTCTAATGAAGAATCTGTATTTTTTCTCATTAATATAGATGTTTTCATGATTGAATTGATACGCTCAATATCAGATACTATACTTTCTATGCAGCTTAAATAATCGATTTGATCTGATAATGGAATACTTTCAAAATCTAACAGCTTAGCAAATGCGTTGGTGGAGTAAGATAAATATGCATATTTAACATCTGACGATGTATTTAATAGTGCCCGGATCTTTTCTAAGCCCTCAACGGACATTGCCTCACTAATTACTCTATCATTTTCATCATATATGTATTCAAACATATCCCCCTCTCCATTAATAAGCCACTCGGGATTTATTGCATATTCAAGGCAAATTAGTTTTAGAAGGGTATCAGAAGGAAAATCTTTACCAGATTCCATATTTGATACGTGGGAATGTGATATTCCAACTTTTTTTCCAAACTTAGTTTGAGTCAAACCTAAATGTTTCCTAAGAGATTTAAGCCTATTTCCAACAGTCTCCATAATTACCTCCCCAAAAATTATTTTTAAAAATCAAATATTATCGTTGACAATGTTGGAATCCAACATTATAATTAAATTAATTACATTAAGTATATTTTTAATTATATACTTATTTTCTTAGTTTTTAAACATCTATTTAGTATGGAGGTGAATATATGACTAAAGCACGTACATCTTTTAAGAGTGAAAAATGCCCTCTTGGCATAGAGATATTAAAAAACCTATATCTATTAGGAAAAACCCAAAACTGGTTAGCAGAAAGAGTAGGGGTGTCACCTGCACATATTTCGTGGATTATTTCAGGAAGAGTTATGCCAAGACAGCCTATATTAAAAAAGATTTCAGAGGAACTGAATGTTAAGCCAGAAGAATTAGTTAAGCATCTATTCTAAGTAGAATGATATTCTTATCTGATAATTCTACCTATGGAATGTCTAAAAATATCCTCCAAAGAGCATCCCTCGCATGATGCTGATATTTAAAAAGGTAAGCAGTAAAAAATTGCAAATAAAAATGCACAATACTTGACACTTGAATGTATCATTTTTGAGAATAAGCTACACATAGGGTAATTACAGTTATTAGTTATATTGGGATAGAATTTTGACAGAAAAGGGGTGATGACTAAATGATTTGGTTAAGTGTAAATGAAACAGCAGATTTGCTTGGAGTAACTCCCCAAGCAGTTACTAAATATGCTTATGAAGGAAAGTTTTCAACAGGAATTAGACATATAAAAGGCAAAGGTAGAGGAGGAAAAGTCCTACAAATAAGTATCACAGTCCTACCAGAGGCAGCACAGCATAAATATTACTTAAATCATTATAAAGCAAACAATCCTACAGAAAATGTGTTAGATAGTGGCATTAAGATTAATCAGCCCCTTGATAATTACACATTATCTCAAAAGGAAAAGGCAGAAAAGAAATTAACAGTTATCAAGGAGTACAGGCAGTTTGAGAGGAAGTTCACCAAGGAAAATGCTAAAGCCTCTAAGGATCAATGCAAAGATGCCTTTGTTGAGGAATGGAATCTAAAGAATGAGGACTTTACCATCTCTAAACCAAGCCTCTACAGATGGCTCAAGAAAGCTAAAGAGGATAAAACTTTAGGGTTGGTAGATAAAAGAGGTGGATACAACAAGGGGGAGTCCTCCATCCCTAAATCGGCATGGGACAAGTTTTTAGAGCACTACCTTACCCAAAGTAGGTTGCAAATAAAAACCTGCTACGAAATTGCAAGGCTCTATGCTAATGAGGAAGGGATCATTATTCCCGATTATAAAGTATTTCACTACCATGCTAATCGAATCCCTTATCCAATACTTGTGTATTATCGAGAAGGTCCAAAAGCCTTTGAAGATAAATGTTCACCAAATATAGAAAGGGATTACACTAAACTTCATTCCAATGATATATGGGTATCGGATCATCATATTTGGGACGAGCATGTGGTTGTTGAAGAAAAGGGAGACTTAAAACTTAAACTGGTAAGACTTTGGGGCAGTTATTGGATGGACATGCGTTCAAGACGAATCGTGGCAAAACACTTAAGGGTTGGAGATCCCAATGCCGATGTGGTACTGGCAAGTTTTGCAGAAGGTGTTAGAAAGCATGGTATTCCTAAAGAAGTTATCTTGGATAATGGTAGGGACTATAAGGCAAAGGATTTGTTTAGTGATGGTAACAAAGTCAGTGGTTTTAATGGAAGGGCTTTATTTGAAGAAGATGATAAAAAACAAGCACGGGTTGATTCCTTGGCTCTACAAATGGATATAACTGTCCATTGGGCTATCCCCTACAATGCAAAGGCAAAGCCTATTGAAAGAACCTTTGGAACCTTTGAATCACAGTTTGGTAGACTCTTTAATTCATACCTTGGCAATAACCCAACAAAACGTCCTGAAAGGCTTAAAAAATTAGGGTTAGAGGAATACCCAACTCTTGAAGAGTACAAGCAACTTCATGACGATTACATCGAATACGTCTATAATGAAAATCCTCATTCAGGAGATGGGATGTTTGGCAAGTCTCCAAGGGAAGTTCATGAAGAAAACCTATATGAACTAAGGCAAGTAACAGATGATGTATTAAGACTATGGCTGATGCGTACCACCAAGCCCTACACCGTTCAAAGAAACGGTATCAAGATTCTTGGCTCCTGGTATTACTCTACAGACATGGTACCTTTACAAAAGAAAAAGGTCTTTGCAAGGTATGGCATTGAGGATATTAATACTGTCTACATCTATGATGAACAAGATGTATTCCTCTGTATGGCATATCGTAAGGAAAAGCTACAATTTGGTGCATCTAAGGAAGATTATCAAAGGGAGCAAAAACTTAAGAAAGAAGCCCTTAAGACAGCCAAAGCAGGTAAGCCAGTAACAGATAAGCGTACTAAGAATGTTGATGAAATTAAGGCTATTGTGGAGATGCAAAAGAAAGAAAATCTAAGCAAGAAAACCACCGTTGAAAAGCCAAAAACAGTGGATGTTCTTGTAAGGAATGAAACTTTTGAAGATGCAGCAAGGAAGATGAAGCAATCGAAGAATGATTTAATTAAGGAACGAGGAGAACACTTAAGAAACCAACAAAAAATGGCAAAAGAAAAATCCCAAGAGCTTAAAGAAACCTTTGAAAAAGTCGAAAAGCTCTGGGAACAACGAATTGCCGAAAAATCAGTTAATTATTAGGAGGGATATAGCATGAATGAAAAATCTATTGAAGTTACTACTATCATTAACCGTTTAAGAAATTTTATCACAAATTCTAAAAAATCACAAACAGAGGTAGCGAGATCCATCGGTATCTCCCCTGCCTCTTTGTCCCAATTTCTATCTGGAAGCTACAAAGGAGACAGTGTGGGAATTGCTCAAAAGGTTGAAATGTACCTTCAACAAGAGGCTTTTAAAATGAATCTACCTAAAATGCCTACCTTCACCATGACCGAAACAGCCCAAAAGATTTGGTATGCTGCACGATATGCCCATGCCAATAGTGATATTTCTCTTGTTTATGGTGAGGCGGGTCTTGGAAAAACCATAGCTCTAAAGGAATATACCAAGCAGCATGTGGGAGTGGTTTATGTGGAGGCTCGTTCCTGTGATAGATCTACCAAAGGTATCTGTGAAAGAATATTAAAGACTATTGGTAAGAAAGTTGCAGGAACAGACCGTGTTCTTGTAGATACCATCATTGAGACATTAAGAGATTCAGGAAGGCTTCTTATCATTGATGAAGCTCAACACTTAAGCCTAAAGGCTATTGAGTCTATTCGTTCTTTTAACGATGATGGTAACATTGGGATTCTTTTTTCAGGAAACCCCACCATCTATGATCGAATGTATGGTCGTGGAGAAGCCCACTTTGCACAGCTTTTTAGTCGTATAGGTATTAGAAGGGCTATTCCTAAAGACCCTGTACGTGAGGATGTAGAGACTATATTTCATGATGCCAATGTATCTGATGATTGCATAGATGTGCTTCATGCCCTTGCTTGTGATAAAGGCGGGCTTAGGTACATGATGAAGATCTATAAAATAGCCCTTGATATAGCCCTATCACAAGAAAAACCCCTTTCCGTGGATCACCTATTCCATGCTAAAGAGAATAAGGATGGAGAGTAATCCAAGGAAAGAGAATTTTAAAAACATATAAATTGGTGTAGGTTCTTGGCGGAATTACCACCAATTTATATTAAATATTATCCCATATTTCAATAGTTTATTCAATAAGGGGGTGTATGTAATATGGGTAAAGTTGCAAACTGGATTTCCATGAACTTTCAAGTAAAGGATTTAAGCATCAAAGATTGTCCCCTCTTCCCCCAGGGCAAAATCATCACAGACAAAAACAATGACAAAATGTTGATATATCTAAATATTATGACGGAAGAGGTGGAGTATAAAATTTTATAATAAGGAGTTGAAGCCCTATGAAAAAGCAGGAAGATAAGTTGATCACTAAGCCACAGATTAAAAAGGTTTGGGTGGCGGCAAAGGAATTAGGCTTAACTAAAGAAGATGTTTATAAGTGTATTGAAATGCTTTCAGGTAAAGACAGTATGAGGGCTATGACAAAAGATGAGGCAAAGACCTTAATTGACCTATTAACAGGTGAATATAACAAAGATAAGGAAGAACATATGGCAACAGATCGACAGATCTATAAAATATACGAGTACAGCAATGAATTGAACTGGAGTGTTAAGGCTTTGATGAAGTTTATCAGAAAGTATGCCCATGTTGACCATATCAATTGGTTAGATAAAAAAGCAGCTTCCAACATTATAGAAGGGCTTAAAAACATCAGTGCAAGGCAAAACCAGCCTAAGAAAACAAACACAAGGGGGTAGGATGACCATGAATAGAGGAACGATGAATCAATTTTTAGGAGATGTAAAGGAAGATGTGGAGGAGTCTCTGCAAAGGAACAAAGAATTTAAAACAGTAGAAGCCAAAATGGAAAAGCGATTGGAAAAATTAGAGGCAAGTTTACCTAAAGAGATGGTGAAAGAGCTTTACTTGATGCAGGAGGAGCACGTAGAATATACCAACATAATGCAAGATGCAGCTTATTTAAAAGGTATTCAGGATGGAGTAAAGTTTATGACCTTTTTCTCCTCTGGTGATGTAATTGATAAATTCACTGATTTTGAAGGAAAGAAGGTTCTACCTCATATTGCAAGGACTATAAAGGATATCATAAAAATTTAAACGAGGGGGAAGATCATGTTAAATAAAGATGCTATCTATTTATTATTAGACGATGTAAGAAGCGAAGTGGAAAATGAATTGAGTAAAAATCTACCCTATCAGGAATCAAGGACGAAGGCAGACGCACTGTTAAATAGCTTAGAAACAGTTCTACCTGATGATATAAAAAAGGATTTAGAAAAACTTCTTGACGAAGAATACTCCTGCAAAACTTGGTCTCAAGAATACTATTACCTAAAAGGATTGCAGGATGGGGTAAAATCAATCAATCTAATGCTTAATGAGAACTTTTTAGATAGGTTTACAAAGCTAACTGGTGAGTACATTGAAAAAAGCGAAGTTATGAATGTGAAGTGATTAGTATAGCTAATAAAATTTTAAATAAGGGAGGATTTTCAACATGTTAAAAAGATTAATCAGTTTTATAGGTGAAAGAATGAGTGTGGCTACAGCTACTAAAATGTATCAGGTTTTAGGGATTGGATTTCAAGTCTCTCAAGGGAGAGTAACGGTCGTTGTGGAGAGGTAGTCTAAATCGGATCATGATTTTTAAATAAGGGGGTAAGGAACGTATGAACTTAGCGAAAAGACTTAAAGATGTTAGAACTTCAAGAAAACTCACGAAAAAAGCGGTAGCAGAAAAATTAAAAATAGCTCAATCGACATATGGTAAGTATGAATTAGGAGAAAGAGAGCCAAATTTTGAAAAACTGGTAAATATCGCTAACTACTTCAATGTCAGTACAGACTTCCTGTTAGGTCTTTCAGATACTAAAGCATTGAATAGTGATAATAGCCATCTTGATAAAGAAGCCTTGGAAGCTGTAGCCACGCCTGAAATAACTGCACTAACAGAAGAAGTTTTAGCACATACCTTTGAAACCATCTCCAATGAGGTTGCAAAGTCCCATGAGGGAGAACATGAATATCAGGAAGCCAGTGAACGATATAACCAATTAAGGGCAGAAATAGAGGCTCTACTCCCTCCTGATAAAAAGGATCTCTTAGAAAGCTTGTATGAAGCAGAGAGAGAAATGGAGTGCATCGTTGATAAACAAGTATTTATTACCACCCTTAAATTTGGGGTGAACATGGCTAAAATGCTAACCAATATATAAAAAACCATAATAACTAAGGAGGTAGAAAGTATGCATTATAAAGCACAAAAGCTAATGAACAATGAAAATTCAACATCTTATATAGGTGATTTTCTTAAGAAAGGTAATATTGATGAAAAGGACGTATTTAACTTTATTGACATCATGGAAAAGGAAATAGGTGAAGAAAATACTTTTGATATACAGTATTTTCAAGAGGCAAGGAGCTACTTGATGGATGTAAAGCACGGTTATATCAAGACCTATGAGGAATACAGAAAGTTTAATTACTACCTTGATAAGCTTAAGTGGCTCAAGCTTAAGAACATCAAAATCTATTATCATGATGAAATGGCTAAGTTGGATGATAAAATTTTTTCTAGATGTTCCGATGTAAATGTGAGAAATGACATTCGTAGTTTTGGACTACTACATCAAAACTACATGGGTTTACTGGATGAAATATACCAAGAAGCTCTTTTGGATGTACTGAAAGATATTGATATTAAGTAATCTACACATCCTTTGGATTATACAACTTAAAACAAAATTTCAACCAAATGAGGTCTTTTTAGACCTCGTTTCCATTATAAAGAGTTTTTGCAAATTATCTTGCGAAAGTACGTTTAATGAATAACGATAAGGAGGTTAAACCAATGCCTAATAAGAAAACACCAAGGCGAAGGAGATTTAAGATTGATGGATTACGATGTAAAAAAGTAGTAATACAGATGATTATTGAAAGAGAAACCTGTACCGAAATATCAGAGGCTATAAGTTCTTTAGGAGAATCCTGCTCCCCTGCTGCTGTTGATCGCTACAGGAGAAACAAATTTGTTCAAGGGACGATCAATGCTGATAGAACCATTGAATTGGTAGAAAGGCAAGGCAATCTCTTGAAGGTGACAAAGTATCCTGCTGGAGAAGATAACTTTGACTATATAGAATCAAAACTAAGTACCCCTATAGACTTCTTTTCTTAAATTTAATAACAAGGCTTTAAAATGGATTTTAAGAGCCTTACCTATCATAACAAGGGGTTAGTACCTATTTAAAAAGGTAACGGTAAAATAACGGCGAGTAACGGGGTTGTAGTGGAAAATAAATGATGTAGGTCGGATAGATTTTATTTTCCCTGACAAAAGATTGAAGGTGCTGAAATATTGGAAAAACTCTTGGAATTTTTCCAACGTCCTTTTCTAAGTATAGTTTGTATCATTAAATTAAGGAAAATTTCTTGGAAACTTTCAAGGAATTTTAAAGCGAGGTGTATTTATGAAAAATGAAAAATGGCTTGATGATGTTTCTCCAAGTATGTTACCACCTCCTTATGATGAAATAGCCAGAATTATAGGAGTCAAAAACCTACATAAATTAATAGAAGCCTTCGGAGGAACAACCTTATATATATCTAAAGGGAAAAGTGTTTTTAAGTCTGTAAGGTATCAAAGGGTGTTGGATGAATTTACAGGTTATAACTGTCAGCAATTAGCATTGAAATATGATTTATCCGAAAAGACCATAAGGAATATAGTCAATGAGGCAAAATCATAGTTTGATAAGCACTTACATTTAAAGGGGAGGGAGATGATTATGCAGGAATCTAAAAATAAAGGCATTAAAAGTCAGGATAACAGTACAAACGGTTATCAGGGGGTGTTTGGTGAGATCGTTGATACAATAGGTGAAGATACTGCCGAAAAACTATCTGAAAACTTTGGAGGTGAACACGTATATATCCCTAAAGCATCCGAACATCAAAGACTAAAAAGAAACATGTTAATTAAAAGGGAGTTTGATGGTTGTAACTATAGGGAATTAGGACGAAAGTACAGTTTGAGCACACGGCAAATACACAACATTGTTAATAATAGAGACTAAAGACTGATTACAAAGGAGGCTATTTAAAATGGGTAAAAAGGATATTAAAACAATAACTTTAGGGGATATTCCAGAACAGTATCATTACATTGTCCAAGAAATTGGAATAGAGTCCTTTATCAAGCTTTGCAAGGTTGTAGGTGGTGGTCCAATATACGTCCCTAAATTGGAGACCACTAAAAGAGAACTAAGAAATATGCAGATCATTGATAGTTACTTTAAAGAAGGGCTTAGTTTTAAAGAAATGCAAAAAAAGTATGGATTAACTGAGTCTCATTTAAGAAGAATTGTTGAAAAGGGTTTTGATAGAACAAAATGAGCAAAAAGTGTCTAATGGTAAAGTAAGTAGAATAACAGAAGGATGCTCTTGAGGAGTTATTAAAAATCTTTATACGTATCACGCTACAACAAACAAAATATAAAGGAGGAATACCATGACAGCAAAAACCAAATGGGAAAAGATCGGTGAAAATATTCTTGAGAAATCTAAGCTTCAGGAGAAGTTGGAAAAGGAGCTTCTTGGCATTAAGAAAGAAATAGAAAACAATGCTATTGAAAACAAGGATTTTGCAGATTTACTAAAGGCACGTAAGGAGTTAGAAGAAAAGATTGAGATTTTAAGTAATGAGATAGTTACCTTAAAGGAAGTCCAGGATAAATTGGAACTGGATCACTTAAGCAGCAAGATCCAAGAGTGCGATGATGAAATTAAAAAGATTCAAACTGCCTTTGAACCTACTAAAAAAGCCTATCAAAAAGCAAAGTTAGATTTTGAAAAGGCTAAGAATGTATTGGTAGCTGAAAAAGAAGCTACTCAAAGCAAGATTGATGATGTTTTTCATCAAAGAGAAGCCTTAAAACAAAGGATTACCTATTTAAACTATCAAGCATCAATAAACTAGACCCCATCAATTAAATAACGAAACTTATTATTAAAAAGTAGAAAGGAATGGAGATATATGATTATTAATAGAGAAAATTTAAGATCCCTCTATATGTCGGGTAATACATTATTTAATAAGGTTTTTTTTGAAGTTAAGCCTATGTATCAAAAAGTGGCTACTGTAATCCCTTCCAATAGCAAAAGTGAAAATTACAAATGGTTAGGTAAGACACCAAGGATGAAGGAATGGATTGGCGAGAGAGCTATACAAAATCTTACTTCTCACAGCTACACCATTAAAAACAAAGATTTTGAGTTAACGATTTCTATCGAAAGAAATGATATAGAAGATGATCACCTTGGAACATTTAAACATTTAGTACAAGCAATAGCACTTTCAGCAGCAGAGCATCCTGATGAATTAATCTTTGAACTTCTAATAAATGGATTTGAAAACCCTTGTTATGATAATGCAGCCTTCTTCTCTGATATGCATCCAATGGGGACTAAGGGTATCCAAAGTAACAAAGGCATATATAAATTAAGCCCTAGTGCTTATGGCGATGCACGAGGAGCAATGAGAAGCATTAAGGATGATCATGGGAAGCCACTAAAAATAAATCCTGATTTGTTAGTGGTCTCACCACAGAATGAAAGTATGGGAAAATTAATTCTAAATGCTAAAGAGATTAATGGTTCAGCCAATATTTATAAGGATACAGCAGAATTACTTGTAATACCTGAGTTATCTTCTACCCCTGAACTTTGGTTCCTTTTAGACACAAGTAAAGCAATTAGACCTTTGATTTATCAGGAAAGGAAAAAGCCTGAATTTGTAGCCAAATATGAAGAGGAAAATGACAATATATTCTTTGAAAAGGAATATTTATATGGAACTGATTCCAGGGGAAATGCAGGTTATGGATTATGGCAATTAGCCTTTGGATCTACTGGTGAAGAAGAAAGACCTGCGGTGGAACTGTAATGATTGTGGTTGTTGTATCTGCCCCATTGTAACCTTCTCATCGGTTCTTCTCTACCAGATACAATGTAAAACCTTCTTTCAGGGTAAAAGAAGGTTTCCATTTTATTATTCTATAACGATTAAAAAATATTTGAAATTTATGAAGGGAAGTATAAAAAAATGCCGAAAATATTAAGCGAACCACTACCTTTTGATGAAGCTATTGAATATTTTGAGGATAGAGTCCCAATGAAGCCCAGTGCATATAATTCACTGGCTAATGAGTACAAGACAAAAGCGTTCACTGTATCAGGGTACACTTCACTAACCATTTTAAATAAGTTCAAAGACAGCCTTAAAAAAGCCTTAAAGGAAGGGTTAACCAAGGATGATTTCAAAAAAGAAATTAATGGTTTTTTAAAGAAAAAAGGCTATGACGGACTTACACCCTACCAAGCAGATAATATTTTCAGAACCAACATCCAAACCGCTTACAGCGTAGGACATTATCGACGTATGACAGATCCTGATGTTATTAATCGTAGACCTTATTGGCAATATGACTCTGTTCATGATGAACAAACAAGAGATATTCATAGGGGTTTAGATGGAAAAACCTTTCCAGCAGATCATCCCTTTTGGGATACTTATTATCCACCTAATGGTTTTAGATGTCGTTGCGGAGTAAGAACCTTATCCGAAAGACAGGTTAATCAAAGAAATATTAAAATAGAAACTGAAATACCTCAATACGTAGAAGCAAGAGGTAGATTAGTAAAGGTAGAACCTGACCCCAATTTTGATGCAAACCCAGCTAAAAGAGCATGGGAACCAGATATATCTAAATTTCCTAAAGGACTCAAAGAACTGTTTGAGGAGCGACAAAATAACAGGTAGTTTCAATATTAATTAATTATTTATTAATTATGACATTGTAACCACATTCACTGGATGCTTTAAGAAGGGTTTGAATTGATTTTAAAGGCTATTTAATGCCTCTTTAAATACTCATTAAAAACTATCGAGGTGACTGTCTCATCTCTACCCTACTAAAATAATAATTGTCCCATCAAATCCCAAGGTGTCCCAAGACGTCCCATCATATCCCGGGTTAACTATTTACTATCACTTTGTGTGGGATTTTATATCATATTGATTTAGTTATAACAATTATAAAAGAAAATTATTAAGATTTATTAAGTTAGTGGTATGACTGTATGGTTTAATTGTTATTAATCCAATACAAAAAAGGTCAAGGTAAAATCCACCTCAACCGACATATTTACAATTTATTCAATTTCATATTCTATAGCCTTACACTTTAATATTACTACCGGTAGTGTAATAATAAAAAACAAATAAACTTTTAAGATTAAGGAGTGCCCCCCCTCTATCAAGCAATTTTTTAGAAGTACCGTATTACTCCCTCTCCAAAGATTTTTAAGTTATTAACTAATATGGTAATGGTTTATTATATTGAATTTCGATAAGCTCAAAATTAAACCAATTAAAATCCCCAGTATCTAATTTCCAGGTGACGTCCCCTTTGGTGGGAATCCTTATTCCTTCAAATTCTTTATAGTCCCCCAAGGGAATCGACCATGTTTCTAATCTAATCTCCCCATCAAATTCCCCGTACCTTTCAGCCTCAAAATTAATAACCTCACCTTTATCATTAAACGTAAATACTCCCGAGGCTGTTATATCTCCGTAGGTTATGGTTGCTTTGGCATTATCTTCATCTATTTCTTCCCATATTAAGTATTCGTTTAAAACTGCAGTAGGAAACCATGTCGTCTCAGCAAGATATCTCAACAAGGCACCCTGATGGATTTCTTTCCCTTCAGAATCGCCAACGGTAAATAATGAAAAAGCTTTAATGAGCATATTTCCTTTTCCGTCCTCGTATTTATCTCTTCCTGCAATGTGCATTAGCGGAGCTACCTTAATATTTGCCTTCCAGATAAAACCCGGCTCTTCTGTGGTAAAATATTGTTCTGCCTGAACTGGCATCCATGACTTATCTTTTCCCAATCTCATATCTGTTTTTTGTTTTACACGAACAGCTGTTATTTTTTCCTTTCCAATAATTCCAGAGTATTCAAGCCACTTTTGAACATTTTGTGGTAATCCTTCTATATCCTTCTTCGTCACAATTTCACCTTTATTTTCTACATTGCTAAACAACACTTCAACTTCCTTTTCTACACTTCGATTAAATAGAAATTGAGCTATAAATGAACCCGCCATAAATAAAACTAAAAGTGTGCCAATACTGATTAGCACAAATTTTAATTTGGACATCTTAGTGTCCCCCCATAAAATTGCTATACCACTATACAGTATCTTACTATCTAAATTGACCTGTTAAAGATTTTAAGTTTCGTAACAGCAACCAAAGCAAAAAATTCAATCCTTAATTCCACTGTCAATTGCAAAATTAGTGACTCAAGCATATTTTCATCTACTCACAGTTCTTAATCCTGCTTCCTTAAAAACTTTTAAAACATGTATAAACGTTAAACCGTTGTTCTCTCTTTAGTTAAAGACAAGTAAGGACGATCAAAACGTTTTTCATATGCATTATTTTTTTTAAGATGTAGGTCCCAGAAGAGGGAGTTTGTTAATCTCTTACCAAGTAACTTAAATCCAATTTGCATACCTATTCCAAACCGAATTGGCTTGGCCAATTGGTGAACATCTATTGGGTTAAAGCTCCCTTCACATACTAAATTCACAATGGCCCTTGCCATTGGTTCCATCATTTTATCCTGAGCCTCACCCGGTCTCATCTGCAAACCTTCCACCCCGCCCTTAATAACTGTACCCATATAAGTTCTTCCCAATCTGGGAGCCAATTGTTCAAAATATGCCTCAAGATAGTAGGATTGGCTACTTTCAGGAAAACCAGATTGTACAAAAAAGCTTATACTCCCTTTAGAGGCTTGGAGTTTCTCGATAAAAGCCATGACGTGAGAAGGCATTGCATGGACATATAGGGACATGAAGAACATAACATGTTTCTCAATTTTAAAAGCCTCTGCCCACTCATCCCATTGATCTTCCTCCTTCAAATCACGAATCTCAACCCTATTATCAAGGGCTTCAACAGCTTTTTTCAGAATAAGTTCCGAATTGCTGCCTCTCCTTCTAGGAGAGCCATTGTAAATCACTAGTTTTTCCATAGGTTCAACTGACTCAAAGGTTACACTCTGTCTTTTAGCCTTCCTTGGTTCCAGTTGGTATAATTGAGGGCTTCCATCTTTTACAATGCGGTAAGCTTTAGATTTAAAATGGTAGGCAGTACGATACAAATAATCCTCGATAACTTGTTCTTCTTGATTTGTTAGGCCTTCAGTATCATAGTAAAATACCATATCAGGATAGCACTCATATCTGGCAACATGATGACATTCACCATCTACCATTTCTATATATGGATGGTAGTGGGGAATCGTTCTATCTAAAAAAGCTTTAGCTTGATGGCTGATAAACCCTTGAACAGTATCCATTAGTAAAATGACAGTATCGCTGTTTACATAGTCGGAATAGGATTCAGCCATTGCATCCTTCATAACACATCTCCCAGGGGTCTTGAGCCAACAGCTCCAACAACCAATACATGCATTTATAGATTGTTCTCCTAATCCAACAACCTTCAAAGGTTTCTCGTAAAGACTTTGGATGGCTTCAATCATTTCACTATCTTGTTTTTCTCTTAGATCAAACAAAGTTTTCATTTTTACCTCTTCAATACTCTTTTATAATTTTTCAATTATGTTCTAAATTTTCACTATTCTATACTTCCTTGGCATTTACCTCCTAAGAATCTCTTGCATTAATGAAATATTTATTTTTTACAAAATACAAAGGTGATATAAGCGAAATCATTAACATTTATTACTACTATCTAAAACGGTGGCTTGGCAGGTATAATAAAAGGATAGAGACTGCTAAAAAGCAAAGTCAAAGGCTTCAGAAGTATCCCCGACTCTATAGGATAGCAAAGTTTGTTTATAAGCATCCACTATGGTCCTATTTTATAGGAACTATAATCTATGTAGTTATTGAATTTTTCTATTTCTATGTTATAGCAGTATAGGTTAGAGAAGGGTTTGTACTGACTAATTAGAAAGGTGATTAACTTGACATTTATAAAAACTTTAGGGAGAGGTTCCTTAACAATATTAAAATATATTTTACTTGGAATTGGCCTTGTGCTTTTAGCTATTTTAAGTTGGTTTATTATAGGGACCGTGCAATCATTTGTATTTGTTCCCGAAGATTTTATTATGTGGACTGTGGGAGGTTCAACTCCTGTCCTGGCATTAGGTTCCTTTTCTTTGTTCTTGATTTATTTAACCAATAGAAAAAAAATCAATTCTTTTATAAGAGTCTCCAAAGTTGTAAAAAGACATCAAAAAACCATTATTGCTATTCTTCTTGGGTTTTTCATCATTACAGGCTACTATATGTTTACTAATGTCAGTGTTATTTCCAGTGACAAAATCGTTACCCACGGTTTCTTTCATCCTCAGGGTAGGGAGTATTCCCTTTCTGATATAGAAGCCCTTCATACAGGATTATACAATAGAACCATTCCCTTCACCCCCCGTCAAAAAGGAGAGTTCTATTATATTGTAGAACTGAAGGATGGTAACAAGATTAATCTTGCCGAGGTTGGTGGTATTGAAGATAATGAAGATTCTTGGTTAACCTTTATGGAATTAGATCAACTCTTTACCGAATTAGATGTCGTTAAGACTGTCGATGCTAAGGATTTTGATTTGCATCTAACTAACTTAGCTCCCATCTATAGGGACAGAATACAAAATATCTTTGATAATGTAAAGTAACTTAAAATGCCATGGAAAATTCCCATGGCATTTTAGATTGTAGATTATTTTCTCTTGAAATATAAATACACTTTATTCAAATACGGTACTACAACCACTTACTATTCTAAATATTTATCTAATAAAAAATAGTCCTAAATTGCTCCAATAAATTGAACAAACAATAAATATATTAAGTGTTCAGGAAATAATAAAGAGGCTAACAGGTAAAAAAGTATTTGTTAACCTGTCATTTTAAAATATACCCAAATCAAGTAAATATTGGTTACTTTAGTATGTAAAACATGAAAAATTTAATAGAGCTATATTTTAAATAATTTTGTTTTTTCTTTCATACCACTTGTCATTTCACCAAGTTCTGTAGCTGACGATGCTATTTCCTCTATAGATGCTGTCATTTCTTCTGTGGCGGAAGAAATCTCCTCTGCTGAAGATGCTACATTTTTTGAAATCAAGCTTGTTTCTTCTATTCCTTTAAGTACTACATCTTTATTTTCATTTATTCTGTTAGAAGTTTCTTTTGTAGCTTGTATTTTAAGTGTCACACCTTTTACTTCTTTTACAATGTTTCTAAAGGAAGTCATGGCTTTTTCTATTTCTGTATTTTGAGAAATAATTTCCATATTAACCTCTTCTGCCGATGCTACCATTTCCTTTGTATCTAAAGATACACCTTCTATAATTTTATTGATATCCTCAGAAGATTGTCTGCTTTTTTCAGCAAGTACCCTGATTTCATTTGCTACAATTGCAAAACCTTTACCAGCCTGCCCAGCTCTAGCTGCTTCTATTGCTGCATTCAGTGCCAGTAGATTCGTCTGATCTGCTATAGAATTCATTAGTTCTGTTATCGTATTTACTTGACTAATATTGCGATTTACAGACTCTACTTTAGTTATGAGCTCTTTAAATGTATCCTCTAATTTTTCAAATGATCTTATCATATTGTTCATCTCTTTATTGCTTGAATTAGCCATATTCTCTATAGCCTTTGCAGAGGCATCAACATCTCCTATGGATGCATTCATAAAGGTTATATCAGTGTCTAGTCCACGAACAATATTAATTACATTGTTAAAGGTTTGAAATTGTTTTGCTGCTCCTAAAGCTACTTCCTCAATTGCTGTAGCCACACTTTCAGATGTTCCACCCATTTCCTCCGTGAAGGTGGATAGGCTTTGTGCATGATCGTCTATGTCATTTGTATTGACCTGAAAACTTTCCATTAATTCCTTTAATTTACTTTGCATTTCCTCTAAGGATCTTCCCATATCACCAAGTTCGTCTTTTCTATCTAGTTCTTTTTGAACCATTTTATTTTTAAGATTGCCTTTAGCTATACTGTGGGCCATATTGCTGTACCTACTAGCCGTTTTTCCTATGTTATTCGCAAATATTATGATTAACATTGCTACAATAATTATTGCTATCATTCCTGTAATACTAAAAATCAACAGTAGTTTATTTAAATCCGCAAATAGATTAGATTCATTTACACTCATTCCTATCTTCCAATTTGTTTCAGGTATAGTTCCATAATAGAACAAATAATCTTCATTATTCTCGTTATAATGGTTTTTACCATATTCTTTTGTACGTATAGCATCGGTTGCCTGAACAAAAGTTTCATTTTCATGGTCTGCTACATTCTCAACGATTAATCTATTTTCTTCTACCCCTCCTAGGTAAACACCATTTTCTTCTAATAGTAAAGCAGTTCCTTCATAATCAAGTTCTAAGTTTTCTATCATATTTTGAATGCTAGATATATCTATATCTACTGTAACCACTCCCATAAGTGCATTAGATCTATCATACATAGGGTATGATATCGTCACCATAGAAACATCAGTAGCCGGATCAAAATAAGCTTCTGTCCAGCCACCCTCTCCGCTAGATTGTCCTGCCTCATACCATTCAGTTTCCCAAATATTTAAATCTCCTGTAGTATAAGTATCGTCTGCTACTATAGTATCTTCTTGTCTATATGCATAAGGTGCATATTGCTCCATGTCATCAAAAACATAGGCTTCAAACCATACTCCCATACCAAAAGTTTCGTTATTCATAGCTATATAATTCACTAGCAAGTTATCATAATCTTCTATTGTCATATTATGAAAGTTTGTTTCTATCGTTTTAGCTAAACTTTTTGCAACCGATTTTTGGGTAAAGAGTACATTTTCAATAGATGTTATTGTTTCTGCTAATTTTGTGTGCATTTGATTATCCAATTGTGTGACAATAATATTTTTAGAAAATGTATACCCTACTGATGATATAATTATCAACATGATTAAGACTACAGGTATTACGTTTACAACAATACTTCCCGCAACACTTTTTCTCTTGAATTCCCAACTCATTCCTTCCCCTCCTAAGATCTATACTGTAATTCTCTCTACCTATAAAAACTTTTTTCTTCCATGTCCACCAAACTCTCCTAATACACAATAACATATAATACATCTCTCTTAAAATAGATAAAGCTTCCCAAATTAGAATTGTGTTTTTTTCTAACTAGAGAAGCCTTCTGTAAATAGTCTGTTTTTTATCCCTCATAAGCCTGTAAATAAATGTTAATCAAATCTTCTTTTGATACTTCCTTAGGATTTCCTGCTGTACAAATATCTTTTAATGCCATCTTAGACATTGCTTCTAAATCCCTCTTAAAGCTTTCACTGTCTACTCCTGCTGCTTCTATTGTCGCAGGAATATTCATGGCTTGCTTCATAATTTTTATAGCCTCTATTAAACTTAATACGCCCTGTTCATCGGTTTCACTAGGCAATCCCATATGTTTTGCTAATTGAGCATACTTGCCTTTTGCTTTATTATCTCCACTACTATTGAAGGCAATGATATAAGTCATCAATATGGCATTGCTTCTTCCGTGGGGGATCTTAAAGTAGCTCCCTAAACTATGGGCCATACTGTGGTTAATTCCTAAACCAGCATTGTTAAAGGCAATTCCTGCCATACAAGAGGCGTTATGTAGTTTTTCCCTAGCTTCTATATCACTTCCATTTTCATAGGCCTTTATTAAGTATTGAAAAACTAGTGTAACAGCTTTCTCCACTAAAGCATCAGTAAAGTCAGAGGCATTTTTAGCTACATAGGCCTCTAAGCAATGTGTTAGAACATCAAGACCTGTGTCCGCTGTAATTGCCGGTGGTATCGTTTTAGTAAAATTAGGATCTAAAATAGCCACATCTGGTACCATTAAATCATCTACAATTGGAATTTTCGTCTGTTTTTCTTTATCTGTTATAACAGAATAAGAGGTGACTTCAGATCCCGTTCCACTGGTGGTTGGAATTGCAACGAAAAATGGTTTAGGTATTTCTTCTGTACCTATAAGGTTTTCTTTCATCTTTATGCAGAAATACATAATCGCCTTAGCGGCATCGATTGCCGAACCACCACCTATAGCAATCAATAATTTAGGTTTATTTTTCATAATGTGCTTTAATCCTTTATGGACAATCTCAAAAGAAGGATCAGGTTCTACTTCAGAAAACACTTCATATTCCACATCATTATTGCTAAACACCTCTGTAACTTTATCAACCATCTTTAATTTTACCATTGTAGTATCGGTAACAATGCAAGCTCTTTTTCCTTTTAATGTTTCTAAATATTTAATTGCATCTATCCCATGAATAATCTCTGTCTTTTCTTTGAATCTATTCAAAAAATCACCACCTTTTTTAACTTTCCTTAAATCCTACAGAATATTTTTAGGATTCTTTCGCTATAATTTCTTTTTGATCTGATTTATTAGCAATAAATATAGCTACCATAACAGCAGTAATTCCCCCAGCCATTTTTCCTACAACCATTGGGAAAATCATATCCTGATTTACACCTGCAGTAAACCCAAGGTGATCTCCTAAAACAAAGGAAGCACTAACTGCAAAAGCTACATTAATAATTTTTCCACGATGGTCCATATCTTTCATTAAACCAAACATCGGAATATTATTAGCTAAAGTAGCTACCATACCTGCTGCAGCAACATCACCCATACCTAGTAATTTACCTAGCTTCATTAACGGTTTATTGAATACTTTCGTTACAAAGTGAACCATTGGAAAAGCTCCCGCCAACATAATAGCAATTTCTCCTACGATTTCAATTCCATCTGATACTGGAGCCATTCCCGGTATAACTACAATGCCTGTCAAGGTTTCCACAATGATAGCTGCTAACCCAATTGTAATAACTATTACTACCCCTCTCCCAAAAATAGTAAATCCTTTAATCATACTTTCAGGTATTTTCCATAATCCAAAGGAAAGCAGTAAAGATACTAAAATAATTGGTACTAAATTACTCAAGATCATGGAAATATCAAATCCTGCAACTAATCCACCAACAAAAGAACCAATTGGAATCGTAATAAGTCCTGCTAAAACTCCAGTCGCCAAATATTTGTGGTCTTTTTTTTGTATAATTCCTAATGCTACAGGTATTGTGAAAACAATAGTAGGCCCCATCATAGCTCCTAAAATTAATCCTGCAAATAATCCTGCCTCTTGACTTTGAGCTAACTGCATAGCTAAGGGATATCCTCCCATATCATTCGCTAATAATGTCGTTGCAAACATAGAAGGGTCTGCACCTAAAAATGTATAAACTGGTACAACAACGGGTTCCAAAATCTTTGCCAACACTGGTGCTAAGGACACAACACCGACCATTGCAACCGCTAGAGACCCCATAGCTATAATTCCTTCATCAAACTTTTCTCCTAATCCGTATTTATTGCCTATAATTTTATCTAAAGCTCCTAGCACCATAAAAGCTACCATAATATACACGATAATATCATTGATATTCATAAATTACACCTCTCTCTTTAGATTTAAAGTAAGTTCTTCCAT
Source organism: Clostridiaceae bacterium (assembly GCA_020832135.1). GTDB lineage: Bacteria > Bacillota > Clostridia > Peptostreptococcales > Natronincolaceae > JAFIFG01. Next base: position 25,953 of record JAFIFG010000127.1, read on the forward strand.
CAAATTACAAGATTTTTTATAGTAATTTTTCAAACAGCTCTTTCCTTGGAGATGGAATAACGCTTTTTTCCACCAACATACCTCTTTCTTTTCCAATAGCAACTCCAACTTCAACAGCCTCCTGTACAGAGCTAACATCTCCACATAATGTAATAAAGGATTTACCTCCTATAGAAAGACCTAAGCGTATTTCAATAAGATTGATAGAGGCTGCCTTAGCAGCTGCATCTGCTGCTACGATAGATGTAGCAATGTTGAAAAATTCCAATACTCCAATAGCACTGACCTCTGGGACTATATTCAAACCTTGAATTGCTTCAATTAACTGGGGATGTACACTCGGCAGGGTTAAATGGTCAACTACATAGGCTTTGCCTATCTCTTGTCCAGCTTCTATAGCAGTTTTTACTGCTCCAATATCTCCACATATTAATAATATGTATTTGCCGGGACATACAGCGTGGGCCTTTAGTAACTGAACATCTGCCACCTTAATTACTGCATCTCCTACTTCAATTCCTTTTGCTATGCTGTTTAATTCTATTAATCCTATTGTTCTTATCATTGCATTCCCACCTTCTCTCCAGCCTCAATCCAAATAGCCTCATTTATTTCTTTTACACAACCTTTTATACTGGAATGAACATTAGCACCTAAACTTCCTTCACTTATTCTTCCAACTAATTGTCCTTCTTCAACCATATCTCCAACTTTCACCACAGCTGTTGCAGCTTTTCCAATATGCTGTTTAAGTGGTATCTTTACACTATTTACCTGCATACAATGATACTCCTCTTTAAGCTGATTTGTATATCGAGAAATATCTAATCTAGCTATAAGTCTTTGAGTAGGTATTTTTCTGTATTCTCTCATTTCATGAACTTCTTTTTCACTATAAGAACTTGTTTGCTTTACTCCTTTTCCTTGAAGGAGTTTTTTTATTTCTCCATTTATCGTTTTAGGTGAAAGTCCCATTGGGCAAGCAAAAATCTCACACACACCGCATTCACAACATAAAAGTGCCTCTTTTAACACTTGTTTTTCCTCACTATCTATAGCCAACGATCTCATAATTCTATGTGGTCTCAGAGGGTGTCCAATTAAGTTTCTTGGGCATAAATCTGTACAAAGAGAACATTGAATACAAGCAGAGCGTCCTCTATTAATCATTTGTACTAAATCCTGTTGCTGCCCCTTGAAAATAGTATGATAAGAAGGAAGGAGAATTATAGCTCCTGTGGTTTTAACTATTACTTCTTCATCTAACTGATCACTTTCTATTACTCTTCCCATCATAGGTCCACCTAAGATAATTTTATAATCCTCTACTACAGCTCCTTTAACCATATCAATACATGCTTTGATGGAAGTTCCAATTGGTATTTCAAGTATAGAAGGTTGTTTCACTTCTCCTAATATACTAACAAGTTTATGTGTCACAGGCTTTTCCACAAATGAGTCCTTTATGTTTATAATTGTTCCTACATTGCACACTACAATGCCTACATCCTTCGGAATCCCACCTGGTGGTACTTGCCTTTTGGTTAGTTCATATACTAATATCTGTTCATCACCAGCAGGATAAAAATTTTCCACTCCATGTATCTCCACCTTTGCATTAAGGATGGTAATAGCTTGCTTTAGAGCCTCTATTTCTTTTGTATTTTTTTCCTTTAATCCAATGATTGTTTTTTTCACTTCAAGATGTTCTGCTAAAAGTTCTATTGTTTGAATAATCTCTTTGCTTTTATGTCGCATTAAAAACTTATCTGTTTCTAGTAATGGTTCACATTCTGCCGCATTTACTAATAAATATTCAGCGGTGCCATTAAATTTTATATGGGTTGGAAAACCGGCACCACCAGCACCTACAACACCAGCTTTAAATATTTTTTCTAAAATATCCATTTTACCGCCCCTTGCTTCCAAGTTATTTTACGATGTCACTTCTACTTCATCTATTATTCCTACTATCGTGGCGTCTACAGCTGCTTCCTCTCTTCCCAGAGCCTTTCTTGCAGCATTTCCCTTTACCACTAATACCTGATCTCCAATACCTGCCCCCACACTATCTACTGCTACAAAAGTGCTCTCCTTCTCTTTGTTATCCTGGTTTATAGCTTTAATCACCAATAGCTTCAAGCCATTTAAGGTTTCATCCTTTCTCGTAGCCCACACATTTCCCACTACTTCACCAATAACCACTTGAATCTTCCTTCCTCATTAAGCTCTGATTATTTGTATTTTTTTCTTTCGTATATAATCCTTTGCCATAGGAGTGACAATTGCCTTTGTCTTAATATAAACACTGCTGTTCTCTTTACATTCTATTTGCTTTAGTGTATTTTCAGTAATTAACCTAGCTTCTATATATGTTCCTTCCTTATTCTCTTTCTTGGCAAAAGCTTCTGGAGGTTGTATTTGTCTACGCTGGAATTGAAGCATTTCTTCTAAACTCCCTACTTTTACACCAAAATCTTGGAGTTTTCCTTGATATGCTTCATATAGTTCATAGAGAGCAGGTTCGCTAGTCTGCTTAAAGGTTTTGTATTCTATTCCTCCATCTAAAACTAAAACTTCTTTTCCATATAGCTTGCTTCGGATAACAACTTTAGAGCTTTCATCTCCTTCTATACCATTAGCGATGAAAGCTAAACTAGCCACTGATAATGTAGGTATAATAACATAGTCAACTGATTCTATTTCCTCTGTGCAATATTTATCATTAAAGCAGCATCCAATTTCTTTCTCTTCTAGCTGATATAGGATGTTTCCCTTATCTATTGATGCTTCAGAGCAAAACACTAATGCTTGTTTAGAATATGAAGATTTTGACTTTACTTGTCTATCTTTTAACTGCTTCATTACTTCTTGTGTTATTTTTTCCACCAATGCTTCTATCTCCATAAAATCACTCCCTATTTTTTGCAATTCATAGCAATACCTAAAGGGGTCACTAAAAAAGGATTAAAGGGTTTTTTTGTCGAAATACCTATTTCTTTTTCAACTACATCTTCAAAGCTTTCTAAACAACAAGTTCCCCCTACCAAATAAACAGCATCTATATCATAATTAGATATATGTTTCTTTATAATAGAGGCCATTTTTTGAATTACTGGTCTTACAATGGTCAACACTTCTTTTTGCCTTGATGAATCTTTCTTGATCTCTTCCGCCTCTTCAAATTTCACATGATAATTACCAGCTAATACTAAACTAATGTGAGTGCCTCCGGTAGCTTCGTCTACTGTATGGATTACTTCGCCATTCTTTATAATAGATAGTCCTGTAGTGCCACCACCAATATCTACTATGGCTCCGTTTTTAACTTTAAGCACATTATTAGCAGCAGTAGGTTCATCTACAATAGCTACTACCTCTAACCCTACTGCTTCAGCCACATAACAATGAGTTTTACTATCTTTTTCACTAGTGCCGGGGGGAACTGCAATAGCTGTTTTTGTTAGGGTTCTTCCAATTCGTGCCTCAATTTTTTCCTTAAGTCTACGTACAATTTGTGTAGCACCTATATAATCGACTACTAAACCATCCTTTACCACTTGGGCATACTCCATTTCACTTGCAATAGGGTTGTTATTTTTATCTAATAAAACAACTACAACATATGCAGTACCTAAATCGACACCTACAAGTAACTCTTCCTTGGGATCAAAGGGAAGGGTTTCATAAAGAGATTTTTCAACCTGATCAATTTTATAATCTACTTCTGTAAAATCCACTTCTTACCCCTCCCATTACTTTATGATTTCTCCTACTGTTCCTGGCCGGTAGGCCGTAGCATTACCTTCATCATGATCAATATGCATGCTAAGGCGATATTTGTCACTAACCCGTACCAAAACATCTTCTAAAATAACTGGCCTTTGACTTTTTACTCTAACCTTTACATATTCTCCATCTTTGACCTGTAGCACTTCTGCATCCTTAGATGTCATATGAATATGTCTCTTTGCAACAATAACTCCTTCTTCTAAGGTTAATGCTTTTTTACCAGTAGCAATAATAATCCCCTCTGTATTTTCTAACTTTCCAGATTCTCTAATTGGCGGATTAACACCTAATACTCTTGCATCAGTATAGGATATTTCTACTTGTGTGTTTTTTCTAGCTGGCCCTAAAATCGCAACATTATGAATAACACCTTTAGGTCCTAATAGTGTTACTCGCTTATCGTACTGAACCTGTCCAGGCTGAGACAATTCTTTAAGTACATTTAATTCACTTTGATTTCCAAATAAAAATTCTATATGCTCTTCGCTTAAATGAACATGTCTAGCAGAAGTCTCTAGTGGAATCTCTGCTGAATTATTTTGACATCCTTTTATATTTCCAATAACTTCATTTACAATTTGTTGAATAAGTTCTTCGTTCATAGTTAAATTCCACACCTCCTATTTGTAGTAGTTACCTTGCCATCGACACATCATAATATATATACAACTGCTTAGACGATTTAGTGCTTGAAGAATATCTTTTCTCTCTACTTGTCCATCTTTACTAGCAAAGGCTTTTACGCCCATAAGTTCTACCTCTCTAGCAAGACTTCTTAAAGCATTAAGCTTTATTAATACAGGTCCCATAGAATAATCTGGTAAAATGTGCTTTACATTTAGAAACTTTTCTGGATGATGAGACATTCTTCTAAGCTGTGTTTCATCTAGTCCTAATATCTCCCATTGATTAAATGGCTCTTCTAATACTTCTGCTCGTAAAATATTTCTTGCAAAAGTAAGTACTTCTGTTAAATCCTCCAACAGTTTCTTCTCTTTGCAATTATTTAAAAATAGTTGTAGCTCTAATAGCTGTGCCTGAAAGCTATCTAGTTTTCCTCTTAATTGAATTCTAGTATGATCCTTATTTACTAAAACATTTCCATAAAGCTGGGTCATATGCTCAGGCTTTTCTTCAAAAAATCCACCGTGATAATAGCTTTTATATTTCATTACTTGAGTGCTACCTTCTTTTCGCTCTTTTATGTTATTGGTACATGCTTTATCTTGTACTTCAGCAGAATCTTCATATAGTAGCTCTATTTTTTTCTCCTTTAAATATTCCTGAGCTGATGGGGTTACCAATACCTTTGAATTAATGGAATAGGTTTTTGGAAACTTATTCTTAAACTCCATTCGAAGTCCTGTTTCTGTCAAAACCTTCATAGGCTCCCTCCTTTGATTAATTAAAACCTCCTAGATCAAACTTCGATCCAGGAGGAAACTATCTTTATTCTCTTATTTGTGGAAGGATGGTTTCTACTTCACCATGAGGTCTTGGAATAACGTGTACTGACAGTAGTTCCCCAACTCTTTCAGCAGCAGCTGCACCAGCATCTGTAGCAGCTTTAACAGCACCGACATCTCCTCTTACCATAACTGTCACTAATCCTCCACCTACTTGCTCTTTACCTAGTAAAGTTACATTTGCAGCCTTTACCATTGCATCTGCGGCCTCAACTGCACCTACTAATCCTTTTGTTTCAATCATTCCTAACGCATTTGATGTTGCCATTTAAAACTCCTCCTTTAAATTAATTGATTTTATTTTTTAAATTTTTCATAACTAATTGTGTAATTGTTTCAATGTCTTTTTCACTTAATGTTTCTGTTGATTCTGTTTTCTTATAATTTTCTATTCCATAGGCCATTCTTCGAATATTTATTAAATTCATTGGGTCTACATTATCTGATGTAGCGCTGCCCCCAATAGCACCACAACCTAGGGTAAAGGAGGGTGCAAGATTGGTGCTAAGTCCAATAGCTCCTTGTGTAGATGGTGTATTTACCAAAAATCTAGAAACAGGTTTTTTTAGAGCAAACTCCCTTATAACAGACTCATTCTGTGAGTGAATCGCTAAAGTATGTCCTAGTCCACCATTCTCTAGTAGGGAATAACATAACTCACAAGCTTCCTGCCAATCTTCTACAGTATAAAAAGCTAAAAGTGCAGTAAGTTTTTCCTTAGAAAAGTGAATGCTTTTTCCCACTTCTTTTTCTTCACAAAGTAAAAGTTTGGTTTCCTTTGGAATTTCAATTCCTGCCATCTCAGCAATAGCTTCAGCAGACTTTCCTACAATTTTAGGATTCATTCCTCCACTGCTGGTTTCCATAATAGCTTTTACTTTTTGTAGCTTTTCACCAACTAAGAAGTATCCACCCTGGTGTTTTACTTCCTCCTTTACTTTTTCAGCAATACAGCTTTCCGTTACAATAGCCTGCTCCGATGCACATACTGTTCCGTGGTCAAAGGTTTTACTTGAAATTATTTTCTCTATTGCTTCTTTTATATTTCCACTTCTTTCAATAAATGCTGGAACGTTTCCAGGCCCAACACCTAATGCTGGAGTTCCAGAGCTATATGCTGCCTTCACCATCCCGGAGCCACCAGTTGCTAAAATTAAATCTACGCCTTCGTGTTTCATTAGATGACTAGTTCCTTCTAGTGTAGGTACTGTCATGCTATGAATAAGACCTTCTGGTGCTCCAGCTTTTACTGCTGCCTTGTTTAAAATATCCACTGTCTTTAAGATGCTTTTTAATGCAGTTGGATGAGGACTGAAAATAATGGCATTTCCACTTTTCAAGGCAATCAATGTTTTATAAATTACAGTAGACGTGGGATTTGTAGAAGGAATTAATGCTGCAATTATTCCTACTGGTGTACCAATTTCTACTATTCCCTTCTCTTGGTCTTCATGAATAATGCCAATGGTTTTCATCTCTTTTATATAGTCATAGACACCTTCACTTGCAATTTCATTTTTGATTTTTTTATCTTGCCACTTACCAAATCCAGTTTCTTCAGCAGCAAGCTTTCCTAAGTATTCTGCTTGAGCATAGGCAGTTTCTTTTATAGCCTCAACAATCTGATCAATTTTTTCTTGCTTAAATTTGCAAAATACTTGCTGTGCTTCATTAGCAGTTGCTACTATATTTCTTACTTCTTGAATAGATAATAAATCTTTATCCTGTATTTCCAACTATTCCACCTCCATTTTCATATATGCTACTATAGCATTTACTAGTTCTGACTTATTGGCAAATTTAATTTTTTTTGCTTCTATGGAAAATCCATCTAAACTTCTGGCTATCTTTCTAAGTTCTACTACCTTCATTCTATGGAGCTCCTTTTTAGAAGTAATTTTGATTTCTTTTCCATTGTGTTGAAGGACCAAATCTCTTTTTTTACTTCCTGTGCTTTCTGTAGTTTCTTTCTTTGGCACTTCTATAGCTTTTGTTTTTTCTTCTTCAAATTTATCTACTAAATTGCTAGAAATATTTTCTTCCACTACTCCTTGATTGTTACCTTCATAACGCTTAAACAAAAGCTGTGTTTTATCATCAACTCTTGGAATAACATGCTGTGATACAACCAAGCCAATCGTTTTTGCAGACTCACCGGCGGCTTCAATAGAAGCAGTAACAGCAGCCACATCTCCTTCAACCATTATTGTAACTAAGCCACCACCAATTTTTTCAAAATCCTTTAACATAACATTAGCTGACTTTAAAGCGGTATCTAAACCTACAATAGCAGCTGTATAGCCATAAGTTTCTAGTAACCCTAGTGCATAACTCATAATAATCTCAACTCACTTTAATATTTTGTTGGGTTATCTGCTACAAATTTCACTGCTTCTGCAAAAGCATCGCAGGCAGCCTTACAAGCAGATTGGCTTCCAGTTAATAAGCCACCACCAAAGTTAGTTTCTGTAGGTGGCCCATAGAAGCATGCCATTTCTACATCCGCTGCCTTCATAGCTGCATCTAATGCATACATTGCCTCTAGCGGTGGTGCAATCAAGTAGGCTAATGCTTCACCCTCTTTGACACCAGCCACCTCAGATAGATAGGAGCCTGTTCTAGAGATGCAATGAGCATAGTAAGCAATAGAATCATCTTCATTTGCACTATAAAAACATGCATCGTTTTCAATAGCATCTACTATTGCATCTAAGCCACTTCTTACTTCTGCTGGATTGGGTCCCGAAACAATGCCAATAAATTCTCCTGCTAATTTTGTATTGGCATTGGCAGCACCACCATAAAAGGATTTTGCATAGGCTACTTTTATATCTGCTTTCTTTGTAGCCTCATCCAATGCAGTATATGCAACATCATCACTGTCAGCGGTTACAATTCCTATACTTCTATGCCCCTGCTCCAATTTTAATTCCTTTATTAAATCAGCGCTTGCATTAGGAATGATTTTCACACTTAGGACAGAAGCACGCAATGCATCATTCTTCATCTTCTTCACTCCATTCTTATCTATTTTATAATTTTAAATCTAATCCACTTGCTTTTTGTTTTATCATCTCTTTAACAATTTCAGCTATATGTGCTCCTGCTTCTGTAGCAGAAGTACCTCCATTGTGAATATTAGAAATAACAGTCCTTCTTGACTCTGGCATCCCTACTTTTCCGCGATAAGCCATATAACAACTCATACTTTCTCCAGTAGCTAATCCTGGTCTTTCACCGATTAATACTACCGTTACTTCAGCATCAAGGGTTTCAGAAATAACATCCATCGCTGGTACTCTACCGTGCTTAACGAAAAATGGTGTTCCCACTTTAAGCCCCTCATTTTGTAGACCTTGCATGATAGATGGTAAGATATCCTTAATATTGGCTTCTATTGCTGTTGAACTTAGGCCATCAGATACATAGATTTGAACTTGTGGAGCCTTTACACATCTTTCCTTAATCATTTCAAGGGTTTCTTCACTAAATTTTCTTCCTAAGTCAGGTCTTGTAATATACTCATCTTTGTCACCACATAAAGTATTTACTGAAAATAATTGCATTTCTTCTAATAAAGTTTCTGAAACATATGTAAATACTGCATCCATTGCAACAGCATGATCTGCCCTAAACCTTAACAATGTATCTGTTGTATATCTAGCTCCTGTTCTCCAAATACCAACTCTTGCAGGTGTATTTTTTTTAAGGCTTAAGTAAGATGCTTTATTTTCTGGGGCGGGTACTTGAAAGTAATCCTGCATCTTTACTTCGGTTAAATCCTTCAGATTATCATCCATAGTAGACACTATCTGTGTAGTAGTGCCCTCAGAAGTATTGTCTTGAAAGGTTTCTGTTTTTTCTGTAGTAACCTGCTCAATAATTTGTTGGACCATTTGTTTAATTGCTTCTTCTGAAATCAATACAATCGCCTCCTTTTTCTTTTATCTTAAAAAAATAGATGCATCACCAGCTCGTTTTGAAAGTTTACCACCTTCATAAATCCCCATCTTTTCTAACCATTTTTCAAATACAGGAATTGGTTTTAAATTCAATAATTCTCTTAATGTAGCTGCATCATGGAAGCTTGAACTTTGGTAGTTAAGCATGATATCGTCTCCTGCAGGTACTCCTATTAAGAAATTACAACCAGCATTGGCTAACAGCATACTTAGGTTCTCAATATCATTTTGATCTGCCTTCATATGGTTGGTGTAGCATACGTCTACTCCCATCGGAATACCCGATAATTTGCCCATGAAATGATCCTCTAAACCTGCTCTGATTACTTGTTTGCTGTCATATAAATATTCCGGTCCAATAAAGCCAACAACTGTATTCACTAAGAAAGGACTATGCTTCTTTGCCAATCCATAGCATCTAGCTTCTAATGTGACTTGATCAACACCCATATGAGCATCTGAAGAAAGTTCTGATCCTTGACCAGTTTCAAAATACATAACATTTGGACCTGTAGAAGTTCCTTCCTTTAATACAAGGTCTCTAGCCTCAGTCAAAATACTATCGTTTACACCGAAGGCTTCATTACCTTTTTCAGTTCCTGCAATACTTTGGAAAATCATATCCGAAGGTGCACCTTGCTTAATAGCCTCCATTTGTGTTGTTATATGTGCTAAGACACATGTTTGTGTTGGTATCTTCCACTGTTGTTTTACTTCTTCAAATAACTCCAATACATTCTTGGCACTGTTGACTGTGTCATTTACTGGATTTAAACCTAGTACTGCATCACCTACACCATAGCTTAACCCCTCAAAAAGAGAAACTTTAATCCCTTCTATATTATCTGTTGTGTGGTTAGGTTGAAGTCTATAGGCTAATGTACCGTGTTCACCAATAGTAGTATTACAATGGGCAGTCACAATGATTTTTTTAGCACCATATACTAAATCTAAATTAGACATCAACTTTGCAACTGCTGCAATCATTTCACTGGTTAATCCTCTACTGATTCTTCTAATATCACTACCAGTAGTTTCATCATTCAAAATCCATTCTCTTAGTTCTGAAACGGTCCAGTTTTGTATTTCTTGATAGATTTTTTCATTGATGCTATCTTGAATAATTCTTGTTACCTCATCTGTTTCATAAGGCACGGCAGGATTATTCCTTATGTCCTTTAACATTAGTTTGCTCAATACTTCCTTTGCAGCTATTCTTTCTGTAGTTGAATCTGCCACTAAACCTGCTAGCTTATCCCCTGACCGCTCTTCATTTGCTTTGGCCATTACTTCATTTAAACTTTTGAACTGATAAACAGTACCAAATACTTTAGTTTTTAATAGCATATTTTATCTCCCTTCTATTATTAATAATTGAACACTAAGGTTTTGATAATGACAGGAACTACTTTTCCATTAGCTAATGGTTTACCTATATCAATGTAATCACCATTATCAACTTTAATAGTGTCAATACAAATGACATCTATTTTTTCTACTAAGTGTGCATGAATAGCTTGTCCTAATATTTTAGCCATATCATTTTCAACAACTATAACGATAGGCTCTTTCTCTGCTAATCTAGCTTTCATTCCTCTAATGATAGCCTTTGATAATCTTTGTACCTGCTGAAAATTTGGGTTTTTTATTCCCTTCATTGCTAAAGCCACCATCTGTCCACCATTTTCTAAGGAAAACCAATTGAGTTTTTCAGTAATTCTATGACTTAATTTTTCATCCTCTAACATTTCATCCTCTGACGTCAGTCGTAAAATAGGGATATTTTTCATAGGCAAAAGAGAAGGTGCAATAGTAATGGTGCTACCACTAATTTCTGTTGTATGTGTCCCTGCTCCTACCACAGTTGCTCCAATGGTTTCCACAGCCTCAAGCACTTGACAATTCTCTAGCCAGTCAGAAGCACCTATAGCCTTTCCTAGGGTAACGCCTATATCTCCATATAGAAGTGGATTTTCACTACCTTTATTTAAAATACAATCTGCTACACCACCAGAAAAAGAAATATAGTTTATTATTCCTTGATGTTTAAGAGGAGTACCCGTCAGCATTTTGTCTAAGAGTGGTGTCGCAGGAAGAATCCCTATGCTTTCAGCTAAGATTGATGCCATTCTTTGACATAGAGCATCTACCTCTTTCATTTCCATGATCTTACCTATTTGAACTTCCAACCCCATATCTTCCGCCAAAATTTTCATTTTATTGGAAATATAACTTACTTTAGATGAATTTCCTTCAAATTTAATAAGTCGACCACCAATATCAAGGCAAGCAGTATCTATGACTTCTCCATTTCTAAAAACCGCTATATTGGTAGTACCTCCACCTATATCCAGATTAGCCACTGTTGCATTTTTTTCTTTCGAAATTTTTTCTGCTCCTGCCCCTTTACCAGCAATGATACTTTCTAAATCAGGTCCTGCAGTAGCTACAACAAAATCACCAGCCATACCACTTAAAGTATTTAAAATCTCATTGGCATTTTCTTTTCTTGCTGTTTCTCCAGTAATAATTACTGCTCCTGTATCAACTTTTTCAAAGGAGATAGCTGCTTTTTTATACTCTGATTCAATGATTTCTCTGACAGCATCTCCATTTATCTTTGTTTCAGACAACAACGGAGTAAAGTGTATATTACTTCTATAAATAACTTCTTTGTCAATAATTTGTATTTTAGGAATAGCAATTACAGAAGCTGTATTTTCAATTGTAAATTTACTAAAAACCAATTGAGTAGTTGATGTCCCAATATCAATCCCTACACTTAAAATATTCTCCCGCAAGATCTCCCTCCTTTCAACTTGATAAAGAAAAAGAGGCCAAAAACCTATGTGTTAATTACATAAGTCTTTGGCCTCTTTGCCTTTTAAAAGTACGCCGTTGTACTTTTTATTTGTTTTTGAAATTAAAACAGATTGCTGTTCCGTCACCATTAGAATTTATCTGAATATTTCCATAAAGTCTTTCTCCAACAATACTTTTTACAATGCTCAAACCCAAGCTTTTACTTTTTGTTTTTTTGGTGTTGAAACCAACACCATCATCTACAACAGTAATTTGTGTATAGACTTCTCCTTTTACAATATTAACTTCAATTTCTCCATTGTCTCTTCCTTTGAAACCGTGTTTTAGAGAGTTTTGTAAAAGTTCATTAACTACAAGTGCAATGGAGGTGGCCTTATCTGAATCTACGATAATAGGGTCTCCCTTTATATGAATAGCAATATTTTCATCTGAAGATATTACATAGTCTATAATACTCTCTTTTATTTTTTCTAAAATGGTTCTCAAGTCAATATTATCTAAACCTTTTTGTGCCAGAAGTTCATGAGTTATAGCTATGCTTAAAATTCTACTAATACTTTCGCTAAAGGCTTTTTTTGCATTTTCATCATGAATACGCCGAGATTGCAACCTCAATAAACTAGCGATAGTCTGTAAATTATTTTTGACACGATGATGGATTTCACTCATGGCAACAGATTTGGAAATAAGCTCCATCTCTTTTTCCTTGACTTCTGTAATATCGTTAATGATCATAATAAAACCTACAACTTCACTTTCATCTTCCATAGCCACATATTTCACTCGAAGCGATAGCTCCCCTACCTTTACCTCTACTATATTTATAAAATCATTGTGGATAGACCCATTAAAATTCATATCTCCAAAGATTAAGTTACTGAAAGATAGTCCAACAATCTCATCTTGATAACCTAGCTTTTTATAAAGCTGATGAGCTTCAGGATTACAATAAATTGCAATACCATTTCTATCAAACATGATGATAGCTTCATTGACGTAATGCATAATTGTACTTTCAGCACTTTTAAAATTGTTTACTGTTTCTGTTAACTTTTCTGTTATCTCTAGTAAATTTTCCATTTCTTTGTCTCTCTTAATGTCATTTGTAATATCCTGTTCAATAATCAAAACACCAATTACTTGACCATATTTATTTTTTATAGGCTCTACAATTTGACTAACTTTTTTCTTTTCTTGTGTTAGTGCTTTTAAATTTCTTGAAAAAACACCTGTTTCTAATGTTCGTAAAACAGCAGGCTCGTTCTCTCTTAATGCAAATTTTCCTATTACTGACTCTTGATACATAGATTTACCTTTACCTAGTCTAGTTTCTTCTACTACAATAGCTATATTGGGTATATTCGTTAAACAGTCAATAAAAACATCTGCTTGAACTGCTCTAGAAATCAGTGGTAGTGCTTCTTTTACATTTTCCAAAATCAACACATCATCCTCTGATAGTTTTGTATAAGTTTTGCAAAGTTCTCGCAGCATCTACTCACCCCTCATTAGATTCTATTGATTCATCGTAATGATCCTTGCTATTTCTCCCATAGAACGTCTTTTGGACATACTCAATCCTCTAATTCTATTGTAAGCTTCTGCTTCAGAGATACATTCATTTTTCATTAAAATACCTTTTGCTCTTTCAATTTGTTTTCTATCTTCTAGTTTATTTTGTGTGTCCTTAATCTTTTTTTTCATATCTTCAAATTCTTTACTCTTTGACATTGTAACTGCTAGTGTTGGTAAAAGATTTTTTTCATTGATTGGTTTAACAACATAGCCCATGACCCCTACTTTTTTAGCGTCCTCTACAAACTCTCTCCCACTATAAGCCGTTATTAATACGATACATCCTGCTAGTTCATCTTGATGTATTATTTCTGCTGCTTTCAAACCATTTAACAAGGGCATTTTTACATCCATTAACACTAAGTCAGGTTTATACTTTTGACATAATTCAATTGCATCAAATCCATCTGAAGCTTCTCCTACAACATCGTAGCCCTCTTCAAGTAATATTTCTACTATATCCATTCTAGTAATAGGTTCATCGTCGGCTATTACTACTCGTTTGCTCATGGCATCTTCCTCCTTTGATACCTTTATAATCTTCATTGATTATATTTTCATTTGTTCCACTTTCTATAACCTGTCTACTGTGTTTAGGGTTGTATTTTTATTCAAGACATCACTTGTATTTACCCTTTTATTTCTAAATAGTCCTTTAATTCCTTTAGACCTTCCTCTGTTAGAGCACTAACTTTAAAAATTCTTTCCACACCTGCTTGCTGCAAATGTTGTTCGACTTCCACAGAGGTTGCTACAAGATCTGTCTTTGTAATTATACCTATAATAGGCTTGTTAAACAAGTTTCCAAATCCCGGAGGGAAAATATGATCGGACTCATTTGCCGCTTGAAGAAGACCAATAACGTCACAATCTACAGAACCTGTTATTAAAGCATTATAAAACCTTCTGTTTTCAATATATTCTCCAGGAGTATCCAAGATAAATTTTTGAAATTCCATTGCCTGTGTTTTTTTATAAATAAGATCCTGTTGGTTTAGTCTTTGACTAAGAGAAGTTTTGCCATTTCCACTTTTTCCTATTAAAATAATCTTTTTCATCCTAGCACACTCTTAAGACTTTGTTATTTGGGTAGGAGTAAAATCTAAAGTTTTGCTCAAGCTGTCTATAATGCCAAATAAAGCAGATTCGACACTTGAAACATCCCCAGTAATAACTAAAGAACCACTAAATCTATCTAGGAAACCGATTTCCACACTGGCAGTCTTCGTTGCTACATCGGCTGCAATAATAGCAGCTTCACTGGGAGTTATGGTTAGAATACCTATGGCATCATATTGATCTTCTATTAAGCCAAGCTTTTTGTAAATACCATGTTGGGGGTGAGCAATCAAATGGGCTAATGTGACTTGCTTACCTGGTACATATTCCTGAATCATTCTTTGTTTCTCTTGTGTAGCCATCTAGTCACTCCTTTATCTAGGCGATACAAAAACACAAAAAGCTCACAAACAAAAGAATTACCTTCTGTTTTGTAAGCTTCGTCGCTTCTTCATCTATACACTCCATTGTGCAATAATTTTTAATTTATTTCATAATATCATAATACTATTTATATGACAAGTTTTTTTTAAAAAATCTTCTTAGCACTCTTTAGTGCATTATTTCACCATCATCTATTACAGTCTGTGCTTCAAACTCATATGCATTATTCATACCTACTACTTCCCTAAATATATTTAGAGGAACAAATGTCTCTCCCTTCACTAATTCTGGTGCAGTTCTCAATTGAGTAGGAGTAATTTTCATATAATTGTAATTTTTTTCACCTATTGTAGTACAATGCCCTAAGCTTACCAAAGACTACTGTAGTGCCTATAATCATAGATTTTATAAACAACCTTAAAGTTTGCTATTGTATCCCTCATTTGTGGCATTTGAATTAAATGCTTTTCTGTTCATATCTCCCCATTTATTCCCACTTCTTTTGTACTGCCAAAAAGCTACGAATCTCCACCAAGTTGTTAACTGTCTGTAGCCAAAGTTTTCGAGAATACTATAGGCAATTAATAGTAAATACTCCCAAATCCCATCGTATTTTTTAAAGTTATATTCATCTAATAAAATAGCACCACTAGATAGAAATACACCATAGACTACAGCAAATCCAAAAAAAATAAAGGCAAATTCAAAACTAATGATTCCATACCAGAAGGATAAAATGAAAAAAACATATCCTATTATTTCTATAACAGGTCCTATCATCTCTATGAAAAAAAAGTAAGGCATAGCAATCAACCCAACGGCTCCATACTTAGGATTAAAAAGCATCTTTACATGATTTAGCATCGTATCCATTAAACCCTTGTGCCAGCGTTTCCGCTGATTTTTCAAGGTTTTTTTATCTTCTGGAACCTGAGTCCAGCATACAGGATCAGGTACAAAAACGATTTTATATTTTTTGCCATTTTCCTTCATTTTACGATATATTTTTACAATCAATTCCATATCTTCACCAATTGTATCTTGTGTATATCCACCTGCTTCTATTACTACTTTTTTATTAAAAACTCCAAAAGCACCAGATATAATCAGTAGGGTATTAATCACTCCCCAGCCTATTCTTCCAAACAGAAAAGCTCTTAGATATTCAACAATTTGAAATCGTACTAAAGATTTTTTTCCTAGTCTTATTTCTTCTATAAAACCGTTGCTAATAATAGCATTATTTACTGGCCTTACTACTCCACCGGAAACAACTACATGAGGATTTTCAACAAAGGGTCTTACAACCTTTACAAGAGAATTTCTTTCAATAATAGAGTCTGCATCAATTGCAGTAATCAAAGGATACTCGGCTATATTGATTCCTGCATTTAATGCATCTGCTTTTCCTCCATTCTCTTTATCTAGCACTATGATACTATCTATTATTGTAGATAAATATACTCCTTTTACTTTTTTTGTATTAATTTGCCTTCTATAAGGCATATCTATTTTTTCTAACTCAAATTCTTTTATCAATATCTCTAATGTCTCATCCTTAGAGCCATCATTTACTATCACCAATTGAAATTCTCCATATTCCAAACTCAACAATGCTTTTATATTATCCACAATAGTTTGTACTTCATTATAGCAAGGAACAATAATAGATAAAGGTGGGGTATAGCTAGATGATATCATATCTTCGTAGGACCAGTACTTATTCTTTTGTCGATAAATGTATATAGCTCCTATGGATAAGATAAAGAGCAAAGTATAAATGAAATTAACAAAAACTAAATAATATAAAATAAAGTGGTTAAAATAAATAATTATTTGAATCCAAAAATTATCATTAACTATTTTCCGTCACCTCCAATAATGTAGTATCTATTCTTTGGAGTAGTTTGTTTTTTAAAGACCCTTCTTCTAACTTAGATAAAAGTTCATGAAAAATAATTTCTTTATGTATTACTTCCCTAGCTTTATCTCTTGCAAACCTATCTTCTGAATCTAATAGCTCTATCAATGCTCTTAAGCCTCTTTCACCTTGTTTATTTAAGGCAATGGCAGCATTATGTCTTACAAGCCAATTAGGATCCTTCATAAGTCTTACTAAAATATTAATAGATTCCTCAGTTTTTACATTTTTTAAAAATTTTGTTAGGAAAGCTCTTACTTCCCATTCTTTGTCCTTCTCTAATGCCACTATTCTATTAAGATAGTCTTTATCTCCAATATCACCTAAGGCATATCCTCCTTTTAAAGCTGCAATTCTTACTTCCTTTAAAGAATGCAAGACCATTTTCTTGATCCATTTAACCCCTTCCACATATTGCCTTTTTCCATAAATCTCCAATGCTAGGGCATTTATAAAAGAATTTTGTTCTAGCATCATCACCTCCAATGTATCTTTTATATCTTCATCAATCATTTCTATTAAAATTAGGATATTGTTTTTTTCCATCTTATTTCCTTTAGCTACTTCCCGGAGAATCTCTTTTAAATATGTTTTTCCTCCTATCTTTATTAAAGCTCTAGCTGTAATGTATATCAGTTCTCTATCGTTGGTTTCTAGTTGCTTCAATAATTTAGTGCTGACTTCGTTGACACCAAATTCTCCAGCTTGATAAGTAGCTATTCTTTTCTTCCATGGGTTTTTGCTTTTCAAATTTTTTTTAATCTCCCCTATTACACTTTCTTTCCCTAAAGCATTTCTTAATAGTTCTTTTGTATTGCCTGTTAAAAATGAACTGTAGCTTAAAAGCAATTCTTGAAAAACTTTCCTTTCTAACTTATTGGAGGGAATAATTAGCTGTGTTTTATCCTGATGTCTCATGTACTCCATAAGCTTTTCTTCATATTTTTCTCGTAAATCTTCTTCTTTCTTATTTAATCTTTTCATGTATATTTTCTTTACCAATAAAAATAAAAATAAAAATATATTGACTGCAAGCATAAATAAAAATAAATGCAGTATATAATCCTTTATCAGCATAATAGCACCCTATTCTTCTATATTTATAAAACCTTTTTAATTTTTTCTTCCAACACTTCCAATGAAAAAGGCTTCGTAATATAGTCATTGGCACCTAATTGAAAACTCTGTACTATATCTTTTTCTTTGTTTTTAGCCGACATCATAATAATTTTTAATTTCTTTAAAGATGGATCTTCTTTGATTCTTTTTAACACCTCTGTACCAATTATTTTAGGCAGCATTATATCTAACAAAACAACGTCTGGCTGAAAAGTTTTTATCTTACGAAGAGCTTCTTCTCCATCTTTAGCATGCTCTATATCATATTCTAAATAAGCAAGTCTCGTTTTAATAAGATTAGCTATAAGGGTGACGTCATCCACTACCAAAATCCTTTTTTGTCTTTTTTTCATTTTTCCATGCTCATAAATCGTTTGGTTCCTACCATTTTCTTTAGCTACATAAAGTGCTGCATCTGCTGCTTTTATAAGGTCTGTCATGGATAAATCCTCCTCTGCCATCATGGCAATACCAGCACTAAAGGAAATAATAACGTCTTTTTTCTCCTCTATTGAAGTAAACTTTCTTTCCTGCACTGATTTTCTAATCCTTGCAACAATTTCATAGGCTTCTTCACCAGTAGTTTCAGGGAAAAGAATAAGAAACTCATCTCCACCATAACGAAAAACCTCATCATAATTCCTTAGATTGCCTTTTATAATTTCTACAAAACCCTTTAAAATTTCATCACCAAAAATATGACCATAGATATCATTAATTTTTTTAAAATAATCTAAATCTAAAAAGGCAATAGATAAACTTTTTTTCTGTCTTTCATGCCTATGCTTTTCTTCTTCAAATCGTTTTGCAAAAAACTTCCTCGTATATGCTTCTGTTAATTCATCGGTGAAAATTTCTAATGTCTTTTTATTCTGTTTTTTCATGATTCCTTCTATCCGTGATAAGAGTTCATTAGGTTCTATAGGTTTTTGGAAAAAATAGTCTACACCATCTCTTAAGGCTTTATATCTTACGTTTTTTTCCTGAAGTCCTGTAAGAAAAATCACTGACACATCAATTTTTTCTTCTACAACATAATCATGAATATCGAAACCAGATTTGCCAGGCATAACAATATCCAATATAACTAGGTCCATTGATTCTATCTTTAAAGTAGTCATTGCTTCTTCTGGATTAGAGGATATCATGACTTCATAGCCATGACCTCTCAGTAGATCCTCTAAAAAATTTAACAAAGATATATCATCATCAACTATTAATATTTTTCCTGTGTAATTTACATTAGTAGTTATTTCCCGAAGTGAGATTTCAAATATTTCTTCTTCGCTTTTCTTCCCTTTCTCTTCAACAACATGACCTTCCAAACCCTCCTCTACTAATAGTAGTATCTGCCCTATGCCCTTAACTAACAATGCAATAACTTTATCCTCTAAAGGATAAGCATCTTCTTTTTCCACTAATAACAACTCCATTTTTTCAGCTATACTGGAAAGATTTATTAGGTTTAATGTTCCAGCAGTTCCCTTTAAACTATGGAAAAATCTATATATTACATCATAATCTTCTCTTGTTTCTTTTTCAATGAAGTATAATAAGCTTTTTACTACATCGTCTATTTCTTCTTTTTTTTCTTTTAAGAATTGATACCGACTCTTACGAAGCATAGCTTCCATTTTTTCTTTATTCATTTCCTTCACCCCTTCTTTCTTCTCTAAATACTTCTTGAGATTTCAATAATTCCAACAGCCTTTTAGCTAATTGATTGGGTGGGTAGGGTTTCACTAAATAATCATAAACTTCATATTTTTTTATGTTTTCTTCTGATCTTTCTATTGCGGAGGAAATAATAATAGGAATATTCTTTGTTTTTTCCACTTCCTTTAATTGTTGGATTAAATCCCACCCACTCATTTCATCCCCTAGCATCAAATCAATAACGATACCTACCAAAGGAATCTCTGTTGCACCTTCTAAAGCATTTTTGGGATTTGTATAATGAAATACGGTAAAACCTCTACTCTTTAAAGCTTCCGACAATAAGAGGGCTAGACTTATATCATCTTCTACAAGCATTACATTAGCATGCTGCTTGTCTTCATCATATTTTTTTTCTTCCTCCTCTGTAACTATATATTCATTGCCTTCTTCTTGGTAAAAAGATAGGGAAAAAAACACCGTAGTTCCTTTGCCCTCCTGTGACTCAGTCCAAATTCTTCCCCCATGGGCTTCTATGATTTCTTTGCAAATGGCTAGTCCTAATCCTGTACCTCCTATTTTTCTTGTTTCACTATTATCTATTCTCTTGAATTTATCAAATATATTAGGTAATGCTTCCGCCGGTATTCCTATTCCTTCGTCCTTAATACTAACTATTAGTGTATTTTCATGATTTTTAAAAGTAATAGCTATGTCTCCCCCTTCAGGAGAAAACTTAATAGCGTTGCTAATTAAATTGCTAAATACTTGCATCATTCTGTCTTTGTCAATTTTTGCCCTTACAAAAGCAGCTTCATCTACTACATAAATATTATGTCTTTTTTCATGCTTGAATTTTTCTATAATTTCCATGGCTATTTCATTTACAGGATTTACGGTCATAGTGTATTCCTGCTTACCGGATTCCATTCTTTGAAGATCCAAAAAATCATTGATGAGATTGGTTAATCTTTTTGCCTCTTTATGGATGGTCTCTAAATATTTTTTTTGCCTTTCTGGTTTTAACTCCTTCATTAAAAGCATTTCCGTAAAACCTAACACACTGGATAAAGGGGTTCTTAACTCGTGGCTTACAGTACTAACAAGCTCAGACTTCATTTTATCTATCTCGTATTCCTTTGTAATATCTCTATAAACAAAAATAGTACCTATTTTTTGTTTATGCATGAAAACAGGCGATGCATACACCTGTATAAAGCCTTCCCTTCCTCCCCTTATGGTATAGCGTATCTCCTTTGATTCACTAGTAAAAGGATCTATTGCCTCTTCAAAGAAAGCTTTCAATGTATCTTTTTCTTTGCAATTCCTTGTAAAATTCTCTATCCAAATTTCTTTATCTTCGGTGTGCTTATCTCTATAACCTTCTAGCTCTAAGAGGCTTATTAATATCTGATTATACTGCAACATCTCTCCCTCTAGGGAAACCAATTGTAGACCTTCATTTACATTTTCAATAATATTTTCATTTAAATTCTTTGTATTTTCCACTTCTTCATACATATTGATCCTGCTAAGTGCTACGGACAACTGCTTCATGAGGCCATTTATTTCCTCTACCTCTTCTTTCTGGAAAGGAATACCTATTCTTGTTAAAGCAAAAAAACCTTCTACTGTTCCATCAGTGCTTAAAATACTGCTATATAAATCATAGCAATAAAAGATTTCTTCAGCAATTCCACCCTCATTGGGTTTAGCTTCCCGTTTTACAACAAAATACTTTTCACCCTTTAGTCTTAGAGTTATTTCTTGCATATTTTCATCTTTTAAAAATTTTTCTAGCTTTTCTTTGGTCAACCCTTTAGCACGATATTTCATATCTCTTGTGTGTACAAGTATACCTTTATCAAAGGTGTATACTTCCTTAAAGTAATTAAATACAACCTCTAAAAATTTTTCTTTTTCTAAAGTCATGGTTAAATATTGGTTTAAATCACTATATCTTTCTATTTTTTCTTTTGTAAACTTTGTTTCTTCTAGAAGTTCCTTTAATTTCTCTTGAATTTTTTTTGTTTCAGTAATGTCTATCCCTATTAAAATATATTGATAAGGCCTTCCCTCAGTATTGATATACGGCACAATAGTAGCATTCATCCAAAAATAGGTTCCATCTTTTTTTCTGTTTTTCATTTCTCCATTCCACATTCTACCACTTTCTATAGTTTCCCACATGTCCTTATAAAAAGCTTCCTGATGAAAACCACTTTTTAATACTCTTGTGGTATTTCCTATTAATGCTTCTTTTTCAAATTGTGTAGTTTTGCAAAACATTTCATTGACAGAAAGAATAACTCCCTTTTTATCGGTAATACATACAGTGGCTGATTGATCTAATGCCTTTTTTATATTTTCTACTTCTATTAAATAGTTTCGTAGTTTTTCTTGTTGGTTTTGCAATTCATCCTGCTGAGATATCAGTTCTTCATTTTGAGCAGTTAACTCTTCTTCCTTTTCATGAATTTTTTCTAGCATCTCTTGAAAAGATAATGCCAGTAGACCTATCTCATTTGGAGGGTAAGTTTCTGTCAAATAAGTCCGTTCTCCCTTTGAAATAAGTTTGGTAGCATTGCTTAATGCCTCAATGGGAAAAACAATTTCTTTTAGTAGTCTTCCCACCATAAAAATCATCATAAAAAGACCTAATGCTCCTATAGCCGTAGTTATTATTTTAAATTGATTAGACACCTTTATTATTTCTTCATAAATAGCTTCCCTCTGTGCTTCTGACTCTATTTTAAACCGCTTAGTGTAGTCAAGAAAATTGTTGATCTCTGTATTTACTCCACCACTGGACAATGTTCTTAAGGCTTCATAATCATCCCTTTCCACGTAGGATATTGCAAGTGGTAATAAATTGTTGCTATAGTTAAAATAAAAGCTCTCCAAATCCTTTCTTAGTTCCATCTCTTCCTCTGTTAAGTCTAAAGTTTTAAAAGCTTCTATCTCTGTCTTAAACTGCTCTAGACTCTTATTTAGCTGCTCCAACTCCCACTGGTCCTGAAAAGCATAATAACCCCTTGCCCTAAACAAGACCTGCATTAATGTTTCTTCTAGGCTTTCTACAGCTATAAATTTTTGTGTGATTTTTTCCCTCTCTTTACTTAATTCACTTTGCACAGCTGTAATATAGACTCCTGCAACAATAATTAGTAGAATCAATATCCCTATTAAAGTACCAACCATCCGATAGTATTTTGACCTAATTTTAAAGGCGGCTTCTTTTTCATTAATCATGTAAAGCCTCCTTCACAAAATTATATAACTCCATTGGACTAAAGGGTTTTGTCATGAAATAATCCACCCCTGCTTCGATGGCAAGTTGTTGATCTTTATCTTGTGTCTTCGCTGTCAGCATCAAAATAATTGCATTTTTCTTCTTTACCTCTGTTAGAGAATTTAGTACTTCTATTCCTGTCATACTGGGCATCATATAATCTAAAATGATTAAATCATAGTCATTGTTTTGAATTTTTTCTAAAGCTTCTTTTCCCTCCTCTGCTTCATCAACCTCAAAACCTAAATCCTCGATGCTATCCACAATCAACATTCTTAAAGTTACTTCATCGTCTGCTACTAGAATTTTTTTCATTTTACATCCCCCCTCATAGATTTTAATGCTTTGTAAAAAATTCTTGAAAAATATAATAAGATGCTTTTAATCTTTCTTTATAACTAGGTTTTTCCCAACGGTCCCATTGATAAGAAAGCATTTCCTTCTCCTTTGCTCCATTTTTTCTTTTAGGAAGTGTATCTACTTTTTCTTTATTATGGCTAATACCTACACTAACCTCTATGACTTCTATATTGTCAGAGGATTTTAACCCACTCTTCCATAGATCCCCCATTATTTCTTTTTGACTAGGATCTTTGAAGTTTAGCAATAGCCATGGAATCCTCATTTCTATACGTCCTTCTTCTTTATGGATGTAATAATCAGCTAAGGAATCATATTCTTCAACTTTTGGATTACCTATTCCCTTTTTCAACCTACCAGTTTCATAATAATCAAAGGGTATTTCCATACCTGTTGAAGGAATTACCATAGGCCTTGATAGTGCTAAATAGATGGGGTTAAATTCACCACTATTTTTTTTGACTTCCCCTTTTCTAGGTAAATACTGCAGCTGATGGCCATATTGATAATAGAAGGGATCATAATATTGATCTACCCAAACCCTGCTTTTTCCTTCTTCGGCAGCTATTTCTATAACAAAATCAATACCTTCTTCAAATGCTAAGCCATTTACAAAGGGGGTTGTTTTATTACCTTGTTCCTTTATCGTATTTAAGAAGAAATAAAAATTCATTTCCTCTATAGCATTTTCCTCAGGGTCATATTCCAGCATAAAATAAAGATAAGCTTCATCATGATCCATATATAGTGATTTTAATATGTTCTTCCCATCTTCATAAATCAGGTATTCCTTTCCCCATTTTTCTTTATCAGCATCCAAAGGCTTTTTGTTGGTTTCAAAGCTTAGTAATCCAAAACGCTGTTCATTAGTTTGTACATTAGACCAATAAGGTCTTCTATCTGGGTTATCTAATTCCATGGTATTCCAAGTCCGCTTAAACCACTCATCCTGCCAAGTAAATAAAATACCTCCTGCAGCACCTTGAGCCACCATATCTTCAAAAAGCCTTACACCTATTTCCCCTTGTTCCTTTTCCCTTATTTTTCCTTGGTTCCATCCAAAGGGATTTTTATGGGTTTTTCCCCTTGAGGCTGGAACACCAAATTCAGCAATTACTACAGGCATGGTATGAGTATCTATCAAATCTTTTAAATAACCTGCATAGTTATTCCTTTCTCCCCTATGGTCTATGAAGTTTAAGTATTTTTCTTCATAATTCATAAAATCTGGATAGTAAGGATATACGTGATAGCTGGCAAAATATCCTGCCTTAAAATCATCCTTTATATAGATATTATTGGGGTTGATTCCTACTAAATCTTCTTGTTCCAATGGTTCAGCTGGATGTTCTAGCAAATCTGTAGTTGGCCAATTTGTAAAACTAACAGGTCTTTGCCTTCCATAATTTTCAAACTCATAAGTAGTAATAAAATCCATCCTAGCTGCTAGCCACTTTTCAAAGGCTTCAGCATTTTTGGTGTAAAAATAATTTCCTTTAAATTCTGGTAGCTCCTTATACAGGTTGTTGGTGTTCTCCACCATGTAAGGATACCACTCGATCCCTAAAATCCAACCACTAATATAAGGGGACACATCAAAGGTATACGCTCCCCAAGCATGGCCTGTCTTTTCCTCCAAACTGACATTGCCATAAATAACATCCACTACATCCTTCATCTCATTTTCAAAAGGTAAAGTATTTTCAGGCATAAAGGCATCCAGTGTTTCCTCTAATCCCTCTTCTTCTATCCATATTCCATGCATAACATAAAGAGGCTCAGGAACGTTTTGATTGTGTAACCAAAGAGCTTGATAAAATTCTGGTGGATGTATCGTATATACCCTTATAGTGTTTGCGCCCATAGCTGCTATTTGCTTCATCCAGCGATAATATTCTTCAAAGGTAATAGCAGCTTCTCCAGGCCAGGTTCCAGGTTTTGCCATACCCATATTTACACCTTTAATTAAAGTTTCTTGCCAGTTGCCTTCATTATACACTTCAAAAACATCCTTTTGAATTCTGCTATTATAAGCAATACCGTCTTCTTGAAATTCCTGTACATTTTTAAAATCTTTTTCTTTTTTAAATCTATAGCTTTCTTCTAAAATTTTCTCCATCATAGGTAGGTAAGTTCTATAATAAAAGTTTCCACCGCTATCCCTCTGCAGCATGGTTATACCTCTAATAATCTTATCTAACCCCGCATATTTATAAAAAAAAGGAAGAGATTCAATATCTGCATAATCTCCTGCAAAATAGTAAATCGGCATGCCATAGTAGCTTGATTTCGTTACTGCTGGAAAAACACTAGGTATATTGTACTCCCTTAGCTTCTCTGTACCTTCTTCCGTTAAATCTAAGGTATAGTTTGCCAATGCTTCGGCTTCCTCTTCTATAAGAATATCAAACCAGTAGTTATAACGAGATGTACTATTTATACCAAAAAATTCCTTGCCCTTCTCTGTAAAACTAAAGCCAATGCCCTTTCCCTTATAGTCTTTAGCTTCTTCTAGAACAAGAATATGGTCATCCTCCCTTATAAGTACTAATCCTCCTTCTTTGAATTTCCAATTTTCTCCATTTTGATTTTCATAATTCTTTATCATCCATGGAGGGATTTCTTCATTTTTTTCAGGATTCAGTTCATCAAAATAACGCCCTATCCACCCTGTCCATTCTACCCCTAGTAAACTAGTTAACTCCTTTCTAGCTTCTATCCCAGTAGGACTAGCAAAGCTGTTGAATTCTGCAATAAACGGAATTTGATTTTTATATACTGTCCTCTTTATTTCTTTTATTTCTTCTAAAGTAAGTCCTCCGTAGATAAGAGGAGATCGTTGCCCCTGAAGATTTTCTCCATAGAACTCCTCTTCATATACCCCGTAGGTATCTGCCATATAAATCAAATCATATGCTAAAGATAAGTGCTCCCCTATAGGACGTATTTTGTAAGTATAATTTTCAAGAGGTGCAAAACCTACATAGTCCTTTTCTAAGTCATAGATCTCTCCATTTTCCTTTATATATTTATTAAAGTTTAATGCCCACACAATACCTTTATGCTCACGATAGCTTGTATCAGGCACTGTTTTGTCTATAATAAGAACCTGAAGTTCCTTTTTGGGAGATGTTTGCCAAAAAAAATAAGGTACTATTAAAAGGATTATTAACGTTATCAAACAAGTTGTAAATAATTTTTTCTTCATATACTTTGCCCCCTACATAACTTTAGTAACTCTTTAATTTATTATATATTAAAATATAATAATACCCAACTCTATTGCTTTTTCAACTATATTTTGTGGCAAATCATTTTCTTATTATAATTTCATATTTTCAACTCTGAAATTAAGATTAAATTTTTTCTTTAGTTTGTAGCTTAAGTCATTAGGGTATTACTGAAAATAATATAGAGCTATCAAATAAAAACTTAATATTACGTTTTTATTTGATAGCTCTACATTATCATATTTTCATAATTAAAAATATGGATCAGATTTTTAAAAAATTTTCATAAAAAAGGAGGTCATTAATCTTGCCTATTAAGATAAATGGAAAAATCGCTATCTTTTTCTTATTTGCCATTTTTATTGTTACTTTTTCCTTCATGGTAGTTGTTTTAGACAATGTAGTTGTTTCAGGCAATTTTTTAAGTAGGAATCATGGAAATTCCCAAATGCAGCATAAAATTGAACAAGAGAATAACATCTATTTCTCAAAAGTTACTTATGCTAAACCTGTATTTTTGTCAAAAGAATCCTTAGATGTTCAAATAGAAATTCATAATCCTAGCAACACTACAGAAACCCTGTGGTTAGGATACAGTTTGCTGAATCCTTTGGAGGAATGGCTAGATCTTCCTATGAAGAAAGTTGTTTTACCAAAAAATCAAACTACTATTGTCTCCATATCCACAAAGAAAGATGATTTAAAATTTAAAAATTTGGTTTCTGGATCATACACAGGGGTTTTTGCTCTTTGGGATACTTTCCCAATTTCTGACACTTCTAATCGATTAGCTGAAACAAGGCTACAGGATGCATTTCGTATTTATAATGATGTAGAAACATTTGATTCATTTAATACTAACCTTTGGTTTATTCGCAGTGGTAAGCTAGGTAGATCTAGATTGACTCCCCCCAATGTAAAGATTGAAAATGGACAACTAAGCATCATGCTGCCTGCAGGTACCCTTCAAGGTGGAGAACTGCAAAGTCTTGATAAATTCCATTACGGCTCCTATGAAATCAGCATGCAACTTCCCAATGTCCCTTCTTCTATTACTGGCTTTTTCCTCTATAAAGCACCTGATTTCTATCATGAAATTGATATAGAGATTTTTAATAAAGCCACTACAGAGGTTTTGTTTACTACTTATTATCAAGGGGATACTTATCACGAAGCAGTTCATCCTCTTGCTTTTGATCCTACGGCTGGATTTCATCGATATAGAATTGACTATTATCCCCACGAAGTAGCTTTTTACATTGAGGATCAACTTATTCAACGATGGGATAATGGATTTTCTCATGAACCTATGCACCTTATTGTCAATGCATGGTATCCCCATTGGTTAGAAGGTACACCTCCTCCTAAAGATGAGTTTCTAAACGTGGAATGGATTCGTTACTAAGATATTATTTCGTCATCCAAATATGACAGTCACAGTAGGGTGCGACCTATGTTTTCACAAGGGCAGTTTATTTCATTTAGTGGATAGAACACAACCAAGAAGTAGTTTTTGTCATAAATATATCTCCCAAGGATGTTGAGTTAAAGAAATTTGCTATTAATGATTAAGGTACGGGTTTTATACTCATAACATAAACTATTGTTTCTTTATCTGCAACCATATATGGTTTTGTGCATTGAGTTTGAAATCCAAGACTCTGCCAAAAAATATAGCCACTTTGATTTTCTTCAAGCACTGCTAGCTTTAGAAGCTTCACACCTTTGCTATATGTCCATCTGCTAAGTCGTTTGAACACTTCCTTCCCTAAACCCTTATTACGTTGACCAGGCTCTAACAGCATAAGCCCAATAAACCAAACTTGCCTTGTAGGATAGTTTTTTACAATGTCTACGATACCAATGAGATCATGATTTTGATTAAAAATTCCCAAAATCATTTTGTCTTCCCGTACCTTTCCGGGAGGCAGGTCTGTAAATAGCTCCTGTCCCGCAGTAGATGATGTAGGCTTTCCTTCTGCTAGTTCAAAATAATCAGAGGACTTCTCACATAGTTTTTGTGCCATTTCCACATCATTTTCTTTAGTTAATATACTAAAATAATACCCATTTCCTCTAATCAATACTTCTCTTGGTTTCATATGCTATCCTCTCTTCGCATTCCCTTCACTTAACTCTTTACCCAATATTCACTACAGTCCTTGTTTCTGTCCATAAATCCGTATTGAATAAGATATCTTCTAACAGTTACATAGTCATCTAACATGCTTTTAATGATTTCATTTACTTCTTTTTCTGAGTACTTTTTATTAGCCTGAAATTTATTTATCATATATTGTAAAATTATTATTTTCTTTTTTTCTTTACTAGGAAATGTGTTCACTTTTCCATTCTTAATATAGTTTTTTAGTACCTTTTCCCTTTCTGCCTCAGTAATAACATATCTATCATCCACCATGGTTGCCTCCCTATGAATAGTTATAAGCTTATCACTGCTTTCTTTTTCTCTTTCTCCCCCCTCAAGTAACTCCATTAAAGCTAAGAATATCCTTGCTTGCTTCTCTTTCTCTCGCAGCTTAAATCTGTGATTTCTAATAGTAGATGGGCTTCCACCCCCCTGCTTCTCAATAATCTCCTTATCACTCAGCCCTTGGTAAAAGTAGGTTAAGATTTCTTTTTGAGTATCTGTAAAACCAGTATATCTTTTGTTTAAATTTATTAGGAAGCTAAATACCGAGCCATGATTTTCTGATATATGAGTTTTAACTGCTTTTTCCGCATCCATTAATAGATTGTCTTTAGGATATATAATCCCGTTTATAAAACCTTCTCCACAGATTAGACAAGTAAATTTTTCTTTACTTTCACTATATATGTATCCCTTTTTTATATCCTCTATTGATGAGCTCCAAAAAATATCTCGTATGTTTTCCATATAGACATTCCTCCATATTGTTTGCATTTCAATAAACATATTATAATTTTGTTTGTAATTTGTCAACGCTTGTTTATTTTTGATATCCAATCAAACAAAGAATCTCAGCTGAATATTTGGTCATCCTCTTCTCAAGTTAATAATTTTTTGTTTCTCGTTCTACTTAGAAATAGCAAAATTAGAAAGGAGCTAGTCTCTTCATAAAAAACACTACTTGGAGTTCTAGTGTTGCATTTAGTTAATTATTAAAACTTGACATTCAAAGTCCGATAAAAATGATGATATATTTTCATTAACTTATCATAAGTGTTAACCTAACCCATGTTATTCCAAGGAAAAAATTGCATTTGCATAACAGCATAAAGAATGGGAATCTCAAAGTGACTAGCAATCACAAAGGCACTCTGTGCATACCTTCGTTTTCCATCCAACCTATCCTTTGGCACTAGAGCCTTCATATGAAGTTTTCTGCTGTCGTTGTATATCCCTTGAATCCTTCAAATTCTCCATCCTCCTTAATGTCCAGTCCTTCCTTATCTATTCATGGCTAGATAAGTACTATGACCTCTGCTGACTTCTCAAGGTTCAGTCATGTATCACTACATGGGTTGCCATTCTAAAGTTCATCTTAATAGCATATCCTTGAGACCTCCCCAGGTAAGAACGATAAGCTTCCTCTCATATATCTGCTACATTTACTCCTTGAAATTTAGGTATTATTGGACTTTGTCTTGTTTGGCAGACTTTCACCGCCAAGTTATCTCCCATGCTAGCACACGTAAAAAGTTCTAGAGATTAACTTCTCTAGAACTTTTTGGGAGTTTTAATTATTTAAAAACCTCTACATATCCCTGGGCCCATAAATAATACCACTAGTAATAGGAAGAAGAATAACAACTCATCTCCAGTTACCCCTCGTAAAGCAGGACAATTACACATGATAATCACTAGTAGCAAGAAGAAAAATAGTAAACTACTCTGTCCTCCAAATAAACCACCTAAAATCCCTGTATCTTTTTTTGCGATATCAGTCATCTATATCACCTCTCTTTTTATATTTGACTATCCCTAGTCTTAGTATAAAATATGCACTCGCTACAAAATTGTGCTATTACTAAGAGAGTATCTTTTTATTAAGCATTATTATAGAACTATGTAACTTCTTTTCCTACTTGATGGAGGAATAACAATGAATTATTTGGGATCTTTTTCTGGCATCATTACCATGATTAGTGAATATATTTTGTCACTCTTCAGAAGTTGTTACTTCTTGAGTTGCTAAATTGTCGGACACAGTAAGTAAACATGCTACATTTCTACGGCTCAACAGCCATGCTTACTCCTTAAGTTAAAGAAGGGAAAATAAAGGAAGAGTGTGATGAAATGACACACTGCGCCAAAATGATACAAACTTCAAAGGGGACTATGTTCTAATTAGGAACACATAGTGGGCTTTTTTAGAAAAATAATTAATTATTTAATAATACAACACTGTATTTTAAGGTATTCATTCTTTTCAAAGCTACTTCGCATTAATTGGTACAGTAATTGCATAATATTTACAATGAGAAAAACTCTAGAAAGAAAATAATATAAATTATCTAAGGGGGTCAGTATAATGAACAAATTTATTAGAGTAAACATGACAACATTAAAGGTTACTACTGAAGAAGTACCTGCTAAATATGCAGGTTTAGGTGGGCGTGCTCTTACTTCCAATTTTGTTGCGGATGAAGTTAAGCCTACTTGCCATGCTTTAGGAAAAAACAATAAGATAATCTTTGCTCCTGGTTTATTAAGTGGTACTAGTGCTCCAAACTCTGGTCGTCTTTCTGTAGGTGCTAAGAGCCCATTGACCGGTACAATTAAAGAGAGTAACACTGGTGGTTCTTTCTCTCAAAAAATGGCTAAAATGGGTATTAAAGCTTTCGTTATCGAAGGAATGCCAACAGATGACAAGTTCTACGTAATCAAAATCGATATGAATGGTGTTACTGTTGAAGAAGCTCCAACTGAAATCCTTGGAGGATGTGGTAACTACGAAGCAATCAGAATATTAAGCGAAAAATATGGTGAAAAAGTTGGTATTGGTGTAGCTGGCCCAGCAGGTGAAAATCGTTTACCTTCTGCTAACATTTCTTTCAAAGATCCTGAGGGTAACATTCGTAGTGCTGGCCGTGGTGGTTTAGGTGCAGTATTGGGTTCTAAGAAGGTAAAGGCTATCGTTATCGATGATACCGGTGCTGAGAGAGTATCTATAGCCGATCCTGAGAAATTCAAAGCAGCTTCAAAAGTATTTGCTAAGGCTATATTAGATCATCCAGTTTCTGGTCAAGGTTTGGCTGCTTACGGTACTACCGTATTAGTAAACATCTTAAACGAAGCAGGTGGTTTGCCAGCTAATAACTTTACTGCTGGACGTATCGATCACAACGATAATATTTCTGGTGAAACATTAAATGCAACAATCACGGAGCGTGGTGGCGATGGTAAAGTTTCTCATGGTTGTCATGCTGGTTGTATCATGCGATGTTCTCAATGGTACCCAGACAAAAATGGTAAATACATTACAAGTGGTTTCGAATATGAAACAATTTGGGGTCTTGGTGCAGATGCTGGTATCCAAAACTTAGATGATATCGCTTATTGTGATCGTGAAATGGATGATATCGGTATTGACAGTATCGAAACTGCAGTTGCTATAGCTGCTGCTATGGAGGGTGGATTAATCCCTTGGGGAGATGGTAAAGCAGCTTTAGAAGCTATTAAAGAAATCCGTAAACCTACCCCTCTAGGAAGAATCATAGGTAGTGGTACTGCTGTTGTAGGTAAGACTTGTGGTCTTTACAGAACTCCTGTAGTAAAAGATCAAGCTATCCCTGCTTACGACCCACGTTCAGTTAAGGGTATTGGCTTAACCTATGCTACAAGTACAATGGGTGCTGACCATACTGCTGGTTACTGTATTTCTGGTAACATCTTAAAGATTGGTGCTGATATAGATCCACTTAAGAAGGATGGACAAATCGAATACTCTCGTGCTATGCAAATCGGAACAGCTGCTGTAGATAGTACAGGTATGTGTTTATTCGTATACTTTGGTGTTGCTGATAATCCTGGTGGATATCAAGCATTAATTGACATGATCAATGCTCAATATGGTATTAACTTAACTTCTGAAGATGTAGATAAGCTTGGTGAATCCGTGCTTAAGGTTGAACGTGCCTTCAACAAAGCAGCTGGTTTCACTAACGCCCATGATAGATTACCAGAATTCTTCGAGTATGAGCCATGTCCTCCACACAATGCAGTTTGGGACTTTACTCCTGAAGAAATCGACGAAGTTTATGCTTTTGAAAATGAAGAAGCTACCAATTGCTAATTAAACCTTTTGTTTTAGCTATAGTAGCCTTACTAAAGTTATAAGATACTTATTTAAATTAATTAAAGCCGGACCTAGGTCCGGCTTCAATTTTCTAATCTTTTATTCTACACGTTTAACTGATCTTCTAGTAAAGGATACTTATAGTAATTAAAGGAGGGATGTGTTTATATGGTGGATAAAGATAAAAAAACCATTGAGGTAAGAGGTTTTCTACAGTTGGATGCACATCTTAAAAAGAAATATGGATCTATGCCTGTCATTATGGAGCTAAAGGAACCAATTAGAGGTACGGAACTGGCTGAAAAGATGGAAGTTCCTTGGGATGAAGTAGAGGTTATTTTTGTAAATGGCTTCGTTCAAGCATTGGACTATATCATTCATCCAGGAGACAGGGTGGCTTTTCTTCCACCGGGATGCCCTGGTCCCTATCGGATAGCTATGGGATTCTATGGAAAAAACCAAGGAAACCCAGCTAGCTTTAAAATAAAAGAGAGACAATAGTCTTCATCATAGGGGTGATAATATGAAGAATCAGTTTAAGGCCTTGGGTACTGATTTTTTTGCCACAGGCGAAAAACTGAAGATTGCTAAAGATGGAAGTGTAAAGTTACCATTAAAGGAGGAACAGGAAGTTTTATTTGTTTCTACAGAAGATGGATATCGTTTAATTCCTTTACAGCCAGATATAAAGAGAATTTATATTGAGGTTACCACAAAGTGTAATTTTAACTGTATAACCTGTATCCGTAGCTCTTGGCAGGATTGTTTATTACATATGGAGTGGGAGACCTTTGAAAATATATTAGAAAACCTCAAAGAATTACCAAAGTTAGAATCCGTGCATTTTGGGGGCTTTGGTGAACCTATGATGCATCCCAAGATTTTTGATATGTTGAAGGCGGTAAAAGGACTTGGTCTAAAGGTAGAAATGATTACCAATGGTTCGTACCTGCAGAAGGAAAATATTCAGCAGCTAATTGACCTAGAGTTGGATATTCTCTTTACTTCTCTAGATAGTCCCGAGGAAGAAGAGTATAATACTATCCGCCAAGGGGCTGATTTTCAAAGTGTTTCTGGAAATATTGCAAACCTGCAGGCTATGAAACGACAACATAAGACCAAAAAACCAGAGTTGGGAATCGAGTTTGTAGCCATGAAAAAGAATTATGATAATTTGCCTAAACTAATTCGGATGGCCTATAACCTCGGTGCCAATCAAATTATTGTAAGCAACCTGTTGCCTTATCATGAGTCTATGAAGGATGAAATTGTATATGATATGGATGATACTGGACGTATGTTTGGTAATGAATCCCTGCTGACCACCATCAAGGCTCAGATGTCTAATATGAAGCTAAGAACAGAACGCACCTGCAATTTTGTACAGAATCAGTCCTTGTGCATCAATTACCTAGGCGATGTTAGCCCTTGTTATGCTTTGATGCATACCTATCATTGTTATATTTATGGCAGAAAAAAAGATATGTACGCCTGCTATGTAGGTAATGTCAATGATAAAAAGCTCCAAGACATATGGATGGACTCTGGATATGTAAACTTTAGGCGAGCTGCCAATGAGAATCTTTTTCCTTCCTGTACTGATTGTAGGTCCTTAGAGGGTTGTAGTTATACAGATAGCAATGAAATGGATTGTTGGGGAAATAGTCCTTCCTGTGCCGAATGTCTCTGGGCTAGAAGAATTATTGCCTGTCCATAACGGACTTTTATTAAACGTCCTTCTTTCCTAGGAAGAGGACACTGTAGTATAATAAAAATGGGAGGTGAAGATGGTGCAGGTAAAAGTAAAATTATTTGCGACTTTTAGAACAAACCGTGAGAAGGAAATGATGATGGATTTAACACAAGGCAGTACACCTAAGGATGTTATTGAACATTTGAACATTCCTGCCGAGGAGGTAGCAATCATATTGATCAACGGAATACATCAGAAACTGGATACACCTTTAAAGGATGATGATACACTAGCTCTTTTTCCACCAGTAGGAGGAGGTTAAAATAGACTACCAATAATGTCAAAAGTCATGAATCACAGTTTTTGTGAATACCTTCTAGTTTAACAGTATTAATATTACATTTATATATAGCTTGCAGATAATTAATAAAGCTTCAAAAGCTCCTAGCATACTTTAAGAGCTTTTGAGCTTTTTAACTTGTGGACATGATAAAAACAAGCTCCTTCCAGTGCTATGCACTAAAAGGAACTTGTCCAAAACAAAATATAAAGAACGTTATTCATTAAAACGATATTACACCTAAAGCAGCTAAAATATTTGTTATAACTACTAATATCGGTATAGACATCATAGTTCTAAAAAGAAATACTTTAGTTACATCCCAAA
>JAFIFG010000042.1 GCA_020832135.1 Clostridiaceae bacterium
CTCTTCTCCTACCATAAGTTGCTCTGGCTTTAAATATATTTTTGCTCCTGATGCAATAAGATTATTCGTCCCCTTACCCATTTGGCTATAGATTGTATTAGGTACCGCCCAAACTTCCCGATGCAATGCCTCGCTAAGTGTCGCAGTAATCAAAGCACCACTCTTTTCACCGGCCTCTACCACCAATAGTTTTTCAGACCATGCACTAATTAAAGCATTTCTTTTTGGAAAATATTCAGGTTTAGGCTTCGTGCCGGGTGGATATTCAGAAAGAATAGCTCCCTTTTCTAAAATCCTTCCCATCAATTCATCATGCTCCTTAGGGTAGCAAATATCTACTCCACTACCGAGAAATGCCAGTGTGTAACCATCCGCCTTTAAACAGGCTATATGGGCATATCCGTCTATTCCCTTTGCCATACCGCTAATAACAGGAATATTGTTTTTTGCTAAGAAGGTTGCCGCTTCCCTAGTAACTTCTTTGCCATAAGCACTACATCTTCTAGCCCCTACTATACCTACACCAACACTATTCTGTCTAAGATTACCCCTATAGTATAAAAGAATAGGAGCCTCAGGATACAGCTTCGCCTTCATAGGATAAAAAGAATCCTCATAGGTAAGGATCTTTATATTTCCTTTGTTTACTTTCTCTAATATCCCTTCAGCTTTTTCTAGGGAAGAAGATTTTATTACTTCCGTCAATGCAGGCCCTATACCATCCACCTCCATTAATTGCTGTTTTGTAGCATCATAGATTGCTTCAGGGGAAAAGAAATGTTCTAATAATTTCTTTTGTGTAATAGACCCAATACCCTTAAGTTGGCTAAGCCAAATCCAATATTCCACACCTCATTCCCCCTACAACACCAGCATTCCTGCCTGCTCTTTATCCAAATCCCTTGCCATCAGTGCTGCTGCAATATCTTTCTTTCTAATTTTTTCTGAAGCCTCTAAGTCTGCAAAGGTTCTCGCCACCTTTAAAAATTTATGAAAAGCCCTCGCACTATATTGAAAGCGATCATAAGCCATTCTTAATAGGCGTCTTCCATCTTCCTCCAGTTCACAATACTCCTTAATTAGATCTGCTGTCATTTGTGCATTGCAATTGATCCCTTCCATTTCTTCATATCGTTTCCTTTGAACATTCCTAGCCATCTCTACCCTTTCACGAAGCTCCTTTGAGGTCCTGCCAAAGGAATTTTGTGATAATGCTAAGAAGTCTACAGGCTGAACATACTTTTGAATATCCATTCTGTCTAGGATAGGGCCAGAAATTTTTTGTCTATATTTTAGTACTTCATAATCACTACATCGACATTTATCCTGACCGTAATAACCACAGGGACAGGGGTTCATAGCCGCCACCAGCATAAAATTAGAGGGATAGGTATTTGTATGCCTCACCCTCGAAATAGTCACTCTTTGATCCTCCATGGGTTGTCGCAGTGCTTCTAATGCCTTCTTATTAAACTCAGCGATTTCATCCAGAAATAATACACCATTATGGGCAAGGGATATTTCCCCCGGCAGTGCATTATTACCTCCCCCTATTAAAGAATTGGTGGAGGCATTATGATGGGGTGCCCTAAAGGGTCTATCTTCGATTAAATGTCCCCTTCTTTTAAGTAAGCCAGCTACACTATAAATCTTAGTAACCTCCAATGACTCCTCCTCCATCATGCTGGGAAGTATCGTTGGAATTCGCTTTGCAATCATGGATTTACCACAACCAGGGGAGCCGATCATTAGTAAATTATGCCCGCCAGCTGCAGCTAGAACAATATATTCAACCATTACATCTTGACCCTGCACATCTTTAAAATCTAATGGATAGCCACTACCATCCTCTTCCTTTTTATCTAAATTAAAGGGCAACTGGTAGGGCTTTTTTCCCTCTAAAAAATCCACCACTTCCTTTAAAGTTGTAAATCCAAATACATTGATGCCTTTTACCAAAGAAGCTTCTTGAATATTTTCTTGAGCTACAACAATGTTTTTAACTCCCGCCCTCTTTGCAGCAATCACCATTGGCAGAACACCAGTACAGGGTCTTAACTTGGCATTTAAGGATAACTCCCCCACAAATCCATATTTATGAACTTCCTTGGGTTTAATTTGATCCGATTCCATTAAAAGACCTATGGCCATAGCCAAGTCAAAGTGAGATCCTCCCTTTTTTAAATCACTGGGGGCTAAATTGATGACTATCTTCATCTTTGGAAATCGATAATCTCCATGGTTTAACACTGCCTCTAAACGTTCCCTTGCCTCCTTTACTGCTGTATCTCCTAGGCCTACAATAGAAACCATGGGTTGTCCATGTATGGTTTTTGTTTCCACCTCTACTATATATCCATCCACTCCAGATATGGCAAAGCTTTTTACAATGGAAGCCATAGACTTATCCCCCTTTATCATCAGTTAACTTACTCTATTCATAGCTTTTATTTGAATATTTAAAAAATTAATCTCAAAATTTTATTGAATTATTTTATTAACAGCCTCAGCCGACACCCCTATATTACTGCCTATTTCTTTAAAGGTATAACCCTGCTCTACAGCAGTTTTTACATAACTAATTTTATAGTTCCTCAGATATCTTTTTCTGGAGGCTAATTTTATAAGTTGGAAATCTTCTTCATTAGCAACCACCCGTCTTAAAATTTCATCTAAATCTTTATCATTATACTTTTTACTCTTATTACTGTTATTCTCCTCATGCGAGCCTCCTATAACTTCCGTTTCTTCGTAGAAATCCTTTGCCTTCTTTATTGGTTCTTGTTGATCCATAAATCTATCATATTCCTGTAGAGCTATCCTGCGATTAGTAGAAAGTATCTTCAAAATCTTATCAATGTGCACCAGCTTTTTAACATTATTTCTATAATACTGATCACTGCTCCAGTTGTATTGGGCTATACTTTCACACATTTTGGCTCTCACTGGATTATTATGAATATATCTCAACAAAGAAAATAAGTATTTATCATCCTTTACTAAAATTGCTTTGTATCTACCTCCAAAAACATGGTCTGATCGTTGATACCTTTTATTATAGTTTTTACTATATGCATTATTTACTTTTTGCATGATTTTGTTGAGGGGCTTTTCTTTTGTTTCTATCATTAAATGATAGTGGTTGTCCATGATGACATAGCCCAACAGATAAAATGCATCATCTTCATTTGCAGCTTCTATAAATGCCAATAAATGCTCTTTATCTTCCTTATGCTGAAAAATGTATTCTCTGTTATTTCCCCTCTTTATTACATGATAGATTGCTCTTTCAAATTCTACCCTTGGCTTCCTACCCATTCTCTCATCACCACCAGCAAAACAGTTTATCGAATACTATATCATTTACAGTATATCATTTTTATCCTTTTTTTTACAAACAAAAGAAAAAAGCCCTCAAAGAATTTCTTTAAAAGACTTTTCACAGCTCAATAAGTTCCTAATTTCCGTGGTGATAAGCACTGGGGCTTCACATCCGTTGCTTTCAGGAGGGCACTGGAGGGTTTTATCTTGTTCTGGGTCTTGTACAGGTTACAGGTTACAGGTTACATATATTTTTTAAATAAATCTTTATAATTTCTTGCTCCATGAACTATATGGTAAATTAATACTTTATCTTCTAAAACCCTATAAAATGCAAGGTAAGGTGATGATACAACCATTCTTATCTCTAAATTTCGCAGCTTTTTATCCGGTAAAAATGCTCCTGAATTCGGAAAAGTCTCAAGCCTTTCTAAAGAAGTCATTATGCTATCTAAAATTTCTTCAGCCATCTCCTTACTTTCTTCTAACAATATATAGTCAAATATATCTTCTAAATCCTGCAATGTACCTGGTAGAAATTCAACCTTATAATTTTTCATTGATTCTCTCCATAATTCTTTTCTTTGCATCTTTTAAAGATGTTGTTTCTGCACCCGCAAGTCGTTGTTCTTCCGCCTGTAATATTTTCTCTCTTAGATCAAGCATTGCTTCCCTTTCCTCAAAGGCTTCAATACTCATAACAACAAGGTCACCTTCACCATTTCTCGTTATATATACAGGCTCTTTCTTTGCATGAGCAAGTTTTGAAATACTGTTGTAGTCATTTCTTAGGGTAGTTGACGATTTAATAAACATTTATTTCACCTCTTATTTTTTATTTATTATAGTATTATTATATCATAATTCTACCCTTATTATATCATTATAAAATTATTAAAATAATTAAATTCCTCTTTCGGAGGTTTCTCAGGCACCGGGTCTTCTTATGCTTCCGTTGCTATAGCAATCTCTTCTAGTTCAGCAACGTTGGTTTCCTTCTCAACAATCTTACTTAAGTACTGGAGGAATTCTTCTCTTAGGTCTTCTCTTCTTAAAGCAAACTCCACAGTAGCTTCTAAGAAACCTTGCTTATCCCCTACATCATACCTTCTACCTTCAAAGTCATAAGCATACATATCTTCTTTAAGCGCTAGCTCTTTTAAGGCATCAGTAAGCTGAATTTCTCCACCTTTGCCTGGCTTCGTTTCAGATAAAATATCAAAGATTCCAGGATTAATAATGTACCTTCCAAGAATGGCTACATTAGATGGTGCTTCATCTACAGCTGGTTTCTCAACAAGATTCTTCACTGTGTAAACTCTGTCACTTACTCTATCACCATCAACAATTCCATATTTACACACATCTTCATCTTTAACGGTTTGAACCCCAAGAACTGAAGTCTGATGCTCATCATAAACATCCATCATTTGCTTCAGGCATGGAGTGTCTTCCGAATAAACAATATCATCACCAAGCATAACAGCAAATGGCTCGTTACCTACAAAGGTCTTGGCACAGTAGATGGCATGCCCTAAACCTTTGGCTTCTTTCTGTCTGATGTAGTGGATATCGACAAGATCAGTAATCTCTCTAACCACCTTTAATAATTCTGCATTGCCTTTTCTTTCAAGCTCTAATTCAAGCT
Source organism: Clostridiaceae bacterium (assembly GCA_020832135.1). GTDB lineage: Bacteria > Bacillota > Clostridia > Peptostreptococcales > Natronincolaceae > JAFIFG01. Next base: position 4,970 of record JAFIFG010000042.1, read on the forward strand.
CAACATTCTTATCGAAGTGGTTTTCAATACTTGTTTTATTTCTTCCGGTAATGATAAGAATCTCCTGAATTCCTGATTTTACAGCTTCCTCTATAACTATCTGTAATGTTGGCTTGTCCACTATTGGTAACATTTCTTTCGGTTGCGCTTTTGTCGCTGGCAAGAATCTAGTTCCTAAACCTGCTGCTGGAATGACTGCTTTACGTACTTTCATGATATTCTCCTCCTCTAATAGCTTTTCTACTTTCATCTTGTTTTCCCATTATATTAAAAATGCTAAAGCTAATAGCTATTGCCAGCAATGCTCCTAGAAGGATATCTAAGGGATAATGAACTCCCACCATCACTCTAGATAATCCTGTAATGGCAGCTAAAACTAATACATACTTCCCTAACCTTTTATGAAGATGCCATATAGCCATCCCTATTACAAAGGCACTTACAGTATGCATACTGGGTAAAGATCCATTTGGTGCATGGTTTATCAAACTTTCTATATCTAAAGCTACAAAAGGTCGAGGCCTTAAATAGATATAACGAATGAATTGAACTGCTATAAAAGCAGTAGCTGGTGCTATCGTAAAAGGGATAATCTGTTTACTTTTCCTAAGTAACAGCACCCCTATTCCTATAAAATAAATGAGTGCAAATATCCTTGAGGACCAACTGGTGATTACCACCATCATGTTCCCGATTAGGGGACTTTCCTCAACTAAATTAAATAAATTCAAAAACAAAATTTCATCTATCCTTGATAGCATAAAACCCTCCATCCATTAATGCCTTAGTTTTTTCTACTTTCTTAACATACTTTGTTTCTTTCATCATCTCTCCCATACCCTACTTCTTCAAAATGCCTTTTAAATTATTTTTAATCCGTCTATAAGTCCGTGCTAGGACTTGAAGATCCTAAAATTAGTCGTGAAAAAAATAAGATGTCGTAAACATACCAAAGATTATCATCAAAGATATTGCTTCATATGTACTCATCGCACCACCTCCCCTCATCTGAAGTGAAGTGGCAACCACACCCTGCTTTTTATCCGACTACCTTATTGCTATTCTATCAAAATGTAAAAGGAATTACTATAGTTTCCCTAAAGAACATTTAAAGAAAAGACCCAAGCGAATTAAGCATACTGCTTCTGCGCTTTGGGTCTATGCATAGTGATAGGAATTATCAGAATAAGTTGATATGTTGGTGTTATGTTGGTGTCAGGCACTGGGGCTTCTGCCGGGTCTTCTGGATCTTCACACTAATTTTTTTCTCCTCTTACTCTTCTTACTATCTCCTTTAGCTTATCCACCGATAACCCTGTAATATCTGCTACAAAGTCTATATCTGCTCCTTTTCTAAAGGCTGCTTCTGCTGTTTTCTCTATTCCTTTCTCCATGCCCTTTTCCATGCCCTTCTCCATGCCCTTTTCCATGCCTTCTTTTATTAATTTATCCGCTATTGTCATAATAACATTCCTCCTCTCAATAGAAATACCCTTTGCCATATCATAAACCGTCCTTAGCTCTAGGTCATTTCTAGCATTCATAATGTATCTAATAAACGTTTCAAAATATTCTATACCTTTTTCTTGTTGCTCTATTTTATCTAGGGCTACTATGGCTTCTTTTAAGGTTTTTAGAAATTCATCATAGTCCTTTTCAAATATATCTCTTAATATCTTAATAAATATTCTAAGCTTTGCATTCCCTTTTATCTCTTCGTCTGTATACTGGGATAAATCATAGAGGATATATTCATAGTCTGGTATATATTTTGTTAGTATTTTGGGAAGGTTATTATAGTTTTCTATGCTATCCGATAACTTTAAGCTTATATTCCATGATGTTCTCCCGTGATGTACCACCAATGGTATGATGATGGGTAGTTTATCTGTTTTCTCTTTTGTTATCTTTTGTTCCCATATTTTTATAATATATTTCAGTAGTTGAAGAGTTATTTTGTTTGATGGGTAGCTTTTATGTTCAAAGAGAAAGTAAATATAGCCCTCCTGCTCTTTTACTTTTGTCTTAAACAACAGATCTGAAAATGTTTCTTCTAACTCTTTTTCTATATAACTGTCCTTTTGAGGTAATAGTATCTCTAGGTCTATTATCTCCAAGACTTCTTTCGGTAAATAATTGATCATAAAGTCCCTTGCCGTATCAACGTCGCTTAAGGTTTCCTTAAAGAATTTATCATGGGGCTTTTGAATTTGACTCATCATCTCCTCCTCCTTCGTTTCTCCTACTATCTTACCTTAATTTTATCAAACTATTAGAGGCTTTCCTATAGTTTCCCTATGATTTTTAATTATTCCTTTAAAATAACATTTTAAGAAAGACCCAAGCGAATTTAATGTACTTCTTCTGCTTTGGGTCTATAGGTAGTGGTAATGATATGTTGGTGTCAGGCACCGGGGCTTGTTTTATTTATCATAGTATTATTATATCATAATTCTACCCTTATTATATCAATATAAAATTATTAAGATAATTAAACTCCTCTTTCATCATAGATACTGGTCTTCTTCTCATTTCTTATGGACCTATCTAGGGCCATGATAAGAGCAATAGCACCATCATTAGAAGATATATACTATACCCTTTGAAAAATTCCCTAAAGATAGATTTTAACAAAAGATCCAAGCAAATTAAGTATAAGCATACTTCTTCTACACTTTGGGTCTATACACATTGATAATAATTATCAGAATAAGTTGATATGTTGGTGTCAGGCACCGGGTCCTATGATAAATATTTCAATTAATACTAGCTCTATTGCTGCTTCAAAAGTATTAAAGAAAAATATTGCGGATGTATCTAAAAGTACGATTTGCAATATTTTAAAAAAAATCTGATGACTATATATGTAAAGAGAGTATAAAGCATATATGTATCGATGATTTTGCATTAAAGAAACGTCATATTTATGCAACTGTTATGATTGATATAGAAACTAATAGAATAATAGATATTTTAAATTCTAGGGAATCCAGTGAAGTTGCAAAATGGCTAAAATCTTTTCCCAATATAAAGATTGTATCAAGAGATGGATCTAATGAATATGCAAAAGCTATAAAATCAGCTCATCCTAATGCAGTTCAGATAAATGATAGATTTCATATTATAAAAAACCTTACAGAGTATTTAAAATCCTATATAACTAAAATAATGAAGTTTAAAATAAAGATAGAAAAATTAGGAAAAAGTATGGAAAAATTGTTATCTAATAGTAAAACTCAAAGAGTTAAGATTGCACAAATTTTATCTAATGATGGGCTAACGCCCTATGAAATAAGCAAAAAAATAAAAATGGATATAAGGACTGTAAATAAATATCTTAGCTTAAATATAAATACTCTGTTTTTAGATAACAAACTAGATAAAAAGCATAAAGAATCGGTAAATAAAAAAGAGATTAGAGTGAATATAGTTAAAGACTTATTCTCTAAAGGATTTTGTATGACTGAAATATCTAGGAAAACTGGCTTTACAAAAAAGACAGTAAAAAAATACTTGAATCCAAATGTTTCTCTTGTGCATGGCTCATATGGAAGCAGTAGAGCTTCAATTTTAGATGGATATTTTTCAACTATTGAAGAAATGATAAATAGCGGAGCTAGTTTTAGCAGTATTGAAAAAAATCTAACTAGCAAAGGTTATAAAGGGTCAGCATCTTCCATAAGAATGTATATTTCAAAGAAGCAAAGGCTTGAAAATGAAATTGAATCCTCACCATTAAAAAACAATTACTATTTTGTTGAAAGAAGTAAGATTATAAAAATGCTCTATATGAAACCTGAAAAAATAGATGGAATTTCAGCTGATGATATAGATTCGGTATTTCAATTGTACCCAGTGCTACCTAAGCTTTATGAACTTATTGACTCTTTTAAAAAATTATTATTCGAAAAGAAAGTTAAAAACCTTCCAAAATGGATTAAAAAAGCTGAAAAACTTGATATAGATGAAATAAAAAGTTTTTTAAATGGAATCAGCATGGATATAGAGGGAGTAAAAAATGCAATAAAGTATAAGTATAGCAACGGCTTGGCCGAAGGCAAAATAAATAAAATAAAGGTTATCAAGAGAATAATGTACGGAAGATCTAGCTTTGCTTACTTAAGAAGAAAAATACTAGAGTTGGAAAAATTTAGATACACCAACTAACTTCGGAAAGAACCCAAATTTACTTGACAATCTACAAATAGCCCTAAACAGTGTTAGGGCTTATCTATATATTAATCTCTACTGAATAAATCTCTAGTGTAGACCTTGTCCACAACATCTTTAATCTCGTCAGATAGTCTGTTTGCTACGATAACATCAGAGATTTTCTTGAACTCATCGAAGTTTTTAATCACTCTTGAGTGATAGAACTCATCTTCTTGAAGAGCAGGTTCAAATACAACTACTTCAATTCCTTTAGCTTTTATACGCTTCATAACTCCCTGAATAGCAGATTGACGGAAGTTGTCAGAGTCCATCTTCATAGTAAGTCTATATATACCTACAATTTTAGGCTGTCTCTTTATGATCATATCAGCGATGTGATCTTTTCTAGTCCTGTTAGCATCAACAATTGCAGACATCACGTTTTGAGGCACATCTGAGTAGTTTGCTAATAATTGTTTTGTATCCTTTGGTAAGCAGTAACCACCATAACCAAAAGAAGGATTATTGTAGTGATCCCCAATACGTGGGTCAAGGCCTACCCCTTCAATAATCTGCTTTGTATTTAACCCTCTAACCTCTGCATAGGAATCAAGCTCATTGAAGTACGCTACACGAAGTGCAAGGTAAGTGTTAGCAAAAAGTTTAATAGCTTCCGCTTCTGTAGCATCTGTATAAAGAATTGGAACATCTTTCTTAATAGCGCCTTGTGCTAGAAGTTCAGCAAATATCTTAGCTCTTTCAGATTGTTCTCCCACTACAATTCTTGATGGATAAAGATTATCGTATAAAGCTTTACCCTCTCTTAAGAATTCCGGTGAGAAGATAATATTTTCTGTATCAAATTTTTCTTTAATAGACTCTGTATATCCAACAGGTACTGTAGATTTAATAATCATTACTGCATCAGGATTAATTGCTAATACATTTGCAATAACCGCTTCTACAGTTCTGGTATTAAAATAGTTTTTCTCCGGATCGTAGTTTGTTGGTGTTGAAATAATAACATAATCAGCATCTTTATATGCTTCAAAATTATCTGTAGTTGCGGTTAGATTAAGTTTTTTTGTCTCAAGATACTCTTCAATTTCAGCATCTATAATAGGCGATTTTTTATTGTTAATCATCTCAACTTTCTCTTTAATGATGTCTAATGCGATGACCTCATTGTGCTGCGCTAAAAGTATGGCATTAGACAATCCAACATAACCCGTTCCGGCGATAGTAATTTTCATTATTCGATTACCCCCTTGATTTATGTAAGGTCTTTCTTAAGACCTCATTTATTGTGTTTTGATTATAGCTTTCATTATCATTTAACCCATTCTGTGTTCAGATAATTACTTATCTACGTTATAATACTCTTTGTACCAATCCACGAACTTAGCAAGACCGTCCTCAATACTTGTAGATGGTTTAAAGTTAATATCTCTTTCTAAATCACTTACATCAGCGAATGTTCTTAAAACATCTCCCGGTTGCATATCCATATAGACTTTCTCAGCCTCTTTTCCAAGAGCGGATTCTAACGCATTGATGAATCTCATAAGCTGTACTGGGTTATTGTTGCCGATGTTGTAGATTTTATATGGTGCGAAGCTTGTGCTTAAATCATCCTTACTTTCATCCCATTCTTTGTTGGCAGCAGGAGCTTTGTCTATAAGCTTTACAATGCCTTCTACAATATCATCAATATAAGTGAAGTCTCTTTCCATCTTTCCATGGTTAAATACTTTAATAGGTTTTCCAGCTAAGATGTCTTTTGTGAATGAAAAGTAAGCCATATCGGGTCTTCCATACGGTCCATAAACTGTAAAGAATCTAAGTCCAGTTGTTGGAATTCCATAAAGGTGACTATAAGTATGTGCCATCAGCTCGTTTGACTTCTTCGTAGCAGCATAAAGCGAAACTGGATGATCCACGTTATGATTTGTAGAGAATGGTGCTACCTTGTTGCCACCATAAACAGAACTTGAAGATGCATAAAGTAGATGCTCTACCGGATAGTTCCTACATGCCTCTAAGTTATTCATAAAGCCAGTAAGGTTTGAATCCACATAAGCATAGGGATTCTCAATGGAGTACCGCACTCCTGCTTGTGCCGCTAAATTGATGACGTGCGTTGGCTGGTAGGTTTCGAAGATCCTATCTACTGCAGCCTTATCTTTTAAATCTACTTTATGAAAGTTGAAGTTATTGTATTTTCCTAAGATTTCAAGTCTAGATTGTTTTAGACTTGGATCATAATAGTCGTTCAAGTTGTCAATTCCTATTATCTGATAGGAATCATCAAGTAATTTTTTTGAAAGGTGAAATCCGATAAAACCAGCTGCACCTGTTATTAGTATTTTCAATTTTGTATACCCCCCCGTGTTAAAGTATGCTTTTACAAAATTTAAGCTGTATATTTATTTTTGATTCTCTTACATTTCTTTTTTACAGCCCTTTTTATAACATCAACCTCTTCTATTTTCATAAAATATATAAAACCAAAATATATCAATATTCCAATTGCGATTGCAATAACTAAAGATAAATTTTGATAACCTTTACTCATTTTTAAATACTCAAATGTAAATTTAGATATTAATCCCATAATTAAAGAAGCTAATATAATCTTCAAAGACGAAATAAATAAAGTTTTGCTACCAATATGACCAATTTTTTTCCTCAAACTATTTCCCATTAGAATTGTTGTAACTATTGCTGATATGCTAGTTGCTAATGCTAGACCGCCAATCCCTAGATATTTAGACAAAATAAGGTTTAGTATAACGTTTAGAACCATACCAAGAACCGCATTAGCCATTGGTGTTTTTGTATCCTGTAAAGAAAAAAATGCTCTGGATAAAACTTCTCTTAGCCCAAACCCAAGCATGCCTATCGAGTAATAAAATAATACGTTTGATGTAAGCTTCACAGAATAGTAATCAAACTCACCTCTACCATACAACAACTCAATAATCGGTTGTGAAAAAATCATAGCCCCTATTGTTGTCGGAATCAAAAAAAGATTTATGCCTACTATTGCTTCAACTAAAGACTTTTTCAAACCCTTTATATCATTGTTTGCAGCCTTTTTAGATATAGATGTAAATAAAACCGTTACTAATGACATAACAAAAATTCCTTGAATATACCAAATTAGTCTACTAGCATAAATTAATCCAGAAATTCCTCCTATTGCGATTTGTGATGCTATAGTTCTATCTACTAACTTGTTAATTTGATTTACTGATGTCCCTAAAATAACCGGTATCGATAAATATACCAACCTGCCAATATTGTTATCTTTTATGCTAAACATTGGTTTATACTTATAACCCTCTTTAAATAAGAAAGGTGCTAAAAAGACTAACTGAGCAATTACAGCAATAACCTTCCCATACGCAAGTAGTTTATTATCTAAGTGAAAACTTAGAATTATTGACCCTATTAAAAAAAAGTTAAGCGGCAAGCCAATAAGCGCTGG
>JAFIFG010000043.1 GCA_020832135.1 Clostridiaceae bacterium
TTTTAAAATTGGAGGCTCCTCCATTAGCAATAACCCTTAGCACATGTTCTCCATCGTTTATGTTATTAGGAAAACTATAATTTAAGACGCCATCATCACCGTTATTAAAAGAACCATTTTGTTTTATATCATCTATATAAATATCGACATTCTCATTATTCATAATATTCCCTGCTGCATCCCTAAGATTAATGGTAGCAGTAACAGGATTTATTATATCGTCCAACTCAATATCTATCGTTGACACTGCTTGAGAATATGTACCCTGTGTTGTTTCAAGACCACCTTCAACATAACTGTCCTTAAAATACCATTTCAAGAGATCATGATGAGAATATGCACTGCCTGTGGAAGCTGAAAAGCCAATAAATACATCCTTGCCTTCAAGGAAATCGCCTACATCTCTGTTGATCGTTTCGTTAACATCGTCATTTCTTATATCACTAGTTCCAATTGTAGCAACAATAGTGCCGTCATGATAATCTACCCAAGCATGAATCAAGTCTGTTCTTATTTTAGGGTAAGATACTAAAGATCCTGGTGGTTGGTCCGCATGGCTTCGATCACCATTTAGCATAATAGCAACATGATGATTATCAGGGTCGGTGCTATTTTTCCATGTATCGAATTCTACAATTATAGAATTATCTATTCCGCGGTAGCCTATACCACTACCATAGGTTCCTATCTTAGGCTGATCAGCTTCATAGGCAATAAAAGCTAGTCCATCTGCCCCTGGGGGTTCAGAACGACCTGCATCAATCCCATGACTATGAATTTTTATTGCGAAATAGGTGCTAAAGCCGTCTGTCAATCTTACATGATTTCTTCTAACAACGGTACCGGCTTTATTTCTAGCTCTTGGAGCAACTCTCAGTATACCGCTGCCTGGGGTATCGGCATCCCCTCGCTTCCACAGTAAGGTGTTCGATTCATCACCACCTACGTTATTAACATCAAAATGATCTAGTTCAACCATAACGGCAATCGGCTCGGGGTATATGGCATGAACTGTCTCTACTATAAAAATACCCCTGCCAGTAATTACCGTAATTATTATAAATAGTAGTGCTGCTAATACACGTTTCTTAATACTGCTCATAACATCGCCTCCTCTGTATTTATTAAGCTTTTCCATCTACAAACAACCCTGCAAGCTCCCACATCTTGGCCACCATATCCAATAATTTTTCTGGTGGAATTTCTCTTATTATTTCTTGATTTTCAGTATTAATAATCTTAATACTGATTCGGTTAGTTTGTTCATGAACAGAAAATTCCAGCTCAGTGGGGGGGTTTAAAAGGACTTTATTGGCCTGTTCTATCAGTTCTGTTAGCTTTTCTTCCCCTATGTTTAGATGCTCTCCTTCTTTTTTTCTTTTTAGAACATCTTGATCTTGAGGCTTCTGTGGGCTTGGCTCTATAGATTTTGTTATAGATGCCTTATTTTTAGACTGCAACTGGGTTTGTATCATCTGACTGTGATTATTGGATCGTAGACTTGAAATCTCCACCTTTTCCTCCTCCTTTGTTTTTATTTAAAAAATAAAACAAGCTTCCCCATCATTTAAAAATTCTAACAACCTTTCTTAGAATTCTTTAATACACTTGGGTGCTGTATTAAACTACATAGACAATACCATCGTTAATTTAATAATGTTTTTAAAGCATCAAAATTTTGATAAAATTCTGCTTTATTGTAGAGGATTTATAGTCATATTTGTCGAAATATATTAATTATGTAATTTTATCATAAAATGACACGTTAACAGCTTAAGACAACTTTAAAAAAACATAAAGATTTCTTTAGATAGAAAAAACAGCTGGGGGTTATGTATGTCAAGAAAGTTTATTCAAGCTTTTATTATACTCTTTATAGCTTCTTTACTATTAATAGGTTGTACTTATAGTGATATTATAGTCCTAGATTCACCTAAAGCAGTTGATGGTGTACTAGATCTACGGGATTGGGATTGGAAAGAGAATGGCATTGTTCATTTAAACGGTCAGTGGGAATTTTACTGGCAGGAGCTTTTTACTCCAGAGGACTTCAAAAAGGATTTTCCTACAGAAGGAAAAGAATTAGTTGTACTTCCTAGGGCTTGGAACAAGCTATTAATTAATGAAGAGGAACTCACAGGCAATGGTTTTGCAACCTATAGATTGATTGTCCACCATCCAGACAATGAAATACTTGGTATTAAAATCCCACGAATCTTCACGTCCTATAATCTTTGGGCCAATGGTGAATTAATTGCTTCTGCTGGTAAGGTTAGTGTGGATAATAAACAAATGGTTCCCCAATATTTGCCCCAAGTAAAATATATTCGTCCAGAAATGGATGTGGTGGAGTTAGTGATTCAAGTAGCAAATTACCGTCATCGAAGTGGCGGCATCTTAGAAAGCATTCAGATGGGCTTAGCTTCTGAAATTACTGAAGTGCGAATCAGGAACCTTACCCTTGAGCTCTTTCTATTTGGTAGTTTATTTATAATTGGTTTTTATCATCTTGTACTTTTTCTCTTTAGAACAAAGGATAAGACTACTCTTTACTTTGGTATCTATTCAATCATAATCGGGATAAGAACTTTATTGATCGGTGAGATCTATTTTATTTACCTTTTTCCTAATTTCAACTGGGAAGTAGCTCATAAAATTCAAACCCTAGCCTATTACTTGAGTGTACCTTTAGTGCTGTTATTCCTAAGAGCAGCTTTTCCTCATGATGTTTCTAGGAAGGCTAATACTTTTATTCAAATAATTGCTTCAAGCTTTGGTGTTTTAGTTTTATTGGCACCTGTAAGGATATTTACCCCCTTTAATCCCTTCTATCAGGTATTTTCATTGGGTGTATTTGTATATGTTTTTTATGTTGTTGCTGTCACCTGCTATAAAAAAAGGGAAGGAGCTTATTTGATTGGTATTGGTTTAACCATCCTTATTTTAACTGCAGTTAATGACATCATATTTCTCAGTACCCTGTTAGCCGATACGGACAATCACTTTTTAAGAAGTATTATAACCAGAGGAAATTTATCTTCCCGGGGATTGTTAGTCTTTGTATTTACCCAATCTTTGGTTGTGGCTAAAAAGTTTTCAAAAAGCTTTACTAATGTAGAACTATTATCAGAGCAGCTACAACAGGTAAATGTAACCCTAGAGGACAAGGTAAGAGAGAGAACCCATGCCTTAGAGACTTCGAAGGAAGAACTAAAAAAAGCATATGAAGCTGTTTCTAGGTCAGAAAAGTCTCTCCAATCCTTAACACAGAATATATCCCATGACCTAAGAACACCCTTATCAGCCATCAAGGGTTATGTGAATGCTATCTTAGACGGTATCGTAAAAGAACCACAACAGCAAAATAAATATCTAAAAAGAGTCATCGAAAAGGTAAACCATTTAAACCATATGGTACAGGAATTATTAGATCTGTCACAATTACAGTCTCGACAATTAAAGCTAGAATTTACTGAAATCCCAGTAAAAATATTACTAGAAAATCTTACAGAAAAATACAAGCTAGATATGGCAAATCAAAAGGTTCAGTTTAAAGTCCATTATCCTCCTAACTGGCAAAGCAATACCAGTGAGTTAATGACTTTATCTGTAATTGTGGATATGGAAAAACTTGAGAGGGTTTTTACAAATTTGTTGACAAATGCCCTAAAGCATACATCTAATGAAGGTATCATTCAGCTGAGTTTTAATTTTACTGCAAACAAGAAAAATCTTCTTATCAAGATTTCTGATACAGGAACTGGAATTCCTCAAGAGGATTTGCCCCATATATTTGATCGTTTTTATATGGTCTCAAAGGCACGCCAAACCAATAGCAGTGGCTTAGGCCTTACTATCGTTAAGGAAATTGTAGAGTATCATGGGGGAGAAGTATGGGTTCAAAGTGAGGTTGGCAAAGGTAGTGATTTTTTCTTTATATTACCAGTACATAGTTAAAGTTAAATAAATTTAGATTTAATAGGGGATCAAGCTTAAGGAGGTGTAGTTATTGGCAGGCGAAACTATATTAGTTGTAGATGATGATGAGGATATTAGAGAGATTATCACTTTATATTTAGAAAAAGAAGGATATCAGGTAATTTTAGCTATGGATGGTCATCAAGCGTTAGAAAGTGCGTTTTCTTGCAATCCTGACTTAATTATTCTAGACATGATGATTCCTGGCTTAGATGGCATTGAAGTATGCCAGGCATTACGTAAAAAGTTATCTACACCTATTCTTTTTCTGAGTTGCAAATCTACACCAAATGATAAATCTATAGGATTAATAGCTGGTGGAGATGACTATATGAGCAAGCCATTTGACACAATGGAACTACTGGCAAGAGTTAAGGCTCATTTGCGTCGAAATCGTATACTGGAAAACTCAAACTATATCAATGTAAAAAACAATCGTTTATGTTGTGGCAATTTGACTATTAATTTAGACAATCATTCTGTGGTAGTAAAGGGGCAAGAGATAGTTTTATCTCCTAAGGAGTTCAAACTATTGACCTTATTAGCCCAAAATCCTAATAGGGTATTTAGTAATGAAGAATTATTTGAAACTCTTTGGGGTACTGAGAGTTTTGGAGATCATAGAACAGTGATGGTTCATATTAGTAATATTCGAAAAAAAATAGAGAGAGATGCTAAAAAGCCAACATTGATTCAAACTGTTAAAGGCGTTGGGTATAAGTTTTGTGTAACATAAAGACCTTAGAACTCCTAAAACAACGGGGACGGCAGACTTCGCAAAAATGGATTAATATCCCACAGTGTTTTTTACAGTTTTCATACCAAATCAACTAATATTTTCAAGGAATATGGCGTATTTATGAAATTGGAGGCTAACAAACCCCTTTTTACCTGTTAGCCTCTTAATTATTTCCTTTACTCCTAATATATTTATTACTCGTTTCATATTATAGGATAAAAAAGCAAAAGAAATCTCCGCTTTTGCTGACTGCATACCTTTTGTCAGAAAATACGTCATACCTAAGCCCCTCTTTATCGTTCCAAAGGGATGTTCTACGATCATTTGCCTTTGTTTATAAAGATCTTTGTTTTTTGCTGTTCTTTGATCTACCCTATCTAAAAAATCTTGATCTATAGGCCTCCTTACCTGTCTACCTCTTTTATCCTTTGTACATTTATCTTTAAAATCACACTTTCCACATGCCTCAAAATTTTGGTATACTATTTCTTTTGTATTTTCATCAATCGGCTTCTGCCTTCTAGAATAAAGTTTTTCTCCTTGAGGGCATAAATAAATATTCTCTTGTTCACATTCCTTTAAATCCGTTGCATTGTAATAGCCTTTGTCTGCTAAAGCTTTAAGTTCTTTTACATCAAATATTTCTTTTGCATTGCCAGCTATTTTACTCAACATGCAATGATCCGTTGGATTATTTATGATATCACAGTCCACTACTAACTTATGCTTGCTATCTACCACAGTTTGAATATTATAACATATGTCAATACCATTGTTGTTTACTGCCATTAATCTTGATTCAGAATCTGTTGTTGATATTTCTTTTATATCGCTTTTTTCTATTTCATCTTTGTAGCCTTCATACTTCTTTTTTCGCTCTTTTAGCTCTTTGATCTTTGCTTGTATTTCTTCTTTGGTTGGTTTATGCGTATTCAGTTCTTTGATATCATTCTCTTCAATTTCTGTCATATATTTTTGTATTTTTTCTTCTAGGTATTTAATCTTGCGATTTAAGGTTTTAGAACTAAAATTATTTTTCTTGGAGTTACAGGCTCTAAACTTAGAACCATCTACTGCTACTACTTCCTTACCAAAGAGGTCCCATTGATTTAATAGAGATGTAAAATGTTTAAATACTTCATTTATTGCATGTTTATTGTTTTTTCTAAATTCGTATATGGATCTATCATCGGGTGTTAATCTTCTTAGCAGCCACATTACCTCTATATTAGTTTGGGTTTGTTTTTCTAATTTTTTTGATGAAATAACTTTGTTCATATACCCATAAATATACAGCTTAAGTAGGTCTTTAGGGTTATACCCAGGTCTACCTCTCTTTTTTGGGGTTGCATTCTTAAATCCTAGTTCACCTACATCTAATGTTTCTACAAAAGCATCTATGATCCTTACAGGATTATCTTCTGTAACATAGTCATCTACATATTCTGGTAAGGCAATTTTGCTTTTTCTATGAATACCTTCTATATATCTCATACAATCACCGTCCTTATTAGTATTATGGACGATTTTATGCATGCTATTTCAAAAACACCTTATCCATTTACTGGATTTTTTGCGAAGTCTGACGAGGACATAGATTCTGCCGATATACCGATGATTGTAATATTTACGTAAAGAGTACAAGAGCAGGAGAACGGGTTCTTAAGAGCATTCAATGCTTGAAGTAGATTTGGCATGTTAATTGCATAGTTATGAATATAGGGAAAGAGAGACACGGATTGCCAGGGTAGACTCTATCCTAGAGAGGACTGAAGGTCATAAAAACCGATGAAAGCAATCCAAAAACTTAGGAAGGAATGAGGAGATTCTTATGAAAAAAGTAGTTTTTATGGATTTGGGAAGGATGAGATATGAGAAGACATTAAACATTCAAAAAGAACTATCTCAATATATTAAAGAAGATAAAGGGCTGGCAGGCTTCTTTATTATCGTTGAGCATAATCCTGTTTTGACCATTGGAAAAGAGGGTGGCTTTGAAAATCTCCTTTGTACAGAAGCTACAATTAAAGGAAAAGGAATAGATATTCATGAAATCAATAGGGGAGGAAATGTTACCTATCATGGACCAGGACAGATAGTGGGGTATCCTATTTTAGATTTGACAAACCTTAAAAAAGATCTTCAATGGTATGTGGATTCTATCGAAGAAGTTATTATAAAAACCTTAAGGAAGATAGGTATAACTGGAGGAAGAAAGGAAAAACACAGAGGTGTCTGGATAATGAATAATAAAATATGTGCAGTAGGAATAAGTGTAAAAAAGTGGGTTACTATGCATGGATTCGCCTTGAACTATAATACGGATCTAACTCATTTCAAATTAATTAATCCCTGTGGGATAGCAGAGTTTGGAGTAACTTCTATTGAGGCTATAAAGAAGGATATAAAAAAAGAGGCTGTTATAGAGGAACTAAAAAGTAGTTTTCAAGAGATTTTTCACTGCAGCTTAATTGATGATAAAGCAAGGGAGGTAGCCTATAAAAATGATTAATAACAAACCCTCATGGTTGACTAAAAAAGCAGGAGATCAAAAAAGTTTTTTTGAAATGGAAAATTTGTTAAAGGAACTATCATTAAATACAGTTTGTGGAGAGGCTGATTGTCCCAATATTAGAGAATGCTTTCAAAAAAAGACGGCTACATTTATGATTTTAGGAAAAATATGTACAAGAAGCTGTAAATTTTGTAGTGTTTCTAAGGGAATACCAAAGGCCATAAAAGCTGAAGAACCAAGTAATATTGCTCTAGCAGTGAAGAAACTAAATTTAAGGCATGTAGTTATTACCTCTGTAACTCGAGATGACTTGGAGGACGGTGGAGCTGGACATTTTGTAAATACAATTAATGAAATAAGGAGGCACAATAATCCTATTACAATTGAGGTGCTGATACCAGATTTTAGAGGTAGTAAATTAGCTATACAGCAAATAATCAATGCTGAACCGGAAATAATTAACCATAATTTAGAAACTGTACCATCCTTATACAGTAAAGTTAGACCTAAGGCTAGTTATATAGGATCCTTAGGTCTATTAAAGCAAGTAAAAGAAAAAAATAAAAAAATCATTACTAAAACTGGAATGATGCTGGGTTTGGGAGAAAAAAAAGAAGAAGTATTAGAAGTTATGAAGGATTTAAGGGAGCTTGATTGTGATGTCTTAACACTTGGCCAATATTTAAAACCAACAGAGGAACATATAGATATAGAAGAATACATTACTCCAGAAAAGTTCAATGAATATAAGGAACTAGCATTAGAGAAGGGGTTTAGGTTTGTTGAGAGTGGGCCCTTTGTAAGAAGCTCTTATCATGCAGCTGATGTAATGGAGAATATTGAAATGAATTAAATCTCATTCTATGCTATGCTATAAGAAAGAATTTACGCTTAATAATCAGTTTTACTTTTTCTATTCTCTTTTAGGCATGACAAAATTCTTGTTAGAAGTAGGATGTCATACTGGTATGAAGGATACTAAGAGGTGATGGATGGTTTTCAAAGGGGGAAAGAGGAAAATGCTATATAAAGCAAGCAATGCTAGTAAACTGGATATGAAACAGGCATGGAATAAATTTCTTTTATCAGGCAAAGTAGAGGAAGGTTGTGTACGTAAAGTTATAGCTGAGTCATGGACCCGATGCCGTGATCATGGTGTCAAATATCTAGATGGCTATTATGAGAACTTACTTTCTAGAGAAGAAACGGAGCGCTTTATTGAAGAAAGAAAGCAGCTTATAGATATTGCGAGGCCTATTATGAAGACTTTATTTAAGTGTGTGGAGGGCTCTAGTTTTATTGTTGTATTGACCAATGAAAAAAGTGTCATACTTGAAATCATGGGGGATTCAGATGTTTTAGAAAGGACCAAAACCATAAACTTTCTACCAGGAGCCAGTTGGTCAGAGGAATGTGTTGGTACCAATGCTATAGGAACTACGTTGGTAATTAACCATCCTATACAGATTTCAGGAGCTGAACATTATTGTAGTAAGCACCATTTTTGGACTTGCTCTGCTGCGCCTATACGGGATTCTCTTGGAAATGTTATAGGCTGCTTAGATATGTCTTGTCTAATAGGACGTGAGCATTCTAAGGATTTGGAAATGGTTGTTGCTGCAGTAAGAGCTATAGAAAATCAACTTCATAAAGAAGAAACTCAAGGACAGTTATTTACTGCTCATAAACACTTAACAACTGTTTTAAGCACAATTTCAGAAGGTATCATGTCGGTTGATAAGGATTTCGTTATAACCCATGTTAATACAGCCCTTGCCCAAATTGTAGGTATGCTTCCAAGAGATATGATAGGAAAAAAAGTTAGCAGCATTTTAGGTGATTGCTATCATATCAAGAAGGTATTAGAAACAGGTAGAAGCTGTTTAGAAGAAGAAATTACCATAGATGTATTAAAGCAACAGGTACATTGCACATTAAAAGCCACTCCTATAAAAGATCAATCTATGCAGGTTGTTGGAGCAGTTATGACTTTTCGAGAGATTAAGCAGGTTCATCAAATTGTAAATAAGATGACAGGTACCCAAGCAAGATTTTATTTTAGAGACATTGTTGGAAAAAGTCATAAAATTCAAGAAGTTATTAGAAAAGCCAAAGTAGCGGCTAAAAGTCCATCTACAGTTTTATTATTAGGAGAAAGTGGTACAGGTAAAGAAGTACTTGCGCAAGCCATCCATAATTCAAGTGACCGGAGGGATGGACCCTTTATAGCTATTAACTGTGCTGCTATGCCTAGGGAATTGATTCAAAGTGAGCTTTTTGGTTATTGTGACGGTGCTTTTACTGGTGCGAAACGGGGGGGGAGACCAGGAAAATTTGAATTGGCCGATGGAGGCACATTATTATTAGATGAAATAGGAGATATGCCTTTAGATATGCAGGTGAATTTATTAAGGGTTTTACAAGAAAAAAATGTAGTCAGAGTAGGAGCAGATAAACCAATTTCTATTGATGTCCGGGTAATTGCTGCTACAAATAAAAATTTAAGCATGGAGGTAGACAAAGGGGTTTTTCGAAAGGATTTATTTTATCGATTAAATGTTGTTACCATTACAATCCCACCTTTAAAGGAAAGATATGGGGATATTAAATTACTTGTTGAATATTTTCTCCAAAAGATGTCTCGTAAATTAGGTAAGGAGATTTCAGAGGTTCATCCTCAGGCTATAGAGACTTTTAATCGTTATCACTGGCCTGGTAATGTTAGAGAACTAGAAAATGTCTTAGAATATGCTATCAATATGACAGAAGATACTATCATCACAAAAGAGTGCTTACCTTTTTATTTTAATGAAGAAGAGAAAAAAATAGAGGAAGAAGATGAATTTTTTACACTGGCAGAATTAGAGGAAAAGGCAATTGAAAAGGCCTTAAAGAAATTTGATAGAAACATTACCAAGGTAGCTGAATCCTTAGGAATAGCTAGAAATACCCTTTACGAGAAAATGAAAAAATACAAGATTAAAAAATAAAGTATCTAATAGAGAAAAAAGCGTCAGAGGACGCTTTTTTTGTGTCCTAAAACTGATTACTGTTAGATATTCTAACAATAACTATAGGGGAACAAATAAATTCAATAGTTGCTGGTAATTGTTTCAATACAAACTGTTAGAAAAACTAACAAACATTTTACGGCTTTACCAATAGCTTCTATAGATAAAGGAATGCTATATAAAAAAATAATAGATTATTGGAATAAAAAATTTTAACCTGTTTTTAAATTTTACAATTGATTTAGTAATACAAACAGCTATACAGATTAGCTACAAAAAATATTTTCAGAAATTTTTTAAATGGCACACTTATTGCTTAATTAATAGGTGGAAAGTTAAGAGGATACTTAAAGGGGGGTAGCACCATGTGGAAACGATATATTGTGGAACTAGGATGGGGAGCAGATCTGCATGGACAGGATGTGACGAAGGCGGCTGAAAGAGCTGTAAAGGATGCAATTTCTCGAAGCTGTCTTTGTGGGTTAAAGGAAATTTTGGGGATGAAGGATTTAAATGAAGTGGCTGTACATGTTACTATTGCTACCCCTTATCCAGAAGAGGTAGACAAGAAAACAATAGAATCGGTGAAGGGGGGGATGGAGGTTCCGGGTCTTTATGTAAAGGAGTTTGGAGATTGTAAAGATAGTATTGTTGTTGCAAATGCATATGTAGAAGTAAAAGTGCTGTGTTGAAGCTTTATATTAATTAAAAAATGAGGAGGTAATCATGTGAATCTATCTAACGACAAAGTCATTGAAATGTATAATCAGATGCTGAAAATAAGAAAGTTTGAAGAAAAGGCTATGGAGCTTTTTGCTGAAGGTCAAATTCCTGGATTTGTTCATTTATATATTGGAGAGGAAGCTGTTGCAACAGGTGCTTGTGCAAATTTATTAGAGGATGATTACATTACAAGCACCCATAGGGGACATGGACATATTCTTGCTAAGGGTGGAAATTTAAAAGAAATGATGGCAGAGCTTTATGGAAAAGAAACAGGTTACTGCAAGGGAAAAGGTGGCTCTATGCACATAGCAGATGCTACAAAGGGAATCTTAGGTGCCAATGGGATTGTAGGAGCTGGACATAATCTAGCAGTAGGAGCAGGAATAACAGCACAGTACAAAGGGAGGGATCAGGTGTGTATTTGTTTCTTTGGTGATGCTTCCACCAATCAGAGCACCTTTCATGAAGCGTTGAATCTTGCAAGTGTATGGAAGCTTCCAGTAGTTTTTGTTTGTGAAAACAATCTATATGGTATCTCCATGAGCCAAGCAAGACATCAAGCGATACAGGATGTCTCGGATAGAGCAGTTGCCTATAACATACCTGGAGTAACTGTTGATGGCAATGATGTGTTTGCTGTTTATGAAGCATCAAATGAAGCTGTCAAAAGAGCCAGAAGTGGACAAGGACCTACTTTGATAGAATGTAAGACCTATAGACATAGAGGTCATTTTGAAGGGGATCCTACCGTTTATAGACCAGATGAAGAATTAGCTGAATGGCTGAAAAAGGATCCAGTAAAGAGATTAGAAAAACATATGTTGGATAATAAAATCATCACTTCCGAGAAGCTAGAGGCATTACAAAAGGATGTTGATAAACAAATAGCAGAGGCAGTAGAATTTGCAAGTAATAGTCCATATCCTTCATTAGAATCAGCGGTTGAGGATATTTATACTGATATGGTAGAGGAGGTTCGAGTTAGATGAGAACAATGACCTATGGTGAAGCAATTAGAGAAGGTATGAGAATTAAAATGAAGGAAGATGCAAATGTGTTTATTATGGGAGAGGACGTAGGTGCATTTGGAGGATGCTTTGGTGTAACTGCTGGACTTTATGAGGAGTTTGGAGAAAAAAGGGTAAAAGATACACCGATATCTGAAGGTGCTATTATCGGTGGGGCTGTTGGAGCTGCCGCAACTGGTCTTAGGCCTATAGCTGAATTGATGTTTATTGACTTTCTAACTGTAGGAATGGATCAAATTGTAAACCAAGCAGCAAAAATGCGATATATGTTTGGTGGAAAAATTACAGTGCCTATGGTTGTAAGACTGCCTGCCGGTGGTGGTGTTCAAGCAGCGGCCCAGCATTCCCAGTCCCTTGAGGCATGGCTCACCCATGTGCCGGGGTTAAAGGTGGTATATCCCTCTACACCCCAGGATGCCCTAGGACTTATGCTAACTGCCATCGAAGATGATAATCCAGTAATGTATATTGAGCATAAGGCAATGTATGCCATGAAGGGGGAAGTAGAAGATACTGTAGCACCTATTCCCTTTGGTGTAGCAGATATAAAAAGGGAAGGGGCAGATGTTACAGTAATCGCCTATGGCAAAATGCTTCATGAAGCATTAAAAGCAGCGGAGGAGCTTGCTAAGGAAGGGATTGAAGTTGAGGTAATCGATCCACGAACACTATATCCTCTAGATCAAGAAACGATATTTAAATCCGTTGAAAAAACAAACAAAGTAGTTGTTGCTACAGAAGAAACAAAAAGGGGTGGCTATGGCGGTGAAATTGCAGCTATCATTGCTGAAAAAGCCTTTGATTACTTAGATGCTCCCATTGTGAGAGTAGGTGCCTTAGATACACCTATACCTTTTACTGCTTGTCTAGAAAACTATGTTTTGCCAAATACTGTTGATATCATCAATGCAGTAAAGAGTATCGTTGTTGTTGCTAATAATCCTATCTAAATCAATAGGGGTAACTTAGGTTACCCCTTTAAAAGGGTGATAGAATATGCCAAGTATAGGAATCATTGCTAATCCTGCATCTGGAAAGGACATAAGAAGACTTGTCTCCCATGCAACCGTCATAGATAATCATGAAAAAGTAAATATTGTTAAGCGAATTATACTAGGAGCTCAGGCCTGCGGTGTAAAGAAGATCTATATTATGCCGGATACCTTTAACATAGGCTATAAGGCAATAGATAGTTTGTATTATTCTAAGGAACTGACGAGTAAGGTAGAGGTTTTGTCTATGAAGCTGCAAGCTAATTTTCAGGATACCACCTATGCAGCAAAGATGATGACAGAGATGAAGGTGGGATGTATCCTTGTGCTAGGTGGAGATGGTACCAACAGGGCAGTAGCCAAAGTAATAAAGGATATGCCATTAATCAGTATATCAACAGGTACCAATTAAGAAAGACATTAGAAGATGCTCAAAAAAGTGGATTTTTTAATAGGTGAGAGATAAAGATTAAACTTTGATAAATATACAAGCACAGTATAGAGGAGGATTTAATATGGCTAAAGTGATGACAATGCCTAAGTTAGGGTTGACTATGACAGAAGGTAAATTAACAAAGTGGCATAAGGCTGAAGGGGAAGAAATCCAAGCTGGAGAAGTATTATTTGATGTTGCTACTGATAAGCTGACCAATGAAGTAGAAGCAACAGAAAGTGGTATCGTAAGAAAACTACTGGTGGAGGAGGGAGATGTTGTGGACTGTTTAAAGCCAGTAGCTATCATTGCCAATGCCACTGAGGATATAACCCCTTTAATAGGAGAAACCAAGGAGACAGCTACTGAAAAGGTCAACCCAGAATCCAATAGTAAAACTATGGAAAAAAAGATAGAGGATAAACCCAAAGAGGGAAGACGTATAAAAGCTTCTCCAGTAGCAAAAAAATTAGCTGGAGAGAATAATATTGATCTTGAGCTTGTAACAGGTACAGGTCCTAATGGTAGAATAACACTAGAAGATGTTGAAAATTATATAAATAGCATTACAAAAGAAGCAAAGGCTTCTCCAATGGCTCAAAAGACTGCAGACGCCTTTGATGTGAATTTGTCTGAAATGAAAAAGGATTCTAGAATCATGAAGGAAGATGTATATCATTATATAAAGGACAAAAATGTAGAGAGTCAGGCAAATCCCATAGAAACTAGAACACCAATGAGTCAGATGAGGGAAGTAATTGCCAGCAGAATGTCGGATAGTTGGAAAATATCACCAGCTGTAACCTATGATATAAAAGTAGATGTTACAAGGTTAAAAGAAATTAGGAATCAGTTAAAGGATACTTGCAAGGTTACTTTTACAGATTTATTGATTAAAATTGTTGCAACGAGTCTTCTAGAATTTCCATATCTAAACAGTAGGATTGAGAATAATGAAATCATCACCAGTAATTATGCAAATATTGGTGTAGCAGTTGCTCTAGAGGGGGGGCTTATTGTTCCAGTTGTTAAATATGCCAATGTAAAGGGATTAAAGGAGATCTCAAATGAAGTAAAGGAATTGGCAGAAAAAGCAAGAACCAATGAATTGAGTCAGGAGGATATGACGGGAGGAACCTTTACTATCACCAATCTAGGCATGTATGGTATAGAGTCCTTTTCACCCATCATCAATCAACCAGAAGTGGCTATTTTAGGCGTCAATACGATTACAGAAACACCTGTTGTAGTAAATGGAAGGGTTACAATCAAACCGTTGATGAATTTAAGCCTTACAGCAGATCATAGGGTAGTAGATGGAGCGGTAGCTGCTCAGTTTTTAGCAAAAGTAAAGGAATATATTGAAAAACCAGAGATGCTGCTATTATAGAAATTTTACAGGAGGTGAAAGAATGAAAATTGTTGTCATTGGAGGAGGACCTGGGGGATATGTAGCTGCCATCAGGGCAGCCCAGTTGGGGGCAGAGGTTACTCTTGTGGAAAAGAAATATATTGGAGGAACCTGTTTAAATGTTGGTTGTATCCCTACAAAGGTATTGCTCCACACTGCTGAATTATTTACTACGCTACAAAAGGAATCAGAGGATTTGGGAATAAAGGTTGAAAAATTTGATATTGATTGGCAAAGACTTCAATCAAGAAAGAAGACGGTAGTAAGTCAATTAGTTGGTGGTGTCAATACCCTCTTACAATCTAATAAAATAAAGGTTATGATGGGTGAAGCCTCCTTTTTAAATAGAAATCAGCTAGAGGTTCAGCTGCTAGAAGGAAAAAAAATAACAGTAGATTTTGATCATGTCATTATTGCTACAGGCTCAAAGCCCTTTATTCTCCCAATACCAGGAGGGGATTTAGGGGGGGTTATTACCAGTGATGAAGCTCTTTCATTAGAGGAGATTCCTAAAAGCTTGCTAGTGATAGGTGGTGGTGTTATCGGAAGTGAGTTTGCCAGTGTTTATAGTAGTATGGGAACTAAGGTTACTATTGTTGAAGCACTGCCTAATATTGTAGCTACAATGGATAAAGAGGTTGCTGATTATCTTGCTGTAGCATTAAAAGCTTCAGGAGTAGATATATACACCAATACAAAAGTAGAAGCTATTGAAAGAACCCAAAGGGGACTAAAGGTAAATACGGTGACAAAAGAAGGAAATAAATCTTTTGAAGTAGAAAAAGTATTGCTATCGGTAGGAAGAAAACCTGTTACTGAAAATATGGGATTGGAAAAAATAGGTATTAAGTTAAACGGAGACAAGATTGTTACAAACAAAAGATTTCAAACAAATGTTAGTCATATCTATGCAATAGGAGATTGTAGAGGAGAAGTAATGCTGGCCCATGTGGCTTCCGCAGAAGGAGTGGTTGCTGTAGAGGGTATCATGGGAAAAGCTTCAAAAATTGATTTTAAAACAACCCCTTATGCAGTATATACCAAACCAGAATTAGCAGCAGTCGGAATGACCGAGGAACAGGCAAAAGAACAGGGGTATGAAGTAAAAACAGGTAAATTCCCATTATATGCTAACGGAAAATCCCTCATCATGGGAGAGACCAATGGCATAGTAAAGTACGTAGTAGATGGAAAAACTGAAGAGATTCTAGGACTTCATATGGCAGGGCCAAGGGCAACGGAATTGATAGCAGAAGGGGCTCTTGCTTTAAGATTAGAGGCTACCATTGAAGAAATCATAACAACAATACATGCTCATCCTACAGTAGGAGAATCTCTACACGAAGGGGCTCATGCTGTTCATCATAGTGCTATCCATTTGCCTAAATAACAATTTATTTAAATCCACGTAACCCATAGTAGATGCTATGGGTTTAATCTATTTTTATATCATCTACCTAGGACAGCAAAAATAACAAATAAGTATAGGAAAGATTTAATAGCATATCATGGAAAGTTGCTGTAATCTGTCCTTCTCCTAATTTAAATCATAGGAAGGATATTTACTAAATATGAAGAATAGTACAAAAATAAACAAAAAATCCTATGGTGATAAATAATCCTTTGAGGAGGGAAGGGCATGGAATATAAATTTACTGATCTTGTTGATATTTCTAAAATACATAATCTAACAAATCTTTTTTACAAGGCAACAGGAATTCTTACTGCAATACTGGATTTAGAAGGAAACATTTTAACTACTTCAGGTTGGAGAGAGATTTGTACTCAATTTCATAGAAGTAATTCAACAACAAGAAGGAGATGCACTGAGAGTGATATTCATATTAATAAAATGTTGATTAATAACCAAAGCTATAAAATTTATAAATGTCAAAATGGATTAATTGATGCTGTAGCCCCTGTTATTGTTCGAGAAAAACATATTGCGAATATATTTACTGGTCAGGTGTTATTAGACAAGCCTGATTTAGAATTCTTTATTAAACAAGCTAGAGAGTTTGGATTTAATGAATCCGAGTATATAAAGGCTGTGCTAGAAATCCCAATAATCCAAGAAGAAAGATTAAAATATATAATGGATTATCTTTGCAGCTTTGCAGAAATATTAGGAGAAATGGGACTAAAGGAACTACAGCTGCTGGAATCACAAGCAGAAATCCATGCAGTAAATGAAGACCTAAAGAATTCTCAAAAAATATTAATAGCTACCTTAGAGGAACTGAGAGATCAATATGATAAGTTGCAGGAAAATGAAAACTTAGCAAAGAAAAAGGAAAACCGTTGAAAATGAGTCTAAGCAAATTTATGGTGCTCCTAAAATTACAGAAACCTTAAGATCAAAGGGTTATGTTGTTACTGAAAAAACTGTAGGTAACTATATGAGAGAAGAAGACATCAAAGCAATATGGGTAAAACCTTTTGTTAGAACGACAATCGACCCTGATTTTGACCATAAGCTTAAGAATATTTTAAATAGACAGTTCAACCCCACTACCCCCAATACTGTTTGGGTTACTGACATAACCTACTGTTACACTCTTACAGGCTTTGTATATCTAACATCCGTAATGGATCTGCATTCATGCAAAATCATAGGGAGGAGGCCCTTTTGAAATAGAAAGGGGCCTCCTTAAGTTTATACTGATTTAATTATTCAACGTCTATTTTTTTATGTTCTAAAAGAATGGAGATAAAATAATAATTTGATAAGATGAAGAAAAAAGGATAGGGTGTGATGCTATGTTGAGACAATCTTGATGTGCATTTTATTATATCGTTTTTAATTTCAAATATTTAGTTCTTAGCTAGCGGTGTTAGTGATTTCATTGTATTTTTGGTACTAGATAAATATAGGAATACAGCTACACTTAATGTTAATATTTCATTAATAAGGGGGGATACCCATATACCTAAAGTACCTAAAATATTAGGTAATATAATTAAAGCTACAGTAATAAATAGATAGCCCCTTAGCACAGAGATAGCAGCTGCGATTCTAGTGGATTTTAATGCAGTAAAATAGCCAGATAAAACAATACTTACACCAGTGAGCAAGAAACCAAAACTAAATATTCTTAGTCCAGATAGAGCAATTTCAAAGATTTCTACATTGGATGGAAGAATAAAAAAGGAAACCAATCGTTCAGTAAAGAACTGAGAAGATATAAAGAAGAATAGTCCCCAAAATATTGCTGTCTTTAAGGATAAATGCAATAGCTTTTGTATTTTTTCTATTTCGTTTCTTCCATTGTAATAGCTTACCAAAGGCTGCATCGCTTGATTTACAGCTATCATGGTCATAATAACAAGGTTGTTAATATACATAATTACACTGAAGGCAGCAAGACCATTGTCCCCAATATATCTCAAAATAACAAAATTGAAAATAAAAATCGTAAACCCAGCTGATAGTTCCGTTAAGGATTCAGGAAATCCTATAGTAAACATTCTTTTTATATAGTTGAAATTTATAGAGGGTTTCACAAATTTCAAATTAGATTTTCCTATAATAAAATGTAATAAAAAAGAGACACAAGAGGTGAACTGGGAAGCTCCGGTGGCGATAGCTGCCCCCCGAACACCGTAGTCAAAATGTATTACTAAAATATAATCTAATATTATATTTATAAAAGCTGCTAAAGTTACAAATATAATGGAATAGATTGGAAAACCATCTGCCTTTACTAAAACTTCTAATGAATAAGCTACCATAAAGAAGGTACTACTAATAATAATAATCCTCAAATAATCTTTCACATAAAGGAAGGTTTCTTCAGTGGCACCTAAAAACAATACAATTTCATCTAAAAAAATAATTGAAAATAAACTGAGGAGTAATCCCAGTAGGCTTAAAACAAGGACATTTAATGTAAAAATTTCATTACTTATTTTCTTTTTATTTTGACCAAGATAGAAGGTAATCAAAGTGGAAGCACCTACAGAAACTAATAATGATATAGCAAAAACAGTATTTATAAAAGGCATAGATAAATTAACTGCTGCTAAAGCTATGGGACCCACCCCTCTTCCTACAAATATTCCATCAATCATCGTGTAGATAGAAAAAAACCACATAGCACTAACTGATGGAATTAAGTATTTTAGAAATTGTCTAGTTAGGCTGTTTTCTTTCCTACTACTTATTTGCATATAAATTCTCCTTTTCTAAATTAATTTATTGACTTGCTTATTAGTTTAAACCTTAGTACAATACTAATGTCAAGGAGGGTTTTTAAAAAATCTTCTATATTCTCTAGATACTTAAAGCTTAGCACAATACTAATGTTGAGGAGGAATATAGTGAAAAAAGAATATAGTATAGGCGAAATATGTAAAATTTATAATTGGGGAGCAGATTCATTACGATATTACGAAAAGAAAGGAATAATCGCCCCCAAAAGAAAAGAGAATGGCTATAGAGTATATACACTGGATGATATTTGGAGATTAAATATTATAAAAGACTTAAGGAAATTAGGCTTTTCCATAAATCAGATCAAAGAATATATAGAGTGTAGAAGGATAGATACTACTATCGATCTCATGGATAAGGAAATTGAACTTATAGAAAAAGAAATAATGCCACTGATAGCATTAAAAAAAAATCTAGAGAAAAAATTAAAAACATTGAAGGAATTTAGAAAGATAGAAGATTTTGAAGAGGTGAAAATAAAAAAAATAAAGGAAAGAAAAATTATATTTACAGAAGATAGACTTCTAAAAGAAGAGGAGGTTGATTTAGCGTTTCGAGAGTTAGAGAGTAGAGACGATACCAAATTATTTTTATTTGCCAATAAAGATATGGGTGTATTCATTTCAGAAGAGGGGTTAGAAGAAGGGGATTACACTTTGTATCAAAAGGCATTTTTTTTCGTAGAGGAGAATGAAGAAAACTATGATAAATTAATACCAGAAGGATATTTTGCCACTTTAATATATAGAGGTTCCTATAAAAAGAGTCAAAAGCTTTTTGAAAAGGTGATGGAGTTTATAGAGGAAAAAGAATATGTTGCAAAGAAGCCAGCTATAGAAATATATCGATTCGATATACATGGTACTGCCTTTGAAGAAGAATTTATTACAGAAATTCAAATTCCTCTTATAAAGTAGATTTTGTGGTAGAATAGAAGTATGAAAGAAATAGCATAACTAGAAAATTATTCAATTAAACAACTTATTTTTGAGGAGTGATGTAAAGTGAAAGAAATATTTACTAGAAGAAGTATTAGAAAGTATAAGGATCAAGCGGTGAATCAGGAACAAATACAACAAATGTTAAGGGCGGCTATGTATGCACCTTCTGCTGGTAATGAGAAGCCATGGCATTTTGTTGTAATGAAGGATAGAGATAAATTAAATGCCATTACAGAGTTTCACCCCCATACACAAATGCTGAAGGAAGCACCATTAGCCATCATAGTATGTGCTGATATTAGTGATGTTAAATATGATGGTGCCTTTTGGGTTCAGGATATTGCTGCATGCATCCAAAATATACTTTTACAAGCAGAGGCATTAGGACTTGGAACCTGTTGGTGTGGTGTATATCCTAAAGAACAACTTGTTGAGGGTGTAGCGAAGTTAACAAATTTACCGGAACATATTATCCCAGTAGCAGTGGTTGCTGTAGGGCATCCAGCAGAACAAAGAGAGGTAAGGGAAAGATATAATCCAAATAGAGTACATCATGAGATTTGGTAAGAATATATTGCAGAAAAAGGAGGGATTAAAGTGATGTGGAAGGAGAAATATAAGGTTGGAGTAAGATTGATTGATGAGCAGCACCAAGAGCTTTTTAATCGGGTATCGGATTTTGTTCAAACCATTCGTAGTGAAGAACATTGGGAGGATAAGCTAGATAAAGTAAAGGAAACCATGGCCTTTATGCAGGAATATGTGGTGGTGCACTTTGAAGAGGAGGAAATATATCAGGAGAAAATCAATTATCCTGATATCCAAGAACACAAACAAGAGCATACCAAATTTAAAGAGGGAGTTAATCATTATGTAAAGATCTTTGAAGAGGAGGGCTTTACAGAAGAAAAGATACAAGAATTTGGTGGGAGGCTTATGACTTGGTTGATTATGCATGTTGGCAAAATGGATCAAAAAATTGGAGCATACGTAGAAGGTAAAGGAGGGGAAACACAATGAAGGCAGAATATGTAAACTCCTTTTATAAGGCAACCAACGATGTTTTTAAGTTGATGTTGGATTTAGAGACACATAAAGAGAACTTAGTTTTGGTGGAGGAGATGGTAAGTAGCAAGGATGCAAATGTTGTACTTGGAGTAACGGGGAATTTAAAAGGGTCTGTCCTTTTTAGCTTTCCAAGGAACATGGTGTTAGAAATGATTAAAATTATGTCTGGCATGGAAGTAGACAAGATTGATAGCTTTGCCTCCTCTGCTTTAGGTGAAGTAGCCAATATTATTGGAGGTAATGCCCTCACCGTACTATCCCAAAACAATTATGTCTGTGATATTGCACCACCTCAAATTTTTGTAGGGGAATATAAATCCTTTTCTATGGCTACAGAAAAAGCTTTGAAATTGTCTTTGAATACATCTATAGGAGCATTTGATATTATCATGTATTTGCAACCGTCTTCGTGAACAGAAGGTGAAACTTCTTAACAGTGAAAGAAATGAGATCTAAAAGTATAGTCCTTATTGACTATAAGAGTATTACACTAGTAGGGAGGAGAAATGATGAAAACAGTTAAAAAGGGGATTGTTGGCATACTGGTATTTACTATGCTATTTATAGGCTATACATCAGCCTTCACCTATGCAGATGGTCCTAGTAGTTGGGCTGAGGATTGGATTTCAGAGGCTATAGAGCATCAATTGACTACAGAGAAGGTACTATCTAATTATCAACAACCTATTACTAGGGAAGAATTTGCCACATTGGCAGTAAATCTTTATCATGCCCTAGGGGGTGAAGCACCACAGCAGCAGGAGGAGGATAATCCCTTCCTTGATACCGAGGATCCTATTGTACTTCAAGCTTATCATCTAGGGATTATCAATGGACAATCCGCCACCCATTTTGCACCAGAGGCTCCTATTACTAGACAGGAGCTAAGTGTGATGTTAGTGAGGACTAAGAAGGCATTAAATCCTGACTTTGAGGCAATGGCATCTAGACCTATGTTTTTCCTTGATCGAGGCGAAATTGCACCATGGGCACTAGAGGAAATCCATTATCTGTTTGATGAAGGTATAATAGATGGAATGGAGGCATTACGAATTCACCCTAGGAGTCTAGCAACTAGAGAACAAGGCATTGCTTTTGTGATGAGAAGCTTCAAAGTATTTGATACCATCTTAAGACAGGCAGAAGCACTTCGGGTGGGACAAGGAGGGGATGCTATTTCCTTAGATCCACACCAAACTATGGACACATTATCCTCAAGGGTGATGAAGCAGATTTATGAAACACTTGTAATACAAAATGAGGAGATGGAGATAGAGGCAGGTCTTGCGGAAAGTTGGCGGTATATCGACGATTTAACCATTGAATTTAAGCTGAAAGAAGGAGTTCAGTTCCATAATGGGGAAGAACTGACGGCTAGGGATGTGGAATTTACTTTATTAAGGGCATTAGACTCTCCATTTATTGGACATATAGTTGGTATGATAGATCCAGATGGCATAACAGTGATGGATGATTATACCATTCGAGTAGCAACAGTAGAGCCAAATAAGGCTTTGTTGGCTCATTTAGCTCACACAGGCACTTCTATATTAAATGAAAAGGCTGTTGTGGAGGCTGGAGATGTCTACGGAGATAAGCCGGTGGGAACCGGTGCCTTTAAGTTTGATTTATGGAATAGAGGAGATAGTATTGAATTAGTTAGATTTAATGATTATCACGGTGAGGCTGCTAGGATGGAAAGGATTGTTTTTAAGGCTGTACACTATGCTCCAATGAGACTTGATGAACTTGAGAAGGGGCAGCTTCATATTGCTTATGATATTTTACCAAGGGACATACAGAGGTTTAAAGATCACGAGGAAATGATGCTACAAAGAAGCCCAGGATTAACATCTGCATATGTTGGCTTCAATGTACTACAGGAGCCATATAATGATGTTAGAGTACGTCAGGCTATTAACTATGCAGTGGATATGGATAGGATTGTTGCTATCGTATATGAAGGGACAGGGACTCCCGCCAAAGGTCCCCTAAGTAATGTTGTTTGGGGAGCTAATGAAGATCTTGAGACCTATGACTATGATGTTGAAAGGGCTCTAGCGCTCATGGAAGAAGCGGGATATGTTGATGGATTTGAAACAACTATATGGGTAAATGATAACCAACAAAGAATGGATATGGCTGTACTGCTTCAACAGCAATTAAAAGAGATTAACATTGATGTCGATATAATTGTTAAGGAGTGGGGAACCTACTTAGATGGCACTGCTTCTGGAGAGCATGATATGTTTGTACTAGGTTGGGTAACCGCCACTGGAGATCCGGATTACGGACTGTATTCCCTATTCCACTCTACTACTTTTGGAGCTATGGGCAATAGAACCTTCTATGCTAATGATAGGGTGGATGAGTTATTAGATAAGAGTAGAAAAGAAGCTGATAGAGACATAAGAAGAGAGTACTATCTAGAGATACAGGAGATTATTACAGAGGAAGCACCATGGATTTTCGCATGGATAAATGAGCACTTAACAGGTATACGTAATGATGTAGGTGGATTTAGACAGCATCCAACAGGGCACCATCTGTTATCGGGAGTTCATCTAGAGTAATTTAGCTTAGAATCTAACTTGACACAGGAAAAAATAAAACCAAATCTATTCACCTTAACTAGGGCTTCAGGGTGATGGATTTGGTTTTATTTTAAAATAATTATCAAATTTTTATACTTTATCGCCTAATTCAATCAAGTTCTGCCCCTCTACTCGATAAACCGTCCATTCATCCATGGCGTTAGCACCCATTTCCTTATAAAATGCAATAGAGGAAGTATTCCAATCTAAACACCACCAGTCAAGTCGACCACAGTCTCTTTCCACTGCGATTTTGCCTAAAAAAGCCAATAAGGTTTTGCCGAAACCCTTCCCCCTCATCTCCGGCTTTACAAACAAATCCTCAAGATAAAGGTTAGCCTTCCCTAAAAATGTTGAGAAATTATGGAAAAATAAAGCAAATCCCACAGCTTCCCCATGATATTCTCCAAGGATTACTTCAGCTTGATTTTTCTCAAAGAGGGATACTCTAAGGATTTCTTCTGTGGCAGTAACCTCATGGAGCATCTTCTCATATTCAGCCAAATTCTTGATAAATTCTAAAATCAGCGGTATATCTTCTTCTGTGGCAAATCTTATAGTGAAATCTTGTATGGACGTTTCAAATTGTTTCATTATAGACACCTCATTTTTTGATTTTCGTTACTCTTCTGAATTCTTATATCTCTATATATCATATCACTTTTTTCTAAGAACCTTCAACTACTTGTGGTAGAATAGGAGTGTATTTAAAAGGAATATTTTGACGGTAAGGGGTGGGGGAATGTTTTTTCTTTTTTTAGCGACATTATGTAGTGCTGCCATTGCACTTATTTTCAAGTATACGGAGAGCATAAATACCAATCGATTGCTGATTACTAGTGCCAATTATTTCATAGCTTTTTCTACAAGTTTATTTTATTTTTGTTCCAAGGAAGGTTTTGAAACAATGGAAACAATGGGGACAGTCCCTTTTGTTTCAGGTTTTGGAGGATGAGATTAAAGATTAGTACAAATGGATTTTCCACATAATGAATTATACTCAAGGGATATGAGGGCAGTCTTGCGGAAAAAGGATTAAAACGGGTTAAAGGGTTTTTTATTATATCCTATCTATATCTATATAAGAAAGAGATAATCTGGTAGCTTGTATTACTTTGAATAAAAACAAAAATAATACAAAGTAATTAACCCTTCGCTAATATTTTAAAAATATATTAATAGAATAATTTATGTATAAGTGAAAATATAAGCTTCTTCTGGTGAAAAATCACAAATGTTTTTAAATCAGAAAGAAGCTTTTTTATTGACATATTCTCCCAAAGAAACTACCTAAAACTAGTATGGTCTGAACCTCCTACAATATCAATATTAATATCAACATTAATATCAACATGTAATTTAGCCACCTCAATAACATTAGGGATATTTACTCTTGGATACTTCATTTTAAAAATATCCTCCAAATCGAAGATATCTATGGCTTTATCTTGGTATAAGTCAAACAATTCCTTCAATTTACTTTTTATATCTTCTATCGCTGTCTGTTGAATTTTTTTAAGTGTATCAGGGTTTAAAGTAATACTTTCTTGGGTTTCTGCAAAGGTAGTTCTTATGTCGATACTCTTTTCTAAAATAACTTCTGGAGGGTATAGCCTAGCTGGACATGAATAAAGGTTCCTTGCTCTTGTTTTCTTAGAATATTTTATTAAGCCTACAAACTGAGGTGTTATAGTAGGGTTTATTATGTAATTTATTCCTTAAAATAGAAAATTTTACTACTAGATCCTTGTAATGGGGCATTGATTATATAGCTATATCTTTAAAATACCTTTTAGGCGGCCATTTACAACAAAGACCAATCGAAGTAATGATTAAAGTAGTATAGACGATGTTGTTAAATCTTTATATGCTAAGGGTTTGAGGGATGGAATCCCTGCTCGCCTTCAGGAGGTGTTCAGACATTTTTGATATCTTACAAGGAAATCTAGGATTTTTGTCACAAAAAATAGCTGGGGTTTCCCCTAGCTACAAATATATTATCCACATAGTTTAGGTCTGTGACATAATACGACAATGATAATTATCACGATTATTATGAAGAAATCATCGTGATGATGATCAAATTTTCCACATAACAGTATAATTATGATAATTAAAATCAGTAGAAATTTTCTATCACCGAAGATTGGATGACTCATATAGACACCTCCTTATTAACTGATGTCCAAGGGCCCCTGGCACTATAATATATGCATTATAGTACATAAGGTGACTAAATTAAATTTATAATAAATAAAAACTCATTTGGTATTTACAGTATAATTAAATGAGTTTTTATTTAAGAATATATTAATTTTTAATTGACTTTAGATCAAGGTTATCTACTATCGCTAGTACTTCTTTAACGATATTTTCGATATTAGAAGGATCTATGTTTTCATTAGATGTATTCATGTTACTTTCTTGATTTCTAGCTTCATTAATAAGTTTTTTTGTTGGTTCTAAATCTCCTTTCTCTTCTTTAGCTAATGAACTTATTACATTAATAGTTTTTTTAATTAAATCACTTTTATTACTATTATGGGTACTTAATAAAGACAAAAGTGTACCTAAATTAAAATTTTGGTTTCTGAGGAAGTAAAGACCCAGTACAGTCAATATACCTATGATATAGTCTAGAGGTATCTTTATTTCCAGTACATCGTTGGATTTATACCAATTTTTTTTTTGCTGGCATTCATTAGTATTGTTACAGCACATAGGAATCTCTCTAATTGAATAGCGAGGCCCATCAGCTGGACGATAATAGTGGGACATAATCTCTCCTCCTTTCGGTACATAATATGATATTAAGGGAATATAGTGCATTAAATTTTAGAGAGTTCAAGTTTTCTTTTCTTGATTCAGCATTTTCATTTGCTTCTATATTGACCATTGCCATAAGGTTTGATAAATATATAGTTGCGTAAAAGTCTTGCATTATTGCTATTGGATTGACTCCTGAAAAATTTTCAAGTTCATATCTGCTTTTTAATTGGTGGTACTTGACCTCGATTTCCCACCGCTTCAATTCCCCCATGGCCTTTGCCTGGAGGCAGCATCAAGGAAGTATTCTGGCCTGGGCAATTAGGAAGCTTTCATTGCTGTTTTAATCTATATCCTGGGATTGATGGCCGGTTTATCAGTTTTTGCCGTCACAACGGTACAAAGCCTACGGCAGGAAGAAAAGGGGCATTACGCTGAGATGGTGGGATGGTCTGCTTTACAATTAACACCTTTTGCTTATGCACATTACAGTATTCCAATTCATGAGTTGGCGGTTATACCACTACTTGTATTAACGGGAATTGCGGTAGCACTTACATGGTTAGGGTTTATAGGATTCAGACGTTGTAGTCTTTATTAAGGCGATAAAGTATTGTTAAGAAACTTAATCTATAATTGGAAAAGCCTTTAAGTTATTTGTGTAACACTAATTATTTTATAATGATTTTAAAATAATATGCACATAATTAGAAGTGTCCCATAATAGAAAGAAATAGTGATTGGGCTATTTTGTTGGCTGCAGCTCAGGCGGCGATACATCATTCAAACTAGTTGACAACGTCCTTCTAGTTAATTGGAGACGTATGCACATAAACTTAATAAATTACTTTTACCAAAGAGAATTAAATAGTATACTTAAAAAGTACAGCATTTATGCTGTACTCAGATCGTAGACAAAGCTCAGTTTAGAATCCCAAGATTCCAAACTGAGCTTTTCCTTTTTGATTTTTTAAGGAACTTCTTAAAAAAAGGTAAGCGTCTTTTGCACTTACAAAAAAAGTACACAAGAATCAAAAAAAGTAGCTATTATGCTACCTTGTTCCATTTCCAATTAGCTAATTTTTTCATGTTCATGCATGCGAAAGCAAGCATTGCTTCGTCACGTACCTTTGATATCCCTCGATACTGTGTATTAAGAGCAGCATTGAAAAAGAGATTAAATAGAGGCTTTAATGCAGTTACCAGTAGATGAAATATCTCAGTTTCAAAAGACAGAAGAATCCAAAGAAAAATATAAAAATAGAGCTTCTATTGAAGGTAAAAACGCTGAACTCAAAAGATTTCATGGGCTATGTCGAGCAAGAGGATATGGCTTAATAAGTGTGTCGAAACAAACAAAACTAGCTGCAATAGCGGTAAATATCGAGAGGATAGCAGCTATAGTCTCCTCTTTTTCATCTGGTTTTAAAGGAATTTTTGAAATGTCAGATTATTTTTTAGATTTATCAAAATTTCTTATGGTTTAAGGAAAAAAGGACCAGTTTTTCACTGGTCCCGAACTGTCTCCCTGTCCCTTATTTTCTGTGGTCTCCTTTTTTGGGTGCCGACCGCATGAACCGGATGTGAAAGCGTTGACACACCTAAAAGGACTTAGCCATTCATCGAGGGGTCATGTTCTATTGATGTGATTTGAGCACAGCAATAACGAACAAAATTTATCTGTCCGGCGGGATTGAGAACAATAGTGTTCTCCTCTACCGCTATTAATTCTCCCATAAAAGGTTGCGGACCAGCGGCACCTCCGGTAGTAAAAACCCGAATATTGTCTCCTATTTGAATTTCGAACTCAGTACCGACTCCAAGAAGCTCATCGCACCGGCAACAGCAGACTCTACTATTTATACCCATGTTTAATCACCTTCCTTTCCTTATTCTCGGTATATCTTATGAAGCACCAGGTAAATATGTTACAAATCATATATTATTTTCTTAGTTAATCACAAAACAGGTGGGAAATGTATATAATATAACAGGTGATTGATATGAAAGAAAATCCGCAAATTGGTATAGTTTTGAACAACCCTAAACCTATTTCCCACTATGAAAGTGCGGCATGCCTGGGAGCAAATTTGTTATTATTTAAGCCTTCGGGAATTATATGGAGGGAGCAAAAAATCAAAGGACTATTGTTCAGTGATGGAGTATGGAAAAAAACATACTGTTCTTTTCCTTTGGCAGTCTACAATCGATGCTATTCATCCAAAAGTTCGTTGGCTAAAAAGTTGGAAAGTATTATCGGCAGAGAGAAAGTTTTTAATCATATAACCAGGTTCGACAAATGGAAAATTTACCGCATCTTAAAAAATAGTGAAGTTCATGAATACCTGCCAAATACCTACCGATACAGTCCGGAAAATATGCTGAATCTGTTACGCCAAAACAAAAAGTTAATTCTCAAGCCTTCCATGGGCCATTTAGGGCACAGCGTTTACCGGTTAGAACTAGCTGGCAACAGCGAAATGCAATTGTTTTTTAAGACCAACATTCCTCGCTTAACAACAACCAGTGAAAGAGATTTTGTTGAAGAGATAAAAAAAATAACCGGTACAAAAAGTTTTATATTGCAGCAGTTCATTAGCCTAGAGGAAAAAGATAAGCAGATTTACGATATCCGTATGGTTGTACAAAAAAACGGCATTGGGAAGTGGGATGTTTCGGGCGGCTGTAGCCGGCAATCTTTAGCAAATTATTACCTGACAAACTCGCCGAGAAGGGTAATAAGTGTTGACAAATTAATTGCGGAGGATAACCTAGTTTCAGAAGAACTCATAGAGCAAATTAAAAACATCAGCCTTCAGACAGCCGTCAGAATAGAGAAAGGACTCGGGCATATGGGAGAACTCAGCGTTGACTTCGGAGTGGACTCTCAAGGCAAACCTTGGATTATAGAGGCAAATGGTAAACCCCAAAAGATATTAATTGACAGGTTGAAAGACGACGAACTTAGCGCAAGAGTATACCTGAGGCCCCTGGAGTATGCATTTTATCTAGCAGGAGGCACAAGAAATAAAGAAGAGTTTCAATAGTAAAGAATAAAGTTAATTGTTAAGTCGTATCATCTATTTTAGCCGACACAAGACACAAATAACTTATGACAAATAGTGATTCCATCACATATCTTTTACAGTAATACGATATTAAAATAGGATGAACTGCAAAAAGTGTTCCATAATGTGCGAAAACGGTGATTGGGCTATTTTGTTAGCAAAAGCCCATGGAGCTATTATTCATGAAGACCAATTATAATAGAGTTTAAATTATATGATTAAAGCTCGTAGAATCGTATATACCAAGATTTGATGGGTTCAGTATCAGTATAAAATATAGGGTATTATCTCTTGGTAATAAAAAAGATAATACCCTATATTTTGGAACATAAAAGAATAATAATATAAACTTTAGATTGGTATGGGCGAATTTGTATCTATGTTTACAACTTTGTTACATTCTTAAGGAAATTTTGAAATATTTTAATGTTAAAATCTTCTTAAGATCATTAATTAAGGAGTGAATAAACACGAAAAGATTAGTTTGTATGATGATATTAATAGGAATAATTACTACTGGGTGTTCTTCTAAGGAAAACCCTAAGACTATTTTAGAAAAAAATGGTGAGAAAATTGTAATCCTACAGGATAGGCAAAATCCAAGCATATACTCAAATCTAGGAAAATATAAAAATGAGTTGAATTATATTAAAGAAATAGTTCCTAGAACTTTAGGAAAGTTTTTAGATGAGAACCGATTATTAATAATTAAAAGAAATGAAAATGATTTGAATAACTTTCTGTTATATGACTTAGGAAAGGAAGAAGAAATCTTACTAGTATCAGACATAGAAGGAGACGTTTTTAGGCTGTCTCCAGAAAAAAAGAAACTTTTATTTATGAAGAATGATATGGAAGTAGTTGTTTTAAACCTTGAAGAAAAAAGCTTAATCCCTAAAACAACAGCAAGAGAAAGCTTGATGGCACACCTTGTTTTTGTTATGCATGTCGAAACAAGGCGAACAATAAACAGAGGAATTGGTAGTATTATAAAGAATTATTCAAAATGGTTTGATTTTTATGTCTACAACTTATGGGACGTGATTTAATTGTCTTATTCAGTTAAGTTTACAGAGAGATTAAGAAAATCGAGTACTGAAATGAAAACCAAAGCACTCTTATATTTAATGAATTTCCGTGATGATAGCGACAAGATTCATTATTTTATTGTTGATTTCTTTAATGACTTGATGGGTATGGACAGATCATCGTCAACAACAAGGGATATACAGTCTAAGGGTGATTCTAATGTATCGCCCAAATGTTGGCGTAGAATTTAGGTATCAAGTCGTTAAAAACTAGAATATTTTGATTAGAAAGCCAACGGGAGGAAATGTAAAATGAAGAATATAAAATTAGCCGGAATACCCATGAACTCGGGAGGATTATATACTGGAACTGAAATGACTCCTAAAACTCTTAGAGAGGCAGGGTTAATTGAAGAATTAGAAAAACGAGGAGTCAGAGTATTGGATATTGGAGATGTTAGCATTCCTAGTTATATGCCCAGACACAATATACCTCCTATTAGAAACTGGCCTAGCCCTCGTGTAGTGTGGGAAGAGATATATAATCAATCTAAAGACTGGTTTAATGAAGAAGAAATACTATTAATATTTGGCGGAGATTGTAGTATTGTTACTGGTACTATGCATAGCTTATATAGAAGATACGCAGAGGATATTCATCTAATCGTAATTGATGCACATATAGACTCTTACAGGCCTTCTGCAGATAGGTGCATGGGTGCAGCTGGGATGGGGTTGTGGTTTCTCTTAGAAGAAAATGATTTTTTTGATAGCTTGAAGGGATTTAGTGGAAACAATATAACGATTGTGGGTTATCAGCATGAATCAGAAATCAATAACGATGTAAAGAAGCATAGTTTATCTGAACTTAGAGAAAAAGGATTAAGTCAAGTTATACAAAAGGTTCTTAAAGAAATCCCACAAAATAGAAAAATATTGATTCATTTGGATATAGATGCGATTTCCAAGGAAGAATTGCATGCAGTTTATTCTCCAAGCAAAATAGGGCTTTCTATTTTAGAAACGACGAAACTTATCAGAGAGATTCTTGCTGATTCTAGAACCGTAGGGATAGAGTTTACTGAATTTTTCCCCCTATATGATAGTGACGGAAGTCAGTCTAAAAAGTTAATTAATATGCTTGTTGAGATATTTAGAGAATAATATTTCCTGAAAAATTTATCTTAAATGACTATTTGATGATAGAGTTCCTTTATAATTACTGAATTTACGGAGGTTAGTGTGAAAAATAAACCCAGGCCCCTCAAAAAGGGTGCACGAAATAAAGGTAAGCAAAAATAAACGTTTTAGCTTATAGCGAATGCAATTCAGAAGTTGAGATAAATCCTTCAGAGATCAGATGTTTGTTGATCCTTTATTAGTTGGGGCATGTCAACCTTGTACAAATCACAAGGCTTAAAAGTTTCTCCAGTGGTAAAAGGTGAGTCTTTGGATTTTACAGCTACATGGGCACATTGCACCAATGCAGGTTTAAGGTAGATGCCAACACGTGTAATCCGCGCAGACTTTTTCTTACCTGCAGATTTATTGTTCCCCGGAAGGATTAATTTTGTTTCTTTGGGATATGTGATTTTACGATATTAAAAGTGTTCCATAATAGGCAAAAATGCTGATTGGTCTATTTTGTTAGCGGCAGCTCAGGCCGCGATTAACAACAAAGACCAAACGAAGTAAAATTTAAAATATATTGAAAAACATAAAAAGTCTTATATACCAAGACTATAGGAAATTCTTTGTTAAATAGAGTAAGGGTATTGTCTCTTAGATTTTAAGGGACAGTACCCTGTTTTAATTACTTGACAATTATTTGTAAGCAATGTAATTAGAAAATAAATTACTTGATTTATTAAATTAACAAGCAAGGTGTGTACGCTCTATAGGTATATTTATGTTTAAAGGGATCTCTAATTGGTGGAATTCAAATATTTATATTAGTAATAGGGCAAAACAGAATATAAGTAAACATTAGATAGTGAAGTATCAGAAAGGAATAGCATTAGATGGCTAATGAAATTTCGTATCAAATGAAAAAAGGTATTGAGAAACTTCTCAACACCTAACGTTTATTCTCTTGAAACCAATCCTCTATCAATACTCTTTTGAATAGTTTGGGACCGAGCGGAAACTGCTTTTTCTCTTGCCTAAAAAAACCTAAGCAGGACCAACTGCATTTGCGGTTGCGACGGCCTTATCATGGAGTGGTATATAGGAAATTGCCACTGTGTAAATAAAATTATTCACTGCTGATTTTGAACGGTCGGGTGAAGTGTGAAGGGTATTCTTTACTTGATCAAGCATATAGATAATTTTGTCCTCACGAAGTTCATCGTCAGGGCGATTCCCCAAAAGCCAACAGTAATGATAATATATCTGATTATATGAAAACTTCAATTAAGACTATTAAAAAATACATATCTTATATTGGCAATTCTTTGGAATATGGTTTTACTAACGGCACTTTAGAAGGAATCAATAACAAAATTAAGGTTATTAAGCATATAGCCTTTGGTTTTAGAAGTTTCTATCATTTTAAAAACAGAATACTTGTTACCCAAAACTTAGCGATATTAAAAGTGGCTTAAGATAACTTTTATGTTATCCTAAGCCACTAACTTGATTATATTTTCTTAGGTTAAATTTGTCTCATTTTCTTCACCAATACCAGTTGACAAAGAGCCTTTTTTTCCCTCTATGAGATTTGTGTAATAACAAGATGTGCTGAAACAGGCCTTGTTCCACCTGCGAGAGGAGTGATGGTTAGTGCCGTTGGATTACCAGCAGGATTTCGCACAGTGAGTATTGAATTGATGCTTGTCGTAGTCACAAGAGCCATTCCTACTATCTGAGTTGTGCCTGTCGCTCGACCGACCACTGTATAGGCAAGGTCAGCGCCATTGAGAGTTAAAATCAGTTGGCCTGCTTCGCTCACGCTCACCTGAAACATGATCTGATAAGTGCCAATATCAGATAAGTTAAATGTGTTAGGGCCAGTACGGAAAATAGTAGTCCCGCTAGTAGGTCCATCTTGGGGAAAGTCTACATCTGTACCGGGAGCAACTGTTGCAGCATTATCAGGAGGCATCAACGCATAAAAATCTGCGTAGGCTAACAACCCTCCAGCTGGTCCCTGAGGTCCTTCTGGCCCTTGCTCACCTTGAGGTCCCTGAGGTCCTGTAGGTCCTTGTTCACCTTGAATACCTTGTTCCCCTTGAGGTCCTTGAGGTCCTGTAGGTCCTTGTTCACCTTGAATACCTTGTTCCCCTTGAGGTCCCTGAGGTCCTGGAAGACCTTGAGGACCTTTACGACCTTTTGGACCTTGTGGGCCTTGAGGTCCAGGAGGACATTTTTTGCATGGCTTTGGACGTCGGTTAAAGCAACGGAATTTAACAGAATTACCTTTACAATCATCATATATAATATAACAATTGTTTGTTAGTGTATTTTTATCTCCGTTACATGTCATGTCAAAACCTCCTTTTAATAATACAAGATAATATGAAAGCATTATCTTTACTTTAGTATATGTTGCATAGCATAGAATGTGATTTTAAGTGTGTCCATGTGAGTGGAGGAGGTTAATCTTTTTTAGATACTTTACATCAATTTGGTAATTAATCTGACGATGGGAGTAATTACTCCACCAATTGGCAGGTAACTTCTATCCGGACTATGTTTTATGGATTGATACAGAAGATGTTCAGTATATATCTTTTATTGACCCGAAAGGTTTGTTACCTATAATGCCTGATGGCCCTAAAATTAGTGCTTAATTCATTTATCATGTCAGGGACATCGTCTTTAGATTAAAAAATGTGGTGGACCATGACCAAACCTGAAGGTGAAGCACGGAATGTCCTCTGTCTTGATCATGAGGACTGTATAGAGCTAATGATTAGAAAGATTTTATCACAGGTAAAAATAGTTTATAGTAATTATAGGAAGGTAGGTCTAATATTGAAATGTGATAAGCATTCCATATTAGTGGAAATTGGAGTTTGATCTATTTTGACAGCAGTGGCCCAGGCGGTTACAAAACATCCAAGACCAACTAAATAATAAAGCAAATAGTATAAATGCAGCTAAAAACACGTTAGAGAATAGGAATTTGAGGCTATCTGCACTAAAAAAAGTGTAGGGTATTGAAACTTAATTTCATTAGTGACTTTAAGTGCAATACCCTACTTTTATTTAAATATTGACTCTATATAATTAATATTTTGGTCAGAAGTGTCCTCAATACAGTAAACTATGATATAAAAGGCCATTCAAAACTGTTGCTGTATCTATGTTATAAAACTTATGAATAAAAAAGTTGACAACAAAAATAATAAACTATATAATAAGTCTATAAATTGATTTATCAAAATTAAATTTATTCAAATTATTATATGGAGAGGATAAACATGTCTAAATACGACAAAATAAAATTAGAAAATCAAATATGCTTTCCACTATATGCTTTATCAAGGGAAGTAATAAAACTATATAAACCAATACTTGATAAATATAACTTAACATATACCCAGTATATAGCTATGTTAGTTATATGGGAAGAAGAAAAAATTATATTTAAGGAATTAGGACAACGGTTACATTTAGATTCAGGGACTCTTACTCCAGTAGTTAATAAATTAGTAGCTATGGAATTAGTTATTAAATATAGGAATAAAGAAGATGATAGAGTAGTTACTGTAGAACTAACAGAGAAAGGAGAGGCATTAAGGGAGAATATACTTGACGTTCCAGACCAAGTATATTGTAATTTTAAAGGTGATGTAGAAGATGTCATTCTACTTAAGAAATATTTAGATAAGCTTTTAAATACAATAGATAGATAAAATAAGTTAGATTCTGTATAGAATTTAACTTTATATTTAGTAAAATTAGTTTTATAAAATTAAATTTATATAAACTATGTTTATTTTAAAAGGAGTGATTAGATATGAATTTTTATGATTTTACAGCAAGAGATATTAATGGGAAAGAAGTAAGTATGAAGGATTGCAAAGGAAAGGTGGTTTTAATAGTAAACACCGCAAGTAAATGTGGATTAACTCATCAATTTAAAGATTTAGAGGATTTATACCAAGAATATAAGAAAAAAGGACTTGAAATTTTAGGTTTTCCTTGTAATCAATTTGCAAAACAAGACTCAGGTAGTAATGAGGAAATACAACAGTTTTGTCAGTTGAATTATGGGGTTACATTTACTATGTTTGAAAAGATAGATGTAAATGGTAAAAATGCACATCCGTTATATACCTATTTGAAAAGCCAAGATAAAGGATTATTTAGTGAGAAAATAAAATGGAATTTTACGAAGTTTTTAATTGATGCTAAAGGAAATGTAATAAAAAGGTATGCACCTATGGTTTCACCACTAAAAATTAAAAAAGATATAGAAAAACTATTAAATGTTTACTAATTTTATGGAATGGAGGAGTATATGAAATGAATATTTACGACTTTACTTTGGAGAATATCCATGGAAAGACAGTGTCTTTAAAGGATTACAAAGGAAAGGTTATTTTAATAGTAAACACAGCAAGTAAGTGTGGTTTTACACCCCAGTATGAGGATTTACAAAAACTCTATGCTCGATATCATGACCAAGGCTTTGAAATTTTGGGCTTTCCATGCAGTCAATTTATGGAGCAAGAGTTTAGTAATAATGAAGAAATTAAATCTTTTTGTTCTATAAATTATGGAGTAACCTTTCCTATGTTCAAAAAAATTAATGTGAATGGAAGGGGTGCACATCCATTATATAAGCACCTGAAAGAAAATGCACCATTCAAGGGCTTTGATATGAATAATTCCACCAATAAGATTCTAAATGCAATGATCAAGGAAAAGTTCCCTCAATTTTCCATAGGAAATGAAATAAGGTGGAATTTCACAAAGTTTTTAGTCGATCAAGGAGGAAATATAGTTGAAAGATTTGAATCTGCCGTAGATCCCATGGATATTGAATCTTATCTTCTTAACTATATTAAGAAATAGAACTTAGGAGGCTCCAGTTTTTTCTAATACTTCTTGTTTAAAAACCGCAGTTACAGCGATACGGTGAACCATACCATAAGTAACGGCGGTTTTTTCTGCGTAGAGGATGAAGTGTGACATCTGCACTGATAAAAATCCAAGAAAGTCAAAGTAATAATATTGGATTAATTCCTTTTTTTATTAATACTAGAGGTTGAGTAAACCTAGAATATATAAAATTAGTCATAAAGCTATACACAACAAATGTAGAATAGATATACTATAAACTGAAAAATTTTTATTTCAG
Source organism: Clostridiaceae bacterium (assembly GCA_020832135.1). Lineage (GTDB taxonomy): Bacteria > Bacillota > Clostridia > Peptostreptococcales > Natronincolaceae > JAFIFG01. The sequence continues at coordinate 36,822 of JAFIFG010000043.1, forward strand.
TTCATAGTAACGGAAAAAATGTACATACAAAAACACTTAGACTTTAGTTACTACTCATATATGAGTAGTAACTTTTGTTATGTTAAGAATAATTCAGAAGCATTATTTAGCTTTAAGTGAAGTGTAAAAAATACTAGGAAAAGGATATTATTAGATTTTTTTTAGTTCTGAAAATAAAATGAATGAGGTGATTAAAGGGCATTTAGAATTAGGTTTTTAGCATTTGATAAAGGAAAACAGCAATGAAATAAATTTAAAAGGGAAAGACTATAAAAGATTAAAATGCGTTTTGAAGGAGGAAATAGAATGAAGCGTTTTCTACTGGTGGAGGATGAGCAGATTTTAGCTAAAAACATTGCTTTTTTTCTTGAACGTGAAGGATATGAAGTAGATATAAAACATGATGGAGAAGCGGGATGGGCATCTTACTTATTAAAAGCATATGACCTTATTTTATTAGACTGGACATTACCCAAAAAAGATGGCTTAGAGCTTTGTAGAGAAATACGAAAAAAATCAAATGTCCCAATTATAATGATTACTGCTAAAAGCGAAATTTTAGATAAGATAATAGGGTTAGAGCTGGGAGCGGACGATTATATTGTTAAACCCTTTGATCTACGGGAATTATTGGCTAGGATTCATGCTTTATTACGAAGAAATGAAACAACCAGTAGTGAAGAACATGTGGAGCAGTATATTGAATATGAAGGACTTAGATTAGATAGAGAAAAGCTACTTATCTTATTCGAAGGTCAATCAATTCATCTAACTGTTAATGAGTATAGATTGATGGAACTTTTGATGAAAAAGCCAGATAATGTCTACTCCCGTGAATTTATATATGAGCAGGTTTGGGAAGGTGCATTAGGATATAATGACCGAACCGTAGACGTCACCATTAGCCGATTACGGAAAAAGTTAATGGAGCTTTCGGATAGGAAATACTTTCATGCCGTGAGAGGGATGGGTTATCGCTTTGGAGGAAAGTCATGAAAATCAAATATCAGTTATGGGGGATTTTTTCCAGCTTATTTATTGTCGTGTGCCTTACTACATACATGTTTATATTAAATACCTACGAACAACGTTTACAAGCAGGATATGAGCAAATGTCAATTGCTCAAGGTTATACCATTCTTGACCAATTGAGTGCTACATATCCTGATTCCCCTAACCGCAGTATTGGTTACCTTGAAAGATACGGTGAAAATCTAAACGGTAGGTTAGTTATGTTGGATCACGAAAAAAAAGTTTTTGCGGATAGCTTCCAGCAACTCAAACCAAACACAACATTACATCTGGATATATTAGATCAAGATTTTGAATTGGGCTCTCTTTTCACTGAAGCAGAATCTTTTGACTATGTTCAATATACCTTGATTCCCTTTCAGGCCATAGAAGGGGAAGGTTATTTATTAATTGTTCAAGAAGCTGACCAGCTCAAAGCTGAATTAGAATCCTATAAGACCTGGATGATCCAAACGCTACTTATAGTTGTTTTGGCTTTCTTTTTGATTGCATACTTTGTATCCTTCTGGTTTTCTAAACCCATAGAGCAAATTATTGTTCAATTAAAAAAAATAACTCCCCACAAACGTACTTTCTCTTTTAAATATCCGCGTCGGGATGAAATTAAAGAACTAATTGACACCATACAAAATATGGTGGAAGAGTTGAACTTATATGACGAAAGACAGCAACGGTTCTTGAGTACTTCCTCACATGAATTAAAAACACCTTTGGCAGCTATTCAGCTAATTCTTGAAAATCTTCCCTATGTACGTGAGAATGAAGAAAAGCATGGTGAATTTGTACAAGACCTCTGGTATCAGGTCAAAAAAATGAAACAAATGGTTGACCAGTTACTACAAATTAATCGTATAGGGAATACACATCTTCAAAAGGAAACACTAAATGTTCAAGATATACAGAATTATCTCCTACAGTCCTTTCAACACATTGTACAAGACAAGCAAATAGTATTAGAATTTGAGCTTGAACCAGTAAATTTATTTGTTGATAGGACACTGTTTCTTGGTGCTCTTGATAATCTAGTTTCCAATGCTATTCGCTATTCTCCCCAAGGTCAATTGATAAAAATCATCATCAAGGACGATAAAAAACAAAACAAGATAAGTATATGTGATCAAGGTATTGGCATTTCACCAGAGCATTTGCCCCATATTTTTGAACCCTTTTACCGCTCTAATGATGCAACGGCATGGAATCGAGAGGGCAGCGGTCTAGGATTAACCATTGTAAAGCAAATGGTCAATATGCACAAAGGGCAAATAGACATTGAAACAGAGCAAAACAAAGGAACTTGTGTACATGTATTTTTGCCCAAAATGTAAGTAACAAAAATGTTACATTTCTTAAATTTACATGATACAGATGGATGGTATAATACAAGCAAGCACAACAATATGCAAACATTTATTTGACTTAAGTTAGAGAAGGAGGTTCGAAGCATGAAGAGAAAAATGCTGATATTTATGATAATTTTGTTGGTCAGTTTCCTTATATTATCTTCGAGGAGGAAGGATATAACTGTTCCTGATGTGACGAATCCACCAGCTCTTGAGGAAATAAACCAACCTTTAGAAAATGAAAAGGAAGATGAAAAACAGGAGAGTGTGAATGAAATAAGCAAGAGAAATTTATCTCCAATACCTGTTGAAAAGGAGGAGATATATCAAGTAGTACTCTATTTTGCTGATAATGATCTAACGAACACTTATCGTATAAGGAAAGAGGTTAAAGCAAGAAGAGAGAATCAATTACCGAAGGCTGCACTAGAAGCGTGGATTCGGGGACCGGAACACGAGGAGTTAACAGGAATAATCCCTGCAGATGTGATTATCGAATACGTTGAAGATATAAATGGAATCGCTCATGTGAGTTTTTCAAGAGACATTCAAAACAGCAACCTAGGTTTCAGTGGAGAATTAATATTTGCTGAACAGGTAGCTATGATTATGCAGCAATTTGGATTCAATAAGACTCAAATTTTAATAGAAGGTAGAGTTAGTGAAAGGCTATTTGGAAGTCTTTATATCGGAGATCCAATTGCAGCAAATGATCCTGAAAGCTATCTATGGGTTAATGAAAAGAAAACTGATCAGTTTGTTTTACAAAATGTAGCTTTTCGAATATATGAACCATCTCTATATGCGAAAGTAAAGGACCGTATCGTGGTAAGAGGATTGGCCCGGGTCTTTGAAGGAACGATACAATATGAATTTGAAGATGGTCACTTTATTCTAGATAAAGGGTTTGTAACAGCCACCGAAGGTGCTCCTGGATGGGGAGAATTTGAAATTATCATTGAGCTTGATGAAGTAACTAATTACTCAGGTAGAGTGATCCTTTATGAAGAGAGCGCCAAAGACGGATCTAGATTACATGAATTGCAAATACCTGTCAACGTTAGGGATTAAGTTCATTCCTAGAATTTATACTTTCCAAGGCGGTAGCAAATTCTTTAGATGTTGAAAATCCTTTCAGTTTGAAGCTAGGATTGAGGATAGGGGAAAAAGGTTACTTTGGTCATATGTGCACACTAGGTTATAGGTTAAAAAGAACTTAGGTAACAAAAATGTTACATTTTATAAATTTCCATGATACAAAGACTGCGTATTATATAAGTAAGCTAGTTAATAAGCACCAAAGGAAGATTATTTTATCTTACTTAAAAATTACAAGGAGGTTATTATTATGAAGAAAAAAGTATTAGCAATTTTAATGATTATAATGATGAGTCTAGCTGTTTTATCCGGTTGTGATAGTGATATGGTAAACCCAGGTACCGGCACTAATGAACCTGGTACAGAGGATATAAGCAATCCTTCGGAAGATCAGAATGAACAGGAAGAACAGCAAGAACAGCAAGAGCGGTTTGTATTAGAAAACGAAGCTTTTCGAATTTATGAACCTGTACCCCATGCAGAAGTGGAGGGTCATATTGTTGTTAGAGGATTAGCGCGAGTTTTTGAAGGAACGATACAATATGAATTTGAAGATGGGCATTTTATTCTAGATAAAGGGTTCACAACAGCTACAGAGGGTGCTCCTGGGTGGGGAGAATTCGAAATCGTCATTGAAATTGATAAATTAACTACTGGTTCAGCTACAGTGATCCTTTATGAAGAGAGTGCCAAAGATGGATCTAGATTGCACGAATTGCAAATCCCAGTTAATGTAAAAAACCAGTTTGTATTAGAAAACGAAGCTTTCAAAATTTATGAACCAGCGCCTAATGCAGAAGTGAAGGACAGTATCGTTGTAAGAGGATTAGCACGGGTTTTTGAAGGAACGATACAATATGAATTTGAAGATGGGCATTTTATTTTAGATAAAGGGTTTGTAACAGCCACCGAAGGTGGTCCTGGATGGGGAGAATTTGAAATCATCATTGAGCTTGATGAAGTAACGAATTACTCAGGTAGAGTGATCCTTTACGAAGAAAGTGCCAAAGACGGGTCTAGAATGCATGAATTGCAAATCCCTGTCAACGTTACAGATTAAGTACATTACTAAAACTTACACCAAAATACCTTATACCCTCATATGAATGAACCAAAGACTCTCTACCCTGACATAAAGGAAGAGAGTCTTTAATCCCTATTATCTAAAGAAGAACAAGGCACAGGAGCAGTGTCTCTAGGGCAATTATAGACGTACTAAAACTTAGCCTATAAAAAAATCGCCGTTAAATTGATACGGTGAACCGTATCATAAATGATCATAACCCTGTCAAGCATACACATAAAAAAAACGTATTATGCAACCTGATTTCTATATTCAATAGGAGTCAGGTTGCATAATTTTGATTGAAATCTCTCATTGTTATAAAAATGTATATATTTTTTAACGGCACTAATTACTTCTTTAGCACTGTTAAAATTCTTGAAGTGAAATAACTCAGATTTTAAATGTCCAAAGAAACTTTCTATACATGCATTATCTAAGCAGTTGTCTTTCCTAGACATACTAACTGACATACCTATTATACAGCTTGATATAATCTTGAAACTTCTATATGGAACCAATATTATGCTTATGCATATAATGTTGGTGAAAAGAGGTGATATAATATGTCAATAAATGATCTGGTAATAAATGGTGGTTTTGAAACAGGTTTCTTTTCGCCATGGGTTCCGTTCAATGCGAACATAACCTCATTATATAGTCACTCTGGAAACAATGCTGCAGTATTGCAAGGTGGGGCTGTGAACTCATATATATATCAGATTGTTCCAATTAATGAAGGTGAGAGTTATCAATTAATTGTAGCATTATCTAAAATAGGAGTTGCACCAAGTCCTCAAGTAACTTTGTCGATACCGTACTATGATGCAGGCTTTAATTTTGTTGGGCTAGGATTACAAAATTTTGTTCCAGTAAATAGAATTACTGGTGTAGATGAAAAAGATTGGCTTATAGTATATCAAACTACAGATCCGGCACCAATAGGTGCAACGCAGGCACTTATACTCATAAATAAAATATCACAAGCTGGAAGTGCTGATATAGTTGTAGATGATGTATCTTTCTTAGAAATAGAAGATATTGGAGGTCCAACTGGAGCTACAGGCCCAACAGGCCCTACTGGTGTTACCGGAGCAACCGGAGCAACCGGTGCTACTGGTGCCACTGGACCAACGGGGCCAACTGGAGCTACAGGAGTTACAGGCCCAACAGGTCCTACCGGAGCTACAGGAGCTACTGGTTCTACTGGTGCAACTGGAGCAACAGGTCCGACTGGAGTTACAGGCCCAACAGGCCCTACTGGTGTTACCGGAGCAACGGGTCCTACAGGAGCAACCGGACCTACCGGAACGACGGGTCCTCCAGGTGCAACCATTACAGATTATGCCTATATTTTCAACAGTAGCCCCCAAGTAGTTAATGTAAATAATAATGTGAGTTTTGACTCTAATGGCATTATTTTGGGAAGCATAGGTCATCTTATTGGATCAGAAGATATTTTCTTATCAACACCAGGAGATTATTTAGTTAGTTTTTCTATAACAGGGGCAGATGCAAATCAGTTTTCCTTGTTTTTAAATGGTGATCTTGTGCAAGGTACAATCTATGGTTCTGGCGATACAAATCAACAAAACACTGGTCAGACTATCATCACCATTACTGATAACAATTCATCTGTTCTAAACCTTCGCAATCACATATCCAACACAATAGTTGCTATGCAATCCGCTGTAGGTGGAACAGAAGCAAATGTAACAGCATCTATATTTATACAGAAATTAAATGAAAGGACCAGTACAAATGTAAGTTCATCCTCAGAATTCTTAGCAGCTCTTCAGGATTCTAACATCAGCATAATTAATCTTGATCCAAATTCATATGATTTGAGTGGTGAACCTGCTGTAACAAGAACAACAGCGGTGCTAATTCGGTCTGTAACTCCTGGAGCAGATGTTCAATTCGCAGTAAATCAAAACTTAACTTATATTACCATAGGTAATAATGTAAATCTTATTGTTAACACCATTTACAACATGACACAACTAATGTTCTTCCCAACAATTAATGATGCTCTAGCATCTGCCAACCCCTTTGATGAAATATTAATATTTCCAGGCACCTATTCACAGGCTACACAGATACAAATCAACCAACCACTTACACTGCGAGGCTTTTCTGCTGATAGTACAATCATAGAGTTTGATCCTTCCCTAATTGTCAGCCTAAGAATTGCTTCTGATGATGTAAAGATATTAAATCTTCATCTAATTGGTCCTACTATGCCTTCAGGGGATAATTGGCTTTTTGAAATTCCTTTGAAAGCATTTCCATCTGATTTTTATGACAACATCACTATTAGTGGTTGTATCATTGAAGGTGGTAGGAGAAATGGCTTTATATATGCATCAAACCTGTCTATTGTGGGATGTAGCTTTATTCACACTGGGAACCGAAATTCCTTGAATATCGTTGCTACTCAAGGATATACTTTAATCGCTAATAATAATTTTCAAGGAGGAGCTACAAGTTTGGCTGCTATCACTTATGAAACAGGAGGCAATGAAATTACCAGCGGGACTATCATTATTAGAGATAATACTATGATCCGGCATTCTCAATTTACTTTGTTTAATACAGCACTTTGGGGAGATATAGACCAGCTACTGGTCCAAGGCAACCAAATTAATCACCAAGATCGTGGTGGTAGTTCTATTATATTTCTCCCTATAGCGGATTTTAATCAGTTCAACTCTATTCGCATTGAAGAAAACACCATCGTAAATCCCAATATTGAACGCCTCGCCGTTCTTTTGGATTATAGGTTTGGGGGGAGTGCAGAGCCAAATTTCGAACAAATAAAAGTTCTATCTAATTGGTTTAATGTTGCTCAACCATGGGGTTCTCTTGGTTTTACGGTAGATCCAAATTATCCGCTTGGTTTTAGTACGGGGGCACCTGTTGGATTGACTTTAGATGTTTTTGAGGTAGTTGGTAATACTGTTATTTTATAGATGTCATTTGCTTTCCCTGGAACAATGTTTATCTTCTCCAGATATTCACCATTAAACACACTATACTAGCTTTTTCATTATCCACTCTCAATTGGGGTGCTAGCTTCAAAGCTACTAAAATTTTAGTATTAGTTATGAAAAAAGAACCTCTTTGTGTTTGGTTTCTGGGCAAAACCATTAAACCACGAAGAGGTTCTTTTACATTATGAAAATATTTCTAACGTCAATCTGTAATCATTTCTTTAATGCCGGATGGATAATCATATACATATGCGAATAGAAGGGCAGGAAGATATAGGCACCAGCAGAAGTGAGCATAAGACAGCTGAGACTCTTGAATATCCCCATGTGTTGGGATAGAACTACCTTTAATGAAGATAGGGAACTTATGATTATGGGAATCTGATAGTGTTAGATATTCTATCAATACTAGGAAAGGACAGGAGCTCTTTATGGAAGAGGCAGTGAAAATCGCGGAGTCTTTTATGAAACAGATAAAATAAGACGGATGCAGATAAGCAAGAATTATTTTGATAAGTATGAGATGTATAATATAATATGAGTCAGTATTCCCTGACCCATATTATATTATTACATTCTAAATTTATTATCTAGTTAGTTGCATTTACTTATTATTTAACCTTTTTCAAATAAGGATGTTACATCTTCATATAAATTACCTGTGGTTAAAGGTATAGATTTATATTCTTTAAAACCGCTAAAATCAATTTTTTTCAAGTCGATAGCCCTTATAGATTGATTTTGATTAGTTCGGAAATAGTAGATTTTATTAAGATGATCTCTGACTACTTCCCACAGAGTATATTCTACAATATCTTCACCATTAACCAAAGCTATCCTATTAATCATATGAAAAGCTTGCTGGACTTCTTCATTGACATCTTTACTAATTGGAGAAAATTCTCTAAACATAGATAATCGAACAAAGCGAGAAGGTGATGTAGAATCCCCTGGAAGTCCCAGCATACCACTACCATGGCTCAATGGAGTCCAAGGTCCATCAGAGACAGCATCCTTATAAGTCAGGTTACAATAATTATGCATATTCGTTAAATGCCAGTGTAAAAATGGAGAATTCGTTAAAACAGAGGCATCTTCATTCAGATATATTTTGAGCTCACCAACTTCTACCTCTAGGGCTAAGCTTTTACCCTGTGCATCATGTACAACTAAATGAAGACTACGCTCACCTGCAATGTGTAGTACACTTAAATCACAAATAGTTATATCACTTTCTAAGAACTCTTTCACTTCGTTAACATCTTTACAGTTTCCCAAAACATATTGCAATACATATCCTATGGATATATTTTTCTCTGGACATTCGTGAGGCTGTGGATACTTAGAGCCATACAAAGCTAATAAGGCTGCCGATAACCCCATTTCATTCATTCCATCAAGATAGATAGGCAAGTTCCAACTATCTATTCCCACAAAACCATACTTTGTTTTCCAGTGCATGCCTTGCTTAAACGGCTTTTTTTCTTTATCCTCCCCATCATAATAACTGAAGACTTTAGTACCCCTAGGAACGACAACGAAGTTTGAGTACATTTCTTCAAACCAATCCATGGTACGACCAGAAACTCTAATCTTCTTGTGTCCTTTTAGCATAAACTCACTACAAGCACTTATCGTAGTTTTCATGAAACTCCCCCTCAAAAAGAATTAATTTCTTCTAGCTGTGCATAGCTTGTGTTATCCTACTACACTATATTCAGCATATTGAATCGTGTGCTGTTAAGAATCGTAAAAGGGATATATATTTACACTGTATAAGCAAAATCTTTGCTAGATATGCCCTAAGAGGATAATGGAGTGAGAAGCATAGGTTTAAGTAAGTATTTTATATGATAAATTATGGGGTATAAGATAAACAAGCCTATAATATAATGTAATGTATAAAAAAAACACAAATGTCAAAATTATGTAATAAGATAAATTGAAGAATTTCAAAGAATATAGGAGGAATATCGGAATAAATGTAGTATATTTCACTATATATAGAATAAAGAATATTAAGGGAGGTAGAAGCTATGGAGGAAATTTTAAGAAAAGCCACTGAAAAAA
>JAFIFG010000013.1 GCA_020832135.1 Clostridiaceae bacterium
AGGTTTCTAAAAAATACCTTCTCCATAGTTGGCAAATCACCCGATAGCCTTACAAATGTAGCCATTAAAGCAAAAAATAAAGACGAAATAATCATAAAAAATATACCTTTGTTTCTATCTGTCATGAAGCAATCCTCCTGTCTTAGTACATATATAGATTTAGGCTTATTTTAACCACATTATATCATATGATACTGTACCCTAAAGTGTCAATGACTTAACATGAAAAGGTTAATAGTCACGAAAAATTTGCAAATTGGTTTCTGTTACTCTGCTGTGTAATATAGTCTCTTGCTTCTCTATAAAAAGATACTAGGTACGAATTTATAAAAATTCAAACCTAGTACCTCTCAATTATCTATTCATAATTAATTAAAAAGTGTATACTTCCTCTATATCCAATACTTTGACTTGGGCTATGTCTCCTACCTTATTTACAAACTCCTCTGTAGACACCTCTATAATAGGAAAAGTGTTATAGTGCATAGGAATAACCACTTTGGGCTTTATAAATCTCACTGCCCTTGCAGCGTCTATAATATCCATTGTAAAATTCCCTCCTATAGGAATCAATGCTACATCAATACTTTCCACTTCTAATAATTGCATATCCATGGTTAAACCTGTATCTCCAGCATGATATAATTTTTGCCCCTCTATTTCTATAACAAATCCACAGGGATTACCGCCATAAAGCATACCATCCTCTGTTTCAATGCCAGAACCATGTAGGGCTGGTGTCATTTTTACCGTTCCAAAATCTAATTCCACCCTACCGCCAATATGCATAGGATGCACATTAATATCTTCACCTTGAAGGTACATACATATCTCATAGTTGGATATTACCATAGCCCCAGATTCTTTGGCTATATCCATAGCATTCCCCATATGATCTCCATGACCATGGGTAATAAAAATATGGGTTATTTTCTTTTCATCAAATTCTAGATCCTCTACTTTTTCGCTGATATAAGGGTCTATCAATGCCTTAATATAACCCATTTCAAAATAAAATGCAGAGTGTCCTAAGTATTGAAGTTTCACACTATCTCCTCCCAATAAAAATATTTTTCCGAAAGTACCATAGTATTATTATACCAATAATTGGGACAATTAATTACTAATTGAAAAAATATTGCTACAATTAACCTAAAGCTATATACTACTTATTATTCTTATCCTTCCTTTAAAAAGTCTAATGCATATTGAGCATATAAAGCTGTTCCTTTTTCCAAAGCATCTTCATCAATGTCAAATTTTTCATGATGATGAGAATAGCAACTACCTTTTGCTTCATTTCTAACTCCTACAAAAGCTAATATCCCCGGTGCTTTAGATAGAAATTCAGCAAAATCCTCTCCACCAGTTATTTTGCCCATTTTTGTAATAGTTTCTCTATCAAATAATTTTTCTACTGTACTAGCAGCTATCTGAGAGCACCTTTCATCGTTTATGACAGGTGGTGTGCCAAATGTGTATGTTAGACTTCCTTCAGCCCTATAACTACTTGCCGTATGGGTTACAATTCTCTCTAATATCTTAGGAAACTTCTCTCTAATTTCATTATTAAAGCACCTTGTGGTGCCTTCTAAAACCGCTTCATTCGCTATTACATTAAATCTTGTACCCGACTTGAAGACTCCTACACTGACAACCGCGGTTTCTAATGGACTTATTTCTCGACTAACAACAGATTGTAAATCCATCACAATAGCAGAAGCTGCCACAACAGCATCAATTCCTTGGTGAGGTAATGAGCCATGCCCCCCTAACCCCTTTACATGAATCTTAAACAAATCTGCTGAGGCCATTCTAGGTCCAGCTTCAATGGAAATTTTACCACTTTCTATATCACTCCACAAATGAATACCAAATACCCCATCTACACCCTGCATCACTCCCTCTTCTACCATCTTTTTAGCACCCTGAGCAAGTTCTTCTGCAGGTTGAAAAAAAAGCTTTACTGTCCCTTGTATTTCTTTCTTCATTTCATTTAATACTTTAGCAGCACCCAAAAGCATAGCTGTATGCCCATCATGTCCACAGGCATGCATAATCCCCTCATGCTTTGATTTGTAGGGTACATCATTGCATTCATTTACCTGTAGAGCATCTATATCTCCCCTAAGGGCTATTGTTTTTCCATCAGAATTCCCTTCAATAGTTGCAACAATTCCATTTTTTGCTACCACTGAAAAAGGTATCTCCATTTTCTTTAATTCTTCTTGTATTCTTTTAGAAGTTCTTATTTCTTCCCAACTAGCTTCAGGGTACATATGGAACTCTCTTCTTAGATCAATAACATATTGTTTGAATTTCTTTGCTAATGTCTTAACCTTCATTTTCTACATCCACCGCCTCGTCTAATATAGTATGGTACATCAGTTCAATACCTTTTTGTAGATCTTTATATTCCGTCCATTCCTCTGGACAATGACTTCTTCCGTCCTTACTAGGTACAAATACCAACCCTACCCTTGTAATCCCTGCCATAATCATGGCATCATGACCAGCCCCACTTAACATGCTTTCCTTAGAAAAACCTAGTTTTTTAACATTTTTATCAAATGTTTCAATAATCTTTTCATCTAATTTTATTGGAGACACACTAAGCTTTTCGGTAATTGTATAAGTAATTTTATTATCTTTGGCAGTTTCTTTTAAAGCCTTTTCTATAGACTTAACCACTTTTTCTATACATTCTTGTTTTTTAGAACGAATGTCTACAGTGAACCTTGCTTCTCCAGGAACAATATTGGTGGCTCCTGGAGAAACATCTAAAACTCCTACGGTAGCTACTGTTCCTTCTCCTGCCTCCTTAGCAATAGCACTGATTTTACTTATAACCTTCGTAGCACTATCTAGGGCATCTATCCTCATACTCATCGGTGTAGTACCGGCATGATCTGGTCTTCCCTTTACAACAACCTCTATATGATTGATCGCAACAATATATTCAACAATACCAACATCTTTTTTGTTATGTTCTAATATTGGCCCCTGCTCAATATGAAGCTCAAAGAAAGCTTTTATTTCCTCAGGCCTCCTAGCTGCCTCTTGGATTTTATTAGGATCAAGCCCAAAGGCCTCCATAGCTTCAGCAATAGATATACCTTCATTATCTTTAAATTGGTCTAATTGCTCTCTACTCACCTTCCCTACCATAGCTCTACTACCAAAGAGGCCACTGCCAAATCGCCCCCCCTCTTCCTCTATCATTGCAATAAATTCAATAGGGTATTTTGTTGTTATTTTATTTTCATAAATGCTTCTAGCAATTTCTAAACCCATAACTACTCCTGCAGGACCATCAAAATTACCTCCATTTTTAACAGAATCAAAATGAGATCCCACTATAATAGTGGGGGCCCCTTTCACCTCTCCTTCTAATCTTCCTATCACTGTTCCAGCTGCATCTTCATATACCTGAAGACCACATGCCTTCATTTCGCTTTTAATATATTCCCTTGCACCTCGATCCTCTTCTGTAAAAGAAAACCTAGTTAGTCCCCTACCTGGTGTGGCATTGAATTGTGATAAAATCTCTATATCTTTTTGTATTCTCTCCACATTTGTCTTCATCCTTCTCCTCCATTCTGCATAGTTAATTATTTGTGTTAGATAAAGTTGACAAATATACCCGCAACCACAACTGATACGATTGTTACTGTTGCAAATCCACCTACTAACATCTTAGGTAGCATTTCATCCATTAAATATTCTTTCTCTTCTTTACTTTCAGCTAAGGCCTTTGATGCTTCCTCTGTTAATACGTAATTAGGTGGAAACCCGTAGAGGGCTGTTAGCGCCGTAGCAAAGGCCATTTCCTTTGAAAATCCTAAAAACCTACCAACAATAATAGATAAAACTCCCATACCCAGTACCCCTAAAACTATTATACTTAATAGAGGAAGTACAATTTGTGTCAACATTTGAGGAGTTGCTTGGGCTAATTGTGCAAAAATGTATGCCATTAATCCCGTCATTAGCCATCCAAAAGACCCTGATAAATTTAGTGGCTTTCTTTCCAAAAAGCCTATTTCTGAAGCAACAACACCAAAAATTAAACAAATTACAAACTTAGATACAACTTCGTTAATGGCACCAGCAAATCCTACAGCTAACCATGCTACAATACCTAACTTTGCAAGAAACATATAGGTTGTTTGATACTTTTCTGGAAGTGCTGGGAAAATTTTAAATTTCTCTTTAGGCATTTCAACAGTCGCTGCAATTTCTGTTTGGGTAGCTTTGTCTTTACTTACTTTACCAGTACGGTATAGATCGAGTAATCTACTGCCCTCTTTTTTCAAGCAGTAGGCTGTAATAGGATATCCTACAAACCCCTGCATTACATACATAACAATTGCCAAGACCGCTAAATCTTGTAGTCCTTGAGCAGCAGCGGCATCCGACATAATAATAGCTGCTACAATTCCGCCAGTTAAAGGAGGTGTTGCTATAACCACCGTTTCCCATCCAAATAACAATCGTCCTATTGTTAACGTAGCTATACAGACACCTAAAATCCCTGTCAAGGCAACAACAATTGTCCTCCATTGAGCCGCAAGCTCTCTGATGCTCATCATCGTCCCCATATGCGTAATTAATAAATACATAGCCAGTAGGGCAAATGGCATCCCTAAGCTTGAAATATCAATCAAATCCTTTGGGAAAATCGTCCAGAATCCTATTAAAAACAAAACAGCCGATACAAATACCGATGGAATAAATGCTTTTGTTTTGGCTGATATTACATCACCTATAGCCAATACAATCAATACAATAGAAAAAGCTGCAATAATACTCATACTATCCCCTCCATACTTTTAAATTTCACTACAATAGATAAAAAACCTCATACTATTATTTTTATTTCCTCCCTTCCATAAATGAGGCAATTTTTAAAGATTTCCTTTCTATTAAAGCAATAATTATGCCAACTAACTTAATTTATTAAATTTTCATATTTATAAGTTAGTATCAAGGAACTTCAGTGCTGCTTCTGAGCTTTTAGCCTTTCCTATATTCCTTTACCTCTAAGTGTAAAAGTTTGAAAATTGTAAATTACCGACTGAAGAATAGTTTATAAAGTTAAAAGCGATGATATATATCATCGCTTTTGACTAAGAATCATCAATTGTCCTCTTTTATTTTTTTTAACTTTTTTGCTACTGTTGATTGATCAATTCCTAAAACCTCAGAAATTTTCCTGGTGGTTTTATACCTTTCTAGAGCTTTTAGTAGAATTTGCTTCTCAACTTCCTTGGTGGCTTCTTTTAAAGGCATGATTTCCTTGACCTCTATATTGTTTTTATTTTCTATACCATAAAATGCATTATAAACGTAATTCTCTTCAATATTTTCTTGATCACATATAATAACCAAGCGCTCAATAGTATTTTCTAATTCTCTTATGTTCCCAGGCCACCTATAACTTGTTAGAACATTATAAGCCTTCAATGTGAGTTTCTTACCCATTCCATATTTCCTATTACACTTATTTAAGAAGAAGTGGGCTAGTAGCGGAATATCCTCCACCCTCTCCCTTAAAGACGGGACAGGTATTGGAAGTATATTTAGCCTATAATATAAGTCTTCTCTAAAGCTACCCGCCTTCACCATTTTTACTAAATCCCTATTGGTTGCAGCAATAATTCTTATATCTACATTTGTTGCCTTAGAGCTTCCTACTTTATAAATTTCCTGTTCCTCAAGTACATGGAGTAATTTAACTTGAAGATGAAGAGGCACCTCCCCTATTTCATCCAAAAACAAAGTTCCCTTATTAGCTATTTCAAAGAAGCCTTTTTTCCCTTCTTTTTTAGCACCTGTAAAGGCTCCATCTACATAACCAAAAATCTCTGATTCCAATAGGTTCTCAGGGATAGCCCCACAATTCACTTGGATAAAAGGATTTTCTCGGCGATTGCTGATTTTATGGATAGTTTTAGCAATTACACTTTTTCCTACTCCTGTTTCTCCTTGCAATAAAACAGTAGCATCTACTCTGGCAACTTGTTTCATTAAGTTTAGAACTTTTTTCATAGTAGGTGTTTCTCCTAATAGGACACTACTCTCTATATGCTGCTTTCTATTTATCTCTTCTCTATACCAACCTAATAATTCCTCCGTTTCCTGCAATCTCTGATTCAGTTTTTCTACTTCTGTAATATCTCTAGAAATATTTATGATTTTTTTCAGTTTTCCCATTTTATCAAGCATTGGTATACCTATAATCATCAATCTTTTTCCGGTTTTCGTTTTTTGTATAGCTGATTCTCTTGACATTGTTTCTAACACAGTAGCTGTCATAGACTTATCAATGATCCCTTTTTCCTGTAGTACATGTGCGCTCTGTCCTATAATTTCATTTTCATCTATACCAAAGTTTTCCTCTGCACCTTTGCTTATCCGCAAAAACACTCCTTTTTCATCAGCAATACTTATAAAGTCAAAGGTGGTGTCTAATATTAACTTTAATTCCTCATAAATTTCTTGATAATGCTTTAATTCCTGTAGTAACATTTTTTCCCTTTGACTTGTCATGTGTTCTCCCCCTAAAATAAACTATTTTCCTTTTGTGCTTCAAGGTAGGATTAATTAAATATATTGTTGACAGATCATTTAATACTTAAGATTTCCCTATGATTTTTGCCCTATCTTAAAACATCCTTGTTTCTCAAGATTCTATGCAACAACTAACAATACCTTCAATATAATATTAATATATCTAAAGAGCGGAGGGATAGCCTTGAAGGAACCAAATAACTTTCAAAGATATTTCCTATTGATTATTATAGTATTATTTGTCTATCTTTTTATAAGTGGAAAAGCAGTGGAAACACCTGAACCTGATCCACCAGTCATTATTCCATAATAAATACGATCTATTTTAGAGGGGGAATTTCATGTTTTCATCACAGCAATTAGATGAAATTCTTAAAAATTTGCAAAATCAATTAAATACACAAAGTCAAGGAGAAAAAAAGCCTAAATTCTTTAATAACAACAATAACAATAATACTGCTAAGCTTACTACAACTCAAATACTGGCAATCCTAGCATTATTGGCAGGTACACTAGAAGTAACTTCCGTAGTCATTGACAGAGATCAAGCTGTTCAACTGGTGCTATCTGGCACCTTAAAGAAG
>JAFIFG010000022.1 GCA_020832135.1 Clostridiaceae bacterium
CATTGGCAGATGTTCTTAAGGCAGGAGTATTAAGAGGAGCTGCTGGTATCGTTGGTTGTAACAACATAAAAACTAAACATGAATATAGCCATATAGAAATCATGAAAAAGTTAATTGCAAACGATGTTATTGTTGTAACTACTGGTTGTGCTGCTCAAGCTGCTGCTAAGGCAGGATTGTTAAGTAAGGATGCTATTAAGTTAGCTGGTAAGGGGCTTCAAGCTGTATGTGAATTAGTAGATATCCCGCCAGTAATTCACTTAGGTTCTTGTGTGGATAATACCCGTATCATAAGATTAGTTAGTGCAGTGGCTGATCACTTAGGTGTAGACAACTGCGACCTACCAGTAGTAGGTGTAGCTCCTGAATGGATGTCAGAAAAAGCTGTAGCTATTGGAACTTATGTTGTATCAAGTGGAATTGACGTATTCTTAGGTATAACACCTCCAGTAACTGGTTCTCCTGAGGTGGTTGATATTTTAACCAATAGAATAGAAGATATGACAGGAGCTAAGTTCTTTGTTGATACAAATCCATTAACATTAACAGACAAAATGTTAGAAAGAATTGAAGAAAAGAGAATTAAATTAGAAAAGACTTTAAACCTAGAAGCAGTAGAAAAGCATGAGCCTCAACCAGCACTATAGGATTTAGATAGAATTCTAAAGCTTTTAAAAGAGACTGGCATATTTGAAGTCGACACACTTACCACAAATTATTAGTTGTAGGTGTGTCGACTATAAAAAATATAGTATTTATTTGATTGTACATATAGTTTTAAAAACTCGAAAGATAAAATGACAAAATTTTGGAATGTAGGTGATGATGATGAAGATAGCTATAACAGGTAAAGGCGGAGTAGGAAAAACAACATTTTCAGCAATGCTCAGTAGACTATATGCAGAGGAAGGTTATAGTGTATTGGCAGTAGATGCTGACCCAGATGCCAACCTTGCACTGGCATTAGGATTTCCACAGGAATTAATCTCAGAGATAGTACCTATATCAGATATGAAAAATCTTGTGGCAGAAAGAACAGGATCTACCCCAGGTTCTTTTGGAACTATGTTTAAAATGAACCCAAAGGTTAGTGATATTCCAGAGAAATACTGTAAGGAATATAACGGGGTTAAGGTTCTAACAATGGGAACTGTAGATACTGGTGGTTCCGGATGTGTATGCCCAGAACATGTATTACTGAAAATGTTAACCTCTCATCTTATTTTAGGCAATAAAGATGTTGTTGTTATGGATATGGAGGCAGGTATAGAACATTTAGGTAGAGGAACGGCTAAAAGTGTAGATGCCTTTATTGTTGTAGTAGAACCAGGAGAAAGAAGCCTACAAACCTATAGAAAAGTAAAAAAACTAGCAGA
Organism: Clostridiaceae bacterium; assembly: GCA_020832135.1. GTDB lineage: Bacteria > Bacillota > Clostridia > Peptostreptococcales > Natronincolaceae > JAFIFG01. The sequence goes on from JAFIFG010000022.1 coordinate 1,377, forward strand.
TGATATAGGGGTAGATAAGGTATATGTAGTTGGAAACAAAATAAGAGATAAAAAAGATGAAACATTTATACTAAAGCATGTAGAAGAAGATAAATGTTTAGGTTTCATTCATTATAGTTCTCAAGTAGTAGACTCTGATAGAAGTAATCTTTCGCCTTTCGATGGTAATGATCAGACAAAGGAGGAAGTTTTACATATCTCTAAAAATTTAAAGGGGGTTTTGTAAATGGGTTTTAAAAGTGATATTGAAATTGCACAAGAAGCCGAACTGAAGGACATAAGAGAAATAGCAGCTAAATTAGATTTAACAGAAGAAGATTTGGAGTTATACGGTAAATATAAGGCAAAGTTAGACTATAACCTACTTAAAAAAGGAAATGGAAACAAAAAAACTAAATTAATCCTTACAACAGCCATCAACCCAACTCCAGCAGGAGAAGGAAAAACCACTACAACTATAGGAACCTCTGATGCCTTAAGTAGATTAGGCAAAAAGACAATGGTTGCCTTAAGAGAACCATCTCTAGGTCCAGTATTTGGAGTAAAGGGAGGAGCGGCCGGCGGTGGTTATGCTCAAGTAGTTCCTATGGAGGATATTAATCTACACTTTACAGGAGATTTCCATGCTATTGGAGCGGCAAACAATCTATTAGCAGCTATGTTAGACAACCATATCAACCATGGTAATAAATTAGGGGTTGATAGTAGAAAAATAACATGGCGTAGAGCTATGGATATGAATGATAGACAATTAAGAAACCTGACAAATGGGTTAGGCGGAAAAGGAAACGGAATACCGAGAGAAGATGGATTTGACATAACCGTTGCATCAGAGGTAATGGCGGCCTTCTGTTTAGCAAACGATATCACTGACCTAAAAGAAAGATTAGGAAATATGATCGTAGCCTACACAAGAGATGACCAACCAATAACAGCAAAAGACTTAAATGCTCATGGAGCAATGGCAGCTCTTTTAAAGGATGCGCTTAAGCCAAACCTAGTGCAAACATTAGAAGGAACACCAGCCTTTGTACATGGTGGACCATTCGCTAACATAGCACACGGTTGCAACTCAGTAATAGCAACAAAAATGGCAATGCATTTTGCTGACTACGTAGTAACAGAAGCAGGTTTTGGAGCCGACTTAGGAGCAGAAAAGTTTATCGATATCAAGTGTAGAATGGCAGACTTAAAGCCTGATGCAGTTATTATCGTAGCAACTGTAAGAGCTTTAAAATATAACGGTGGAGTGCCAAAGGATAGCCTAAATGAAGAAAATCTTGAAGCATTAGAGAATGGTCTACCAAATCTATTAAAACACGTAGAAAATATAACAAAGGTATTTAAATTACCTGCAGTAGTAGCTATTAACAAATTCCCACTTGACACTGAAGCTGAATTACAACTAGTAAAAAATAGATGTAAAGAATTAGGTGTAAATGTAGCATTGTCAGAAGTTTGGGCAAAAGGTGGAGAAGGTGGAGAAGAATTAGCTAAAGAAGTAATAAGATTGACAGAAACAGAAAGTACATTAGAATATGCTTATGATCTTGATATGCCAATAGCTAACAAAATAAAAGCAATAGCTCAAAAGATTTACGGAGCTGATGATGTTGATTTTGCACCGGCAGCAACAAAAGAAATGGCAAAATTAGAAAAATTAGGTTTCGGTAACTTGCCAATCTGTATGGCAAAAACACAATATTCCTTAAGTGATGACCAAACTGTATTGGGAAGACCTACAGACTTTAATATAGCTGTTAGACAAGTAAAAGTATCAGCAGGAGCAGGCTTTATCGTAGCTCTTACAGGAGAAATTATGACAATGCCTGGATTACCAAAGGTTCCATCTGCTGAAAAGATAGATGTTGATGAAAAAGGTATGATCCAAGGATTATTCTAAGAGATAGAGAAAGCTCTATAAAGCTCTAAAAAAAGCAGGAGTTAGGGGGAGGACAATGAAATTAGCTGATAAAAGCTGTGTTGAATTTACTGAAGTCCTTTCCTCTAAAGCTGCTGTACCTGGTGGCGGTGGTGCAGCGGCTTTAGTGGGAGGAATAGGAACAGCCTTAGCAGGAATGGTTTGTAACTTAACAATAGGAAAGAAAAAATATGCACAATATGAAGAAGAAGTAAAAGAGATATTAGCAAAAACTGAAGAAATACAGAATGATTTATTAAAAATGATCGATGAAGATGCAGAAAATTTCCTTCCACTATCTAAGGCTTATGGTATGCCTAAAGATACAGAGGAAGAAAAGAAGAAAAAAGAAGAAGTGCTGCAGGAGGCATTAAAAACTGCCTGTGAAGTACCTATAAAAATAGTAAGAACATCTTATGAAGCTATTAAATTACACGAAGCATTAGTAGACAAAGGCTCAAAATTAGCCATAAGTGATGTAGGTGTTGGAGTACAGTGTTTAAGGGCTGCATTAATAAGTGGACAATTGAATGTTATTATTAACATAAGTATGATTAAAGATGAAGCATATGTTAAAAGAGTCAAGGAAGAGACAGATCAATTAGTAAGTGAAGGAACTAAAATGGCCGATGAAGTTTACAGAAAAGTAGAGTCAATGCTTTTGTAATAAATTAGACGATCTCAGTGGATACAACTGTTAAGATATATTTTCAATAATGACATTATAAAAATGTATTAATACATTTTTATAATATATAAAATTAATTTTTAGAGATTTATTAATAAATTAGGGGGGTTAATATGGGTCAAATAATCAAAGGGAAACCAGTAGCGGACAAAATCAGTGAAGAATTAATCAAAGAAATTGAAATGTTAAAAGGGAAAAATCTTGTTCCAAAACTAGCTATCGTAAGAGTAGGTGCTAGAGGAGATGATTTAGCCTATGAAAAAGGTGCTTTAGGTAGATGTAAAAAAGTAGGTGTTGAAACAGAAGTTCATGAATTGCCAGAAGATATAACACAAGAGGACTTTATCAAAGAATTAGAAAAATTAAATGCAGATAAAGCTGTTAACGGTATTTTAACCTTTAGACCATTACCATCACAAATAGATGAAAGTGTTATAAAGTATGTTATAGCTCCAGAAAAAGACATAGATTGCTTTAGTCCTGTAAATGTAGGAAAAATGACTGAAGGAGACAAAACAGGCTTTCCTCCATGTACACCAACAGCTGTTTTAGAAATATTAAAGCATTATGATGTTAAACTAGAAGGTGCGGATTGTGCTGTTATAGGAGCATCTATGGTTGTAGGTAAGCCAACTGCATTATTGCTACTGAATGAAAATGCAACAGTATCGGTTGCTCATATCTTCACAAAAGACTCTGCTAAAGTTGCCAGGGGAGCAGAAGTAGTGGTAGTAGGTGTCGGAGTACCAAGATTAGTAAAGGAAAGTTGGATTGCTGACGGAGCGGTAGTAATCGATGTTGGTATCAATGTTGATGCTGAAGGTAATATGTGTGGAGATGTTGACTTTGATAAAGTTGTAGATAAAACTTCTATGATTACACCAGTACCAGGAGGAGTAGGTTCGGTAACGACTTCTATATTAGCAAAACATGTAGTGAAGGCATGTAAATTACAAAATAATTTATAATCCGTTTAGAATATAGATAAGATTAAAAGTAACATAGGGGGGAATAAAAATGATTATTTCACAAAAAAAGGCTTTTGATGAAGTATTAGAGTTTATGAAGGACAAATCAAAAGTTGTTCTTACGGGATGTTCTGAGTGTGCCACTGTTTGCAAGGTTGGTGGTGAAGAAGAATTAGCAGAAATGAAGGAGTTACTAGAATTAGAAGGTAAAGAGGTGTTAGGTACTATTGTTTTAAGTCCTGCCTGTAACCTTTTAAATACAAGAAAAGATCTAAAACAATTAAAAGAAGAGCTTAAAGTAGCTGATGCAATCCTTTCTTTATCCTGTGGAGACGGAACTCAAACGATAGCAAAGGTAGCAAAGCCAGAGGTTTACCCTGCTACAGATACCATGTTTATTGGAGAAATAGAAAGAATAGGACAATTCGAAGAAGCCTGTAAGGCCTGTGGTGAATGTGAACTTGGCTGGACAGCAGCTATATGTCCTATTACCAAATGTGCTAAAGGTTTAATGAATGGTCCATGTGGTGGAGCTAAAGATAAAAAATGTGAAGTAAGTGACGATAATGACTGTGCATGGCTTTTAATTTATGATAAGTTAAAGGATCTTGGAAAGTTAGGAAATATGATGGAAATGAGAGAACCAAAGAACTTTGAAAAAGGAAATGCTCCTAGAAGAATCAATTTAAGAAATCAAGAAAAAGAAACTGCAAAAGCATAGTTTTATAAAGGGGGGATTGGAATGAGTTTGTTAAAAGAAGTATTAGAAAGAGGAGAATTTGGTGTTACAGCTGAAATGGCACCTCCTAAAGGAACAGACTTGTCACATTTATTAGAATGTGCAAGATTGATAAAAGGGCGAGTTCATGGTGTCAATGTAACAGATTTTCAATCGGCAGTTTTAAGAGCAACATCTTTAGTAACCTGTAAATTACTTCAGGATGAAGGGTTAGAGCCTATTCTTCAACTGACAGGAAGAGATAGAAATAGAATAGCTATTCAAGGAGAACTTTTAGCAGCAGGAGTTTTCGGTATGGAAAATGCATTAGCACTTACGGGAGACCACACTGTGGTGGGAGATCATCCACAGGCAAAGCCAGTTTTCGACTTAGACAGTGTAGGTATTCTTCAAGCAGCAACTACCTTAATGAGTGGTAAAGACATGACTGGTCATGAATTACAGGGTACACCAAACTTCTTCTTGGGTGCCTGTGTAACTCCTAGGTTCGATCCTATGGAGGCACAAATACTAAAAATGGAAAAGAAAATTAAGGCAGGAGCTAAATTCTTCCAAACTCAAGCTATCTATGATTTAGAAACCATGAGGGAATTCAAAGAAAAAACAAAGCATTTAGATGCAAAAATCTTAGCAGGTATTATCCCATTAAAATCTGCTGGTATGGCTAAATTTATGAACAATAATGTACCAGGAGTATTTGTTCCTGAAGATCAAATCGAAAGAATTAAAAATGCTCCTAAGGAAGAAAGAGTACAAGAAGGTATAAAAATGGCCGGTGAATTAATAAGACAGCTGAAAGAAGAAGGTTTATGTGATGGTGTTCATATTATGGCCATCGGCGCAGAGGAAAATGTACCACTGATATTAGATGCAGCTGGTTTATAATTTGTAAAGGGGGCTTACATAGTGAAGGTAGTAGTAGTAGGTGGAGGTCCAGGGGGATATGTTGCTGCTATAAGAGCAGCAATGCTAGGTGCGGATGTTACTCTAGTGGAAAAAAGAAAAGTAGGTGGCACCTGCTTAAATGTAGGATGTATACCAACAAAATCGTTATTGGCCTCATCGGAAGCTCTTGAAGCAGTAAGAGAAGCTAAGGATTATGGTGTGAAGATTGATGGGGATGTTAGTGTAGATTTTGAATATATGATGAATAGAAAAGATAAAATAGTAGACCAACTAGTAAAGGGAATAGAGTTCTTATTTGATAAAAAAGGTGTAAAGCTAATTAATGGATTCGGAAAATTAATTAGTAACAACACAATAGAAGTATCTAAGGATGATGGTACAAGTGAAGTAATCGAGGCGGATAAAATTATATTGGCTACGGGTTCCGTACCGGTTGTTCCACCAATATTCCCATATGACGGCAAAAAAATCATTACAAGTGACGAGGCACTTACTCTACAGGAAACACCTAAGTCTATGATTATTTTAGGTGGTGGGGTTATAGGGTGTGAGTTCGGTCAATTTTTTAGAAAAATTGGTACTGAAGTTACTATAGTGGAAATGGCAGACCAATTATTACCTTTTGAGGATAAAGATGTAGCAAAACAGTTGGAAAGATCTTTCAAAAAAGATAAAATAAAGATGATGACAAGTAAGAAGATAGAAAAATGCGAAATAGAAGGCGATAAAGTTATTGCATATGTTGAAGGTGGCAAAACTTTAGAAGCTGATATGATGCTGATTTCAGTAGGAAGAAAACCTTACTTGGAAAATCTAGGGTTAGAAGATGTTGGTATAACCTTAGATAGAGGAAAAGTAGTAGTAGATGAGAAAATGCAAACAAATATAGATAACATCTATGCAATCGGTGATATAGTAGATACTCCTTTCCTTGCACATGTGGCTTCTAAAGAAGGTATGGTTGCAGCAGAAAATGCTTTAGGTAAGGATAAGAAGGTAAGCTATAGAGCGGTACCGAGATGTATCTATACTGCTCCAGAAGTATCAGCAGTTGGGATGACAGAAAAAGATGCAGAGGCTAAAGGAATCGAATATAAAGTAGGGAAATTTGACTTTAGAGGTTTAGGAAAAGCCCAAGCTATTGGTAAATTCCAAGGCTTTATAAAGATCTTGGTAGATGTAGAAGATAGAATTATTGGAGCATCTATTGTAGGACCTCATGCCACTGATCTTTTGGCTGAACTTACCTTAGCAGTTGAATTACAACTAACTGCGGAGCAGGTAGGAGATGTTATACACCCACATCCAACATTATCAGAAGGTATCATGGAAGCATTACATGATGTACATCATGCTTGTGTACATTCTGTATAGAGGATAGGGCTATATTAAAAGTCCTGTCCAAACGAAGACAAAATATTTAGCAACAAACTACAGGAGGGAGATACTATGGGATATACAATAGCTGTAGCAGGAAAAGGTGGAACAGGAAAAACAACAACGACAGGACTTTTAATAGACTATCTAGTTAAACAAGGTAAAAATCCTATTATCGCAGTAGATGCCGATGCGAATGCTAACCTAAATGAAGTATTAGGAGAAGATGTAGATACTACAATAGGAGAAATAAGAGAAGAGGTTAGTAGGAGAGAAGAAACAGGTAATAGCTTTCCAGGAGGAATGACCAAGGCTCAATACTTAAAATACAGTTTGAATACAGCTATAGTTGAGGGAAGAGGTTATGATCTTCTAGTAATGGGCAGATCAGAAGGTCAAGGATGTTACTGCTATGTCAACGGTATGTTAAGGGAACAAATCGACACATTATCTGATAGCTATAAATATCTAGTAATTGATAATGAAGCAGGGATGGAACACCTAAGTAGAAAAACTACTAAAAAAATTGATACACTTTTCTTAGTCAGTGATTCTTCAAGACGTGGCATTCAAGCTGTTAGTAGAATTAATCAACTTGTTGGAGAATTAGAGCTTGATGTGAAAAACATTTATCTTATTGTTAACCGAGTTCCTAACGGCGAACTGAAGGAAGATACAAAGCAAGAAATAGAAAGACAAGGATTGAATTTAATTGGAGTAATACCTATGGATGAACTGGTGTATGAATATGATGCTAAAGGTACACCATTAGTACAATTACCAGAGGATTCTCCTTCTAAAATAGCATTAAGAGATATATTATCTAGAATTGAGTTTAATTAAGTAACTATTTAAGGGGGCGATTTTAATGGCATTTAAGATGTCAGTACAGGAGTATAAGGGAAAAATTAATGAAGTAGAAATTGGCAAAGGCGAAAAAGCTATAAAATTAGGTGGACAACAAACATTAGCATTTTATGATTTTGATGGAGACACAGGAAATTCACAAAAAATCGGTATTGAAATTACAGATGTTTACCCAGAAGAATGGGTAACTGGTTTAAAAGAATTTTATGGGGATGCAGCCAAAAATCCTGCAGAGTGGGCAAAGTTTGTAGAAGAAAAATTAAACCCTGATTTTATCTGCTTGAGATTACAAGGTGCTGACCCTAATGAATTAGACAAATCTCCAGAAGAATGTGCTGAAGTAGCTAAAGCTGTAGTTGAGGCTATTCAACTACCGTTGGTTATTGCAGGAACAGGAAACCATGAAAAAGATGCAAAGGTTTTTGAAAAAGTAACAGCTGCTGTAGAAGGATACAATTGTCTTTTCTTAGCTGCCACAGAAGAAAACTACAAGTCTGTAGGAGCAGCGGCAGGCTTGGCATACGGCCATAAGGTTGGTGCAGAGTCTTCTGTTGATATTAACCTTGCAAAACAATTAAATGTTCTATTAGACCAACTAGGTGTAAAATATGAAGACATCGTAATGCATATAGGTTGTTCTGCTGCAGGATATGGATTCGAATACTTGGTATCTACAGTAGATAGAATTCGCTTAGCAGCACTAGCTCAAAATGATAAAACATTACAAATGCCTATAATCACTCCTGTGTCTTTTGAAACTTGGGGAGTTAAGGAAACAATTGCAGAAGAAAGTGATGCACCAGATTGGGGCGATAGAGAAGAACGTGGTATAACAATGGAGGTTACTACAGCAACCAGTATATTATCTGTAGGGGCTGATGCAGTAATCGTTCGTCATCCTAAATCGCTAGAAACAATGAAAGATTTTGTATGCCAATTTGCATAATAAAAAAGTCTGTACTGGTTTTCAATATAATTTTCGTAAGGGGGAAGGAAGAAAATGGCTTTAACAGGATTAGATATATTTAAATTAACACCAAAAAAGAACTGTAAAGATTGTGGGTTTCCTACATGTTTAGCCTTCTCAATGAAGGTTGCAGCAGGTGCAATGGAAATTGAGAAATGTCCTTATATGAGTGATGAGGCTTTAGAAAAATTATCTGAAGCTACTGCACCTCCGATGAAAGCACTAAAAGTAGGAAATGGAGATTGTGAATTTAAGCTTGGTGGAGAGACTGTACTTTTCAGACATGAAAAAACATTTGTAAACAGAAATAGATTTGCTGTTATGTTTACTGATGAGCTGTCTGATGGACATATTGAAGCAAAATTAGACAACATTAAAAAAGTTAACTATGTAAGAATAGGGGAAGATATGCATGTTGAGATAGCTGCCCTTAAGTACATGGGAGACAAAGATAAATATGTCAACTTGGTTAAAAAAGTAAAAGAAAGTGGAGTATCATTAGCTTATATGCTAATTTGTGAAGATCCTAACGTTCTACAGGAAGCTTTAGAATTAGTAAAGAATGAAAACCCAATTGTATATGGTGTAAACAATGAAAACTACGAAGCTATGGTAAACCTAGTAAAAGATAATAAACTTCCATTAGGTTTAAAATGTGAAGGTATAGAAGAACTATACAATCTAGTAGAAAAAGTTCAAGGCTTAGACTACAAAGAATTAGTTCTAGGTACAGAAGGTCCTACTGCTAAAGAAACCTTTAAGAATGCTGTTCAAATTAGAAGAATGGCCCTTAAGGATCAAGATAGAAAATTTGGCTATCCATCTGTTGTATTTGCTAATGAATTAGCAAAGGACAACAAGTACATGGAAGTTGCTATGTCATCCTTATTCACATTAAAATATGGTTCTATCATTGTATTAGAAGATATAGATTATGCAAAAGCATTACCATTATTCGCATTAAGACAAAATGTATATACAGATCCACAAAGACCAATGAGAGTTGAACCTGATGTTTATCCTGTTAATGGTGCCGATGAAAACTCACCTGTATTAGTAACTGTTGACTTTGCATTAACTTACTTTATCGTGGCTGGAGAAGTTGAAAGATCTAAAGCTCCTACATGGTTAGCTATACCTGATGCTGGAGGATACTCAGTTTTAACAGCATGGGCAGCAGGTAAATTTGGAGCAATGAGTATTGCTAAATTTATTAAGGAAAGTGGAATTGCTGACAAAACAAAATCAAGAAAATTAGTTCTTCCTGGTCTTGTAGCAGTACTTAAAGGAGAATTAGAAGATGAATTACCAGATTGGGAAATCGTCGTGGGACCTGAAGAAGCAATGCATCTTCCAAAATTCTTAAAACAATTAAGTCAAGAAGAAGCTGCAAATGCATAAAACCATTTAAATTTGTTAATTAACAAATTTAATATAAGGAAAGGGGTTACCCCTTTCCTTGCATAAAAAATAGGGGGGTATAAAAATGGAAAAGTTTTTAGTAATTGGGGAGAGGATACACTGTATCTCACCTGCAATTAGAAAAGCATTAGCTGAAAAAGATCCAGCACCTATCTTAAAAAGAGCAAAAGAACAAATAGAAGCTGGAGCAGACTATGTAGATGTAAACATAGGTCCAGCTGAAAAGAACGGTGAAGAATTAATGACATGGGCAGTTCAATTAATTCAATCCGAATTTGATAATGTTCCTTTAGCACTTGACACAGTAAATAGAAAAGCTATAGAGGCTGGACTTAAGGTTTATAACAAAGAAAAAGGAAAAGCCATTATTAATTCAGCAGATGCTGGCCCAAGAATTGACCTATTTGATTTAGCAGCAGAGTATGATGCTAAAATTATAGGTTTATGTGCCAAAGAGGGAATACCAAGAGATTGTGAAGAGCGTATAGCTTATTGTACAGAAATGTTAGAAAAAGCTATGGAAGTTGGGTTAGACCCATCTGATATCCTGTTTGACCCTTTATTCCTAGTAATAAAAGGTATGCAGGAAAAACAATCAGAAGTATTAGAAGCCATTAGACAAATTACTGAAATGGGCTTAAAAACTACTGGTGGCTTGAGTAACGTATCCAACGGAGCACCTAAGCATGTGAGACCAATTCTTGATACAGGTTTTGCAGCCATGGCAATACAGTGTGGACTTTCTTCAGCAATTATCAATCCTTGCGATAAAGAACTAATGGATATGATCAAAACCTGTGATGTTATTAAAAATAATATCTTATATGCTGATTCATACTTAGATTTATAAAAAATAAAAATATAGGGGGGCTATATTATGAATTTATTTGAAACGATTTATACTGGTTCTAACCAAGCTCTAGATGCTGCTGAAGGTTTGTTTAAGAAAGCTATCGATGAGAAAGGCAAAGATGCTAAAGTAGGTTTCCCAGAAACAGCTTATTCTTTACCGATTATCTATGCAGCTACTGGGCAAAAGATTCAAACTTTAGGGGAGTTAGAAGGTGCTATTAATGTAGTGAAAAGCTTAATTGATGAGCAACCTAGATTAGAGCCAGCACTGAATGCAGGTTTAGCTACAGCTGTAGCAGCTGAAATTATTGAAGCTATCAAGTACACATTAGAAGAAACACCTTATCAGGCTCCTTGTTCAGGCCATATAACAGATGCAACTATCCGTTCTTTGGGTGTGCCTCTAGTTACTGGAGATATTCCTGGTGTTGCAGTTGTTCTTGGAGAGTGTCCTGATAGTGAAACAGCAGCTAAAATTATTAAGGATTATCAATCCAAAGGGTTACTTACTTGTTTAGTAGGAAAAGTAATTGATCAAGCAATAGAAGCAAATGTAAAAATGGGCTTAGAACTTAGAGTTCTTCCATTGGGATATGATGTTACTTCTGTTATCCATATTGTATCTGTTGCTATTAGAGCAAGTCTTATCTTTGGTGGGGTAGAGCCAGGAAAATTAGCAGAGCATATGGAATATACTGCAAAGAGAGTTCCTGCTTTTGTTAATGCATTTGGACCATTAAGCGAATTGGTAGTTTCTTGTGGTGCTGGAGCAATTGCTCTTGGTTTCCCAGTAATTACAGATCAAAAAGTATTAGAAGTACCTACATTATTACTTACTCAAAAAGACTACGACAAAGTTGTAGCAACTTCTTTAGAAGCTAGAGGTATTAAAATCAAAGTTACAGAAATTCCAATTCCAGTTGGATTCGCAGCAGCATTTGAAGGTGAAAGAGTTAGAAAAGATGATTTATATGCTGAGTTCGGTGGAAATAAAACTGAGTGTTGGGAATTAGTGACAAGCAAAGAGTTATCTGAGATTGAAGACCATAAGATTGAGATTATAGGTCCAGATATTGATGAAGTTGATGGAGAACCTAAGAGACTTCCATTGGCTATTATGGTAGAAGTAGCTGGTAAAAATATGCAAGAAGATTTCGAGCCTGTACTTGAAAGACGTATCCATTACTTCATGAACTACACTGAAGGAGTTATGCACGTAGGTCAAAGAGATACTACCTGGTTAAGAATTAGTAAGGATACTTATGCAAGTGGATTTAGATTAAAGCATATAGGTGAAGTGCTTTATGCTAAGATGATGGACGAATTTGACTCTGTTGTAGATAAATGTCAAGTTACCATTATAACAGATGCAGAAAAAGTAGCTGAGATGAAGAAAGCTAATGCTGAAGCTAAATACACTGCTAGAGATGAAAGACTTGCATCTTTAACAGATGAAAGTGTTGATACTTTCTACTCTTGTCTACTATGTCAATCCTTTGCACCAGCACACGTTTGTATTGTAACTCCTGAAAGATTAGGACTTTGTGGTGCTGTAAGTTGGTTAGATGCAAAAGCTACTAAAGAACTAGATCCTTCTGGTCCATGTCAGCCAATAGCTAAAGAAGGTATTGAAGACGAAGTTAAAGGTATTTGGAGTGCTGTTAATGAGCATGTAGAAGAAAAATCTCAAGGTGCAGTATCTAGAGTAACTCTTTACAGCTTATTGGAAGATCCTATGACTTCTTGTGGATGCTTTGAGTGTATTGCTGGAATCATGCCAGAAGCAAATGGTATTGTTATTGTAAATAGAGAGTTTGCAGCAACTACTCCTGTAGGTATGACATTTGGTGAACTAGCTTCTATGACTGGTGGTGGAGTTCAAACACCAGGATTCATGGGACACGGAAGATTCTTTATCTCTTCTAAGAAGTTCATATCAGCAGAAGGTGGTCCACAAAGAATTGTATGGATGCCTAAAGAACTAAAAGACCATGTACAAGATAAATTAAATGAAACAGCTAAGGAAATGTACGGAATTGATAACTTCACAGATATGATTTGTGATGAAACTATTGCGACAGATCCAGAAGAAGTATTAAACTTCTTAACAGAAAAAGGCCATCCAGCATTAACAATGGATTCAATTATGAGTTCTATGGAAGGCTAAAGAGTCAAAGGACTATGCACAAAATAAATTAAATGAAATAGCTTAATATATTAATCTATACTATTGTATAAATAAATACTCCCACTTGTTTCAAGTGGGAGTATTCTAAAAATAAAAGGGGGTTCATTATATGTATCCAGAAACTTTGAAATATTATAAGGAGCATACTTGGGTAAAGGTAGAAGGCGACACAGCCCTAATAGGAATTACTCATTATGCACAGGATCAATTAGGAGAAGTTTTATTTGTTGAAATGCCTGACGAGGATGATACAATAAAAGCAGGAGAAGAATTTGGTGTTGTAGAATCTTCGAAGGTTGCTTCGGATCTAATAGCACCTATCTCTGGAGAAGTTATAGAAATTAACGAAAAACTAGAAGATGAGCCGGAATATATTAATGAAGCACCTTATGATGCTTGGATTGCAAAAATTAAAATTGAAGATGTAGAAGAACTAAATGAGCTTTTAAATGTAGAAGATTATAAAGCATTACTAGATTAATAGATCTTAGGTGGATTACTAAGAGGCTCCCACCGCTAATGAACAAACTGATTATTTAGTATCTAGCAACGTATTTCCTCAAGGTGCACTGGCAAGTCTTATTGGAGGGGTAACGATGATCAATGTAAGTTTTATGCCAGCAAATATTATTGTAAAGGCTGAAGCAGGTGAAAATTTAATAGAAGTTGCTAGAAGGGGAAATGTATTTATTGATGCACCTTGTAACGGCAACTTATCCTGTGGTAAATGTAAAGTAAAGCTATTAGAGGGAAAAGTACAAACAAAGAATAGTCATCATATAGATGATCAGGAAAGAAAAGCAGGCTACATTCTAGCCTGCAATTCTCAAGTCATAGAAGATATAAAAGTTGAAACTTTTTCATCCGAAGAATCAAATTTGAATGGAATGAAAATAGAGGATTTATCGGGTCCTAGAGATAAAGCTATCTTTGAAAGAGCAAAGGCTCAAATTTTAGATAATGATATGAAGTTTTATTCTTATGTAGAAAAAGATTATTTAGAAATAGATGAACCGACCTTAGATGATAATATCTCTGACTGGGATAGAATTAAGAGACACATTAGAAATCATTTAGGATATACAAAGGTATTTTGTAGACTGCCTATGTTAAATAAGATTCCTCATTTATTAAGACAGGGAGGATTTAAGGTAACAATTACCCATATACCTAGAGGTGAAGACAAAACAACTATTGTAAACATGGAAATGGGTGATACTACCGATAGACTTTATGGAGTAGCCTTAGATATAGGAACTACTTCTGTGGCAGCTTGTCTTGTAGATTTACATGAAGGGAAACTTATAGCCAAAGCATCTGCTGGAAATGCTCAGATGAAATATGGAGCAGATGTTATTCATAGGATTATCTATGCTGGAAAGAGAGATGGGTTGGAAAGGTTAAATAGAGCTATTGTTCATGAAACCATAAACCCTATCTTAAACAAGATGTACCAAGATGCTAATATAAACAAAAATGAGGTTGCTGCATTTGTGGCAGCAGGGAATACTACAATGGCTCATTTATTACTAGGGGTGTCTCCTGACTATTTGAGACTGGAGCCCTATATACCCGCTTTTTCTAAAGCTCCTTTTATTAAAGCCTCAGAACTACAGTTAGAAGCAAATCCTGAAACATTTCTGTATATTCTTCCCTCTGTTGCTAGCTATGTAGGAGGGGATATTACGGCAGGAGTTTTATCTTCTGGCATATGGACATCAGAAGAAAATGTTTTATTTATTGACTTAGGAACCAATGGAGAAATAGTATTTGGAAATAAAGATTATATGGTAACCTGTGCTTGTTCTGCGGGTCCAGCTTTTGAAGGTGGAGAAATCAGTTGTGGTATGAGAGCTGCATCAGGAGCTATTGACACAATTGAAATTAATAGCGATACATTAAAACCCAAGCTTTCTATTATTAATGATGAAAAGCCTAAGGGGATCTGTGGATCGGGGATTATTGATTTGATAGCAGAAATGTTAAAAACAGGTATAGTAGATAGAAGAGGAAAAATTAATAAAAATATAGATAATCCAAGAATAAGATTAGATGAATATGATATTGGAGAGTATGTCTTAGCATTTAAAGAAGAATGGAATACAGAAGAAGATATTACTATAACAGAAATAGATATAGATAACTTTATAAAGGCTAAGGGTGCTGTATATTCGGGTGTTGCCAGCTTGCTTCATAGTTTAGGTATGGACTTTGATGTCATAGATAAAGTTTATATAGCTGGAGGAATTGGAAACAGTTTATCTATCGAAAAATCTATAGAAATAGGACTTTTTCCAGACATAGAAAGAGCAAAATTCATATATGTAGGAAATAGCTCACTGATGGGATGTTATCTTACTTTAATGAGTGAAGATGCTAGAAGAAAAATGGAAGCTTTCTCTAAGGAGATGACCTATATAGAGTTAAGTAACTATCCAAGTTATATGGATGAGTTTGTATCGGCTTGCTTTTTACCTCATACAGATATTCAGCGTTTCCCAACAATACAAAAATTATTAGAAAAAGATTCCCATAAGGGGTGTATTATACATGGACATTAAGGCTGTAAAAGAAGATCGCCAGGGGAAAGTGCCCTATGAATTTATTAGGGATATATATGAAACCCAAGATCCCATAAAGATGGCGGAATTATCTGGAACAGTTTACGATGCTGAGACAAAAAAATTTAAGGTAACATTGATGGGAAAGGACTATTGGATAGAATATCCAACAGGTAAAATGGTGGATGGAGACTACAATGAAATTGAATCCTACACCATTAGAACTATCATACTGCGTTATCTTGTAAATGCAAAAGGAATAGAAGCAGCAGGTAAGGATATTACCTATAAGGAAATTCCTGGTGGACATGTATACTATAGTAATTTTTATAATAGAACAGTGTTGCAACTGGCTAAGGAGTACGGATATAATATAGAAGCATTTAAAAAATCAAACGAGAAAATTAATGGAAAACTACTTAAAATAGGGGATGCAGCCTGTAGGTTCGAATTTATAAATAATGTCTATATGACATTTATTGTATGGGAAGGAGACGAAGAATTTTCTCCTGCCTCCAACATTCTATTTGATTTTAGCACCCAGTATTGTTTTGATGCAGAAGATTTAGCTGTGGTGGGTGATATAGCTGTAGCTGTGTTTAAAAGACAAGGAGATCTGCCCAAGAGAATAGGGCTTTATCAAACTAAACCCCAAAATAAACAATAAAATTATAAAATTTTAAAAAGCATATGTAGGCGATCGCCTACATATGCTTTTTCGCTTCTATTAACATTTCATTAGCTTTATCCATAAGGGATACAGCTTCTTCTATATATTTTGCTACATCTGGTTTTTCCATTGCCACTGCTTTTTTTGACCATTCTGAAAAATTTTCTTGATGAGATTTATTGTGGTTAATCCAATGTACTAATAGCACTCTTAAGGTTTTTTCATCATGTTCAATAGTGTTTGCTACACTTTCCTTATTTGTTGCATGTTGATGAGAGTGTTCATGAGTATGGTCGTGAGAATGTTCGTGGCTATGCTCATGGGTGTGTTCATGATCGTGGTCGTGACGATTACAGGTCATAATATATCCTCCTTTTAAATTACTTAATATTGAATTCCTTTTTAATCGATGCTATAGCATCTTTAATTAACAATAATAAGGGCTTATTCTCTAAACCGACTAATTCAAAGTTTTCTGGTGCAAGAGGTAGTAAGATCTTTAATCCTTCTGCTTCAGAAATAGCAAGTGCAATTTTATTAGTAACTTCCCCCATCATAGAATTAGGTATTACGATGGAGACGGGACCTATAATGACATTTGCCTTTTTTACAGAAACAGCGATAGCATTTTCTCCTGTGGCCCCTTTATTAGCATGATTCTTCAACATAGCAGATGTGGCAGCGGAGTTGGTGCCTAAAGCATAAATTTCAAAATAGGAAGGAAGCTCGTGCCTTAGGTGTGATACGATCTGCCCCCCGATACCTCCCCCCATGCCATCTATTACCGCAATAACCATAGTAAAATCCCCCAAATATTATTTTTCAGAAATAATAATTTTGTGTTCTATTAATTTAATCTCCTTAATTATTCCTTCTACTATCTTTTGCTCTCCTAAAAGATCAGATAAATAAACCTTTCCATCTTCAGGCTTCATATAAACAACATTATCCATAATTCTTTTTTCACCTTCATTTGTTACTAGATAAGCACTAGATTCACACATTTTGACCCCTCCATTTAAATTGAATTAATATATGTAGAACTTCTTGTTAAAATCATATCACAACTATAGAAAAAAGGTCAATGGAGAAAACACTTAATGTTGTTAAAATATTGACAAAACTCTTTGAAAAGAGTAACTTATTAGTATAAGGAATAATATACCATAGGATGTGATAGAAACTATGAAAAAAATATTATTATTAGAATTGGGGAGAACACACTATAAAAATGCTTATGAGATACAAAAGGAACTTGTTACCTATTTACAGAATAACGAAGATGCGACAGGATTCTTTGTATTAACTGAACACTATCCAGTATTCACCATAGGTAAAAGTGGTGGACATCAAGATTTCTTATATCCTATTGAGAAAATAAAAGAGATGGGTATAGAAATATATGAAAGTGATAGAGGTGGAAAAATTACTTATCATGGGTTAGGACAAATTGTAGGTTATCCTATACTAAATTTAAAGAATTTTAAGTCCGATGTCCGATGGTATGTGGATCATATCGAAAATATAATTATACAATCCCTGAAAGAAATAAGTGTTAAAAGTGGTAGGAAAGATAAATACACAGGGGTATGGATTGAAGATGAGAAGGTCTGTGCAATAGGAATTAGATTTAAGAGGTGGATTACAATGCATGGATTTGCCGTAAATTTTAATACCAATATGGAAGACTTTAAACTAATAAATCCATGTGGTATTACAGATTATGGTGTTACTTCAGTAAATAAAATAAATCCTGAATCAAACTTTGATGATTTTATAAAGGCAATTAAAAATAATTTTCAAAAAGCCTTAAGTGTAGAGCTTATCGAAACTACAATAGAGGAGGTAAGAAAAACCTATGATAGGTCAAAAACCAAAATGGATTAAGAAAAAACTACCCCATACAAAAAGCTTAAATGAGATGAATAAATTATTAAAAAGTTTATCCCTCAACACAGTATGCCAAGGAGCAAAATGTCCAAATATGGGAGAATGTTTTAAAAATAAAACAGCGACTTTTATGATTTTAGGAGATATATGCACAAGGCAATGTAAATTTTGTGCCGTTTCTAAAGGAGCACCCCAAACAATAGATTTAAAAGAACCAGAAAATGTAGCGATTGCAGTGAAAAAATTAGACCTAAAGCATGCTGTTATTACTTCAGTAACAAGAGACGATTTAGAAGATGGAGGAGCACAGCATTTTGTAAATACAATTAAGGAAATAAGAAAGATCAATAGCCATGTCAGCATAGAGGTATTAATACCTGACTTTAATGGTAATGAAGAAGCGGTAGAAAAGGTAATTGAAGCTAAACCAGAGATAATAAATCACAATTTGGAGACAGTTCCTACATTATACAGTAGTGTAAGACCACAGGCCAATTATAAAGGATCACTAAGCCTACTAAATCAAGTAAAGAGAATGGACGCTGATATAATAACAAAAACTGGATTAATGTTGGGAGTAGGAGAGTCAGAAGAAGATTTCTATAAAACAGTAGAAGATCTAGTGGCTATTGACTGTGATATTTTAACCTTAGGACAATATCTACAGCCATCTAAACATCATTTACCAGTGGTAGAATATATAACACCTGAAAAATTTGATTGTTATAAAAACATTGCTGAAGAAAAGGGAATAAGATTTGTAGTCAGCGGCCCTTTTGTCAGAAGCTCCTACAATGCCATAGATGGATTTGAACAATTAAAATTACAAAAAAGCCTATGATTAACTAATCATAGGCTTTTAAATGCATTTCTTTTTAAGTTGTTTAATATAGAAGCACTAGGATTTTATAGTAGCTAATAAATTATTAGCAAATGCTTCAGCCTTCTTATTGATATCATCCACCTTTAAAATCGTTCCAGGGTCGTTAGCTATCTCCATAATAGAAAAGTAAGGAGGTAACCTGAACCCCTTGTTTATAGTAAGAGCATCAATTAATTGTTTAGAAACAGAGTCTCCACCAGAGTTAGCTGATACAACCACCGAGTATATTCTTTTATCATAGAACTTAATTTTTCTATAGAGGGCGGTTAGACGATTTATAACAGCTATCAAATTAGCAGATACGGTATCATTATAGTTAGGGCATATCCATACAATGGCATCAGCCTTTTCTACAGCTGGTAGAATTTCCTTTATCATAAAACCACCATAAAAGCAGCTGTTTTGAAGACCTAAGTATTTACAAGTAGAATAAGGACATCCTATACAATCTAATACTGTTCCATTTTCAACATGCAACTCTTCAATTTCACAATCTACTAAATGGTTTTTTATCAGATTCCAAAGCATTAAGGTATTGGAAGTCTTTCTCGAACTAGAATGAAGTACTACAATTTTAGGTTTTTTTATGAAGGTGGGTTGATCCTGCCACAATCTTTCACCTAATCTGCCAGATAGCTTATAAGAGATTTCCTCCAAAGATAAATCAAATTTCTTTTGCCAAGTAATAAAATTTCTGAGTCCCTCTGTAGCCTCTACTAAAGGGTGTCCTATAAAGCTACAACCCATTTGATTAGCACTAAAAAGTACTGATTTTGCCATGCTTTTTGTGTACAAACTACTTTCGCTACGAATCAAAATTGCTCCAGTAGAGTTCTTTAAAGCATCAGAACCCCGTTTGTAAAGAGTAGACAGAATATCATAAAGTCCAGTGTTGTGACCAACAGTGTTTAATTCCACAGCAAATAATATCTTTTTACCAGTTAAGTCAGGGATGTTACGATCATCCTTTATAAGAAAAACACTTTTGTCGGCGGTAGCGGCATTTGCCATATTCATTAATTGTGTTGAAACTTCACCTGGCATTATTAAATATATCATACGATACTCCTTAGTTTGTCATAAGTTGTTTTTAATCGGTCACGCAACAGGGAAGGTAATGATAACATCTCGATTTCAGTGCCATTTTCTGTCATTCTATTATTGGCACCCATATAGACCCCTCCCAAATAAGTGGCACTATAATGCCAATTCCCTCTAATGGTTTCAAGTATAGAGAGGCTACCAGAGGAAAGGGCAGGAGCTATATAAGGCTTGAAGCCTGTATCTCTTACAGCAATATTAGCAGTTTTTGCCTTTTCTGTAAGGTAAAGAGACAAACTATCATTATAATCCTCTATACTATCAGCTATAACAAGGTCTGCTCCATGGGGACCAAAAGCTCTGCCTTCTTTAGGATAGTGAAGGGTTTTAGGGTTCTCTTTAGAATAATATACTGCCCTTGCATGCATTACACCTAGACCATACCCTCTTATTTGCTCAGGAGATAGACCTTTGAAATCATAATCACCATTTTCATTAGTATTACTTGCATTTAGAACTACTTTACACAGTAAATCGACAGGATCAGAAACCACAGCGAAAACTCCCTTAAAGTTAGAGGTGCGGGCTCTTTGGGCGAAATCACTAATAATTTTTGAGTTTTCTTCAAATTGTATCATTCTTACATCCTGTACCTTCTCCCCAACAGCGGGAACCCTTGCAGCAATACAAAAAATAAACATATCACAATCAAATAGCTGTTCTTCATGAATAATATCCACCTCTGGAAAACTGTAATTTCCAGGGCAATATACTTGGTTAATTTCATACTTCCAACGGTCAAGTTTATTTGGCGTTCTGTCGTAAATCCCTATAGAAGAAATATTCTCTCCCCCCAACAATCTAAGACCTATTAAAAGGGTGCTACCAACATCACCCAAGCCTACAATGTTTAACCTCCATTTTTTTGGTGGAGAATAATCTAGTGCATCCTTCCAATTAGGATAGGAAGTATTGATAGACATAACTTTTCTAATTTTAATTTTGTCTACTATCCATTGAGGAACAATTGCTTGATGGTCCTCTTCAATATGAAGCAAATCTATGTTTTCTTCCTTTACAAACAATAGTGAGGGATGATTAACACAAAAATATTTTCTGGAGTTTTCAGGATTCAAACTATGAAGAAAATAAATTTTACCTTCATGTTTTTGTGCTGTTTCTTCCTGTACTTCTTCAAAGCCATCATAAGTTCTAGTTGAAAAAAACAATTTATCTAAATATCTATAATAAAACAAAACACTATCTCCCTTCGTTACCGACAGTAAAATTATATTTTAATCTTTTTAAAAGCTCTAAATCTTTTTCTAAGTGTGTAGAAGGATTTACATTAAAATCGTAGGTTGTATTTTTACCTTGATCTGGACATCTAGGATATAAAAATACTTCTCCCAATAAAGAGAGGGTGAGTTTTCTTTCATTGGTCTTTTGATACTCCATCTCTAGGACTTTTAAGATATTAATAGCATTTTCTATACAAATTAGAGACAAATTATATATATTTTCTCTTGTTACACCTTTTATAAAGGTAGGAGAAGTATAAGGAAGTATTAAGTTAATAGATGGAATTAAGTTTTTCTTAGGGTATATTCCTCTCCAAAGAGTATCTCCACCTATAAAAGGATATAATAAAGCTTCATTAAACCACAATCGAAGTTTTGGCATGAAGTAAGCAGCATCAACTTCTCTGTTTTGTATCTCCATTAACTCTTTACCTCGACCTGAGAGGAGACCTGTAACTATTTTTTTAACCTTTATATTCTCCTTATTTAATATAGGATCTAGAGCTTTAATTCTATAACCTTTATTTAATAGGTCATCCACTAGAATAACAGGTCGATCAAAGGAATGAATCATTCTAATCTGTTTTTCTAAATCAAGATAGTATGGAAAGGGTCCTATAGCAAAACTATCCATTGTTGGTGCAAACATTCTTTCTGTGTGCAGGGTTTTAGTTATAGTATTTGGTACTATAGCACGATTCAATATATTACCAAAGGGCACACACATAGCAGAACCCAACTTTTTAGGACTTATAGGTAGTGGTGGAACTTCATTTTCACGACATATTTTTTTAACTAATGTTTCTTCTACAATGTTTCTGTCAAAAGAAATGACTAAATGCCCTGGATACAGATTTGTGAGGGCGTTTTGAAGCTTTCTTCTAGTGGCGGAAATGATAGCTTTAACATTTCCATTACTTCTAAAGGGTTCTTTGATAATCGTTTGAACATCAAGACTTAAACTGCAGGGATTTGTCATATTTACAGTTAAAACAGGATGTTTTTCTTGGCAACATGGTAGCATACTAAAACCGTGAAGTTTTAAAATGTTAGCTAGTTTCTTAGGAGTATAACCGTCGATTTTATTTGTGTAAATCCCATAGCCATAATCATTTTTAAGACAATAGGCTAAAGTTTCTGTTAAGACGATTTGATATAAATTATCATAATCATTATCCTCATTAACAAAAATACCATCTAAAAGTATAATCCTACCAGTATAATCCTCTCGGATATATTGTGAGATATCCCTATCCTGAAATTCTCCATAGATGGAATCCGAGGGAACCCAATGAAAAATAGAATAGGCTAATATCTTACCATTATTTTGCACATCTTTTATTAAAATAATTTTAGCATTAGGCTTTCTACAGATAGCTTCGATATTGGTAAAAGATTCATTATAATTTTTATGGAATAAAGATGCTAAACTATTGATTAATTCATAATTAAAGTTATCCCTTACGTCAATATCTATCGATACGGTATGAATTAATGATTTATATTGAGGTTCTCTTCTATATAAATTATTATGATAGATATATTTTTCTGAAAGAGGGTCTATTAGCTTAGAGATATCTCTATTGTCATCTATATAATTTCTAATTTGAGTTGAACTGATGTCTTCGTACTGTGGAGGTAGATTAAGTTTTATGGTAGGGTGCGGCATGTTTTCTAATACCTTTTCTAAGTCCGCAACCTTTTCTTCATCAAAATCATCGCTACGTCGCTCAAATACTATGTGAGGAAAAGAAGTTATGGAGTTTGCTTCTACAACTCTCCTGTATGCAGATGCATTTAATAGAACATCACTACCAGCTACAATATGTACTTGAGATTCGGAGAAATTTTTTCTCAATCGTTCTAAATCATCAGGGTTTCCTAAGTTAACAGGAAAATCCTCGGGGTATAAATATATATCCATTTCATCTGCTACTGACATATTAATTATGTTTTTTCTGATGAGATTAGGTTGTGTACGTTTTGACCAAGAAAATTCATCCACTGCTAAATATACTTCAAAGCCTAAATTTCTAATAGCTTTAGCAATTTCTTTATGACCCAAAGTAAAGGGATCAAAGGATCCAGGGAAAAAAGCTACTTTATTAGGTGTATATACCTCTATTTCACCAAACAAAAATGTATATTCTGAGATAAATCTATAAATATGATTTAACCCAGCTGAATTAGTAAGAAATAATAGCTCACTTTCTTCTCCATCTGTAAGTAGAGTCAATGTTTTCTTAGCAATCAATTGAAATATATGATATTTCTCATCTATAGTTAATAAGTCACTTCCAAAAAACTCCTTGCCAATAACACTAAAAGAAACCTGTTTTATTCTGTGATTATCATGTACTAAGCCATTTAGTAAAATACCTATCATTTTTGATAATCGAGTAAAATAATCCTCTTCTTCCTCTTGAAAAAACTCTTTATATTTTGGGTAGTTTGTAATAAATACACCAATTGTCTTTAATAGTAAAGAATTAATTTGGGTGTTTGCATGTTTAATTTTTTCAATTAGATCCTCAATAATTTCATCTAGTTCAAGAGGTTTAAGATAAATAATAATTTGACCTAAATACCTTGGAATATATTTAGTAAACTGTGAGCCTTCTATCTCAAGGGTTCTAAGTAGGTCGATAGCAATATCATTACGCTGCTCCATCGGGATATGTGGAACTACCTGTACCAATGCTTCTCCAGCTTCGCTCCTCACATTTTCTACAGCACTTACCTTTATTAGATTACAAAAGTGCATAGCTATATATAATTTATCGATAACAGCATTTTTAATAGCATACTCTGATAACAATTGGATATGGAATTTCTTAGTTACCCAATTAGTTTCAGTTTTTAAGTTATTTAAAAACATTTCTGAAATCTTATTAATATCTTTATTATAAAAGGTTTGCAGTTTTTCAATAACACTATCATCTAAGTTTAGAGCTTTAGCTACCTTGAAATGTAAAAAATTTTCTGCCGGTATAGAAGAAATATCTGTTTTTTCTATGATAGCTCGGATATCCTCAAAGATTTTAGATTGTTGAGGAAGGTCTTGAGCAAAGTGTAGTATCGTATCCAAAGCAGAAATTCTTATATCGCTATCATGGGAAGCTAATGCTTTTGTTATATACGCAAAGGACTTGTTGCAAAATTCATCTTCAAAACACATAGGAATACATTTTAAAGTTTCCATTAAAACAATTCTTAAGTCTTCATCTAAAATGTCTTCTTCATAATAATATTTCAATATTGTTCTTCTAAAAGAAACTATTTGATTTTCTTTGCATTTATCGAATAAAGAAGTTATTAAAGTGCTCATACTATAACGTATCCATCGATGATGCAGAGGAATAACTTTATGATCTGGATACATAAATAATTTTAAATAGTGTTCTAGCAACCCTCTACTGGTAATGGTAGGTTTGTTTAGTTTTACACCCTCCGGGATTTCTTTGCGATATATTTCATCAAAACCAGCTATAAGAAGTCCTATAATAGAAGCACATTGCTTTCTTATATCTTCTTCGGGATGAATTAACTTCTCATATAAAAATTTAAGTGCTATAATCTTCTGTTTCGAGGTTAAATAACCAGAGTACTCTTGAAACACATCTAAATACTCTCTGAGGACTTTAGGATCCTTCTCAGCTCGTGCTACTTCGATGACTTCATTTAGTGAAGTTTCATCTCTAAGCTTAAACATTAAGTTAACATTATGATTAATAGCAATATGTTTCAAGTGTTCTGTTATATCAGTACCATACATTAAGGAATAATATTTTTTTTCATGTACCTTCTTACTATATGTATTGCTAACATCCAAATTAACTCCTATATTTGTCATGAAATTTTGGAAATCTCTTAACTTCATATATACTCGCTTATATCTTTTTTCTTTTTCCTTGTCTACATTATCCAATTTACTTAAGATAACATCAAAAGCTTCTTTTAAGCTTATAATCTGCATTTCAGGCTTAGCATCACCATTTGATATATTTTTCACTCTAAAATCACAGTAAATAAGGATGAGAGATTCAATAGATAAGTTTTCTAGTTCTAAATCCCACACAGAATGATTTAATGCTATATGTCCTATGTGTGGAAGACCATGCCTTTCAAACCATTGATCAGTATAATAATAGTGCAAGTAAGCTACTCTTTTAGATTCACTACTTTTGCAACCAAACTTACCTATATCATGTCCTGCTGCTGACCCTGATACGATGCCTATGTCTAAAGGTAACCCAGCCTCCAGTAATTGTTTAGCAATATAGATGGCTAGATGGTGAACACCACATATATGATCAAGGGTGTTATGGCCAACTATTTCATAATTCATTTTCATCATCTCATAGATAAACTCATCATTAAATGCTTTAATAAAAGTTTTATATTCATTGTTATACATCTGATGGTTATGCTCCCTATAAGACAAGAGCTCCAAAGGAAATTTATGTCTCAAAGAATTATCATCACTTCTTTTTTCTATCTCACCTATAACTCTCAATACATATAGATAAACATAACAACCACCATCAAGATGTGTATCTAATCTAGTTTCTACTGATTCGGGAAAGGATTTGCTAAGGGCAAAGTGATAGATATAGTTCAAAGGGTCTTTTGGAAATTTATTGCCCCATAAATCCTGTAATATGTTCTTGCATAAAGAAAAAACTATATCACAACCAAAATGCTTGTGTTGCAAAATGTTATTTAAATCAGAAATAAAAATAGGGGAAGTAATATGTTTTCGCAAAATTTCTTCCTTTATATTAAATTGATTTAAGAATTTTTTGTCTAAAAGTAAAGTTTCTATTTGTTGACTTACACTTTTAATAGATTGAATTTCCATTGTCTCTCACCCCACATAGTATAAATATTTATTACTAATTATATCCCATTATAAGTAGTAATAAAAATAAATTTAGAATTTTTTACTAATTAAATTCTAAAGAGATAAATAATAGGAATAAAAATGGACTAATCATAATAAAAATAATTGAGCGATGGGAGGTGATGAGATGATAGCACAGATATTATCTTTGTGTATTGCTACTACAATGTTAACACCAGCTGCTGGTGATGTGGTAAATAAGCAATACATAGAGATAGAGATAGAGGAGGAAATTGTCATACCGTATGAATTACAACTGGAGGCAGAAGAATTAGGCAAGCTACTACCACTAGAGGAAATTGTCGTAGAAGAAATAATAGAGGAAGAGACGATAGAAGAAAAACTAGAAGAAGTAGAAGTAGAAGTAGATTATAAAGTTGCTTTAAAAGATTTAGGCTATTATAGAGATGATCATAGTGATAAAGATATTAATATGAGAGATGCTGTCCTTCGTTTTCAAAGTGAACATAACCTTAAAGTAGATGGGATTTTTGGTGAACAGTCCCTTAAAGCATTAAAGAAGCGGTTGCAGGATGAAAAATTTGTACATACAGATGTTATAACAAATCCACCCACAGAAGAACAATGGATTACTATTAACAAAACTAAAAGAATACTTACTCTTTACAAAGGAAATGAAGTAATAAAAAAATATCCTATAGCACAAGGAAAAGATCCATGGCGTACACCTGAAGGCAAGTTCACAATAGTCGTTAAGTGGATAGACCCAGCATGGGGTGGGGCCGGCAGAGCTGCACCAGTGGCAGGAGGAGCTCCCAACAATCCATTAGGGCCTAGATGGCTAGGACTAAGTCATGGAGGAGGGGGACAATATGGTATTCATGGCAATGCTGCTCCAAGGTCTATTGGTACGGATGTATCTTTAGGATGTATTAGAATGATTAATTCTGATGTCAGAGAATTATACTCATTAGTACAATTAAAGACACCAGTTTGGATAGGTACCCATGAGGGGTTAAAAAAAGAAGGTGTAGATAATAAAAGTTACATAGAATAAATAAAATGGATACGGAAAAACCGTATCTTTTTTTCTTTAATATACTACTGTTGTTAAAGGGTTTCTATAACTTTACATAGAATAGTAATATGATACAATGAAAAAGCGAAGAATAAAATGAGACTTAGTAATGCAGTGAAAGGTAAGTATATCTTTTTAAATTTTTATTGAATCTAAGAGGTGAAGGAATTGAATGAAAGAAGTTTAAGGGTTTTAGAATATACGAAAATTATAGACAAGCTTAAGGAAAAATGTGTATCTACTCTAGCAAGGGAAGATGTAGAGAAGTTAAAGCCTATTAATGATTTTGATACCGTAAAACGACTACAAAATGAGACTAGTGAAGCTCAAAGTATTTTAATTAAAAAAGGAAATGTACCGATAGTCGGAATATACGATATTATATCTTTAGTAAGGAGAACAGAAATAGGATCCTATCTTGATCCTAAGCAATTATTATATCTAAAAGATACTTTAGCTGCTGCTAGAAAATTAAAACAGTTCTTTAAAAGCGAAGAAAAGGAAGAGGTTGATTATCCTATTATTAAGGGGCTAGCCAGAAGCTTAAATACCTTTAAAAATATAGAAGAAAAAATTGATTTATGCATAGTTAGTGAAACAGAGGTTTCTGATCATGCATCCCCAGAACTTAAAAATATTCGAAGGCAAATCAGCTCTAAAAATGATGCTCTGCGAAACAAATTAAATAGTATCATTAATTCCTCTACTTATCAAAAGTACCTACAGGATGCTATTATAACTATTAGACAGGATAGATATGTAGTACCTATAAAACAAGAATATAGAGGGCAATTCCCAGGACTTATACACGATCAATCCTCCAGTGGTGCCACATTATTTATAGAGCCTATGGCGGTAGTGGAGCTTAACAATGATTTAAAGGAACTAAAGGTTAAAGAACAAAAAGAAATAGAAAGAATACTTAGAGAGATATCCTCTATGATTGCTGAGGATGGAGAAGAAATTAAAAACAACCAG
Organism: Clostridiaceae bacterium; assembly: GCA_020832135.1. Classification (GTDB taxonomy): domain Bacteria; phylum Bacillota; class Clostridia; order Peptostreptococcales; family Natronincolaceae; genus JAFIFG01. The sequence goes on from JAFIFG010000022.1 coordinate 29,538, forward strand.
AGTGTTCTAAAAGAAATTGATTTTATTTTTGCTAAAGGAAAACTCTCTCTAGACATGAAGGGTATCGAGCCTAAGTTGAACCAAGAAGGAAAAATCAATATTAAAAATGGAAGACACCCCTTATTAAGTGATACAGAAGTAGTACCAACCAATATTTGGTTAGGTGAAGATTTTCATCTCTTGGTGATTACTGGTCCAAATACAGGGGGGAAGACTGTAACATTAAAAACCGTAGGCCTCTTAAGTTTAATGGCTCAAAGTGGTCTACATGTTCCGGCTGATTATGGAACGAAACTAGCAGTTTATGACAATATATTTGCTGATATAGGGGACGAGCAAAGCATTGAGCAAAGCTTAAGTACCTTCTCATCTCATATGACGAATATAGTGAATATACTTGATGCTATTTCTAGGAATTCACTGGTCCTATTAGATGAACTTGGAGCTGGGACAGATCCTACAGAAGGGGCAGCCTTGGCAATGGCTATTTTAAACCATCTGAAGAATTTGAAAGCTTCGGTTATAGGTACAACTCATTATAGTGAGCTAAAAGAGTATGCATTAGTTAATGAAGAAGTAGAAAATGCATCTGTAGAATTTGATGTAAAAACCTTAAGGCCTACCTATAGATTGTTAATAGGGGTACCTGGAAAATCCAATGCCTTTGAAATATCCAGCAAACTAGGTTTATCTAATTTCCTCATCGAAGAAGCGAAAAAACTGATTTCTAGAGAAAATATAGAATTTGAAGATCTATTACAAAATATCGAAAAAAACAGGATGGAAACGGAAAAAGAAAGAAATGAAGCTACTATATTAAAATTAGAGGCAGAAAAATTATTAGATAATTATTTAGAGAAGAAGGAGAAACTAGAAAAACATAAAGAAAATATTATAAAGGATGCTAAAAAAGAAGCATTAAAAATTACTAAAGCATCAAAACAAGAAGTAGAAGTGGTTATTGAGGAGTTAAGAAAATTAAAGGCTGAAGCTGAAGAAAAGGAAATAAATAGAAAAATCGAAGAGGCAAAAAAGCAGATAGATAGTAAAATTTCTGCATTAGCTGAAGGTGTTGAAGAAAAGCTATTTAACAAAACCACAAAAAAACCTCCTACAAATCTAAAATCTGGAGAGACTGTGAAAATTTTGTCCTTAAACCAAGAAGCCTATGTTCTTGAACCAGAAAATGCCCAGGGGGAAGTGTTTATTCAGGTGGGTATTATGAAAATGAATATGCATATCTCCAATTTAGAGAGGGTACAGGAAAAGAAAGAAGCTAAAAAAAGTGGTGTAGGGAAGATAGTGAAAGCCAAGACAAATAATATAAAGAGCCAGTTAGATCTTCGAGGAGAGAATTTAGAGGAAGCTCTATTAGAAGTAGACAAATACCTGGACGATGTGTATTTGGCTGGATTGACGGAGGTTACAATTATCCATGGAGTAGGAACTGGGGTGTTGAAATCAGGTATTAAACAAATGTTAAGAAAACATAAACATGTAAGAACCTTTAGAGAAGGTATATACGGTGAAGGGGGAGTTGGAGTTACTATGGTGGAATTAAAGTAACTTGAGCTATACAATTATTAAGTTTCATATTAAAGATGATAAAAAAATTATATAAATCCAGGAAAGCAATAGGATATTTTTATAAAAGTAGGTGAAAAGATGATTTTAGTTAGTGCTTGCCTTATGGGAGTAGATTGTAAGTACAATGGAAAGAACAATAAAAGCCTTGAAATTTTAGAATTGATGAAGCACAAACAAGTAATACCTGTGTGTCCAGAACAATTGGGGGGATTGACAACCCCAAGACTAGCAGCAGAGATCCAAGGGGGAGAAGGTAAGGATGTATTATCTAAGAAGGCTAAGGTACTAAGAAAAGACGGAGCAGATATATCCGAAGCCTTTATAAAAGGTGCAGAAGAAACCCTTAAAATAGCTGAAAGTATGGGGGCAAAATCAGCTGTATTAAAGGCCAGAAGTCCCTCCTGCGGAACAGGAGAAATCTATGACGGTACATTTAAGGGAAAGATTGCGAAGGGTGATGGTGTCACAACCGCCCTTTTGAAAATGAAAGGTATACAAGTATTAACAGAAGAAAGCGATATAATTATAGCTTTAACCAATAGATAAAGGGGTATATATAAAGACATAAGACGAGGTTTAGCACTAAACTAAAGATAAAAACAAGGGGGATAAAAACATGTCTAAAAAATTAATGGCAATTATGTTGATTACAATTGTTTCATTGGGGTTTGTTGGATGTCAAGGGAATGTCGAAGAAGAGAACCCTACTGATGAAGTGGTACAGCAAGAAATAGCTGAAGAAAAAGAGAATGAAAAAGAAAATATAACAGAAACTGAAGAAGAAAAAATTTATTATGTACTATACTTAAAACATAGGAGTATGCCTTACATTTTTGCAGATACTTATAGTATTAAAGGTAATGATCCAAAATTACAGGACAAAAGTCTAGAGTTATTTGTAATGGAGGAGTTAATCCAGCAAGAAGGAGTAGGAGAGCTGATAAACTCCATACCTCAAAACACAGAAGTTTTATCTGTAGATAGAGAAAATGATACCGTCATTGTCAACCTGTCACAGGAGTTCATCGAAGACATGAAGGGTACGGAACAAGATGTGGAAGCAACCGTAGCTATGATAGTAAATTCCTTAACTACCATTCCTGGGAATAATTATGTTAAGATTTTAGTAGAGGGCAATTCTGTAACAAATTTAAGAGGTGTCAACATTAGTGGTTCCTATAAATTCATAGAAGATTTTTATTTGGATAAATAAGTATAAAATTCTTGAATATAGTTAAAATATATGATATATTTATTCACATATTAAATGAATATTTTTTATACTGAATGATACCGATGAAGAGGAGAGTAGGTGTAAAGATTGTTATAGCGAGTCAGAGTTGGTGGGAGTCTGATACATACTTACATTGAAGCGCACCTCCAAGGTCCTGTCTGAAAGCTAAAAGTAGGATAAGGCGGAATCCACCGTTAAAGGGAATAAGAGTGGGCATTATATGCCAATAAGAGTGGTAACACGGGAATATACTCTCGTCTCTAATTTTAGGGACGGGAGTTTTTGTTTTTGAAAAAAATAAATGGAAACGGAGGCAATGTCATGATTGACTTTAAACAACAAGTAATAAAAATTCTTAAAAATTATATAACTGACCTAGGAGAAGGAGAAATTTCAGCCATGCTAGAAACTCCACCTAATCCAGAAATGGGAGATTATGCATTTCCATGTTTTAGATTAGCGAAGATATTTAGAAAGTCACCTCAATTAATTGCAGAAGAAATTGCATCATCAATAGAGGAAAATGAGCATTTTGAAAAGATACAACAGGAGGGGGGCTATGTAAACTTTTCTATACATAAGCCTACCTTTGTTAAAGAGGTAATAAAGGATGTATTAAGTAAGAAGGATCAATATGGAAGCAGCAAGATAGGAGAAGGGAAAAATGTTATTGTGGAATTTTCATCTCCTAATATTGCAAAGCCCTTTCATATAGGACATATTAGAAGTACTGTTATAGGAAATTCCATTAATCGTATTTATAAGTTCTTGGGATACAATACTATTGCTATTAACCATTTAGGGGATTATGGTACACAGTTTGGAAAATTAATTGTAGCCTTCAAAAAATGGGGTAATGAAGAGGAGGTAAGGAAAACTCCTATACCATCTTTATTGAAATTATATGTTCAGTTTCATGAGGAAGCAGAAAATGACCCAACTTTAGAAGATGAAGGAAGAATGTGGTTTAAAAAATTGGAGGATAAAGATGAAGAAGCCTTAAGATTGTGGCAATGGTTTAGGGAAGTTAGCTTAGATGAATTTAACAGAGTATATAAAATGCTAAATGTTTCCTTTGATTCCTTAGCAGGAGAAAGCTTTTACTCAGATAAGATGGAGAGAGTATTGGCAATGATGGAGAATAAAAATATTCTAGAAGAATCAGAAGGTGCAGATATAGTAAATCTAGAGGCCCATAACCTTCCACCTGCATTAATTAGAAAAAAAGATGGATCTACCTTATATATAACTAGAGATATTACAGCTGCTGTTTATAGAAAAGAAACCTATGATTTTTACAAAAACATTTATGTAGTGGCATCTCAGCAAAATTTGCATTTTCAGCAATGGATTAAAATTATAGAGCTAATGGGATTTGAGTGGGCAGAGGATTGTGTACATGTTCCCTTTGGCTTAGTAAGATTAGAAGAAGGAACTATAGCCACAAGAAAGGGAAGGGTAGTATTTTTAGAGGATGTACTTAAAAAAGCTATAGAAAAGACAAAAGAAATTATAAAAGTAAAAAATCCAAATATTGAAAACCTAGATAAGGTGGCAGAGGATGTCGGTGTAGGTGCTGTAGTCTTTCAAGAGTTATCTAATAATCGTATAAAGGATTATACCTTCTCATGGGATAAGGTATTGAATTTTGAAGGTGAGACAGGACCTTATGTGCAATATACTTATGCTAGGGCAGGTAGTGTTATGAGGAAAACAGACATAACGATAGATGAAGATATTAATACTAGTTTGTTAACAGATCATGTTACTATGGAGATTATTAGAAACCTTCACAGGTTCCCAGCAACTGTAGAAGATGCACAAAAGAAAAATGAACCTTCTATTATTACAAGACATATTATTGATTTAGCTCAGGCATTTAATCGCTTCTATCATGATCACCCTGTACTAGTTGATGATGAGGAACTTAAAAAGGCACGCCTAGCTATTGTAGCTTCGGCGAGAGAGGTTATTCGCACAGGATTAACTTTATTAGGAATGAATACTCCAGAAAAAATGTAAGCTATACATCTTAATAAATACAGCCCTTTGGCTGTATTTATTTTTAAATATACTATCAAGTGTCCTCAGTATGGGATGAATAATAGGTTACACAGGGGGGAAAGTAATGACGGAAGAAAGGAAACTAATTAATACACTGATGTATATGGTCTATGGAGATGCATTAGGATTAGCAAATGAAAATAATGTAGAAGGTGCTAATGAACTAAGAAGTTTTTTGTATAGCTATAATAAAAATATAAAGATTAGAAAACCGATAGGACAATATAGTTATATAACAGAACTTACATTAATTACGATAAAATCCTTAAGGGATGATGCTAAAGACTTTAAAGTTACTATAGATTATAAACGTTTATATGAGGAATTAAAGCTATGGAGATACTATCGACATGGAAACCCTGAAAATATTATCTCAAAGCTTGCTGCCACTAACAACTATTATAAAAGTGATTTTTACTGGAAGGACACTAGAGGCCATAGTATCAGCAGAATTATTCCTATTTTATTAGCGAATAAAAATTTTCATAGTGCAGAAGTGGAGATTTACAAAAACGTCCTATATTTAAATAGACATCCACAAGTATTGTTGACGGCATTGCTTTTAGCTAGAACAGTTTTTATATTGCTAGAAAAAGGATTTTGTGAAAAAGAAACCTTAGTTCAAGAGCTAAAGGACTACATAATAGGTTTCAAGTGGCAAGAGTTAGATCCAAATAATGATTTGTCTAAAAGTTATAGTATCCAATTTGAAAAGGAAAAAGTACAATATATTATGTCATTGGATAGAATCCTGTGGATGTCTAATAAAGGAAGAGAAAAATGGGATAGTCAGGCTATATATATTAAGGCTTTAAAGAATTTTTATAAACTACAAGATGAGCTTGAGATCTTGGAACATGAGGATGTACCTAGAGAAGATTGGAAGGAAGTTTTGGCTATTAGCTATGGATTGTGGGGGGTTAATCAGAAAGAATTTCTTCAAGATACAAATCCCATAAAGGATCAGGAATTTATCCACAGTATGGGACAATATCTACATAAATTAAGAACCTATAAGATCAATAGAAAACCTTACATAAGACCAGAAGAGCATATTGATATTTTTAATTTGCAAAAGGATGATCATGTACATCATCCCCTGTTGAGTACTACTAAAGTAAAGGAGAGAGTAGAAACATCTGGAGTCATACAACTATTTTTATCTACCAAATCCGGGACGTATACATTTGTAAAAGAAAAACCCTCTAAAAGCTAATGTGCATTATACTTTCACAATAGGATTTAGAGGGTATAGATTCAAGATTAGTAGTTTATTTTTATAGAATTAAAAACTACTTTCAAGATAAGTAATAAATTCTTCCTCAGTTGTATTAGCTAATGAACTCAATTGCATTACTATATCATTCTTTAACTCTATAAATGAAGAGACCTTTGTATTTTCTCCAGTGTATTCGAGGGCTTTAATAATCATTAGCATATCATGTTTTGAAATTTCTTGAAAAGATATTTTGGAAAATTTCTCCATACCCAATTTCCTCCTTTAATTGTCCAGATAACCTTCTTATCCTTATTTACTTTCTACAATAAAACAAAAAAACCTGCATGATTTTACAATATTTTTATTATAGGGTTAAGATTTATTGAAGGATAGAGAAATAAAAATGCACTTAAAATTACATTTAAGTGCATTAAAACCTAAGCAGCATTAGGTATGTTATTATTGATGATATTATGATATACAATAAATAACCCTACAATGGAGGAGGCTTTTATAGAAGTTTTTAAATCATTTATAAGACTCTCTCCCCTTAAACTATATAAATGGTGAAGTTCGTCAATCACCTTCTTTATAGTATCACAAGTATTGTTTTCTACATTAAAAAAGCCCTTTGTAATTTCAATTTTGTTATTATAGGTTTTATACTGATTATGAAGATTCTTTTCATATAGAATATGATCTACAAAATGATTCTTATAGGTTTTTCGATCATTATGGGGAACACAGAAATAATCCGCAATAAAATGAGTTACGATCCCAATTTCTTTAGACAACCACTTGATATACTCCTTGTTATCTATCAAAGGGTATTGTGACAGTTGATGTATTTCATTACCTATAAAATCAAAAGACTGTGGCTTGAAATGACGTATACCTGCTAGATTTAAGGGAATATCAGGTTTAATACTACCATAAATTAAGCTACCTTTATGCAATTCTACATTCAAAATCTCCTTTATACTTTGATGAAGATGCTCTGCAATGATAACATGGCTTTGAGGTAACAAAAAAGTACCACCTTTCTCTAGTATTTATTTTAGTATTAATTATATTTTAAAAATTTCTATAATACAATAGGGTCTACATAAAATTTACGAATATACAGGGATTTTAGCTTTTATAAAAATTGGATAAACTATAAAAGTGTAAACTTTAAATTAAATAAAGGTATGCTATAATGTATATGTATTTTGAAATAAATTGACATTATTTTTGTGGAAAAGAGGATGTGAATGATGAAGCTTTTATTAACAGCGGTAAATGCAAAATATATACATACAAATCTAGCTGTTAGATACTTGAAACAAAGTTTGGCAGGTGTTATAGAGGACATAATAGTAGAAGAGTTTACCATAAACAATAGCAAGGCATATATCCTGAATGAAATATATAAAATTCAACCAGAGGTTATCGCTTTTTCCTGCTATATATGGAATATGGAAATGATCCATGACATAGCTCAACTAATAAAGAAGGTTATGCCCCATATAACCATCATTTTAGGTGGCCCTGAGGTATCCTTCGATGTAAAAAAAGTGATGGAACACAATGATGCTATAGATATAATTGTTATGGGAGAAGGAGAAAAAACATTTCTAGAACTAATAAAGGCTTTGAATAGGAATGAGGATTATTCTGAAATTACCTCCATTGCTTTTAGAGCTAGAGGAGAAATTTTTATAAAGGAAGACTGTTCAGAGCCAATCGCTATGGAAGAAATACCTTTTCCCTATAGCGGTGAAGTATTAGACAAAGATAAGATTGTTTACTACGAAAGTTCAAGGGGGTGTCCCTTTAATTGTCAATATTGTCTATCCTCAGCCTTTGCTGGTGTTAGATTTAAACCTATAGAGCTTGTAAAAAAAGAGCTTAAATACCTTATTGACGAAGAAGTAAAGCAAGTGAAATTTATAGATAGAACCTTTAATGCTAAAAAAGACTATGCTTTAGAAATAATGAGGTTTATTACAGATAACAATAAGGGAAAAACAAATTTCCATTTAGAAGTTACAGCTGATCTATTGGACGAGGAAGTATTGAATTTTCTAAATACAGCACCTGTTGGCTTATTTCAGTTTGAAATAGGTGTGCAATCTACCAATAAAGAGACATTACAGGAGATTCAACGTAATATGGATTTTGAAAGATTAACAGAGGTTGTAAAGAGAATAGCTAAAGGCAGAAACATTCACCAACATCTAGACTTGATTATAGGACTGCCTAAGGAGGATTATTTTAGTTTTAGACAATCCTTCGATGATGTCTTTAGTCTAAAACCAGAAAAACTACAGGTGGGATTTTTAAAATTACTAAAGGGTTCTGGCCTCAGAAAAAATGCATTGAAATATGGCTATGTCTATGATGAAAAGCCTCCTTATGAAGTTTTAGAAAATGATGCTATCTCCTATGGAGAAGTTCTAAGGCTTAAGGGAATAGAGGAAATGGTGGAAAGCTATTGGAACACTAGAATGTTCCACACTTCTATAGAACTAATAATAACGAATTTTTATAGTAGTCCCTTTAAATTTTTTGAAGAGTTGTGGAGGTACTGGGAGAGTAAAGGGTACCATCATAATTTTCATAGTAAAAATAAATTATATGAAGTCTTATTAGACTTTTATAAGTACAAGGAGTTTGATGGAGAGCCTATCTTTAAAGATGTATTGAAATTTGATTTTCTTAAAAATCATAAAACCTCATCTATACCAAAGTTTTTTAATGTTACGATAGATGCTGACTTTAAAAATCAAAGCCATAAGTTTTTACAAGACACCAGTAATTTAGAGAAATATTTACCTAAATTTCAAGACATCCCAGCAAAACAAATTATTAAAAAGGTACATTTTGAAGCATTTGATTATAATGTACATGCTATAGCAGAGGCCTTTGAAGCAATAGAGGGTATGAAGACAGATAAAACCATTATACTTTTTGATTATGATTTAGAAAACAAGGCAATAGATAGCAGTAAACATTTTGTTTTAAATAAGGAAGCTTTTTATAAGGATAACTATTAGAATAGAGGTGAAGTAAATTGCAAATATTACAGGATCTTTTTTATACCAACGAAAAAGTATTAACCAGTACAGCTTTAAGTCTTAAAAAAAATTGGGCAATAATCTTTACAGGATTATTTTATACCATGGCAACTATTATACTATATATTCTTTTGCCTCATTTTTGGATATTAGGGGGGCTAGTACTTATTTTATTTACTAGTGCTTTAATATCAAACTATCTACATCTACTAGATTGTATTGTAAGTAGAAATAAATTTCATTTACAGGATTTTAAAGAGGGTTTTACTATTTACTTGCGAAAGGTATGGGGTGTCTTATTTATTGCATGGGTAGGATCATTGATCTTGAGCACTTTAGTTATGCCTATCCTTAGGTCGGCCATTCACCCTATATTGTTGACAAGTATTATCAACTTTTTAGTCTTGGTTCTTTTAAATGCATTACCAGAGACTATTTATCAAAAACATTATAATCCTTGGGAGTCTCTTATCTATACAGTAGACTTTATTAAAGACAACTGGATAGAGTGGTTTATACCTAATATTATTTTAATGGGAATCATGTACTTGTTAGTTGGCAACTTTTTAGGAGGAATGGTTCATAATCGTTTTTCCATCATTAGGATTTTTACCTATTCATCAGGCTTTGCCACCTACATACTATCCCAAATATGGCTTGCTTTCATGATGATTTACAGAGGGTATCTATTTGAGATATTAAGTACTAGCAATAGAAGAAAAAGATTGTTTATGAGGGAATTCTAGATGAACCATAAAAATATTATGTAAAGTTAAAATGAAACTTAATAATGGAACTAAGAGAAATGTGGTAATGGGGGAGGATATATGGAAATAGTGTACAAGAAACTAAGTAAAGAAAATGCTTTCCAGACCCTTGAACTATTTAGAAAACTAAAAAAGGAAGGGACAGAAGTCAGTTTTACAGATGTTGTAGATGAAGATGAAATAATAGCATGGCTAGAACAATCCAATTATTATATCTACGTTGCTGAAAGAGATGATAGTGTAGTAGCTGTTTTTAGAGGGGTGAGGGGATTAGAGGATCAAATTCATAGTATGCTTATTACTATTGCCACGGACCCTTGTCATAGAGGTAAAAAAATTGCACACAATTTAATCACATATAGTTTAAAGGATATCAAGAAAAGGGAAAAGAGAATAACTTTAGCTAGGGCATATGTATACAGTGATAACAAATTCTCCATCAGTACCCTTCTAGGCTGTGATTTCACAGTTTCGGGAACTGTATATCAGCATCACTATGATAAAAAAACAGGAAAATATATTGATGATTTAATCTTTCATAAAGTGTTGTAATGGGATAAAAGTTAAAAAGGAGGGGAAAAATGAGATTTTTAACTGAGGAATATTTGTTGCGAAGGACAGAAGAACTCACTTTTATAGAATTAAAAGGTGGAGCACAGCTTAATATAGAAAAATACGTGGTGCCTAAAGAGGGACTAGATGTACCCATATTAACGGAAGAATTAGCAGAGAATATCAAAACAAAAAAAGAAAATGATATCCTAACTATAGGAGCCATCACTAGAGGAATAGTTTATTTATTAGGGATTGATTCTAAATTTAAGCATAAAGAAGAGTATATTAAATTTTTATATGCAACCAACCCAGAAATTGAAAAATATATATTAGTACAAGCAGCAAACTCTTTAAAGGAAAACAAAGTCTTAAATGCCGGAATTCATTTTAAAGCATTATTATTATTAAATCCTGAGAATGAAGAAGCCTTATTAAATTATGCATTAGCAATCCTAGAGTATAGAGATGAGGAGCTAGTAGGTCACAAGAGAACCTACGGAGTGTTTACAAAGGAAGTAAGAGAAAAGCTAGAAGAATTGTCAATAATTAATGATAAACATCCACTGGCTCATTATTATTTAGGATTTATTTATAAGGATATAAAGCAATATACAAAAGCTAAACTATATTGGGAAAAAGCATTATTACTAGAGATAGAAGACAATCTTAGAGAGCAACTAAAGGAATTAATAATGGAATTAGAGGATATGGTAAAGTATGAACAGGGGTACCAGGCTATTCTATCAGGTAGACCACAAGAAGGACTACCTCACCTGGAAGAAATAGAAAAAAAATATCCTAAGTGGTGGAACCTATTATTTTTTATGGGCTTAGGATATCGTCAAATAGGAGAATATCCAAAGGCAGTTGAATATTTCACTGAAGTGTTAGAAATTAAAAAAGATCAACTAGATACATTGGTGGAGTTAGCATTATGCCATGGTGGACTGAAGGAACACGATAAAGCTATAGAGTGTTTCGAAAAAGCTTTAGAAGTTGGGGGGGAAAATAGTGAAATATTATGTAATATAGCTATGATTTATTTAGAAATGGGAATGATAGAAAAAGCTAGAACCCACTTAAACAAATCTCTAGAGTTAAATCCCGAAGATGAAATTACACAGGAATGTAAAAAAAGATTAGATCATATTGAAGCGAATACTATATAGAGGAATGATTAGCAGGACTAAAGTGATTATAAAGATTAATACTTTAGTCCTTTATCCTTATTAGAATTTATAAAAAAACAAAATTTTAGCAGGGGTAATACCATGGAACATAGAATACATATAGAATGCAGATTAATTGAGATTTTAAAAAAATATGAGGTGATAATATGATTAAAAGTTTAGAAGACATAGTAAAAACTGCACAAAATCAACCTACTATGAAATTAGCGGTAGCAGCTGCACAGGATGGAGATGTTCTTAAGGCTGTGGCAGAAGCTCAAGAGTTAAACATAATAGAGGCTGTATTAATTGGAGACAAAGAAAAAATAGAAATGATCTCTCAGGAGATTTCAGTAGATTTAAAAGGGTTTACCATTATTGATATTCCAGATTTAATGGAGTCGGCATTAGAAGCTGTCAGATTAGTATCTTCAGGTGAAGCTGATTTTGTAATGAAGGGCCTTTTGGACACTTCCATACTTTTAAAAGCAGTACTCCATAAGGAAATTGGTCTAAGAACAGATAAGCTACTAAGTCATGTAATGGTATATGATCTTCCTAACTACCATAAACTACTTTTCTTAACGGATGGTGGTATGAACATAGAGCCTACACTGGAAGAAAAGAAGGACATAGTAAAAAATGCTATTTTGGCTGCTAAAGCAACAGGAAACAAAAAAATAATGGTTTCATGCTTGGCAGCGAAAGAAAAAGTAAGTGAAAAAATGAAAGCTACTGTAGATGGTGATATATTAAAAAGATTAGCTACAGAAGGAGATTTTGGTGAAAATGTTATAGTTGAAGGTCCCATTGCATTTGACTTAGCAGTTTCAAAACAAGCTGCTGAAATGAAAGGTTTTAATAGTCCGGTAGCTGGGGAAACAGATATTATGTTGGTACCTACTATAGAAGTAGGGAATGGTATAGGTAAAGCCTTAACCTATATGGCAGGGGCAAAATCCGCAGGGGTAATTATGGGAGCGAAGGCCCCCGTGGTTTTAGTATCTAGAGCAGATGATGCTGAAACAAAGCTATATTCTATTGCATTAGGTAGTGTTATAGCAGGGGCTAAAGAATAATATTATATATAATAGTTGATTATTAACAAGGAACTTCTCTATTAGAGAAGTTCCTTGTTAATATCTATATGTTTAGAAGAAATGAAAATAAAAAAGCTAAAGATGTATAAAAGAAGAGAAAAATGATAAACTATATCTTGTGTACATTATATATAGTAAATAAATATAGGAACAATGTAATGCCATATTAAAGATAGAAATATAAGTTAAGTAAAAAAACTATAAATTTTATTGGAAAAACGTATTGACAAATTGATTGTATTTTGGTATAGTAGTAAAAGTCGCCACAAGAGAGACAGCCAAGATCTTGAAAAAAGCAGGCAATAACTTTTAAAATATTTTCAAAGAAGTGGTTGACATAACATTGGAAACATGGTAAGATATACTTCGTTGTCCTAAAGAGGCAACAGGTTAATACAGAAAGATATAATAGTTAAGTCGCTTAAGGGCGGCAGAAACAAAAAGGTCTTTGAAAATTGAACAGTATAGAATAAGCCATGAGCCCGATTCAATTATGATGATTGATGAGTAAAGTTTTTAATTAAGAGTTTGATCCTGGCTCAGGATGAACGCTGGCGGCGTGCCTAACACATGCAAGTCGAGCGAGAGAGATTGTTGGAAGCCTTCGGGTGGAAAGTAATTGATCTAGCGGCGGACGGGTGAGTAACGCGTGGGCAACCTACCCTATGCAGGGGAACAACATTGGGAAACCAGTGCTAATACCGCATAAAGCTTTTCTAAGGCATCTTAGGAAAGCCAAAGATTTATCGGCATAGGATGGGCCCGCGTCTAATTAGCTAGTTGGTAAGGTAACGGCTTACCAAGGCGACGATTAGTAGCCGACCTGAGAGGGTGATCGGCCACACTGGAACTGAGACACGGTCCAGACTCCTACGGGAGGCAGCAGTGGGGGATATTGCACAATGGGCGCAAGCCTGATGCAGCAACGCCGCGTGAGTGATGAAGGCCTTCGGGTCGTAAAACTCTGTTATAAGGGAAGAAACAGTGACGGTACCTTAAGAGGAAGCCCCGGCTAACTACGTGCCAGCAGCCGCGGTAATACGTAGGGGGCAAGCGTTATCCGGAATCACTGGGCGTAAAGGGTGCGTAGGCGGTTTCTTAAGTCAGGGGTGAAAGGCTACGGCTCAACCGTAGTAAGCCTTTGAAACTGAGGAACTTGAGTGCAGGAGAGGAGAGTGGAATTCCTAGTGTAGCGGTGAAATGCGTAGATATTAGGAGGAACACCAGTGGCGAAGGCGACTCTCTGGACTGCAACTGACGCTGATGCACGAAAGCGTGGGGAGCGAACAGGATTAGATACCCTGGTAGTCCACGCCGTAAACGATGAGTGCTAGGTGTTGGGGGTCAAACCTCAGTGCCGCAGCTAACGCATTAAGCACTCCGCCTGGGGAGTACGGTCGCAAGACTGAAACTCAAAGGAATTGACGGGGACCCGCACAAGCAGCGGAGCATGTGGTTTAATTCGAAGCAACGCGAAGAACCTTACCTGGACTTGACATCCTTCGGACAGAACCTTAACCGGTTCCTTCTCTTCGGAGACTGAAGTGACAGGTGGTGCATGGTTGTCGTCAGCTCGTGTCGTGAGATGTTGGGTTAAGTCCCGCAACGAGCGCAACCCTTGTCTTTAGTTGCCAGCAAGTAAAGTTGGGCACTCTAGAGAGACTGCCGGGGATAACTCGGAGGAAGGTGGGGATGACGTCAAATCATCATGCCCCTTATGTTCAGGGCTACACACGTGCTACAATGGCCGATACAAAGGGAAGCGACTGTGTTCCCTGGAGCGAATCTCATAAAGTCGGTCCCAGTTCGGATTGTGGGCTGAAACTCGCCCACATGAAGTTGGAGTTGCTAGTAATCGCGAATCAGAATGTC
>JAFIFG010000028.1 GCA_020832135.1 Clostridiaceae bacterium
TTGGAATAATATATGTCTCTTAAGTAATATGGAGGAAGCTTTTATTAAAAGCCAAAGTACAAAATATAATTATTATCCCTTTGACTTCCAGTATTATGGTTTAGGCAGACCCTATTCCATGACAGAAAAGGTCAAGGAGGATTTAAAGACGGATGAAATCAAAGGTGATATTATTGTTTCAACGGATTTAGATGTTTTTCAAGATAGAAGTCTTGCAAAGCATTTTGAGGAGAGTTTTCAAAAAACATCTTCCTTATTACCTATTAATGAATTTGTTTTGAAAACCAATATTCCTAATACCAGTAATTATTTTCACCCCTTTATCACCATCCCACTTGTTATGGTGATAAATACAAAGTTGCTAAAAGAATCCGAAATACCTACAAGCTTTGAGGATCTGCTTCATCCTAATTTTAAGGGCCGCTATGCCTTTGGTGGTGTCCATAACTCTGCTGGTCGGTCCCTCTTAAAGTCTCTATGGTATTTGTATGGCAGTAACGCTGTAGAAAGTTTTCTATCAGGAGCAGTCATTACCTCCATGCCTGCCCAAGCATTTCAAAGGGTTATGACTGGACAGGTGCCAGTAGCCATCGTTCCTACTATTTTTGCCCTCCGTCGAGGAATTCAAGGGTTAAAAGCCTGCTGGCCAAGAGAAGGGGCAGTAGCTATACCTTCCTATGTAGCAGTTAAAAGTAAAGTGGCTACTGAGGATTTCAAGTTATTCTTAGAAAGCATACTTGGGATAGACCATCAGATACAATTGAAAAATGCTGGGGATATCATTCCTTCCCATCCAGATGCACCTATTTCCTCCTTTGCATTAGAAAATGACTGCAGTCTTCTTTATCCAAAATGGGAATTTTTTGATACATTTGACCATGAAATGTTTTATCATCTTTGTAAAGACTATAGACCATTTTAGTTAATTAATGTAACACTGCTTCACTAACTAAGATAAAATAAAACTCCCTTAAAATACACTTAGTGTAAATTAAGGGAGTTTAAAACACCCATTAGTTTCGAGATTTATGTAAGCTAAGCAACACTTGGCCACCATTTCTTAGCATGAGTCACAAGCATAAGCTGTGAGAAAACAAAGAGCATAGGTAATTCAATTAAGGATTCCACAGCTAAAACTAATGGAATAAGTGGTCTGTCAGGAAAAGTTGCCACAGCAATAGTTAAAGCTAATGGTGCATTTCGAGCTAATATAGTAAAAATCAAACTGGCTCCCTCTTGGTAAGAAAGCTTGAAAACTCTACCTATTAGTTGTCCTACAGAGAAATTAATGATGAAAAATAGTGTTACTGGTATGATGAGCCTAATTACCAATCCTAGGTTTTCAATTAAAATAGTTCCTTGGGAAGCGAACATTGCCATAATGGCAAACATAAGGCATAAAGACTGAAATAAATCCATTTTTCCAAGGATATTCTCTTCAAACCACTTTTCGTCCTTTATGTAATAAATCATTTTCCTAATGAATACTGCAATGATAAAAGGCACTAATAGGACCCTAAAAAAACTCTCAAGAAAAACATAAGGTTGTATATCTACTACAGTCCCTGCAAAAAGGAAAATAGCGGCAGGCATGGATATAAATTGCATAAATAAATTCCACGGAAGAAAGGAAGTAGACAGTGCAATACTTCCACCAGCTATTGCTGTGAAAACCAAATACCAGTCGGTACAAGGGGTTACCATATCCATAATCAAGGCAATAAAAACATCGGGGGCATCACGAAAAAAAAGAAAACTCAATCCAAAGGCTAATAAAGGTGTCCAAACAAAGTTAATAAGCAGACTTAACTTCAATACCTTGGCATTTTTAAACCCCTTCTTCAATCCTTCGATCGGTGTCTGGAGAAAAACCCCAAATAACATTACCATGAGAAAAGGCGTAATAAAATAGGTGGCTCCCCCAGCAATATTGTTAATCTGTCCTAAAGCAAGTCCTATCAACATAGCTATAATCATAAAAAGCCATTGAAATTTTTCAAAAAATTGCATATTTCCCACCCCTAACATAATATTTTTCTTTGCAGTAGAACTTTAGTATAGCTTTTGCCATTACTAAATAATTTGTAAATAAAGATAATAAAAATTAATCTCAATTATATACTATCAGCAAGGAATAGCATTGTCAATAAATTAACATTCCAATAGTTAAAACCATGGAAATAGAAACAACCCAAACATATTAGACCTCCCAAACATAGGAGGTCTAATAATGCTTAATTTTTATTTATAATTTTAAGACCTTGCTCTAAAATCCCAGCTAACATTATCGTTATTAGGGCCCATGCAAATACACCAGCGGTATTGAGGTTTACCCTTTCTATTTGAAAACTAGTACCCATTGACATTCTAGGTTGACTTAGAACTTCAGCTGCTATAATAATCTTAAGGTTTAAACCCATGGCAGCCGCCATACCACTATTTAGATAGGATCTAATGGAGGGAATATATAAGTCCTTTAACCTATCTAATTTCTTAATATCATAGATATCCATCATTTCAACTAATTTCACATCAACATTTCTTATCCCCTGCACTACATTTTCATAGAGCACTGGAAAGATTACTACAAAACCTACTAAAATAGGTGCTTTTTCTGATTGTAGCCATATAAGGGCCAATAGAATTATTGCCATCGTTGGTGCTGCTCTAATAATTAATACTAAAGGCCTTAGAAGATAGTAGCTAGGCTTATAAAAGCCCCCTACCATTCCTAAACTCACTCCTGCCGCTAGTGCTATAGCAAACCCTATTAAAGCTCTTTTCAAAGTATTCATTACAGATACTATAAAATTAGGTGATTGGATGATTCTTATGATCTCCATAAAGGTGCTCTCAGGGGAAGGAATCAAAATCTCTTTATCTACTATCACGGATGCCACCTTCCAAAGGAGCAATAGTATCATTACCGATAAAATTGTATAGAGTAATTCCTTTTCTTTTTTAGCCTTATTTTTCAAGATAGAAGCCTTCATCTGGAAGCTTCCCTCCTACTGTTTCTGGTGCATACTCAAATAGAACCTTTAAGTATGCTTCAATTGCTTCTCTAGCATCCTTTGCACTCTGATATTGAATATTAGATCTTTGTAGGCCATTTATTACAGCTCCCTTAGCTAGTCCAGTTTCAAGCTCTTCGCTGTATTCCCCTGCCTTTTCAGCATTTCCATGTAACCAGTTAATACTCTCTTTATATTCCTGTAAGAACATTTCTACAAACTCTGGATTGTTTTCAATAAGCTCATTCTTAATAATTAATGAAGCTTGAGGATAACTTGAATTACTGTCATTTAATTTGCTCCATTCTTCCTGTAGGTCAAATAATATTACTGCATTCTCTTTTTTCATCATTACGTTTGAAAGTGCAGGTTCCGGAATAACGGCTATATCACTCTTACCTGCTATAAAGGCCGGTGCCAACTCTGTCGCTCCCCCCATATAGGTTAAGGTTACATCCTCATCAGGATCTATGCCATGATTAGACAGAATATATCTTAGTACGATATCTGGAGTAAGACCTCTACCTAAGGTGTGTATTTCTTTTCCCCTTAAGTCTTCCCAACCATTTACCTCTTCATTTCCAACAATATAAAGTACTCCCCATACACTAGATCCTACAAGCTTATAATCTACTCCCCTATTGTAAAGAGATGCAGCTAGGTTCGTAGGTACTACTGCAATATCAACTTCTCCTGAAATGATTCTAGAGGCTAACAAGTCCGGTGATTGTACAGATTCATAGCTTATTTCTACATGCTCTCCAAAGGAAGGTTCCTCCTTGAACATTCTTATCATACTTAATGTAGGTGCTCCTGCCGGTGCCGCCACTTTGACACTTATATTCTCTAATGCTTCTACTACTTCCTCTGATGCTTCTACTGTTTCTGGTTCATTATCCACCTTTGAGGTACAACCTGCTAGTACTACCAATGCCAAACTAAAAATTAAAATAATACTTATTACTTTTTTCATTATCCCACACTCCTTATTTTTTTAATATTTAAGCACTCTTATAGGTACTTGTTTCTTTTTCCTTGGAAAGCATGTTTATTAGCTTTGTTCTTACATTTATTAATTCTCTATCCTCTAGGGATCTTTGTTTTTGTGGTACATCTATATTGACTGTAGCCTCTACCCTACAAGGATTTTTAGCAAGAACTACTATTTTATTTCCTAGCAATATAGCTTCATCTATTTCATGGGTAACAAAGACAACAGCATTATTCCATTTGTGCCATATATCAATTAGAGCTTCCACCATATTCATCCTCAAGTCATAATCTAAAGACTTAAAGGGTTCATCCATTAATAGTATCTCCGTCTGAAAATTAAAGGCCCTTGCTATTGAACACCGCTGCCTCATACCACCACTTAATTGATGGGGATACTTATTTTCAAAATGAGTCAATCCCACCATATCAATAAGACTTTGTAATTGTGAGGATGAAGCTTTTTTATTTACCAACTGAATATTTTCATATGCCGTTTTCCAAGGTAATAGTCTATCCTCTTGGAATACATAACCTATCCTCTTTTTATGCTCCCTTAAAGTGCCTACATCAGGCTTTATAATTCCCGCCATAATGTTAAGTAAGGTGGATTTACCGCATCCAGAAGGACCTAAGATGCAGGTTATCTCCTTATCCTTTACGGTTAGATGAAAATTTTGTAATACCTCTACCTCCTCAAAGCTTTTATAGACTCCCTCCAGTTTCAATTTAAGCCCCCCTTTTGCTACTGACTTCCTCTTTATCCTTTTCTTGAAGTGCATAATAGATAAAGGAATCTATCTTGGATTTATCTATCTCATTCTCATTGCCATCAAAGGTCATATTTAGTACCGGTATACCAGAAGACTCCTCCCCCTGGGATAAGGTATTTAATATAGTATTCGTATTTTCATACATAGAAGAAACAGTAATAACACCGTTTATATCTCCTAAGTCCCCTAAAGCCTTTGCATATCTATATCTACCATTTCCCCCAGTGTAAAGGTTTAAGTGTTTATCTGCCTTCTCCACAAACTCCTCTAGATTTTCTTCAAAGAGACTATCCTTTCCTAATATGTGATCTATAGCCTTCATATAAGATGAAAATGCCATTAAAGCTTTGTGAGCTAAAGCCTCCTTCTTATTATTGTTTTGGGACAAATGATCTCTCCATAAGAACCACATATATTCACTCAGGGGAGTGTATAATAGTTCTACTCCTTCTTCCTCCATATCTTTGAAGGTATGATTATTCATAAAGTCATTGAATAAAACATTTACCTCCCCTATTACAGCTATTTTCTTACAAATATTGGATTGTTGCCTCTCTTTTTTGATTTCCTTAGCCATACTCTTTAAGTTATCTATAGCCAGTGCTTTATTTTCTATTAGATCCTGAATCTTTTTTAAGTATTTTCCCCTTTCCTTTCTTGCTGCAAAATTTATTAAATCCCCAGCCAAAAGGATCAAGCATATGTCTTCAGAAAGATTATTGTCCTTTATGATATCCTCCACAAAGGGAGATAGCATCTCTGCCTGTTGTAGATTTACACTATCTAATTTATCTCTAATCAACCTATGGTATTGTCCCCCCACCTCTGAACCCTCAGAAGTAGGAATGATAAACCCATACTTTTCACCAGAATCCTTTAATTCCATAGATTTATTTAATACATCTCCTATAAGACCTGTTAAGGATAGGTACTCCTTAGATAATGTATATTTTCGTCCCAAATCTAAGGTCCTCTTGCTAGTAATAGGAAGCACACGTGCCTCATATCCTTTGGTCTGTAGGTAAGTGGCTAACATATGGGTGTAAGGATATATATGTGGTAAATATAGTACTGTTGTTTTATCTATTTCTTCTAACTTGGATTTAATGTTTGTAGCCTTATGAAGCACCTTATGGGAATACTGCTTCAGGGTTAAGACTTCACCCCTTTCAACCTTTTCGGATTTGAGGCTATTTACAAAAGCTTCTACTCTAGTTAATACACCTACACTAGAAAAATGCTCATCCACCTCTATGTTTAAATAAGGCTTACCCTTCATTTCTTCTTTAAAATAGTGAGTTAATGCAGTATCTGGGCCACAGCCGTGGTTTGTTATATAAATGGGGTATAGGTTGGGATGTTGTTTAATAATCTGTGCTCCGGATAATATGTGCTGTCCAAATGGCCAATACATATTAGGATGCTCCTTCGAAGTATCGTGATCATGGGCAGGTAAATTAGATAGGGTTAAGACCTTATAGCCTAGCTTTTCTAATTTCTCTGGAATCCCCATATTTAATATAGGGTCAACGATGCCATAGCCCCTTGTTACAATAACGAAGGCTTTTTCATCCTTGCCTAATGCCTTTATTGTTTCTTCTCCAAGTTTCTCCACCTTTACTTCAAAGCTTTTTAGGCTTTTCATTCCCTTTGCCAAAGCGACAGTTGTCTGAAGTGAGTTTTTACCTAATGTTTCTCCTAGCTTCATTAAAGTTTTCATCATATATTTCTTTCCAAACTTAAAGGAAAGCTCTGGAGACAGTAATTCGATTCCTTTATCTTCTAATTCCATTGTTTTGCTGATAAGTTTTGGTACACATTGCATGTATACACATCCATAATTTTGCCTTGTGGTTGATACTGGATGTGCCATGGTATAAAGACTTGGTAAGAATATATAGTCAACCTTCTTCTCTACCAGTTCTGCTACATGACCATTGATCAGCTTAATAGGATAGCAGGTTTCATCCATGGAGAATTCCTGGCTTGATTCTACAGTTTTTTCACTGCTACTATCCGATAATAGGACGTTGAAGCCTAATTCTTTAAAGTAAGTGTTAAATAGTGGAAATAATTTATGTAGGAATAGCACTCGAGGAATACCTACGGTCTTTTTAGCAGGATCTATATTACCTTTATATCCTTCTAAATAATGAGCTTCAATTTCTTCAAATATCTTTGTTTGCTTATTTGCTTTATTCTCTTCCTTCCCTTTAACTTCTTTAAAATCAAAATCCTCTTCTAAATCAAAGCCCTTGAAGGCTGAAACTGAATTTTCCATTCCATCTTTAGCTAAAATTGCAGCTCCATAGGCTCCGGTTACACTAAAGAATGCTGGAACCGCTAGCTTGTTGCCTAAAATAGCCCTAAAAGCATTAACCACCGCTTGGTTATAGGCAACACCGCCTTGGAAAAATACCTTTTTGCCAACTTCTTTTTTACCAACTACTTTGTTCAAGTAATTCTTTGCAATAGAATAGGCCAAACCTGCTGCTATGTCCTCTATCTTCCTATCACTACTTAGGCTAGCGGCAATATTGGTTTCTATAAATACGGTACATCGATCTCCTAAGTCAATAGGGTTTTCTGAAGAAATGGCTAAATCTCCAAATTCACCTATAGGTATATTAAGCTTTTTTGCTTGCTCTTCAATAAAGGATCCCGTTCCGGCAGCACAGATTTTATTCATTTCAAAATCTGAAACCACACCTTTCTCTAGCTTGATGAACTTAGAATCCTGCCCTCCAATCTCTATGATGGTATCTATTTCTTCATCTAGGCTATAGGCGGCCTTTGCCTGGGCTGTTATTTCATCTATAATTACATCTGCCCCCACAAAACTCCCCGCCATGTATCGACCTGAACCAGTAGCACCTACCCCTAAAATTTTGATATCCCTTCCAATATCTTCTTTTATCTCCAACAGTCCTTTTCTTACTGCTGCAATAGGGTCACCTAGAGTTCTCAAATATTTAAATGCAACAACAGAGTGATCCTCATCCATCAGCACAACATTTGTGCTGGTGGAACCTACATCAAGGCCTATATAACCACTTATAGGTACTTGTGGGTCTAGTACTTTACAGCTATGCTTATGACTACTATCATTTTTTCCATACTGTGCTAATGCTGGAAATACAACAGTATCCTCTGGTGAGTCTAATGTTCCTTCCGTTTCTAGAATAATTGTTCTGAATTTATTTAAATCAATAGATAATCCATCCTTTAGCCCTATAATTGCTGCTCCTAATGCTGCAACATTACCACATTCGCCAGGTAGGATTATTTCATCATCTTTAAGCTTAAGCACATCCTTTAGGGCTTTTACAATAGACTTGTTGTTGGCAACTCCACCTGTAAGTAATACCGGTGTTTTGATTGGGTTTTTCTTTACTACATTAGCTCTATAATTTTTTACTAGGGCATAGGCTAGGCCAAGTAATATATTCTTTGCCTCTACTCCCTCCTGCTGATGATGGATAATATCTGTTTTAGCGAAAACACTACATCTGCCTGCTATCCTAGGTATAAAAGTAGCTTCTTCCGCAAGCTTAGAATAATCTTCAAGTTGAATTCCTAACCTTGACACCTGCTCCTCTAAAAAGGATCCCGTCCCTGCTGAGCAATTGGAGTTAATAGCAATCTTTATACTGGTATTGTCTCCCTCACCCATATTGGTTATATATTTTGCGCTTTGACCTCCGATTTCTACTACAGAATGAATATCCCTATTAATACTCCTGCTTCCTTCCACCAAAGAAGTCACTTCATTGATCCAAGTAATCCCCTTTTTTTCTGAGATAAGCTTACTTCCCTGTCCCGTAGCTCCTCCATATATTACGTTACCTCCATATTTCCTTATTAACCGATTGATATATTGGTCAGTTTCTTCTTTGATCCTTCCTTTATGTAAAATATAAACTTGATCAATCACTTCAAGATTTTTGTTGAGTAATACAAATTTGATAGAAGCATATCCAATATCTATTCCTAAACTATACAAAACGTGACCTCCTTTTCTCAATGCTTATTGTAGTCAAGGCTATTTCATTGGAAAAAATATATACTATTTCCTGCAGAAAGTTGACTTTGATAATCATTTTCATTTATACTATATAGTGATTATACAATTAAATCCGAAATAAGAAAGTATCTCAAGATACACTTTTTCATATTTGTTGTTTTTTCATATTTTAAAGGGAGGTCATATACTATGGATAGCACTATAAAACTGCTTAAACATTGTATTCTTTTTAAGCATCTATCTATAGAGGAGATAGAACAGTTGCTATGGGATATTACCTATAGCATAAAATTTTACAATAAAAATGAAGTAGTCTTTTCACCACATCAACCTGCCGATACCTTAGGAGTTATCTTAGATGGAGGTGTAGATGTGCAAAAAATATTTGCCTCTGGAAAGGCAGTAACCGTTAATAGAAGGTTTCAGTATGAGATTATAGCGGAAGCTTCTATATTTGCCAATATAGATTGCTACCCTTCCACCATATCTACCTTTGAAAATAGTCATATTTTTCTCATTAACAAAAGCAATCTTGTGAAATTGTTTTCTAAGGATGAAGGGATTATGTCTAAGTTTCTGGAGTCGGTTTCTAATAGGGTTTTGGCGCTAAACACCACCATTGAAATTCTTTCTCTAAATTCCGTTCCTAGCAAAATAGCTTATTTTTTATTGGTGGAGAGGAACAAACAAAATAGCAATACCATAAGGCTTAAGTTTAGTAAGAAATCATTAGCTGAACATCTAAATGTATCTAGACCAACCCTATCGAGGGAGCTTAAGCATATGCAATCTAAGGGGATTATCTCCTTTGATAAAAAAACTATTGAAATACATAATTTAGAAAAACTCGAGGAGCTTTGTTCTGTATAAAACAAGACTTAATTCAGAGGGAGTTTTACCCCCTCTGAATTGTAGCCGAGTTTACTTCGAGGATGTAGTGCTTGATCTCCCACTTACGGAAGTGGGAGTCTTAGCAATAAACCGAAGGATAAATGGAAAAACAGCCCCATCTTTAATACATCAAGATGGGGCTGTTTTTTAATTTATTTTATCACACCCGCACCTTCCTGCTTTATTACAGCTACACTCTGTACAGTTGCAAATTTTTTCTGTTTTTTCTTCAGTGTTCTTTTCAAAAGATTTTATAATCTCCTTCATACCCTACCCCCTCATTAATAATTTTTATATTGATAGTGATACTCATTATCATATGTAAATTATACTATTTTCTGAAACTTATGTCAATTATTATTTACTCTCTACTCCCTTGGAATTCACCTAGAGAAACTATGAGAAAACAAGTGATGATTCTAACAGTAGTTTTGTGTAGGGATGCTGAGCTTCTCTGACAATATTATTTTCTTCTAAAACCTCTACAATCTCCCCTGACTTCATTACATATATTCTGTCACAAATATTCTCTGCAATTGCTAAATCATGGGTTATAAATATGCTTGAAAAATTAGATTTTTGTCTTAGTTCAAAAATTAGCTTTAGTATCTGATTCTGAATAGAGACATCTAAGCAAGATGTAGCTTCATCAAAAATAATTATTTCTGGATTTATGCCAATACATCTAGCAATTACTACTCTTTGTAGCTGTCCACCACTTAATTCATTTGGATATCTGTTAAGATATTCCTTTGATAACCCTACGTTTTCCAAAAGGTCCCCCACATACTTTCTTGCTTCTTTTTTTCCCATTATTTTAAAGTTTACAAATGGTTCCATTAAATAATCGCCTATCTTCATTCTTGGGCTAAAGGTACTCAATGGATCTTGAAAAACCATTTGAACATTTTTATAATAATCTTTAAGCTCTTTCCCTTTTAGTCTAGTGCTATTCCTGCCCTTAAAGAAAATATTTCCATTATCCACATAAGTTAAGTGACAAATGATCCTTGCCAAGGTGCTTTTCCCACAGCCACTTTCTCCAACAATGCCTATACACTCACCTTTACCCAAGTGCATATTAACATTCTTTACAGCAGCAAAGGATTGCTTATCATTATTTATAAAACTTTTGTTAATATTATTTAATTCAAGGATCATCTATTTACCACCCCTCTGCTCCTTTTAATTTAGGCATTGCACCAAGAAGTTGTTTTGTATATTCTTTTCGAGGATCATTAAGTATCCTACTTGTAGCTGCAAATTCTTCAATCCTACCATTATTCATAACCATAATTTTGTCTGACATATATGCAGCACACCCAATGTTATGTGTAACCATGATAATACTTGTGTTAAATTTATCCCTCAACTGAATTAACTCATTGGTAATTTGTAATTGCGTTGTAACATCTAAAGCACTGGTAGGTTCATCAGCGATAATTAGCTTGGGTTCCATTACCATTGCCATGGCAATAGCAACCCTTTGCTTCATTCCGCCACTTAGCTGAAAAGGGTAGGAATTCATAATTCTTTCTGTATCTAAAAGGTTCATCTTTTGCAAAGTTTCTTTAGCTTTTTCTTTTGCAATCTTTACTTCTACATTCTTATGATTCCTAATAGCTTCAATGATTTGCTTTTCAACCTTCATTATTGGATTAAGATAGGAGGATGGGTTTTGAAAAACCATTCCTATTTCCTTCCCCCTTAACTGCCTCCATTGTTCTTTATTAAAATGGCAAAGATCTTTGCCATCAAAAATGATTTCTCCACCTACTATACTAGCATGCTTTGGGAGTAGGTTAATAATCGTCCTTATTAACGTAGTCTTACCACAACCACTTTCCCCAACAATGCCAATGATTTCTTTGTGTCCGACACTTATATTTATATTGTTAATTATATTTTCCTCACCGTCGTATTTGACGGTGAGGTTTTTAATTTCTAGCAATGTGCTCATTGATTATTTAACCTGTACTCTTTCATCAATATAGTAAACTTCAGAGATAAATCTATATATACCATCTACTTTTTTATTGGTAACAACTGTACCTTCTTGATAGTACAAGAATAAGGAAGCAACATCCTGCATTAGAAGTTCAGCACCGTCCATACCTAGTTGATCTCTACTTCCTTTATCAAATGTGATCCTTAACTCATCGTAAAGTCTGTCAAACTCAGGATTGCTATAGTTGCCAACATTTCCTGGACCATCCGTTCCATAGGAAGATAAAAAGTTCTCAGGATCAGCTGTAGGTGCTGAAGTCCATCTTTCCCATTTTAGATCATAATCACCATTTTTAGCCATATCAGAATAGTTTTCAACCTGTACTACTTCTACACCTATCCCAATATCTTTAAACTGTGATTGCATAGCAATACCAATATTATTAGCATCATTGCCATGATTTGTTCTAGATATATATTTAAGTACAATATTTTCCCCTTGATATTCTCTTATTCCATCACCATTAGTATCTATAAAACCAGCTTCATCCAATAATTGATTAGCCTTTTGAGGATCATACTTATAGAAGTCTTCTCCTTGATGGCCAAAAGAAAGCTCGTCAGTAAATGGTCCTTTTGCAGGAACACCATTTACTAACTCTCGAGCATAGGTTTCTTTGTCTATACCATAGGCTAAAGCTTGTCTAAATGCTAAATGCTGCATATAGGGCTTGTCCATATTAAACCTTAATAGGAAGATACGTAAATTAGGTCCTTTATGCACCACAAATTCATCATTATTTTCAAAGAGGCTTAAGTCCCTTGCATTAATTTGTGTTGCCAAATCTATTTCTCCTGATTGCAAAGCCATTGTACGGACTGATCCATCTTGAATATATTTCACATTCACTATATCTACCGCCACTTCTCCACTCCAATGTTCATCATGCTTTTCTAATGTCAATCCAACATCTGGTGTAAAGCTTGTAACTTTAAAAGGTCCTGTAGCAATAGGTTGATATTTAAAGTTTGGATCTTCTGCAGCGGAAACATCTACAATAGTAAATACAGGATCTGCTAAATTATTAAGTAAGGTAGGATATGCATCCTCCGTTACTATGGTTAATTTGTGGCCATCTGCTTCCATAGATGTCAATGGAAATTTTACGTCGTCTCTATTGGATATATCCAGAGCCCTTTCAATTGACTTTTTTACAGCTTCAGCATCTACAGCTTTACCATTATGAAATTTTACCCCCTCCCTAATATGGAAGATGATAGTCCTTTCATCAACAGTCTCCCAAGACTCTGCTATAACTGCTTTTAAATTCATATTTTCATCAAACTGAACTAAGTTTTCCCCTATTCCAGCCCGTGATAAAGTCCACCCATGCCAACCTTCTGTTGGCTCAATATTAGCATCTAACCAAAATAATGCCATGTTTAATACTTTGAGTTCATTACCTTCTCCCAAAACAGCTTCCTGATTCGTTTCTGTTTCTACACTTTTACCACAACCAATAAGTATAAAGACCATTACAATAATAATAAAAAATGCCAATAACTTTTTCACCACATCTACCCCCTAATTTTTATATTTAAATATGTTTTGGATCTAGTACGTCTCGCAATGTATCCCCCAAAACATTAAAAACACAAACTACGATAAATATAGCCATCCCTGGGTATATTAATAGCCAAGGGGCTGTTTGCATATAAGCCCTGCCTTCATTCAACATATTCCCCCATTCTGGTGCAGGAGGTTGTACCCCTAATCCCAGAAAGGATAGGCCGGCAATAGCCAACATCATACTACCAATATCAATTGCTAACTGAACAACTAAGGGTGAAATAATATTAGGAAATATATAACGAGTTATTAGCTTTAATGGACTTCCACCAGCCATTCTCCCAGCATCTATATACTCCCTATTCTTAATACTCATTACTAAAACTCTTGATAATCTAGCATATTTAGTCCACCAAATTAAGGATAATGCTAATACCGTATTAACAAGTCCCGGTCCCAACATCCCTACTACTGCGATGGCCAAAACCATATCAGGAAAGGATAGGATAATATCAGTTATTCTCATAATTGCAGTATCTACCTTACCACCAATCATTCCAGCGATAGTTCCTATAATTAATCCAAATAAAAATACCAATCCCAATAATAAGAAAGTGATGCTTAGGGTTGTTTTCGCCCCATATAGAATTCTAGAGTAGATACATCTCCCTACTTGATCCGTACCAAAGGGATACTTATCAGTGGGTTCCCTTAGAACATTTTGAAAATCCGTAACTAGTGGATCATTGGGGGCAAACTTAGGAGCAATAAAGGAGAAAATGATAATTGAAAAAGCTAAACAAAGCATAAATAGAAAGAATATCCTTTTTATTTTTTTCATCATTTGATCTTCCTTTCTGCACCTATTGTTACCCTTGGGTCAAGATATTGAGTAACTATTTCCACCACGAAGTTCAAAGCCACATAAACAATAGACATAAAAATAACATAACCTTGTAGTAATGGATAGTCTCGATATTCTATTGCTTCTAATGCCATAGAACCTAGTCCAGGCCAAAGAAAAACATTTTCAACAATTACAGTACCACTTAATAATGCAGCTATAGACATACCGAAAAGTGTGATGATACCTATAATAGCATTAGGTAAAACGTGTTGAAATATAATCTTTATTTCCTTTGTTCCTCTTGCCCTGGCACCAAGTACATAATCTTGCGAGAGTTCTTCCAATACGGAAGCTCGAATTTGTCTAGTATACCTACCAACTAAAGGAATAGTCAAGGTGATAGCTGGTAATAAAATACTCTTTAGTTCATTAGGATTGGTAATGGTAAAGTACCTCATCTTTACTACAAACCAATAGATTAATAGTAGTCCCAGCCAAAAAGAAGGAATAGATATGCCAAAGAAAGATAATAGCCGTATTATATAGTCAAAAAATCTATTCTGATAAATAGCTGATAATATCCCTAAAAGCAAAGAAAAAAATACTAAAAAACATAAAGCAGTTATGGATAATTTAACGGTCATTGGAATTCTTTGTGCTAAAACATCCATAACAGGCACCTTAGCTCTATAGGATATACCTAAATCCCCTTGAGATAGACCCTTTAACCATCTCCCATATTGAAGCATGAATGGATCATTTAAACCCATTTCCTCTCTAGTTCTTTCTAGCACCTCTTCTGTAGGAACAGTGTCATGGGCTGTTAAGAGGATCTCAGCAGCATCCCCAGGACTAATGTATGTAAGTGTGAATGTTAAAAATGTTGCTCCCAATATAACTAAAAGTACTTGCAGAAACCTTCTAAAAATATATTTTTTCAATTTACGTTCCTCCACTTTAACCCTCACTCATAATAGAGTTATTATTGCTATTTAATTATTAGATGCTTTTCAACAATTCTTTAAAATAGAGGATAATTTCTGGCTTAAGATTTTCAGCCCTAATATGTTTTGAGCTAAATAAAGATTCGGTTCAATAAGCTCTAATTCAAGTAAGAGAGGTTTTTTATCCTTGCCATACACATAATCCACACGTGCATATAGGAGCTCTTCTTCCAATAAGCTAAGGGTTTCCTTTAAAAATAGTAAGTCTTGTTCTGTAGGAATAGTTTCTGTGTAGGTACCACCCCAATGCTTATGAACTAAATAGCTTCCTCTAGCTGGTTTTTTTTTCATAGTAAAGACAGGTTGACCATCTATAACAACAGTTGATCGTTCACCTACTGTCTCAATTGATTCTATATAAGGTTGTATCATTACAGGCTTAGTTTTTAAAATCTTTTTTACAGCATCCTCAATTCCTTTAGTGTCATTAGAATTATATCTATAGGTATCTCTACCACTTGCACTAATGACAGGCTTGATAATAACTTGCTCACAATTAAAATCTATTATTTGTTTTTTAAAATCAAGTTCAGAGTCTATGAAAATAGTTGGAACTATTAATGCTCCTTTTTCTTTTAAATTCTTAAGATAAAATTTACTGCTATTTTCTTTTATCGTCTTATATGGATTCAGCAGCAAACATTTGCTTTGAATTAAATAAAGTTGCTTTAAAAATTCATTTAATCTCTGATCATAGTCCCAGCAAGATCGTATAATAGCAATTTTAAATAAAGAAAAATCAATATTTTCATCATCCCACGCTACTATTTTGGCTGTATGCCCTTCTGCTGTAAGTTCATCCCTTAAAGCCATATCATCAATATGAGGTTCATTATAGTATTTTTCACTAACTAAGATCGCAAAATCAATCATCATTTTTTACCTCCAAACTTTCATCATGCTATTAAATTATTGTAAATAAAATCAAGCTTCATTTATCTTAAAAGTTAATTCAGATTTAATGATAATGAAATTCATTATTAATCGTATGGTAGCATAATGTTAATTTACTGTCAATATATTCCTTAACATTAATACTTTTTTGTATCGTTGATAGGATATAGGTTTTTTTCTAAGTTAATAATTTATCCTTTGCAATCTTATTTATGAGATATAAAAAATAAAAATCCGCCTCTATTTTGTATAAGAGACGGAATTATTCGCTATATCACCATTACGGCTTAAACCAGCATTTAGTCTTATAACACTAATGATGGTTTGTCTAGCCAACGAATACACCCCCTATCGCTCGTAGAGTATCACGTGTAAAAAAAATAGGCAGGTCTTCTGGCTCAAGCATCATCATCTTTTCCACCTTCCCAGTTTCCCAGTGGTATATTAGAAAAGACTCTTCTTTTACAGCGGCGGGACCGCGTGGGATTTTCACCCAACTTCCATTTTAAAATAGAGGGGTTTCCTCTATTCACCTATTCTTACTTATGAAATTTTTCACAAGTTTATTATAATATAAAAAATCAGTTTTTAAAACAAATTTTTTAATTTTTCGATGTTTTTTCTTAATGCTCCAATAGCTAATCAAATACAAAATAGTGTTGACAAAATCTATGTAATTTGTTAAATTATACCCATACCCCTATAGGTATAATTTAGCTTGAGGAGGATACTAATATGCGTCAATGTATGGATGTTAAAAAGACCCAATTAAGAATTAAAAAAATTCAAGGCCAACTTAGGGCCATTTCAGAAATGGTAGATAAGGATATACCTTGTGAGGATATCTTAATACAAATTAATGCGGCAAAAAGCGCTCTTCATAAGGTTGGGCAAGTTGTTTTAGAGGGGCATTTACAACACTGTGTTCGTGATGGAATAGAGCATGGTGATGCCGATAGAACCATTGCTGAATTTGCTAAAGCTGTAGAACATTTTTCTAGGATAAAGTAGGTGATAAAATGAAAAAGAGCATAGATTTTTTTAGGGATGAAGAAAAACGTACCATACTATTTTTAATCTTATCGGCTATATCATTAGTAATCAGCTTTTTTAATATCTGGAACTTAAAGTTTGACATGGCATGGGTAGCCATTATTCTCTGCGGTATCCCCATTATTAAAGGTGGATTCAAAGGACTTATTCAAGAGTTTGACATTAAAGCAGATGTTTTGGTCTCCATTGCACTTATTGCAGCAGTATTGATTGGTGAAAATTTTGCTGCAGGTGAAATTGCTCTTATCATGGCACTAGGGGCTCTATTGGAGGAACGTACTGTTGCAAAAGCCCGGACTGGCATTGAAAGGTTGATAAATCTTACTCCTCCTTCTGCTAGAATAGTCTGTGATGGAGAAGAAAGCATTATACCAGCTGAAAAGGTTCAGGTTAATGATGTACTCCGGGTACTTCCAGGAGAAACCATCGCTGCTGATGGTGTTATTATTTCAGGACAAACTTCTATTGATCAATCGGTTATGACGGGTGAATCACTGCCTGTTGATAAAGGTGCAGGAGATGAAGTTTCTAGTGGAACCGTGAACCAGTTCGGTACCTTTGATATGGCAGCCACCAAAGTAGGTGAAAATACCTCCCTACAGAGAATGATTCGGCTTGTAGAATCTGCTGATGCAAGTAAAGCTAAGATTGTTGGTTTGGCAGACAAATGGGCTACTTGGATCGTTGCCATTGCTCTTGTGTCTGCAGTAGGTACATGGATTATTACAGGCGAAATTATTCGTGCAGTTACTATTCTTGTTGTCTTTTGTCCTTGTGCTTTAGTCCTGGCTACACCAACTGCCATCATGGCTGGTATTGGTAATGCAACTAAATTTGGTATCCTTGTTCGTGAAGGAGATGCTTTAGAGAAACTGTCAAAAGTAACAAGAATTGCATTTGATAAAACTGGCACCCTTACCTACGGTAAACCAACAGTTGTAGCTGTGGAAAGCTTCGATAACACCATAAGCTCAGAAAGTCTATTAATCCTGACAGCCTCGGCTGAACAACGTTCTGAACATCCACTAGGGAAAGCTATTGTTTCTCATTTTAGAAATACATCTACTATAGCTTTAGGCGAACCTCAAGGCTTTACCATGCTGGCTGGACGTGGTATTAAAGCAACTGTTGGAGATGATGTGATTTTTGCAGGAAACGTTGAATTGCTCACTGAAAATGCTATAACCATATCTCAAGATATACAAGAGAAAGCATCTACCTATATAAAGGATGGTTGTACTATTACCTATGTTGCTATTAATAACTGTAGTGTTGGTTTTGTAGCTTTATCGGATACATTACGTGAAGATGCTACTGCCATGATTCATAAGCTTCATGCTATGAATGTAGAAAGTATTTTATTAACTGGAGATAATCCACAGGCAGCTTCTCATATTGCTAATAACGTTGGTATTGTTAATGTTCATGCTGAATGCTTGCCAGAAGATAAGATGTCTGCAATTGAGGAATATCAAAATAAAAATGAGATGGTCTGCATGGTTGGTGATGGTATTAATGATGCACCTGCTCTGAAAAAAGCTTATGTAGGTGTTGCCATGGGTGGTATAGGTAGTGATATTGCTGTTGATGCAGCAGATATTGCTCTTGTCAGTGATGATATTAAATCGATCCCACACCTTGTAAGTCTATCCCAAAGAACAATGAAAACAATAAATTTGAACATCATTCTTTCTCTACTGCTTAACTTTGTGGCTATTATATTAGCCATGACAGGAATGTTAGGCCCGGTACTTGGTGCCTTAGTACATAATGTAGGCTCTGTTGCAGTAATTATTAATTCTACATTTTTACTGAATTTTAAAAGTGATACCAATTACCCTACATTGGATTCCTACAAACCAGCTTATGCTGATGCATAGGATTAAAATATAAATAACCACTCTGTTCTGTCAAGAATTTTTAAAACAATTCTAGTCAGAAGGAAGTGGTTTTATAGGTGTCTTCGTATCTTAAAGCTTATTAAACCTATTTCTATACTCCATAGGCGACATTCCATAGGTCTTTTTAAACACTCTACTAAAATAATGCTGTGATGTATAGCCTACCCTTATGGAGACATTGTACACAGTGACTCTAGCATGATCATTTTCTAGAATTTCCTTTGCTTTATCTAATCTTATATCCGTTAGGTACTCTACAAAAGACTTTCCTAGCTCCTGTTTCATTAATTTACTTATGTAGGATTTGTTTACATCAAATAACTGTGCTATATGGGACAAATCCAGCTGACTGTCATCAAAGTGATTATCTATATAATTTTTAACACATCTAATAATAGATGAATATGCAGTACTTCTTTCAGCAATATCTTCTACCTCATCTGCGCCGGTACCGAAGGTCTCCATAATTTTTCTCAGAAGATTATTAAATTCATTTTTAGAAACAGGTTTTAATAAGTAATCAAACACGTTAAGTTTTATAGCTTTATGGGCATACTGAAAATCATCATAACCAGTAATAATCACTACAATACTATTGGGAGAAGTTTTTTTTACCTGACTAATAAAGTCAAGTCCATTCATTATTGGCATATTAATATCTACTAAAAGCAATTCTGGAGAAGTCTTTACAGTATACTCTAAAGCTTCTTTGCCATTCTTCGCTTCAGCAATCACCTGAAATTTATAAGGGCTTTCCTCTATCCACTGTTTAAGTCCTTTTCTAATTTTAGGCTCATCATCTGCAATAAGAACTTTAAACATAGTCCTCCTCCCCTCTTATCTTTGGTATTGTAATAGTAGCAGTAGTCCACCCGCTTTTAGATTGAAGCTCTAATCCATACTCTTCGCCATGCTCTAACTTTATCCTATGATTTACACTATACAGACCATATCCCTTAAGGATTTCCGTTTTGCTATCAGTCTTTAGAGCATCATTTATTTCCTCTAGAATATCTAAAGGCATTTCTGAATTATTCATTATTTTCGCAACAATAGCCTCATCTTTATGGGCAATATAAATAGAAACTTTACCGCCACTTTCTATTTTATTTACCCCATGTACCACGGCATTTTCTACTATAGGCTGTAGCAGAACCCTCATTACCTTATACTCTAACAGACTCTCGTCATAATGAATGCTATAAGTTAATCGTTCCTCATACCTTGATTTTTGAATACTAAGATAACTATCAATATGCTCTAGTTCCTCATCAAGACTAATAAAGTTTTTTCCATTGCTAAGACCAATTCGAAAATAGGTCCCCAAAGAATCTATTAGACTTAACACTTCTTCTGTATTATCCTCCATGGCTACCCACTTAATGGTATCTAAAGTATTATAAAGGAAATGTGGTTTGATTTGCTCCTGCATGATTCTAAGTTTCATTTCCTTTTCTTGGTAACTAAGTTTTTCAAGCTTTTCTATCATATTATTGAAGCCAGTAATAAGACTACCTATTTCGTCTCTTCTATTGCTTTTAAGCCTTACTGACCAGTCTCCATCCTCCACCTTTTTCATCAGTGCCTTTAACTGATTGATGGGTTTAACAATGGAAGCAAAACTAATAACTAATAATGCAATTACAATAATCAGCAGTATTATTTGAAAAACCACGATATGTTTACGTATCTCCTGGTTAATTTCGTTTATATTCCCTTCAGGAATATAATAATTAAGAGACCAACCTCTAGCAGTTCTTATATCTGTTTCAAAAATTATAGGATTTTCTTCTAAAAAATTAGTAGAAAAAAATTTCTCATCTGTATGAATACTGTTGTTTTTTACTAATATCTCTCCAGTACCACCGTATATATTTATCCTAGAGGCTATCCTCATCAGTCCCTCCAATGGAACCTCTGCATAAATGAACTCAATCTCTCTATTTACTCCCCCTACCTTGTAAAGCATGACTACAATCTTTTCACCGTTTTTTTCCCTTGGTTCACTTACTTTAAAGCTTGCATTTTCCTTTAGGGCATTTTTATAATAATCTTCTCTATTAATATAATATCCAGTACCATCACAGCTTAGCTTATATCCACCAAACTTTACAATTCCCATATCAAAATAAATATCACTTTTTTCCTTATATACCGATTGAATATATTCCCTAGCCTTAAATTCATCCATATCAGAATTTATGATAAATGACGACATCATTTGCAACTCTATTTTCCGCTGTTCCAACCAGTAGGATATTTGATTCCCTCTGGCATCAATAATTTGACTTGTAAGGTTTATATTAAGCAGGTTAACCCTTTGTTTTACTTTGCCATCTATACTATAAATAAATAGAGAAAATAATATAGAGAATGTTATACATATAGCTCCGATAATTTTTACTTTGATAGATATTTTCATAGTACCTCCTGCTTTTGTAAAACCTTACCAATATTCTTTACATACTATGTAGTAATAACTTGACTAGTCTCAAATACAAAGACTTCTTTCTTAAAGGTTGTAATATAGGATGCAAGAAAAACACTTCTTCCTAAACTAAAAACAATATAAGAAAACCATAGCCCATGGTTACCCCAAAGAGGAATCATCACAAAATAAGTTATGAGAAATGCTCCAAGGGATAAAATCATTGAATTTCTTACGGGAGCAGTATAGGTAGCACCGGTAAAAATTCCATAGTACACTAGCCCAATTCCGATAACAAATGGGTAAATCACCAACCATATGGAGTAAGCTAAACTTAGATTAATTATGCTTTCAATAACAGTAAAAATACTGATTATTTCACCTCTAAAAAAGTATATCACAAGTGACATGATGGCCGCTAACATAAAGGCTGTTTTGGTAGAAATAGTTAAAACTTCGTTATATAGCTTTGTATTCTTTTCACCAACAGCTGTACCTACAAAGACACTGGAGGCATTGGCAAAACCATCAAAACAGTATGCAATAATATATTGTATTTGGAATAAAACTGCATTAGCTGCCAACATTTCTGTTCCTAGAGAAGCTCCTTTTGCCACAAACATATTGGTTACTATAAGTAAGCATACTGTTCTAATCATAAGATCTGTATTTACACCCATAATTTTTTTGAAGGCTGTTTTATCAAATAACTGATAAAAGTAATTTTTTATTGCCAATAGGTTTAAATTTACACTGATAAGATAGAATCCAATAACAAAGGCTGTTATTTGTGCTATCAAGGTTGCATAGGCAACTCCAGCTACACCCATCTTAAAATACATAACAAACACAATGTCTAATACAATATTTAATACATTAGAAAAAATCTGTAAAAACATAGAAGCCTTTACCCTTTTCCTTCCCATAAGCCATCCGAGATTTACATAGTTCAGTAAAACAAAGGGTGCCCCCCAAATTAAAATATGAAAATAGGTGGATGCTTGACGGTACACCTCCATTTCAGGATTAATGAGCTTCATGGCAGTACGGAAAATAGGCACCTGGAACATCACAAAAATTAAACTTATTATAATAGCAATCATACTAGGTCTATACAATGCAAATAATCCATCCTTTTCATCCTTTGTCCCCAGGGCCTGGGCAGAATACCCTGATGTGCTTACCCTCAAAAATCCAAATAGCCAATAAAGTGTACTAAAAATCACTGTTCCCACTGCTACCCCACCTATATAGGCAGGGTCACCGAGTCTACCTATAACAGCAGTATCTACTGCTCCTAATAGAGGTTGTGTTATGGTTGATATGGTAAAAGGTATGGCAAGTTTAAGATATTCTTTGTATTTCATAGATTTCTTCCTCCTCATTCATCATCATAGCAGCATGTAATAATGTCCTAGAGTATTCCTCTTTTACATTTTTTAAGTCATTCATGGTGTTAACCTCTTCGATGACAACACCCTCCTTGAAAAATAGAACTCGATCGCATATATAAGTAATTGCTGTTAAATCATGGGTAATAAAGATGTAGGATATACCCATTTGTTCTTTTAGATTGATAAGTAAATCCAATACCTGCACTTGAATAGATACATCTAAAGAACTTATGGCTTCATCAAGTACAATGAACTCAGGATTGGTGGCAATGGCTCTAGCAATACATACCCTTTGTAATTGTCCCCCACTAAGTTCATGGGGATAACGATATAAATATTCTTCAGATAAACCTACTTTATCTAATAAATTGATTGCCTTTTTTATCCTATCCTTTTTCGTTAGTTTTTCAAAAGTCTTCATTGGCTCCGAGAGAATATCTATCACCTTAAACCTTGGGTTCACGGAAGAACTATAGTCTTGAAAAACAACACTGGACTTCTTTTTTATAGAGCTGCTATTTGTTTTACTGATATCTATACCATCAAGATGTATACTGCCACTATCTGCCTTCTCCACTCCAATAATTAAACGACCTAAAGTACTTTTACCACTGCCGCTTTCACCAATGATACCAAGACACTCCCCTTCTTTAAGGTTGAAGGATACACCCTTTAAAATTTCATTTTTTCCCTTTTTTATTATATTAAAAGACTTTTTATAGCTTTTATAAATATCCTTTACTTCTAATAGCATGTGCCTCCCCCTGTCCTACAGCCAGATGAAATCTATCCACCAACGCCTTTCTTGTATCAATTAAGTATCTGGTATGTTGATTTTTAGAATTCCTTAAAAGATATTGTGTCTCCCCCTGTTCTACAATTTCACCATCCTTCATCACTAGGACATCGTCGGCTATCCTAGCCACTGCTCCTAAATCATGAGATATAAAAATCATGGATGTATTATGGTTTTCTTTAATCCTTGTAAATTCCTCCATCACCTTCACTACATTGATGGCATCCACAGCAGTAGTTGGTTCATCAGCAATAATAATACTAGGTTTTAGTGCAAGTGCGATTCCTATCATAATCCTTTGGAGCATACCTCCACTCAATTGATGTGGATATTTTTTAAGGACATCCTTAGGGCAATGCATATACATATCCTCCAGTGCCTTTAAGGAAAGATTTAAAGCTTCTTTTTTGCTGACAGCAAGATTTTCAATGAAGGTCTCTATCATTTGCTCTTGTATGGGATAAAGGGGATCAAAGGCAGTCATAGGATTTTGTAATATCATAGAAATTTCCTTTCCTCTTATATGTCTAATCTTCCTTTTATCTGCCTTTAACAGATGGATGTCATTGAAAATGACATCTCCCTTTACATCAAAGCTGTTATTCAAAAGCCCTAATATGGCTTTACAGGTCATACTCTTCCCACTACCGCTTTCCCCTACGATACCTAGACATCGATTTTTCTTTAAGCCAAAGGAAATATCAGAAATAATATCTCGAGATGTAGTATGATCCTTGTGCTGTACTTTTAAATTATTTACCTTTAAGATTTCTGTAGCCATCTTATACCTCCTTAGGGTCCAATATATCCCTTAAACTATCTCCTAACATATTAAAAGAGGATACAAGTATTAAAATTGCTAAACCTGGAGCAAGCATTTGTGTTGGATGGGAAGTAATAACATTTTTCGCTTCACTAAGCATTGCCCCCCACTCTGCTGCCGGTGCTTGAACCCCAAGCCCTAGAAAGGAAAGGGTAGAAATACTAATGATAACCCAACCCGTATCCAAGGTAGCCAGCACAATGATCTCCGATAAAATATTGGGTAGCATATGTCTAGTAATAATAAATGATTTCCTTGTACCTATGGTTTTAGCATATAAAATATAGTTTTTATTATTATATTTAATAACAGTAGACCTGATCATCCTAGCATACCATGCCCACTTAATAGCAATGCTTGCTATAATTACATTCCGTATCCCAACCCCCATCATACCCACCACTGCTAGGATCATTACCTGACTAGGGAAGGATAACATAATATCAACAATTCTCATGATGACTTCATCCAAGAGTCCTCTAGCATATCCCGATATCATACCAATTGCTGTACCAATGACAATGGTACATAGCATAGTAAGTAGAGATAAAAACACAGTAGGTCTGATACCATAAATAAGTCTTGATAATATACAACGTCCAAGATGGTCCGTACCTAGAGGAAATTCCTGGCTCCCCTCGGCATATTTACTTATAATACTTGTCTTATCTGGATCGTTTGGGGCAATCTCCTCAGCAAAAACTCCCACCATCATAGTGGTTAAAATAATGATTAAAGTTATTACAGCAATTTTGTCTTTTATTAATTTTTTTAACATATTATATCCCCTCACGTAACCTTGGATCTAATTTATGGTGCAGAATATCAACACACAGGTTGCAGAAAATAAATAGTATCCCCATCATAAGAATGTAAGCCTGAATGATTGGGTAATCCCTGTTGAAAATTGCGGTAATACACAACCTCCCTATCCCAGGCCAAGAAAAGATGTTTTCTATCACCACTGTACCGGAAACAAGCTGAACGATACTCATTCCTAAAGCAGTTACGGAGGATTGAAGAGAATTCTTAAGGACATGTTTTAAAATAATGCTTCTGTTCTGAAGTCCTCTAACCTTTGCATAAAACACATAATTCTCCGTCATGTTTTCCAACATATTGTTTCTTATCAATCTAACATAGGTAGAGATATAAGTAAGACTTAAGGTAATAGCCGGCAGAATGATGGCCCCTGCCTCTCTATTTCCTCCAGTTGGTACAAGATCTAATTTCACTGAAAATAACCATATTAGCAGGATGCCAACCCAATAGTTAGGCATAGCTGTGCCGATAAATATAAATATTCTTACAATCCTATCAAAAACACTGTCTTTAAATACAGCACATAGTACACCTACAGGAATACTTACCACCATTACAATGAACAAAGAAGCTGTAGCAAGCTCTAAAGTAGCAGGTAAACTTCTAGTAATTTCACCTAAAACTGTCCTATCTTTATTTACATAGGAATTTCCAAAATCAAGGTGAAGTACGTCCCATAGCCAAGTAATATAGCGTTGAAAATAGGGTTTATTCAGTCCTAGCTCTTCCCTCATACCTTCTATAGCTTCCTCTGTAGGTATAATTTCATTTACCCTTAAGGCTACTTCCGCTGGATCCGCTGGAATAAGATTGATGAGAACAAAGGCGACAAAGGACACTGCCAACATCATCGGTAAAGCCATCAACATTCTTTTTATGATATATTTTTTCATCTTTACCTCCTTCATTCTTTTAGAATGTGCAAGATGGTCATAGATAGATTCATCCATGACCAAGTCTGCATTAAAACTTTTATTTTCTCCTTCGGTGTATTGCTAAGACTCCCACTTAAACTAGCGGGAGATCAAGCACTACATCCTCGAAGTAAATTCGACTACAATTTAGAGAGGGTAAAAAATCTCTCTAGATAAACAAACTAAGCGACTAACACAAAATTAAAAATTTTGGTTATCTGCTTATAAATTAAGTCTCATTTTATATACATTCTATCAAGGGGTACTTCATATTGAGAAGGATTGAAGGTTACATTTTTTACCTTCTCATTATATACTGCTCTGTTTCTCTCAAAAGTTAACGGAACATAGATTGCTTCATTATGTAAATAGGTAAGAATATAATCATAGTACTCTTGTCTTTGTATTTCATCTGTGCTTGTAAAGGCCTTTAAGATGGTGTCATGAAGTTTATTGACTTCCGCCAAACCTTGCTGTGCTGCATAATCACCGTAAACAGCAGGCATTCTCATAGATCCAAGGAAGGAATGAGGATCATACGGTGTTCCCCATGATATATTAAAGGTAATGCTAAAGTCTCCATTCTTCATTCTATCTCTATAGGCTTGTTCTTCTTCTCCAGTAATATTAAGTCTAAGACCAATATTTCTCATTTCATCCTGTAAATATTCAGATATAGTTCTTTCTGTTACACTATCAGCATTGTAATGCATTTGGATTTCCAGTGGCATACCATCTTTTTCACGGACCCCTGTGGCTTCATTCATTTTCCAACTGGCTTCCTCAAGAAGGTTATTGGCTTTCTCTAAAGAATAAATATATCCCTCTAGGTCCACATCACAATAAGGAACTGTACTTGCCATCAATCTATCTGCAGGTGCTTCTAGCCCGTAAAAGATTCCCTCAGATATTTCTTCTCTATTTACAGCTGCATTAAAAGCTTGCCTTACATTGACATCAGATAAAATGGTATCTGTTGAATTCATAATAAGCATTCTTGTAGCTAGTGGATCTGACATACTTACTCCGAAGCCTTCCATTTCTGAAAACCTAAGGTAGGTTTCTGCATCAATCATATTTGTTCCAAATAGGATGTCAATCTCTCCTCTTTCTAGAGCAAGCGCTCTTATTTGATTGTCAGGAATAACTTTAGCAATAATTCTATTGATTTCTGGTTTTTCACCCCAGTAGGTTGGATTCACATCAAATACCGCATATTCATCAATATGGTTTTCTGTAAGAACATATTTTCCTGTACCTATAAGTCCATCCACACCATCCTTCGTAGTACCATTAACAAAAGCATTAGGAGATATAAATCTAAATGGTCTAGTTACTGCCAGCTCTGTAAGTAGAGGATAATATGGTTCTTTTAGCTTCATTTCAAAAGTATATTCATCAACAGCACTAAAACCATCTAATAATCTAATACTTTCAAGCCAACCATGTCTATCATAGTTATCATAAACAGCTTGAATATTTGCTTCTACTGCATAGGCATCAAATTTATGTCCATCTGAAAAAGTGACCCCTTGTCTTATGTGAAAGGTGTAGGTAAGTCCATCTTCAGATATATCCCAATCTTTTGCAAGCCAAGGCTGAATACCTTCATCCGTAATCATGACAAGACTTTCAAATAGTAAATTTTGTGCAAAAAGCTCTCCACCATAAAGATGAGGATTTAAATCTCTTATGTCTCTAAAATTAACATAGATTAATTCATCTGTGTTAACTTCCTCTGTGGTGTTACCTGCATCGGCATTATTATCGCCCGAGGTAGTATTAGATGCTCCCCTGGTAGAACAACCCGCCAATAAGGTTATGAGCAACATACTCATAATAAATAATTTGATGATTTTCTTTTTGAACAACATGTAAAATAACCCCCTTGTGTAATATGGCATATCCATATAAAGGATATTGCTGGTAAAACATTTCAAATGATAATAATAATCATCTTCGTTTCTAATTATATACGAAATTAAAATTAGGGTCTATGCACAATTGGGTTATTTTTTGCACTTTTTGTATATACAAGAAAAAAGTTCTCACTTCTTGTATTTTCAACCTTTTATACAAGAAGCAAGAACTTTTATCCTATTAAATAACCGTTACTCAATGATTTTTTTATTCAAATAAATTGCATCTCTACTCTTATCTTTTCAGAACCATGAGTAACTCTCTAAAACATATCTTTGTCAATCAACATTAAGAACTGATCCACTAAGTAGGGATCAAACTGCAAC
Source organism: Clostridiaceae bacterium (assembly GCA_020832135.1). Classification (GTDB taxonomy): domain Bacteria; phylum Bacillota; class Clostridia; order Peptostreptococcales; family Natronincolaceae; genus JAFIFG01. The sequence goes on from JAFIFG010000028.1 coordinate 28,332, forward strand.
CCTTTACCTTTTTTAAATTCTTGAATGGCTTTTTCTATCGGTAGTTTCTTTCTATAGGATCTATCGCTAGTCATGGCATCCCAGGTGTCTATAATGCTAACAATTCTTGCTACTAAAGGGATTTCCTCACCCTTTAGTTTTTCAGGATAGCCTCTACCATCATATCTTTCATGATGATATTTAATGATATTTAAGACATCTCCCTCTAAATCCATCGGGGCTAATATATTCACTCCTTTTATGGGATGTTCTTTGATTATAGAAAATTCTTCCTCTGTTAAATTGCCAGGCTTATTTAAAATCGTATCCGAAACACCAATTTTACCAACATCATGCAATAGGGCTCCGTAATGCATAGTTTCTATCATATTTTCTGGGAAACCAAGAATTCTAGAAAATTCTACAGTAATTTTAGCTACCCTAGAAGAATGATTTTGTGTATAAATATCTTTTGCATCAATAGCCGCTATTAAGCTACCTACTGTTTTTAAATAAAACTCCTTTTTATTACGTTCAATATTTATTCTAATATTGTCTAATAGTAATGCCGCTTGATGAGAATAAACATGAAGGTTATTGATATCCTCCAATGAATAGGTACTAGAATGATTATCTGAATTATCATGCCGATGCATCAAAACAGCATAGCCAATGGTGTTTTCTCCTACTATAAGAGGCATTATTATAAATGACTCCAATTTCTCATCTAACTTCTTAAATTTTGGAAACAATTTATTTTTCTTGTTTATTTCTATTATGTCATATAGTTGTTTTTTCGATATCAACTTATTTACTTTACTAAAGGCCTTTATTAAGTCTTTAGGTACATTGCCATTTATTTCTACTGCTTTTAATTTGCTGATACTATTGTCGGTTATGTATAGACATCCTGCTTCACTGTGGGTGATCTGCATAGCTAGATGTAATGTATTTTTTATCATAGCATTTAAATCATGGTCCTTCACCAATACATTCATCATCTCTACTAAAAAAGATTGTTCTTTTAATTTATTTTCCAATTCTTCTACTTTTCTTTGTAACATGTACACTTCTTGCTGTTGAACTGTTACTGCTGAAATAGTCAACACCCCCTATTAAACTAGGCTATATTAATCCTTCGGTGTATTGCTAAGACTCCCACTTCAGCAAGTGGGAGATCAAGCACTACATCCTCGAAGTAAACTCGGCTACAATTCAGAGGGGGTAAAAACTCCCTCTAGATAAGCAAACTAAGTGACTAACACCAAATCAAAGATTTGGGTTATCTACTTATGAATTAAGTCTCGTTTTATCTTGGTATAGATATTGATGTAGTGTTATTGAGTGATGTTTCAACCATATATAAATGATAGATGTTTTCATCTACATAGTATATTCTTTTTCTATCATTGTCAACTTTTAAACAATGCCTTTTCATAGTAGAAAAGTTTCACTTTACTTCCTATAAAAGGTTATGTTCTATACTTCTTGTTCTTAAGTAAAAAATGTTATCCTTCTAATTTTGATAAGAAACATGAAATGATTCAAGGTATCTCATGGATTTTTACATATATTGGTGGACATTTAGATTAGTGTTAAATATGTAAATTACTTGAGTTGTGCAATTTTTAAATATGATAAAATTTTCAACAAGTTATAGACATAAAAAACGGCATAAGTCCTACCACTTGTGTGAAAAAGGTCTCTACACCATCCACAAGGAGGATTTAAACTTATGCCTATCACAAGTATTGACAACAATAGAGGTATTTAAAACTTCATAGAAGAGCTAAATATAAAGTTAGCTAAATCTCAGTCATAACAATAGCAATTCCTATAAATACTGTTACAGGAGTCATTAAAACTGAAAAAACTGTACTAACAGCTGTAAGTACACCTATTTTCTGCATCTTTTAAATAGGTATAAATAGAATTAACCCTAAAAATGGTGTAAAAATAATAAATTTATGTCCTAATATAGAAAAGAAACTCCCCATGATATAAAGTGCATAGCCTATTACCACAGTCAATGCTCCTACTATTCCTATCATTGCGATATCTTTCACTGTATATCTCATTTACACCCTCCATGAATACTTTATATATTAAATGACACTAGTTACTATAGGATGGCTTACCCTAATTTATAACATTATACATACCCATTATGAAAGCTTTATTTTTACCTATAGAGGAAATAGCTTTCAACTTATTAAAAAATTCTTACTATAAAATTATCACATTCTTGTATCTCTTGAACATAAATACACAAAAATGAATCCGTTAAATATATAGTTGTTTACCAAATGGCTACAATCCGTCAAAAGCAAGAATTGTTTATTTACATCATAATATGATCAAAAGTTAGATTAAGATTACCAAATGATGGGTAATCAAGTATAACATAAGAATAATTGTTGTCATCCAGTTTGTAAGTTTCTTACGACTAGAGCCATAATTATTTATTACTTATTTTTACACAGAAGGGGGAAAACATATGAACACTAAAGACACTTCTAATACTGGAAAGTGTCCGGTAATGCACGGAGGCGCTACCAGTAACAAATCTAGTGGTACGTCAAATAGAGACTGGTGGCCAAACCAGTTGAACTTGAATATTTTACATCAGCATGACAGAAAATCTAACCCTATGGGAGAAGACTTTGATTATGCAGAAGAATTTAAAAAGCTAGACTACCATGCTCTTAAGCAGGATCTTCACAACCTAATGACAGACAGTCAAGATTGGTGGCCTGCTGACTATGGACATTATGGTCCATTCTTTATCCGTATGTCTTGGCATGCCGCGGGGACTTATCGTACAGGTGACGGACGTGGTGGTGGTGGAACTGGTGCACAGCGTTTTGCTCCACTTAACAGTTGGCCTGACAACGGCAACCTTGATAAAGCCCGACGACTGCTATGGCCGATTAAGCAAAAGTATGGAAATAAGATCTCTTGGGCTGATTTGCTGGTTCTAGCAGGTAATGTTGCTATTGAAGACATGGGGGGGCCAACAATAGGTTTTGGAGGAGGACGCCCAGACATTTGGCATCCAGAAAAAGACATCTACTGGGGTGCTGAAATGGAATGGCTGGATGATAAACGTTACTCAGGTGATCGTAAGCTTGAGAATCCACTTGCAGCCGTTCAGATGGGACTTATCTACGTCAACCCAGAAGGACCAAACGGCAAACCAGATCCCATTGCAAGTGCCCACGACATCCGAGAAACTTTTGCACGTATGGGCATGAACGATGAAGAAACAGTTGCACTAATAGCCGGCGGCCATACGTTCGGAAAGTCCCACGGTGCAGGAGATGCTGCTCATGTTGGCCCAGAGCCAGAAGCTGCTGCTATTGAAGCACAAGGCTTAGGTTGGTTAAGCACACACGGCAGCGGTAAAGGTCGTGACACCATCGCCAGCGGTATTGAAGGTGCTTGGACGGCTAATCCGACACAGTGGGATAATGGTTACTTCGATCTATTGTTTGGATATGAGTGGTGGCTCACAAAGAGTCCTGCAGGTGCCTATCAGTGGCTTATTGTAGACCCTGATAAGAAGGATCTTGCACCAGATGCAGAGGATCCTTCCATTAAAGTTCCTACAATGATGACCACCGCCGATATGGCATTGCGTCATGATCCTGAATATGAAAAGATTTCTCGCCGTTTCCATAAGAATCCAGAAACATTTGCAGATGCCTTTGCCCGTGCATGGTTCAAATTATTACACCGAGACATGGGTCCCAAAGAAAGATATTTAGGTCCGGAAGTTCCAGAAGAAGATTTTATCTGGCAGGATCCTGTACCTTCTGTTGATTATAAATTAACAGATGCAGAAGTAGCAGAGCTCAAAGAAAAGATTCTAGACTCAGGACTTACAGTCAGCCAATTAGTAACAACTGCCTGGGCTTCAGCCAGTACATTCCGTGGCTCAGATTACCGTGGCGGCGCGAATGGCGGCCGTATCCGTCTTGCTCCACAGAAGGACTGGGAAGTGAATCAACCGGAACAACTTGCAAAAGTGCTTCATGTATTAGAAGGTATTCAAAGTGATATAGATAAGAAAGTCAGTATGGCTGATTTGATTGTACTAGGCGGTAGTGCCGCAATAGAAAAAGCTGCTAAAGATGCAGGCTTTGAAATAACTGTTCCTTTTTCTCCTGGACGTGGCGATGCAACCCAAGAACAAACTGATATAGAAGGCTTTGGAGTACTAGAGCCTATCGCTGATGGTTTCCGTAACTATCAGAAAAAGCAGTATAGTGTAAGTGCAGAAGAGCTGCTAGTAGACAAGGCACAGCTACTAAATCTTACTGCACCTGAAATGACTGCACTTGTTGGTGGCATGCGTGTTCTAGGTACAAACTACGGTGGCACAAAGCATGGTGTATTCACTGATCGTATAGGTACTCTCACAAACGACTTTTTTATTAATTTGCTTGATATGGGGATAGAGTGGAAGCCTGCAGACGGAGGCATATATGAAGGACGTGATCGCAAGACTGGTGAAGTAGTACATACAGCAACTAGAGTTGACCTAGTATTTGGTTCTAATTCTATTCTACGTGCCCTTGCAGAAGTATATGCTCAAGACGATAATAAAGAGAAGTTTGTTCGTGACTTTATAGCTGCCTGGGTGAAGGTAATGAATGCAGATCGTTTCCACCTTAATTAACGACTGCTAAGACCAATGCAGTAACAAAATCTAGAAACTTCGGAAGAAGGAGCACGTCTCATACAGATGTTTTTGCTTATTTTACTAACGGATGTGTTAGTGGAGGTAAAAAATTAGGCTTGGAGCCATTTCCAAGCCTAATTTTTGAATGAAGAAAATCCTTTTTATACCTACCTTTTGAATTTAAAGTGTATTTTACTTCTTGTAATGCTCTCATAAATATAATCTATCTTGCCTTATCTATATTTTTTTGTCAAAATTTATCTTCCTTCTTGCACTATTATCCCTAATTTTGAGAATTACCACAATCATTCGGATATTAAAGCTATCTTATGTGCAGTACTTTCAATAACTGAGTTTGTATCTGCATAACCATAATATCTAACATACATTACAGCTTTACCTTTACTCACGAAACGGTGTCCGAAAAACCGAGAATGGCACAAGTTGCTCACATCTAATAGATAATTAAATCTTTAACTCCTATGAAAAAAATATTATACTTAAATAATGACAATATATTAATTCATGCTACAAATAAAAAAGAATAGATTGAGGGGGCTCTCCATGAGAAAAAAAGATATACTAGAGCTAAAAAGACGTTTTAAAAAAGATGATTGCACTTTTACTAAGGTGTGTGGTTGTTATGTTAATGGAGAAAAATATACTATTTTAAAATTTAGAGAAAGCTTTTTAAATTTAGATGATGATGAATACTTTAAGTACTTAGAAATTGCGAAAAAAGTACTGTCTGGAACTATTGGGAATAATATTTTAGAACTTAACTTTCCAACAAATGAAGATTTTTCAAATGAAAGACAAATTTCTCTTATGCAGCTTAAAAACAGTCAATTAAAGGACGATACTCTCCTTGATAATTTTTATAAATTGATTATAGATAATTATGATTGTACCGGAAACTTTGTAATACTTATTTTTCATGACGTTTATGATGTTATTACTAAAACTACTGATAATATTAAGATAGATGAATCTGAAGAAGTATATGAATATGTGTTATGTGCAATATGCCCTGTTTCACTTTCAGGTCCTGGTCTTGGGTACTTTGAAGAAGAAAACAAAATAAAAGCACGTATTAGAGATTGGGTGGTTGGTGCCCCAGTTCATGGTTTTATGTTTCCTGCTTTTATTGATCGTGGCTCAGATGTTAACACTATTATGTATTATACAAAAAATGCAAAAGATCCACATCCTGAGTTGATGGAAAATGCCTTAGGTTGTTATTCAAAGCAGACTGCTACCATACAAAAAGAGAGGTTCCAATCAATTATTAAAGATTCCTTTAAGGCTGATGAAAAAAAAGCTGATAAAATTTTTATGGATATACAAGAAAATCTAAATACTATGATAGATGAATACAATTCTATACATGATAATATAGATTGTGAACCTATAATCTTAACAAAGAAGGAGATACAAAACCTTTTAATAGAAAGTGACGTTCCTGAAGAAATTACTAACAAGATTGAAGAGACCTATGTAGAAAGCTTTGGTAATGATCTTCCTTTAGCAGAGAATTTAATTGACACAAAAGCACTTAAGGCAAATGAACAAAGAAAAAAGGAGGAAAATCTTCAGAAACAAGTAGAAATACTTGAAAATAAACTTGAGGAAGTTAAACAAGAAACTGCTACAGCTAATGAAATCCAAATATCTACAGAAGTGAATGATGATGATATGATTTCAGAAGAAGATTCAGAAGCTAATCTAGAAGATAATGAAGTTAATCCTCACTATGACGTTATCCTTCAAGTAAAACCTGAAAAAATACCCCAAATAAAATCTCAAATCATCGATGGCAAAAAATGCATCGTTATTCCTATTAATGATGATGAACAAACTACAGTTAATGGCTTAGATGATATAATTTAAGTGATATCTATCAAATGGTGTAGGAGGCGGAAGGAGTTACTATGAAAAGTTTTGATAAAAGAGAGCTTATCTTAAAGGGCAACATAAAAAAACAATTTTATACAGACAATCTACAGGGTAGTAGATACCTACTGGGTTAGTAAGTTGGGGGCTAGCGAAGTAGCCCCTATGAAATTAATTTTGCCAGTAAAATATCAGGCCAGCTATTGACTTTTTCCTTTATTACCGCAATTATATTCAGTATTTTAGGTTTTGTTTCTGTGCCCTACGTAACTTGTCTAGGGGACCATAACTTTCTTTGAAACAGATCACTACATTTATTCTTGATGCCCTTATAATCAAGGTCTCCTGCAATACCTTCTAATGTAGCATGCTCTTTTTTAGCTAATTTCATTATTTTACCCTGTGAAAGATGAAAAAACGACCCCAAAGGAGCCGCTTTAATGTCAATGTACCTAATCAATAGATACGATCATTATACTTTAATTATCAACAGTTCTATTAACCAAGCAATTCTATATCAACTCCTCGTTTGAACTTTAGCACTAAATGACGCAGATTCAAGTAATTGAATCTGCTACCTTAAGCAGGCCTTAATCCGATCATGCCTGTTCTACCTATTGGCTTCTCTCGACATTTTTGGGCAATAGCCTGTGTTCATTTAGGAGCCTCTCCTAACAAGTTATTTTATTTTTAATCCTTGTTCATTGTAAAATCAATCTATTTCTTTGTCAAGAAAAAAATATTTATTACTTTAACTAATTTCTAATATTAATCCATTGCACACTTCTTTTACTTCAACTTCTTCCATCACATGCTAAAAGCAATCTAGATTCTCCTTAACAAATTCTCTGAAGGTACGGGGCCTTATTCCTGTCAATTGAAAAAATTCATCCGTCACCATCTTAGCTGTCCCCATTCTTGTCATAAAGTAAAGAGCTACAGTTACATTAACATATGCCTTATCTAGGCCTCTTTTCTTGATGTAATAGCTCCTATACTTTAAATATCCAGGCTTTTTATATTGAATGTCTCTTCCAGTAATCTCACTTAGAATCCTGGCTACTTCATAGTAATTTAAGGATTCTGCTCCAGTAATCGTGTGGGCTGTATTTTTATATTTCTCACCTTCATGTAATAAAGTAGCTACGGCAAGACCAATATCTGCTGCATCTATAAAGCTTGTTTTACTTTTACCTGCTGGTACAAATATTTCATTCTTTTCTTTAATTTCTACAGCATGAATTCCCGATAGATTTTGCATAAAAAAGCCTGGTCGCACGTGGGCATAGCCAAGCCCGATATTTTCAATATACTTTTCTATTTTATGATGGGGAGGTATAGTATTTTTTTCAACCCCCATTAAAGATAAAAAGGAAACCAATTCTACCTTCTCAGCCTTCATTGCATCAATAAAGGGATACAAATCTTCAGGTTTTCCTAAGTGGGGAGGTCGCATAAGAAACACCCTATTTACTCCTCTTAAAGCCTGATTAAAGGTACTTTTATCCGTGAAATCAAAAGTAACAGCCTCAACCTCATCTCCAAATAGTTTCTTTAATCTATCTGTATTTGTCCCGGCTGCCGCCACCTTTTCTCCTTTATTTAATAATTCCTTAATTACATAACTACCTACATTTCCCGATGCCCCCGTTACTAGTACCTTCATTATTTTCTCTCCTCACTTAATATTTTGTTAGCCTTCTGTATTAACTGAATAAATACTTCAAAATCCTTATTCCCCATTTTTTCTTCCAAAAGTCCAATCGCTTTAAAGTACTCCTCATGTGCCGATACAACAAGCTTTTGACCCTTCTCCGTAATAGAAACTGTATAACTCCTTCCATCGGTAGCAGATGGTATCTTCACTAAGTAATGTTTTTTTATCAATGCATTGATCATAGTAGTTACGGAAGGCTTTGCAATTTGAAAAAAATTACTTATCATTAATGGTGTTACTTCTTCCTCCTGTTTTTGTATATAAATAAGAACTCCCATTTCACTAGATCTTATAGGTATGTCCCTTCTCGCATGCATTTGTAGTCTACAAAACATAGCCACTGTATCCGCTGCTGTTACAATATTCTCCTTCATAGAATACCTCCTTCAATACAATGTAGTTAGTTGTATTAACTAACTACATTGTATCTTTAAAATATACCATTGTCAACCTTATATATTCATAAGGGCCATCAGTACAAATTAAAACTACTGGATTTATCATTAATTACAACTCCTAATTATGCTAAAATATGGCTCCATATATAAAGTGTCAAAATAGAACACAGAGCCTAAAGTATGCATATTGTATATAGACTAAAAATGTAAACAAAATAGCGGAATGAAAATGAAATGTTTTGTTTTGATTGTAGTTGCTGGTTAAATAAAGCAATAACTACTAGGGAGGGTTTATCTATGTATAAACAACAATATATTCGAATTCCACAAACTTGTCCCCCTACATTTTTGGGACGATATACCGTTCAGCCAGGTGATACTTTTTTTACTATAGCTCAAATGTTTAGGGTAAGATTAGACACACTTATAGCAAGCAACCCACATATTCTCAATCCCAATATCATCTATCCTGGAGATATCCTTTGTGTCCCTGGCCTTATACATTATCCTTGTTCTATAATTCTAAGACCTATAGTTGCTGTACCATTTGGAACAGGTGCAGTAACTTATGTAAACTTTGCTCCTAGAGGTGGGCAGGCGGTGAGCTTTATGGCAACATTACCGCAACCGTCAGTATTTGGTGATTTCGATATCTACTTAGGTGAAATTTATGTTTCCAATATTGGTGGATTTGGTACCCAGTTGTTCCCAACCCCTGAAGATCCACCAACCTGGTCAGCACGAGTAGAGCTTCCTACCGTTGTATCGATTACACCAAATTCAAAGGTGATAATAAGACCTTCTAATTCATTAACTGGGATATCTGGTGCGATTATTTTAGAAGCTATTATCCACAGTGGAAGTTGTCATTTATAAAAGTATTAAAACCACAGTTATAAATAAAATTTAGTTAGTATATCCTCTGGACAAGGAAAGATACATCCCTTGTCCTAACTTTATTATTCTCAAAATAGTAAACTTAAAGGCCAATAGAAAAATTGGCCAATCTATCCAGTGTCTTGTAACTATAGAAACATAATTATTGCTTTTGTTTTTGCTTAAAATAATTGTAACCTGCCTCTATTAGTGTTTTTGATAAAATGTAAATTACCTATCCTATAACCATTTATCAAATAAAGTACATCAACTTGAAGTTCATATGCTAAGGCTTTAAGTTGTCCTGTTACTTCGTGGAACTACATGAATACCTTCATCTTGTTTCCAATCTGCATAGAAAACATCTTCTATATTTTTCACTCCCAACATATATACTTGACTAAGTAACCAGTTTTCGTCGAACCCAATAGCATCTAGATTATCCTTTAAAATTTCTCCATCAAGTATTATTGTTATCGGAAGGTACATAGGCTTATAAAATAAATTTAAGTCTTCGGTAGTAGGATTATTATATTTTGATTTTTTTAATACACTAATATTTCCACTCTGTTCTAGAATAGCAAATTCAATTTCTCGTATTGAAAAGGCATCTTTTTGTCTCAAAAGGCTTAATAGCTCATTTATATCTAATTTTTCCCTCTTAATTACTTGAAAATCAATTTGACCATCTCTAATGATAACAGCTGGTTCTCCCTGTAAAAATTTTCTTGTCCTTCTAAATTTTTGAGTTAATTTTTCAATAGTCAACATTAAAACTCCCCATAGCATTAATGCATAAATGATACTCCATATCCTAACTTTTTCATCATAAATTGCATTACCTAACAGTTCTCCCAATACAATAGCTGATATAAAATCAAAAGGAGTAATCTGATTTATTTGTGATTTTCCTGTAAGTTTTGTAACAGCGAACAAAGCGAAAAATCCAATTGTTAATTCTACTGTCAATTGGACAATTGGTGTGTCAAACATACTTTCACCTACTTATTTTTCTTGTATTTACTTTTGCTAGTATAAATGTAATGTTTCTCTTTACACGAATATTTATTCTGGGAAATCTTCTATTCCTCCCTATCCCCTTTTAATTTTTTATATGTACTTTATATGTAAATTCTACAACTCGTTATTATAGACATATAAAAAGACGAGTGAAATTTCACTCGTCACTTTTACTGTTATAATTTGTTACTTACTCTAGTGCATTATTTCACCATCATCTATTACAATCTGCGCTTCAAACACATATGCATTATTCATA
>JAFIFG010000035.1 GCA_020832135.1 Clostridiaceae bacterium
ACTTGCATGTGTTAGGCACGCCGCCAGCGTTCATCCTGAGCCAGGATCAAACTCTTAATTAAAAACTTTACTCATCAATCATCATAATTGAATCGGGCTCATGGCTTATTCTATACTGTTTAATTTTCAAAGACCTTTTTAATTCTTTCTTGCATCGCCTCGTTTTGACGACTTACCTAATATATCATATATCTTGTCTTATGTCAACTGTTTTTTAAAAGTTTTCAATCGGCCTCTTTCAAGGCACCTGCCGTCTCTCTCGTGACGACTTGTACTACTATATCAGAAATCTGTCTGAGTGTCAATAGGCTATTTATTGATATGTTATATTAAAGTCTTCTTTAACTCATTTTGTAATTTTTTAATTAACTTCTTTTCCAACCTTGAAACTGTCATTTGAGATACTTCTAATTCCTGTGCTACTTGTATTTGTGTTTTACTATGAATAAACCTATCCATTAATACCTTCTTTTCAATGTCATTTAATTTTTCTATAGCTTTGTTAAGAAAGTCTCTATTTTCAAAGGCATCAAAGTTTTTATCGTTTTCTCCTACTAGATCCATTAACTTAATATCTTTATCTTCTCCATCATTGTCATAGGTTAGATCTAATGATTTTGGTGTGTATACTTGGCTAGCCTCCATGGCCTCCATTACTTCTTCTTCTGTACACTGTAGATAATCAGCAATATCTTTAATTTTAGGAGTTCTTTGTAGCTCTTGTTGTAGTGTGACTTTAGATGTATTTATTTTTTTTGATAACTCTTGAATTCTTCTTGGCACTCTGATGGCCCAACCCTTATCTCTAAAGTGCTTTTTGATTTCACCTATAATTGTAGGGGTTGCAAAACTGGAGAATTCATATCCTTTATCTATATCGAATCTCTCAATTGCATAAATCAATCCTAGAGATGCAACTTGATAAATATCTTCATAGTCAATTCCTTTGTTTAAGAATTTTTTAGACAATATTTCTCCTATATATAGATGTCTATTTACCAATTCATTTCTGATCTCCAAGTTTTTTGTCTGATTATATTGTTTAAACAATTCTTTATTATCTAAGTCTTTTAGGGATTTATTTTCAACTGTTAATACATCAGAAATCTTTAAAGCATTCTTCATTAAACATCATCCCCCACACGCTTTGTCATTTTTATAACTGTTCCCTTCCCATTATTTGATGTGATTTCTACATCGTCCATCAATGATTTTATAATAAAAACACCCAACCCTCCTTCTTTAAGTTCTCCTATATTGGGTGTTTTTATATTACTGCTTAAACATCCCTTTCCATTATCATAGACATATATTGTTAACTTCTCTTCTTCCGTAAAGAAGTCAACTACAAACTTGTTTTCTTCCTCACAGATGCCATGGGTTATAGCATTTGTGCAGGCTTCTGAGATAGCAACTTTAATATCCTCTATTTCCTCAATATCAAAACCCATTCTATTGGCAATACCACTGACAGTTAGCCTAATGACACTGACATATTCAGGTTTATTAGGTACAGATAATGTTATTACATCATTGCTCTTTTTATTCATATTAATCTGCTCCTTTACATCCACCATAGTCTTTTAACCTCACCCCTCTATTGTAAAAATTTTATCTAACCCAGTAATGTTTAAAAGTTTTTTTATGCTAGGTTTTATATTATAGATAATAATAGTTTTTTCTTCTATTTTTAATTTTTTAAATGCACCTATTAGCACACCTAAGCCTGTACTATCAATATAGTCTAAATTATTAGCATCGATCCTTATGGTTTCTTTTTTTTCTTCTATAATTTTATTAAAAGTTTCTTTTAATTTTTCTACCGTATATATATCAACTTCTCCTGATAATTCCAAATTCCATATTTGATCTTGTTCATTATATTTTTTATTTATCATTAGTGCCATAAATTTATCCCCCTTTCTTTTTTCATTATAACAAATTTTCCTTTTTTCTACCATGGTATATTATTTTTTTTAAAAGAAAAATGCAAAGATGTCGAATGACATCTTTGCATCTATTAAGTATGGGGGTTGAATTTTAAAGCTCTTGGCTTCTGTTATATATTTCCCCATAAACTTCTTCTTTAAACATATATTTTATAAATTTTTTACTCTTCCTCATCTTCTTCTGGAGTTTTTTCATGATGAGGAATTTGTGCTATAGATACAATCTGTGTATCTTCATTGGTTCTCATTAAGGTTACACCTTTTGTGTTTCTTCCCATCCGTGAGATATTGTTTACATTTAGCCGTATTACAATACCGCTGTTGGTAATCAGTAGAATTTCATCTTCATCATCAACTATTTTTCCACCAACTAAATGTCCCGCTTTATCGGTAACATTATAGGTTTTTATCCCTTTACCACCTCTGGTTTGTAGCCTATAATTCTCAAGTCCCGTTCTTTTGCCTAGTCCCTTACTACTAACCACCAATAAATCCTTGTTATCTTCTACTACCTCCATAGCCACCATCTCATCACCATTAGCTAATGTTATTCCTTTTACCCCCATGGCACCTCTGCCCATTTCTCTAACATCGCCTTCTTTAAATCGAATAGACATTCCTTCGGATGTTACCATGATGATTTCCTGGTCAGCATCTATTAACCTAACACTGATTAACTCATCTTCTTCTCTTATACTTATAGCAATCAAACCACTTTTCCTAGTATTTTCAAATTGACTGAGTTCTGTCTTTTTAACAATACCTTTCTTAGTGGCAAGTACAAGATATTTGTAATCCCATTTTCTACCTACAGGTATAGTGGCTGCAACATACTCATTTGCCCCTAGCTGTAGAAGATTTACTATAGCAGTTCCTTTTGCCTGTCGTTTAGCTTCAGGAATTTCATAAACATTTAATTTATATACTTTCCCTTTGTTAGTAAAGAACAATAGATAATCATGGGTGGAGGTTATGATTAATTTTTCTACAAAATCCTCTTCTCTAGTAGTTAATGCAGAGACCCCTTTTCCACCTCTTTTTTGACTTCTATATGTATCTATAGGAAGTCGCTTTATGTAACCAAAATGAGTCAATGTAATAACTACATCCTCCTCATCAATCATATCTTCAATATTGATTTCATCCATATCAAAGGTTATTTCAGTTCTTCTTTCATCAGCATATTGTTCTTTAATTTCTGTTAATTCCTCTTTGATAATATTTAAAATTAATTGTTCGTTGGCTAATATTTCTCTTAGGTGGTTAATTAATTTCATTGTTTCGTTATATTCCTCTTCCACCTTTTCTCTCTCTAAACCAGTAAGCTTTTGTAGCCTCATTTCTAAGATAGCTTGAGCTTGTTTTTCCGATAGCTTGAAGTTATCCATTAATCCTTCTTTTGCTGCCTGAACAGTTTTAGACGATCTTATTAATGTAATGACTTCATCTAAATGATCTAATGCTATTTTTAATCCCTCTAAAATATGAGCCTTCGCTTCTGCTTTACTTAAATCAAACTTTGTCCTTCTAACGATAATATTTTTTTGATGCTCTATATAATGGCTTAATATTTCTTTAAGATTTAGAACTTTAGGTTGTCCATTTACCAAAGCTATCATAATGATACTGAAGGTATCCTGCATTTGAGTATGTTTATACAGTTTATTTAATACTATATTGGCATTAGCATCCCTTTTAAGCTCAATAACGATTCTCATGCCAGTACGGTCACTTTCATCTCTTAAATCTGAAATACCTTCTATCTTTTTGTCTCTTACTAAATCAGCTATTTTCTCTATTAATCTAGCTTTATTTACTTGATAGGGTATTTCCGTTACAATTATTTGCTGTCTTCCTTTACTCATTTCTTCTATGGTGGCTTTAGCCCTTACTTTTACTTTTCCACGACCAGTCCTATAGGCTTGTTTCATTCCTTCTGTCCCCATGATATAAGCCCCTGTAGGGAAATCTGGCCCTTTAATTAATTCAGTAATTTCATCGATTTCAGCTTCTGGGTTGTCTATTAGACTTATGGTTCCATCTATTATTTCTCCTAAATTATGAGGAGGTATAGATGTGGCCATACCAACAGCAATACCATTTGAACCGTTAACTAGTAAGTTTGGAAATTTACTAGGTAATACTGAGGGTTCCTTCATAGTTTCATCAAAGTTTAGGGTATAATCTACAGTTTCTTTATTGATATCCCTAATCATTTCCATGGATATTTTAGAAAGTCTTGCTTCTGTATAACGCATTGCTGCCGCATTGTCACCATCTACAGAACCAAAGTTTCCATGTCCATCTACCAATAGGTATCTAGTAGAGAAATCTTGAGCTAATCTTACCATAGCATCATAAACAGCTGTATCTCCATGAGGATGATATTTACCTAAAACGTCCCCTACGATACGAGCGGACTTTCTATGGGGCTTATCTGGGGTAAGCCCTAGTTCACTCATGGCATACAATATTCTTCTATGCACAGGTTTTAATCCGTCCCTTACATCTGGTAATGCTCTTCCTACAATAACACTCATTGCATAGTCTATATAGGATTTTTTCATCTCATCGGCTATACCTATAGGGACAATTTTATTATTTTCTTCTGTCATCGTCTATTCCCCCTATTATATATCTAAATTTGTAACATATTTTGCATTTTCTTCAATAAATTCTCTTCTAGGCTCTACTTTATCCCCCATTAAAGTAGTGAATATTTCATCCGCTCCTGCAGCGTCTTCAACAGTCACCTGTAACAAAGTCCTATGCTCAGGGTTCATGGTGGTTTCCCATAATTGCTCTGGATTCATCTCACCGAGACCTTTGTATCTCTGTATGTCTGATTTTGTTTCTCTTCCCATTTCATTTAATACTTTATTTAATTCATCCTCTGAGTAGGCATAGTTTTCAACCTTACCTTTTTTCACTTTATATAATGGCGGTTGAGCAACATAAATATACCCTAGTTCCACTAATGGCTTCATATATCTAAAGAAGAATGTTAGCAGGAGTGTTCTAATATGTGCACCATCTACATCAGCATCCGTCATGATAACAATTTTATGATATCTAAGTCTTTCTATATCAAAATCTTCTCCTATACCAGTTCCAAAAGCGGTAATCATAGATCGAATTTCATTGTAATTTAGTATTTTATCTAACCTTGCTTTTTCTACATTTAATATTTTACCTCTAAGGGGTAATATAGCTTGAGTAGCACGATCTCTTCCTTGTTTTGCACTACCACCAGCAGAATCTCCCTCGACTAAGTAAATTTCACTTAAGGCAGGGTCCTTCTCAGCACAATCTGCAAGTTTTCCTGGTAAAGCAGTGTTTTCAAGAGCACCTTTTCTTCTAGTTAATTCTCTTGCTTTTTTAGCAGCTTCTCTAGCTCGTTGTGCCTTTAATCCTTTTTCAATAATGATTTTAGCTTCTACAGGGTTCTCCTCTAGGAAAAATTCCAAATATTCAATTGTGGTACTTTCCACAATTCCCTTCATTTCACTATTTCCTAGTTTGGTCTTTGTTTGTCCCTCAAACTGAGGTTCGGATAATTTAACAGAAATGATTGCTGTAACACCTTCTCTAATATCCTCCCCTAGTAAATTAACATCCTTTTCTTTTAGAATACCATTTTTTCTAGCATAATCATTAACAATTCTTGTTAAGGCTGCTTTAAATCCACTTAAATGACTTCCACCTTCATAGGTGTTAATATTATTTGCAAAACTAAATATATTTTCAGTATAGGCCTCTGTATATTGTATAGCTACCTCTACTACACTACCATCTTTTTCCTTTTCAAAATAAATAACATCATCGTGTATAGGTTCTTTGTTTTTATTTAAATATTTTACAAATTCCTTAATTCCACCATCATAGTGAAAGGTTTTTTCTTTTCCTTCTTCCCTTTCATCTGTTAAGGTGATTTTTATCCCCTTATTTAAAAAGGCTAATTCCCTAAATCTATATTCCAAGGTTTCATATTTATAAATAGTTTCTTCAAAAATATCAGCATCTGGCTTAAAGGATATGGTTGTACCTGTTTCCTCAGTAGTACCTATAGCTTTTACATCAGCTACAGGGTTACCTCTTTCGTATTTTTGATAGTAAACATTGCCATCTCTTTTAACTTCCACCTCTAGGTATTCTGAAAGGGCATTTACAACGGAAATTCCTACTCCATGTAGTCCTCCAGAAACCTTATATCCTCCACCACCAAATTTACCACCAGCATGTAACACTGTTAATACAGTTTCTAGGGTGGATTTGCCTGTTTGAGGATGTATATCTACAGGAATACCTCTACCATTATCTACTACTTTGATAGAATTATCTTCTTTTATTGTAATTTCTATTGAATCACAATATCCCGCCAAAGCTTCATCTATACTATTATCTACTACTTCATATACAATATGATGTAGTCCTTTTGGACCAGTACTTCCTATGTACATACCGGGTCTCTTTTTAACAGGATCCAATCCTTCTAGAACCTGTATTTGATCCGCACTATATTCTTGTGTCTTATTTTCCATATCATTACCTCCTACTTCAAAACAACAAAAGTTATTTAAAGCTATCTAACCCCTCTTGTTCAAGAGGGAATATATTTTTGCAAGATGCTCTTTTTTGTAAAGTTACAGCGGATATGGGGGACTTGTATACTGTAACCTTTCGAACACCTTTATAAGACCTTGCCCTTTTTTCTAATCTTTCCACAACAACAAAAGCTCTTGGCTCCTCTTGTGAAATTTCTTCTATAAATCCCTCTTCTTCACAAACTTTTAAAAAATCCCTTGTGTCTTTAGATATTAGTGTTGATGTGATGTCTAAAATAGCAATAATATCTTTTTTGTTAACAACAACTTCTCCTCCGAGGTGAAGAAACATTTTACCCTCCCCTTGTACTCCTGTCATTATTTGAAATGCATTTTTTGCAAATTCCCATTTATCTATTATAACCTTTATATTAACATAATAAAAGATTTTCCTTTTATTTTAAGGAAAATCTCCTAATTTCTCCATTTTGTACTTTAAATAGCTTATCATCCATATCTGTTTTTATATTTAAATGATCCGACATAGTTGTAGTTATAAATGTTTGTACATTTTTTAAGTTCTTAATTAAATAATTTTGTCTCTTTATATCCAGTTCACTCATAACATCATCTAATAATAATATTGGATATTCCCCAACTTCACCCTTCATCAATTCCAACTCTGCTAATTTTAAAGAAAGTACTGCTGTTCTTTGTTGCCCTTGGGATCCGTAGTTTTTTACATCTAATCCATTTATTTTAAAGATTAAATCATCTCGATGAGGTCCTGTTAAAGTTAATCTTCTTCTTAATTCCATAGGTTGATTCTCTTTTAACTTTATATAAAGTCTCTCTTTAACATCTTTTAATTCATCTTCTTCTGTAACTTTAACATTACTATCATATTTAACCTCTAGTGTTTCTATACCCTCTGTTATCTTTCTATGCATTAACTTAGCTAATATAGCTATTCTTTTGATAAAATTCCTACGATAAATCATAAGAGAAGCTCCATTATCAATTAATTGTTGATCCCATACTTCTAAATCAATAGCTTTACCCCTAAAATTTTTTAACACTTTATTTCTTTGTTGTAGAATTTTATTATATTGATTTAAAGTATAATAGTATTTAGGTATGATTTGAGATATTTCATTATTTATAAATCTTCTTCTTTCCCCTGGACCCTCTTTTATAATTTTTAAATCCTCTGGAGAAAACAAAACAACATTAAGTGTTCCTAATAAATCTCCATATTTATCTAGTTGAAGCTTATTAACCTTTATCTTTTTTCCCTTTTCTTCACTTAAAGCTACTTCAATTTGTTTATCATCATTAACTTTGTTAACTTTAACTTTAATGTAAGTTTGTTTACTTGACATGTTTATTAATTCTTGATCTTTATTGGTTCTAAAGGATTTACCAATGGCACATACATAAAGTGCTTCAATAACATTAGTTTTACCTTGAGCATTTTCTCCCACAAATACATTTAGCTTAGGATGAAATTGTAATTGTAGTTCTTTATAATTCCTGAAGTTTATTAATTTAAGTTGGTCCACAATCATTATTCTGTAATCCTCCCTATTTTCACCCCAACATTTAAACTAATTCTTTTAAACTACTTTAATCTTTGAGCCTTGAAATTCAACTATATCTCCAACTCTTATTTTTTTACCTCTTTGAGTGCTTACTTCACCATTTACTTTAACTTCACCATTTAGTATATATATTTTTGCTTGTCCGCCGCTATCAACCGCTTCTGCTACTTTAAGTAATTGATCTAATTTTATATATTCTCCTTGTACTTTAACTTGATTTAACATATTTTCAGTCTCCTTTGTAAAAAAATAGCAACCCAGCACTTTATCTTCAGTGTATTGCTAAACCTCCCGCTTAATGAGCGAGAGGTCAAGCAATACATCTTCGAAATAAACTCGACTGTAGTTCAGATGAGTAAAACGTTCCAGTGAACTAAGTCTCATTTTATGCTGGGATGATTAGTCTGCAGATAACCTTACAGGTAAAACTAAGTAAGTATAGTTCTGACTAGTAGCAGGCTTTAATATACCTGGACTTAAGTTTGTAGTAAACTCTAAATAAATTTCGTCATCCTCGACAATCTTTAAAGCCTCTATAAAGTATTTTGAGTTAAAGGCTATTTCTATATCTTCACCTTCAAGCTCAACATGAATTTCTTCATGTACTTTACCTAACTCTGAGTTAGATGTAATGATCATACTATGATCCTGCACGATAAATTTAACTAGATTATTTTTTCCTTCTTTGGCCAATAGAGATGCTCTTTCTATACTACTTAAAAGATCTCTGGTATTTGCTTTAACTTTAGATCGATATTCTCCAGGTAGTATTTGCTTATAATTTATAAATTCCCCTTCAAGCAATCTAGAAATTAGTTTAGTGTTGCCAATAATAAACAACCCATGATTTTTAGTTAAAGTAATGTTTATATTTTCCTCTTCTTCATTGTTGGCTATACGGTTTATCTCATTAAGTGTCTTAGCAGGAATAATTACCTTATTGTCTAGGTGGGATTGAATTTTTCCTCTACGTAGAGCTAATCGATATCCATCTAGAGCCACCATGTTTAATGTTCCATCTTCTATCTCCAAGAGTGCTCCGGTTAATACTGGTCTGGATTCGTCTTGAGATGTGGCGAATACTGTTTGTCTTATCATGTTTTTAAAAAGGTCTTGAGAAATTTCACAGCTATAATTTTCTTCAACAACAGGTAATTCAGGAAAATCCTGTGGATTATAACTTAATATATTGAATTCACTATTCTCGCATTTTATACACAATTGGTTGCTATCCTGTAGAGAAATCTCCACCTCTGAACTAGGTAGTTTTTTAATAATCTCACTGAATAGTCTTGCATCTACCACAACAGATCCCTCTGTATAAGTATTAGCCTCTGTAATGTGTTCTATTCCTATCTCCAAGTCAGTGGCTATAAGTTTTATAGTGTTGTTAATAGCCTCTATATAAATTCCTTTTAATATAGGTAGAGTAGTCTTTGATGAAACAGCTTTTTGAACAATAGAAATGCTTTGGATTAATTGTTTTTGATGGCATATGAATCGCATCTGTGGATATTCTCCCTTCATAAAAAATAGATAGAATAAATAAATATATAGTAGTAATAGTAGTAGGGGCTGTGAGTTTGTGGAAAAGACCCTAAAACTATTTAAATTTAAAACAATCCACATGTGGACAAACTGTTTAGAAGTTGGTAGTAGTTATCCACATAATCACCGTTAATTAGAAAGAAAAAAACTTATCCATATTTGTGCACAGAGTGCTGTTGATGAATATAGGCTTAATTTCCCTTCAGCTCAATAATGATTTTTTCAATTCTTTCCTTCAGTTCAGGATCGTTTGCCATGTCTTTAGAAATTTTTTCATGGGCATGCATAACAGTAGTATGATCCCTTCCTCCAAATTCTTCACCAATTTTAGGTAGTGATAGATCTGTTAGTTCTCTAGTAATATACATAGCTACTTGTCGTGGAAATGCAATTGCTCTAGTACGTTTTTTAGAATTAATATCATCAATCTTGACACTAAACTTATTAGAAATAACTTCCTTTATAAGAGGAACATTTAATTGTCTTGCTTTTGATGAAAATATTTCTTTAAGAGCTTCACTAGCTAATTCAACTGTTACGTCACTATTTGTAAGAGAAGAATAGGCAACGATACGAATAAGGGCCCCTTCTAGCTCCCTTATATTAGATTGAATTTTTTTAGCTATAAAAAGCATTACTTCGTCTGGAACATCAATATTTTCCATACTTGCTTTCTTTCTTAATATAGCTGTCCTTGTTTCAAAGTCAGGAGGTTGAATATCTGTAATTAGCCCCCATTCAAACCTAGTTCTTAAACGATCTTCAAGAGTAGGAATATCCTTTGGTGGGCGATCACTGGAAATAATAAGTTGTTTATTGGACTCATGAAGTGCATTAAAGGTATGGAAGAATTCCTCCTGTGTGCTTTCCTTCCCAGCTATAAATTGAATATCATCTATTAAAAGAACATCTACATTACGATACTTGTTTCTAAATTCAACATTTCTATCATCCCTAATAGAGTTAATTAATTCATTGGTAAAGGTTTCTGACGAAACATAAGCCACCTTTGTATTCGGGTTGTTTTGTAATATATAATGTCCGATAGCATTCATTAAGTGAGTTTTACCTAGACCCACCCCTCCATATATAAATAATGGATTATATGCTTTAGCAGGTGATTCCGCTACAGCAACACAGGCTGCATGAGCAAATCTATTACTGTTACCAATAACAAAAGTATCAAATGTGTACTTTGGATTTAGCTGTAGAGGGGGGAAGTTTTCCATAGGAGCTCTTTTATTTTTTTGTTGGTTCCTTCTTGTATACTCAACACTTTCCTCTGAAGGCACTACAATCTTTATGTCATACTGCTTCGAAGTTAGCTGCTTTATCGCATTACTAATAAGTGTAATGTATCGAGTATTTAAAATATCCTTTATAAAATCGTTAGGTGTTCCAAGAATTATTTCATTCTCTTTAAGTGAAATAGGTTCAATTGCTTTGATCCAGGTATTAAAACTCACTTCTGTTAGTTCCGTCTTCACCAAGTTTAGAGTTTTTTCCCAGATTTGAGGCAGATTGTCTTTCATAGACCATATATCCTCCTATCTGTAGTAGTTTAAAAAAAGTTATCCTAAGATTTATCCACAAAATTACAAAAAAAAGTGATAAAAACAAAAAAAAATAAGTAATAAATTTTGCAAACATGGTTATTAATAACAATGTGGATAGTTTGTATATAAACCGCTTTTTCTCTATTATATATATAGATATCAACAATATCAACATATATTTTTACCACATTCAAAAATAGTAAATAAGAAGTGCCTAATGAAAAGTTAAAGAGAAACATTAACTTATACACATACATATCCACAAAATGTGCATAACACTGGATAAAGTGCATAAGCTTATTAGAATTATACACAGACAAAAAATATGATAACAAATACTTTTATGGTTTTTAATAAAAATAAAATAATATCCACATACACAAAACCTGTGAATAAAACTTATGCACAACTTTAAACAAAGCTTTTTCTTGACAGAGAACAACAATATCGGTATAATCATTCTGTAGTATGTTCAAAATTAAAGCTATTGAAGCTCACTAACTTATTGATTATATAGAAGTACTTGCATTTAACAGAAAGTACTTGAAGGGGGTGTAGTTGTGAAAAGAACTTATCAGCCTAAAAAAAGACAAAGAAGCAAAGAACATGGCTTTAGAAAGAGAATGAGTACTAAAAATGGTAGAAGAGTATTAAAAAGTCGTAGATTAAAAGGCAGAAAGAGACTGACAGCATAAGGCCGCACTATGTGGCCTTTTTCTGTAGTTATATATCTATAGTTGATAACTATAGGAGTCGTAAACTGGAGGTATCAAAATGAAGGCTGCCAATAGATTAAGAAAAAATGAGGACTTTAGGAGAGTTTATAAAAAGGGCAATTCTATGGCCAATAAGCTACTAATTTTGTATATAAGTAAAAATGGGTTGGATTATAACAGGGCAGGCTTCACAGTTTCAAAAAAAGTAGGAAAAAGTATAGTGAGAAGTAGAGTAAAAAGGTTAATGAGGGAAAGTTATCGCTTAAATGAAGAAAAAATAAAACAAGGTTACGATTTGGTATTTGTTGCTAGGCAAGGATGTAATGAATCTAATTTTTCGGAAATAGAAAGTGCTACATTGCATCTAATTAGAAAAAAAGGCTTATTAGAAACTAGCAATTAAATTTTAAAGAGGTATAATGTAATATTTTTTTAGTATGATTTGGAGAGAAGGATATGTCTCGAATTTGTATATTGGTTATTTCTTTTTATAGAAGATGGATTTCGCCCTTAAAAAAGCCAAGCTGTAGATTTTATCCTAGTTGTTCTCAATATAGCATCGAAGCTTATAAAAGCTATGGTTTTTTAAAAGGTAGTTATTTAACATTAAAAAGAATATTGAAGTGCCATCCTTTTCATCCAGGTGGTTATGATCCTTTAAAAAGACAATAACACTATAAACTATAGGGGGTTTTGAATTTGAATGCTATTGCACAACCAATGGCTGCACTGCTACAAATGATATATGGACTAATAGGAAACTATGGTTTATCGATTATTATTTTCACAATAATTGTAAAATTAGTTATGGTACCATTAACGGTAAAACAAACAAAATCTATGAAAAAGATGCAGGATATTCAACCGAAGATCAAGGAAGTTCAAGAAAAATATAAAAATGATAAAGAACAGATGAACGTAAAAGTAATGGAGTTATATAAGGAATACAATGTGAGTCCTTTCGGCGGTTGTTTGCCATTATTGATACAATTTCCTATCATTATAGGTTTATTTACAGTGTTAAGAAACCCAATTGATTATGGATTAGCACAAGAAGTAGTAGAGTCATCCTTTTTATGGATACCGAGTTTATCAGGGGAAGATACCCTTATATTACCGTTATTAGCTGGGTTAACAACCTATTTATCTAGTGCTACTATGGCTTCACCAAATAAAAAGGATCCAACACAAAATATGATGAAATATTTTTTCCCAGTTATGATTTTTGTAATGGGTAGAGGTTTTCCAGCAGGATTAACATTATACTGGGTTATAAGTAACTTATTCCAAGTAGCTCAGCAAGTAATAATAAATAAGCCCTATGGAAAATTAAAGGAGGGTTCAAATTAATTATGAAGTCAATAGAAACCACGGGAAAAACCATTGATGAAGCAATTAAGCTGGGTTTGCAGCAATTGGAGAAAGAAAGAGAAGAAGTAGAGGTAAAGGTATTAGAAGTACCCTCTAAAGGATTTTTAGGTATTTTAGGTGCTAAATTGGCAAAGGTAAGGCTAGAGGTTTTAGTGAGACCAGAGGATGAAGTTAAAAAGTTTTTACAGGATCTTTTTAATGGAATGGGTATAGAGGTTAATATAGAAATTAATAGGAAGAAAGATACACTAAACATTTGTTTAGAAGGACCTGATATGGGTGTTGTTATAGGGAGAAGGGGTCAAACCTTAGATTCAGTGCAATACTTAGCAAGTTTAGTGGTAAATAAGGGTAAAGAAGAGTATTTAAAGGTATTCGTTGATACTGAAAACTATAGAAAAAAAAGAGAAGAGACTTTAATAAGACTAGCTAATAAAATGGCTAGAAAGGTAAGAAAGATAGGGAAGGCAATAACTCTTGAACCTATGAATCCCTATGAAAGAAGAATTATCCACTCTACACTTCAAAGTAATCCCTTTATTCAAACCTATAGTGAGGGAGATGAACCATACAGAAAGGTAGCAATAACACCTAAGAAATAAACCCAGTTTATGAACTGGGTTTTTTACTGTATTTACTGTATGTTGAAATGTAAAATTTGGTATAATAACTGAGATATGTTTTTTAAAAGTACTTATTGAAAAAAGAGGTGACGATAAATGTACATAGATGGTACGATAGCAGCTATTGCTACAGCTGCTGGCGAAGCTGGAATAGGAATAGTTAGAATAAGTGGAGAAGAAGCCATAGCTATTGTTGATAAAATATTTCAATCAAAGCAAGGAAAAAGATTAAGTGAATTTAATGCTAGAAGAATAACTTATGGACATATTATAGATCCAGATAAAGATGAAAAGATAGATGAAGTTTTAGTCCACTATACAAAGGGACCCTACACCTATACAACAGAGGATGTTGTAGAAATTAATTGTCACGGAGGCTTTATTCCTGTTAAAAAAATATTGGAACTAGTACTGCGAAAAGGCGCTAGAATGGCAGAACCAGGTGAATTTACAAAAAGAGCATTCTTAAATGGGCGTATAGATTTAGCCCAGGCAGAAGCTGTAATGGACTTGATAAGTGCTAAAACCGATAAAGGATTTGATGTTGCACTTGAACAATTAGAAGGATCTTTATCTAAAAGAGTAAGAAACATTCAAAAAAAATTATTAGATATGTTGGCACATATAGAAGTATCCATTGATTTTGCAGAAGAGGATATAGATGAAATTACATTAGAGTACTTGTTAAATAAAAGTATAGAAATTGAAGAGGATATAACTGTTTTAAGAGATACAGCAGATGCAGGTAAGATTTTAAGGGAAGGATTAAATACAGTAATAGTGGGAAAACCCAATGTAGGCAAGTCTTCTCTTTTAAATGCTCTTTTAAAGGAATCTAGAGCTATTGTAACGGATATACCAGGCACTACAAGAGATGTTATTGAGGAGCATTTAAACATAAGAGGTATTCCAATAAATATTATAGATACTGCTGGAATTAGAGAAACTGAGGATATCGTAGAAAAAATAGGTGTTGAAAGATCAAAGGAATTTTTTAATAAGGCAGATTTAATTATATTCATGGTGGATAGATCAGCTGAACTAACAAAAGAGGATATTGAAATCATGAAATTAATACAAAACAAAAAGGCTATTATCATTATAAACAAAATAGACTTGCCCCAAAGAGCAGACACGGAAAAAATTGATGAATTGATGAAGGATAAAAAAGTTATAAGGGTTTCCTTAACAGAAGAACAAGGGTTGATGGAGATTGAAGATGCTATTGAAGAATTAGTATACAAGGGAACAGTAAGGGCTAAAGATAGTCTTTTAGTAACCAATATAAGGCATAAAAGTGCTGTTGAAAGAGCACTTAAAAGTATAAAAGATAGTGTAGTAGCTATCAAGAAAAAAATGCCTTTAGATTTTGTAGAGGTGGATGTAAAGGATGCATGGGAAGCATTAGGTGAAGTTACTGGCGATACAGTGGCGGAGGATATCATTGATCATATCTTCCAAAATTTCTGTATTGGAAAATAAGGATAATACTTGTAATATGGAGGTCATAAAGTATGGATATTCGGTATAATGCAGGTGAATATGATGTTATTGTAGTAGGGGCTGGACATGCTGGATGCGAAGCCGCCCTATCTACTGCTAGAATGGGCTATAAAACATTAATGTTGACAATAACATTAGATGCAATAGCTATGATGCCCTGTAATCCATCTATTGGTGGAACAGGAAAGGGACATTTAGTTAGAGAAATTGATGCACTAGGTGGAGAAATGGGGATTAATATAGACAAAACCTTTATTCAAAGTAAAATGTTAAATACAGCAAAAGGACCAGCAGTCCATTCCCTAAGAGCACAGGCAGATAAATTACAATATCATATAGAGATGAAAAAGACATTAGAGGATCAAGAAAACCTTGAGGTAAAACAAGCTGAAGTTACAGATTTAATAATAGAAGACGATACTGTAAAAGGAATTATTACAAGAACCGGGTCTGTATATTATAGTCAAGCTGTGGTACTGGCAACAGGGGTATATTTAAGAAGTAAAATATTTATGGGGGAAGTTAATTATGAATCCGGACCAAATGGGTTATTTCCGGCAAAATATCTTTCAGAAACATTAAAAAATCTGGGCTGTAACATGAGACGATTTAAAACGGGAACTCCTGCTAGAATACATAGAGACACTATTGATTTTTCAAAAATGGATCTGCATGAAGGAGATAAAGAGGTAGTGCCTTTTTCTTTTTTAAATGATGAGCTAAACATAGAACAACATCCGTGTTGGTTAACACGAACTACTACTGAAACCCATAAAGTGATCATAGAAAATTTAGATAGATCAGCTATGAAGAGGGGAGATATGGAAAGTGTAGGACCTAGATATTGCCCTTCTATAGAGGATAAGGTGGAAAGGTTTAAGGATAAGCCTTCACATCAACTGTTTATAGAGCCTGAGGGGTTAAATACAAAGGAAATGTATTTACAGGGAATGTCCACAAGCTTACCGGAGGAAGTGCAGGAAAAAATGATTAGGTCAGTAACGGGTCTAGAAAATGCTAAAGTTATGAGGCCTGCTTATGCTATAGAATATGACTGTATTGATCCAACACAACTTAAACCCTCCTTAGAAATAAAGCATATCAATAATCTCTTTAGTGCAGGACAATTTAATGGAACTTCAGGATATGAAGAGGCTGCAGCCCAAGGCCTTATTGCAGGTATGAATGCTGTGCTTAAAATCCAAGGAAAAGAACCTTTTATATTAGATAGATCAGAGGCTTATATAGGGGTGATAATTGATGACCTAGTGACAAAAGGCACTAACGAACCTTATCGTATGATGACCTCTAGAGCAGAATATAGATTAATTCTACGTCAAGATAATGCTGACTTAAGGTTAACAACTAAGTCTTATAAGGCAGGCTTGGCAACAGAAGAGCGATACAATAAATATTTAAAGAAAAAACAGCAAATAGAAGAAGAAATGAAAAGATTAAAAAATACTACGGTCTCTCCAAATACTGCAAATTCTTTATTAGAAAAGCTAGATAGTGCATTATTAAAAACAGGAATAACATTATATGACCTATTAAAAAGGCCAGAAATAACTTATAAAAACATAGAGACCATTGACCCTGAAAGACCAAAGGACATCATGAAGGATGCTGCTAAACAATGTGAAATTGTAATAAAATATGAAGGATATATAGATAAGCAATTAAAGCAAGTAGAACAGTTTAAAAAACTAGAGTTAAAGAAGCTTAAGGAAGATATTGATTATAATAAAATAGAAGGATTACGGTTGGAGGCAAGACAAAAACTTAATAACATAAAACCCCTTTCAGTAGGACAGGCCTCCAGAATATCAGGTGTTTCTCCAGCAGATATCTCTGTACTATTAGTATATTTAGAGCAACAGAGAAGGCAAAAAAGGAGTGATGGCTAATATGAATCTACAGCAGATTTTAGAAGAAGGTAGTCGGGAATTAGGGCTAACAATTGGTGAAGAAAAGTCATTACAACTATTAAAGTACAAAGATATATTATTAGAGTGGAACAAGCATATGAACTTAACGGCTATTGAAGAAGAAAAGGATGTAATGATTAAGCACTTTTTAGACTCCATAAGCTGTACTACAACAAAATATCTAAAAAAAGAAGGAACTATGATTGATGTGGGAACTGGAGCTGGGTTCCCAGGTATTCCTTTAAAGGTGGTTTATCCTAACTTAAAGTTAACTTTATTAGACTCCTTAAATAAAAGGATAAACTTCCTAAAGGAAGTATGTACTCAACTTCAACTTGGTGATGTGGAGTTCATACATGGCAGAGCGGAAGACTATGGACAACATAAGGATTACAGAGAGAAATATGACTATGCTGTAGCTAGAGCTGTGGCCCCGTTAAATATATTAGTGGAGTATTGTATACCCTTTGTAAAGGTAGGGGGATACTTTATATGTCAAAAGGGTAAAGCAATGCATGAAGAATTAGGTGAAGCCCAAAAGGCTATTGAAGTATTAGGAGGTAAAGTAGTAGATAAAAAAGAGATCCTACTTCCTTTTAGTGATATTAAACATAACCTATTGGTAATCCAAAAAACAAAACACACTTCGACAAAATATCCTAGAAAAGCTGGTAAACCTACTAAAAACCCTATCAAATAAGGAGAAAACACACTTTTTTGTAGAACGAAAAAATATTTTTATACAAATATTAGCAGGAGTAGAGGTTTTTTTATAGAATTATTATTACTATGAAATTTCCTTGAAAAGAGAGGTAGATCCGGATGAATAATACTGAAAGAACAGTTTTAGAAATATCTTTAGAGGATGTTATTTCTAATCCTTATCAGCCTAGAAAAACTTTTTCACAAGCTAGTTTACAGGAGTTAAGTCAATCTATTAAGGCTTACGGTATATTACAGCCTATTAGTGTAAGACAATTAAATGGTGGTAAATATGAATTAATAGCAGGTGAAAGAAGGGTAAAGGCTGCTAAACTAGCAAGTTTACAAACGATACCCGCTATTGTTAACAATCATTTTAACGATAAAGATTCAGCAGTTTTGGCAATTATTGAAAACCTCCAAAGAGAAGATTTAAATTTTATGGAGGAGGCGGAGGGTTACTTTAACCTGATAGAGGATCATGGATTAACTCAACAGGAATTAGCCCAGAGAATAGGGAAAAGTCAATCTACTATAGCTAACAAACTAAGAATACTTAGGCTAAACGATGAAACTAAAAAGAGAATACTAGAAGCAGACCTAACGGAAAGGCATGCAAGGGCACTTTTAAAGTTACCAGATGATGAATTAAGAATTTTAGCCTTAGAAAAAATCATAAAAAATGACCTTAACGTAAAGAAAACAGAAGAATTAATCCAAAATATGTTGGAAGAAATATCCAATGAGGAAGAACCTGAGAAAAAACAAAAAATTAAAAGCTTTATGAACTATAGGATCTACATTAACACTATAAAACAAGCTTATGCTGCCATTAAAGACAAACAGGAAAATGCAGAATTTAAACAGGTGGATAAAGGCGAATTTATAGAGGTAACAGTGAAAATACCTAAAGTTTAATAACATTAAAAAAATTTTATTCCATGAAGATAAAAAGATTACTAGAGATTGTTTGGTAATCTTTTTTTAAAACATTAAAGTACATGAACTTATATTTTACCACTTAAAGTAAGTGCACCAATTACGATAAAAGCTACTCCGGCAGCTGTTTGAAGATAGTGGGTAGGAATATACTTTGTTAAAAATGTACCAGCAACAACACCAACAAGGGAGCTAAGGATTAAGGCTAAGGAAGCACCTATGAAAACTGGCCATATAGATTTAGCCTGGGTAGCCAAAAGCATTGTTTGAAGCTGTGTTTTATCTCCTAGCTCTGCGATGAATACAATGAAAAAAGTTGTCATAATTATACGAAGCATTTTTTAACAAGCCTCCCTATCATACTTTAAAATAAAAAAACAATAGATAAGTAAACATAGTCTCTTTTTAAATATATCTTTGGTATATTGTTAAAGTTCTAGGGGAGTAGGAAATCTCCTTAAATATAATCTGATTTTATTATTAATATATTATTATAAAACTTAAAGTCTAAATAGAACTACATATTAAAAGTTTAGTAAAGACTATTTTATTGCTGCAAATCATCCAAAGTAAAATATCCCATTGAAGTAAGTCTCATTTGATTAAAAAATTAAGAAGTTTTTTGAAAAGTTAATATTTTTTAAAGGAAAATCACTAATTTATTAGAATTTCTATTATAAGAACCTATCCATAATGAGTGGCGATACTTTACAAATGAATTTTCAAGAACAAATTAAAAGTTTAGGGGGGTAACTTCAATGGCAAAAGTAATAGCTGTTTTTAATCGTAAAGGCGGGGTGGGAAAAACCACAACAAATGTTAACTTAAGTGCATGTGTGGCAACACAGGGGAAAAGGGTTTGTGTTATTGACATAGATCCTCAAGGCAATACCACTAGTGGCTTAGGGATTAATAAAAATGAAGTAGATTATAGCATTTATGATGTCATTTTAGATACAATAGATATTAGAGAAGCTATAAAGCCAACGGAATATGAAAATTTACATGTGATTGCCTCAAGTGATGCATTGGCAGGAGCGGAAGTAGAATTAGTGTCAATTAAAGATAGAGAAACTAAATTAAAAAGGGAAATTGACAAAATTAGAAATGATTACGATTATATATTTGTAGATTGTCCTCCATCTTTGGGACTATTAACTATTAATTCTTTAGCAGCGGTAGATAGTGTACTTATACCAATTCAATGTGAATACTATGCTTTAGAAGGTGTAAGTCAATTGATGAACACTATTCAACTAATTAAAAAAAGCTTAAACCCAAGTTTAGAGATACAAGGAGTAGTTTTAAGTATGTTTGATGGAAGGACCAATTTATCTATACAGGTAGTGGACGAGGTTAAAAATTATTTTAAAGGAAAGGTCTACACCAGCATCATACCTAGAAATGTAAGACTTGCAGAAGCACCCAGTTTTGGTCAACCTATCATTTACTATGATAGAAAATCAAAGGGAGCAGAAGCTTATATAGAATTGGCGGAGGAGTTTATAGAACTGGAAGAGGATGTGATATAAATGGCGAAAACCACTAAGAAGAGGGGTTTAGGTAAAGGACTGGAAGCCCTTATTCCACAGATCAATATAGTAGAGGAAGAAGTTACAGGGGATATAGTGAAGGATATTCCTATAAATAAAATATATCCAA
The DNA here is from genome assembly GCA_020832135.1 of Clostridiaceae bacterium. GTDB lineage: Bacteria > Bacillota > Clostridia > Peptostreptococcales > Natronincolaceae > JAFIFG01. Next base: position 20,643 of record JAFIFG010000035.1, read on the forward strand.
ACCCACATCAGCCAAGGAAAGACTTTAAGAAGGAGGCTATCGAAAGCCTTGCACAATCTATAAAAAATCATGGACTCATTCAACCAATTATAGTAACGGAACAACAGGATGGTTACATGATTATTGCTGGTGAAAGAAGGTGGAGGGCATCTAAAAGTATAGAAGTAAAAGAAGTGTCTTGTATAGTAAGACAACATAGTGAACAACAATTAATAGAAATTGCCTTAATTGAAAATATACAAAGAGAAGATCTTAATGTTATAGAAGAAGGAGAAGCATATAAATATTTAATTGATAGATACAAAGTAACCCAAGATCAATTAGCAGAAGCAATGGGTAAGAGTAGGCCCTATATAGCTAACATTCTAAGACTACTACAGCTACATAGTGACATTATAGATATGATTAAAGAAGGTAGAATAACTGGTGGACATGGTAGAGCTTTATTAAGTATAAGCAACCCACAGGAACAATACCAGATCGCATTGAAGGTGGAAAGTGAAAAATTAAGTGTAAGACAAGTAGAAGAGTTGGTTAAGAGCTTAAACAACTCTAACAAAAAGGAAAAGACTGAAAAAAAGAAGGAATTTTTTATTATAGAAATTGAAGAAAACTTAAAAAGTCTTTTCGGCACAAAAGTAAATATAACAAAGGGAAGAAAAAAGGGGAAAATAGAAATTGAGTATTACAATGAGGGAGACTTAGAAAGAATATTAAGCTTGTTAGAAAAAAATCACTAAAATTTCACGTGAAACATATGATATGAAAAATCATATATATATAGCAATATTCGTAGAATATACTATAATATGAAATATATAACTGTAAATGTAAAAGAGGAGAGATATTCGTGACTTATTTAGACAACGCTGCTACAACATACCCAAAACCAGAGGTTGTTTATGAAGCTGTTTTAAACACTATGAAAAATCATGGTGCCAATCCAGGGCGATCTGGCCATAAGTTAGCACTAGAGGCTGGAAGAACAATTTTTAAAGGAAGAGAAGTTATAGCTAAGTTTTTTAATATAGAAGATCCTATGCAAATTATATTTACCTCTAATGCGACAGATGCTTTAAACTTAGCTATCAAAGGCATATTAAAAAAAGGTGATCATGTTATTACCACCAGCATGGAACACAATTCAGTATTAAGGCCCATTAAATCATTAGAGAAAATAGGTGTAGAGAATACTATTATACAATGTAATCATCAAGGTATACTGAGCCCAGAGGATATAAGGAAGGCTATTAAAGAAAATACAAAACTTATTGCCGTTACACATGCCTCTAATATTACGGGAACTATTATGCCTATTGAAGAAATAGGCATAATAGCACGAGAAAAGAAAATCTTCCTATTAGTAGATGCTGCACAAACAGCAGGTGTTTATGATATTGATGTAAAAAGAATGAATATAGATCTATTGGCCACTGCAGGACATAAAGGATTACTAGGACCTCAGGGAACAGGTATTCTCTATATTAAGGAAGATATTGAAGTAATGCATTACAAAGAAGGTGGAACTGGAAGTAAGTCTCAGGAGTTAACACAGCCATTGATGCTACCAGATAGATATGAGAGTGGTACTCCCAATACTCCAGGAATAGCTGGCCTGACAGCAGGCATTGAATTTATATTGCAGGAGGGTATAGATAAAATAAGAAGGCATGAAGAAAGTCTTACTGAATATTTTATAGAGGAATTAAAAAAAATAGATAAAATTAAAATTTATGGTCCTCAGGATGCTACAAAGCAAGGAGCAGTGGTATCTATTAATATTGAAGAAGAGGATTCCTCTGAAATGGCATATATACTAGATAGTGTTTTCGATATTGCAACAAGACCAGGTCTTCATTGCGCACCAATGGCCCATAAGACAATAGGAACTTTTGAGCAGGGAACAGTAAGATTTAGTTTTGGCTATTTCAATACAAAGGAAGATGTAGAGAAGGCTATAGAAGCCCTAAAAACCATATGTGAGGAATTAGATCAATAAGGAAGCCGTAGGGCTTCTTTCTTTATGTACCAAAATTTACATCGTGTTACCTTTAAAAAATTAGCAGGAAATGTGTAGAAGATTGTAGAATATTACTGAATTAAAGTGTATAATTAGAAGAATGAAATTAGCAGTGGAAGGGGACAAAACATGGAATTTGTTTTAAGAACAATACAAACATATTCTTCAATTTTTATTTTAGGGAGTTTAAGTATTAATGTGATTTTAATTGTTTTATTGGCTGTTAATTATAGTGTTACTTCATCCCTTAAGGACAAATACAAACGCTTAATGAAGGGAACCAGTGGTAAAAATATAGAGGATGTTTTGATGCAGCATATAGATAAAGTTCAAGAGGTGCAAGAGGAATTTAAAGATATTTATACAAAAATTGATGTATTAGATAATAGAATGAGTTTTTGCATACAGAATGTGGGTATTGTTAGATATAATGCCTTCGAAGATGTAGGCAGTGATTTAAGTTACTCTGTTGCTATATTAGATGAAAACAATAATGGGATCCTATTAACTGGTATTCATGGAAGAAATGAAACTGTTTCCTATGCTAAGCCTATAAAAAATGGAAGTTCAAATTATAATCTTTCTGTAGAAGAAATGCAGGCATTAGAGCGAGCTAAATCAAATGACTTAGATAAAATACAGGTAAAAGGTATTAGAAGTCAGAAAAATGTTGGTTAGTTGAAGACTTTGAGTTACTTATTCATTGTAAACCCAGTGGCGGATAGCTATAACCACTGCAGTAGGAGATGCAGAGAAAATAGCTAGACAGGCTGAAGAGGGTAAAATATAAAGATTGTTTGTAAAGAAAAACTAGAAATTAATGCTGATGGAGATATCGTGCATAGTAATGATATTGAGTTTAAAATTTCAGATAGAAAATTACAAGTTATCATTGATCCTTTAACTTACTGAAGTTTAAGGATTATTTTTTTGCATGAAAAAATAACCTTCTTGGGATACTAAACCAAGGAGGTGTTGTTGATGAAAAGAATAGCAGTACAAAACGATTTGCATGATGTAAGGAAAGAATTAGAAGATCGGGGTTATGAAGTCGTAGACTTCTATGAAAAAGGTGTTGTGGATGCAATTGTATATATAGACGATCACTCGGGTCTGCAAAATTTAAACAATGTGAAGGATACAGATAATTATGGTGCCATATTGATAAATGCAAATAATAGAACAGTAGATGAAATACAATTTATCATTGAATCTAGGAGATATGGTAGTTTGTTTAATTAAAGGTAAAATAAAAGATAAGAATAGGATTGAGGTTAAGGTTGAAGTTTAGTGAAGGCTATATTTTTACCTTAACCTTAAATTTTGTCTTTTATATTATTTTATGATAACATCTTTTCTTTATTTAATTTCCAAAGAGAAAATTTAATGCCTTCGGAAATTGTGTCAGCCATTTTCATGACGAGATTTAGTCTGGTATTTTGTAAAATCATATACTCCATATATCCCCCTAAATTTACAATCCCCATAACATGTAAATCTCCTACTGATGGAAGAATTTTGTTTACTCCTGCTCCTGGGGATATAGGTCCATCCCCCATAGTGATGTAACCTACTCGTTCCATTCTACCCAAACAGGCATCAATAGCTATTATAAAAGGATTTTCAAAAATAGAATATATCTTATCTATATAATCCTTTAGGTTTTTAGCATGAACTGGTTCATCGAGGGTGCCATAAACATGAATATTTTCGTGCCGTAACAAAGGTTTCTCTAATTTGTAGCCAACAAGGGGACCTAAGGCATCTCCAGTTGAACGATCTGTACCTATACATAAAAATACAAGGTTACTATAGGAGGAATTATAATATTTTTGAAGATATTCAGTAAAAAGCCCGCTAAAGTCTAAGTGAGACATACGACTGTTTATATCAATAGAATTAGATTTTTTTGAAATAGAAAAAGCCACAAACTCTCCTCCTTTATTAGGATAACTAAAGTAGCATAATTATTAGTTTTTGTCTGAAGACAGTAAAAGAAATTACACAAACTCAGTGTGTAATATAACTTAAGTGTGCCCTTAAAAATTTAATTTCATACTTATTATTATTTTGGCTCTAGCATTCTTAAATTTTTAAAGTAAAGATAGTGGAAAGAATTACATAAGCAGATTTAATAAAGAAGCATATCCCTCCTAAGGAAACCAATATACTGTAAAGTAGGCTTAATTAAGCCTTGTTTTATTTTGATTTCAAGGAGGAATTTCTATGACTAGAAGAGAATCTATTACTACTTTAGCTACTGTATATATAGGTACCGTTATAGGGGCTGGTTTTGCATCCGGACAGGAAATTATGCAATTTTTTGGAGAATATGGAATTCATGGAATTTTGGGTGTAGGTGTTTCAACTATATTGATTATGATTATTGCCTCTACCATTTTAAAAAGAGTATATAGACAAAATATCCATAGCTTTGAAGAGTTTGCCTCCTTTTATTTCACAAAAAGAATATTATGGTGGGTAAATATTCTATTAGCCTTTTTGTTACTGGTGGGATACTTTGTTATGTTGGCTGGTGCTGGGGCAGTTACAAAACATAATTTAGGCATAGCACCTCTTTATGGTATAGTTATTATGTCAGTGATTAATTTTATTGTTTTTCAATTTGGGGTAAGGGGTATAGCTAAAGCCAATAATTTCATAGTACCTATATTAATAAGTATTATTTTCCTTGTTAGCTTTTTTGTAGTAAAAAACAACAACTTTATATTTAGCAATGTACATGGGGAAGTACTGCTAAAACTGGATAATATAACAATGTTAAGCAAATCAATGATACAAAGAGAAATTGTATTTACACATTTTGGGTGGATTGCATCATCTGTTGTATATGCCGCACACAATAGTATAGGAGCTATTGTGGTAATGACCTCCTTTAGGCCAGTGATTTATGATGAAAAGGCGGCGAAGTATGGTGGGTTATTGGGTGGATTAGGCTTAGGGATATTAGCACTACTAATATTAATCAGCATACTAACCCTGTATACAGATGTTATGGGGTTAGAGGTACCGATGGTTGCAGCAGCACATTCATTAGGAGAAATCCCCAAAAATATCTACAGTATTGTTTTGCTTCTAGCTATGTTTACTACAGCAATAGCTAATGGATATGCTTGTATATTAAGACTTTCTTTTATAACAGGTATAAGAAAAAATTATACAATGATGTTTATTTGCTTAGCATCTATTCCATTGGCTATGTTAGGCTTTAAAAATTTAGTTTCTTTTTTCTATCCTATTTTTGGCTATATGGGTTTTTTCTTTATTGTAGCTATACTGTTCAAAAAGAAGTAGATAACCATCATTTCCTTGGAAATCAAAAGAGGATTTTGAAAGCTTTTGATGAATACTAAAGAATACATATTTGTTTCCTATGAAATAGGAGGGATAAGATGAGGGTGAAAAACAGATTTTGGGGTATATTGATAGCCGTGATTATCTTAATATTTATTAGTCTGAAGGCAACTAACCACATAAGAACAATAGGTATGTCTGAAGGCAAAAACATAAATATAGTAAAAGAAATAGAAACAGATTATCATAATGATGTTGCCTATGAAAAGTTCAAAAAAGGTATACTTCAATATTGGGGAGGAATATTATATTTTTATGATGAAATAGGGGAACAAAAATGGAATATACACTTAGGTATTTCAAATCCTGTAATAAGAGTTAGCAAAGATGCTGTTTATGTAATGGATAAAGGGTTAAATCAAATTGTTGCTTTAGATGAAGGAAAAGTCAAATATAGATACACTGCAGATGGACCTTTAAGTAATTTTAAAGTGTGTGATGATAATTATGTATTATTACAAAAAACACCCCATAGAAGTACAACGGAGTTAATTGTTTTAAATCAACAAGGATCTAAAAGCAGTATTATTAAGGTGGGGGAAGGAAACATAATGAACATAGCTATTTCACAAAAAAATGATTTGATAGCTATCAATACTCTAGCAACAAACAGTGGGTTAGAAAGCAATTTATTAACCTATGATTTTGAAGGGAATCTTTTAGCTTCAAAAAGTCTACGGGAACAGCTTGTTTTAAAATTCTCCTATGATGGAAGGGGCAACTTGATTGTAGTAACAGATGAAGAAATAATTGCAATAAATAGAGATAATAAAATTTTATGGGAAAGTTTTATAGATAAAACTCAATTATTCCAAAGTTTAGTCTCAGATTATATGGTTGTATATAGTGGTGAAGAAGGTAGAAATCGTTTTATTCATACAGGGGAAGGAAAAAACATAAAAATATTACGGTATAATGGACAAAATATAGGAACCGTTAAATTAAAGGAAGATCTTCAAGGCATTGATTTATATGAAGAAAATATTATAGCTTATTCATCAAGAACGATATATCTGTTAGATAAAAGAGGCAATATAAAAATGGAGCACAAATACTATAGTGATATAGAAGAGGTTTTGATGACCTCCAATGGCAGTATGGTAATAGTGACGAAAGAGAAGGTAGTCTTTATAAGAATCAATGGGGGCTAAGGAGGATTTAAAATGACATGGATAGATATGCTATTTATTATACTGTTGGGTTTTAGTAGTATGATAGGTTATAAAAAAGGGTTTATACTAACATTATTTAGTTTGGGGAGTTATGTTGTAGCAGCTTTTTTCACAAGATTGTATTACACAGAACTTTCCCATTGGCTACAGAATCAAGCTTTCTTTTCCAGTAGAATAAGATATTTTGCAGGAAATGCATTTGATCTTAACATGCCTACAGCAACGGGGGTAACAGAAGAAATCAATTCAAAGTTACCAACATTTCTACAACAGCACTTGGTTAATAAAATGGACCTAGAGGTTTATGCTGAGCAGACAATGGAAACAGTAAAATACCATATTGAAGGCATTTTAACTACCTTCTTTATAAATGTAGTAAGCATTGTACTGTTATTTTTTGTTATTAGGATAATTATTTTACTTATAGGACACTTAGTAAATGGAGTGTTTCAACTACCTGTATTAAATACATTTAATAATATAGGAGGAGTAGTGTTAGGAGTAGTAAGGGGCATTATGATGATTCTTATTATTTTGTTAATCATGATACCTATCTCTATAGCATCCCCTGAGGGGATGGTATCTGGTGCACTGGAAGCATCCATAATATTACCATTATTCTCTAATAACCTTTTACCTTATATATTGGCATGGTTGTAGGATTTTTTATGTGGTATAATAATAGAAGAACTATAATTAAAGGAAATCTTACAAAATGAAGGTGATTTTATATGTCTTACAAGGCTTTATATAGAAAGTGGAGACCACAGAAATTTGAAGATGTTATAGGACAAGACCATATTACCACTACCTTAAAAAATCAAATGAAGAGTGAAAATATTTCTCATGCTTATTTGTTTTCTGGCACGAGGGGAACGGGTAAAACCTCTACAGCTAAGATATTTGCAAGAGGAATAAATTGTCTAAATCCTGATGAGTTTAACCCATGTAATGAATGTGAAGTATGCAAAGGCATATTAACAGAAAACATTATGGATGTAGTAGAAATAGATGCTGCTTCTAATAATGGGGTAGATCATATAAGAGAATTAAGAGAGAATGTAAAGTATCCTCCATCAAAGGGAAAATATAAGGTGTATATTATAGATGAGGTTCATATGCTTAGTTCGGGAGCGTTTAATGCTCTACTTAAAACTCTAGAGGAGCCACCTCAGCATGTGGTGTTTATTTTAGCTACTACGGATCCTCAAAAACTTCCGGCAACTATCTTGTCTAGATGTCAAAGATTTGACTTTAAAGCTGTTACCACAAAAGATATGATGAAAAGACTAGCTACTATTTGTAATGCAATGGAGATTGAAACAGAAGAAGAGGCTCTAAGAATGATAGCCATTAATGCTAATGGTGCCTTAAGAGACGCACTTAGTATATTGGAGCAATGCATATCCTTTAGCAGAGGCAGATTAACCTATGATGAAGTTATAGATACTTTAGGGATCGTAAATTATCAATTCGTATTTGATTTAATACAATATATTTCTCAAAAGAACACATCAAAAGCAATAGAAGTTCTTCAACAAATAGTAGGAGAAGGTAAAGATGTACAGCAATTGATAAAGGATTTAATTAATCACCTAAGAAACCTACTAATGGTTAAAATTAAAGTGGATTTAGAGGATCAATTACAGCTGTCAGCAGAGGTTTTACAAAAAATAAAGGAACAAAGCACCGTCTTTCACACTGATGATCTAGTAGAATACATACATATTCTATCAGAGGCTGAAGCAAAGGCCAAATATGCCACACAGCCTAAAATACTACTGGAGGTGGCGATTGTTTCTCTATGTCAAGAAAAGGGATATAGCTCTTTAGAGGACCTAGCTGCCAAGGTTAGAGAGCTGGAGTCTGTGCTACAAGGAAAAACTACAGAGTTGCCAGTGAGAAACAGTATTAAGAAGGAACAAGCAAAACAAGAAAGCAAAGAGTATGAAAAAATAGATGAGCATAAAGAAAAAGAACAACAAAAACCTCGACTAAAGGAAGCTGAAGTAGAAACAGAAGCAATTTCTCAAACAATAGAAACTCCACAGGAACCACTTGACTTCGACAGGATTAAAAATAAGTGGCAGGAGGTACTAGAATTTATAAGGAAAGATAAAAAAGCACAAATACAAGCATTATTAAAGGAAGGCGAACTACAGTATACTCAAAAAAATACTTTAGTTATCAGCTTGAAGGATGGTTTTGGTTTCCATAGGGAAGCATTGGAAAAGAAAAAAAACAAAGAATATATAATGGATGTTGTTGAAAAGATAACAGGTGAAAAAGCAAAAATTTCCTTTGTAATGGAACATGAAATACTTCCTAAGGAAAGAAAAGAAGATGAAGAAGTTATTATTGAAAAATTAAAACAAGTAGTACCTGATCATTTATTACAAATTTATGATGAATAGATAAATTTGGTAGATTTATGATATAATAACAAATAAGTTAGAATAATAATAAATAAAAGAAAAAATTAAGGAGGTAATACTGTGGCTAAAAAAGGTATGCCAGGTATGGGCGGAATGCCTAATATGAATAATATGATGAAACAAGCACAAAAGATGCAAAAGCAAATGGAGGAAATGCAGGCTGAAGTTGAAAAGAAAGAAGTGGAAGCCAGTGCTGGCGGAGGAGCAGTTGTAGTAAAGATGACAGGTAAAAAAGAAATAATTAATATAGATATCAAGCCAGAGGTAGTGGATCCTGACGATGTGGAAATGTTACAGGATTTAATCATTGCGGCTGTAAACGAAGCTATTCGTTCAGCGGAGGAAATGGTAAGCAAAGAAATGTCTAAAATAACAGGAAAAATGAATATTCCTGGATTGTTTTAATAAAGAGGAGCATATATGGATTATTACTCAACTCCAATTGCAAAATTAATAGAGGAATTTACAAAGCTTCCTGGGATAGGAAGAAAAACAGCTCAAAGGTTAGCTTTTCATGTTATTAGTATTCCAAAGGAAGAAGCAGAGATGTTGTCTGAAGCCATTGTAGATGCTAAAAACAGTATAAAATACTGCAATATATGTACAAATCTTACGGATAAAGATGTGTGTAATATTTGTAGTGATACAAAAAGAGATGAAGCTACTATATGTGTAGTAGAGGATCCAAGAGATGTTGTGGCTATGGAAAGAACCAAGGAGTTCAAAGGTTATTACCATGTTCTTCATGGGGTTATATCTCCTTTAGAAGGGATAGGACCTGAAGAAATTCGAATAAAAGAGCTTTTAACAAGAATTTCTAGTCATGATGTTAATGAAGTGGTTTTGGCTACAAATCCTAATATTGAAGGAGAAGCCACAGCTATGTATATATCTAAGCTTTTAAAACCCATGGGAATCAAAGTATCAAGAATTGCCTATGGTATTCCTGTCGGTGGTGACTTAGAATATGCTGATGAAGTAACACTATCTAAAGCACTTGAAGGTAGGAAAGAACTATAGGGCGACAGTAGTCGTCCTTTTATTTTTTTTATATTGCAACCCATAGGTTTTTTGCATTCTCCTCCTAAAAAAAGCATAGTATTAATTAGAACAAGAAAAAACTTTCACCGTTTTATAGATAAAGGTATAAATATCCAATAAGTGGATAATATAACATATAAACTATAAAGCTGGAGGGGGGTTAATATGAAGGAGGAAAATGGATTAAACAAAAGGGAAAGAATGGTTGAAGGAATAACTAATGCACTGAACAGTGTATATAGTAGGATAAATCAAACACCGACAAGTGAGAAAAGCGAAGAAGATGAATTTGTTGAAATAATAACAAAAGCCCGGGAAGAATGGAAAAATGCTGAGGATGTATTTCATAATGTCTCAGATCCAGATTTAATAGACTATGCAATATATAATGTAGAAGCAACAAAAGCCAGGTATATGTATTTACTAAAAAGAGCAAAAGAAATGGGATTAAGGACTAATTTTTATTAAATCAGATTATCATAATATGAAGAATTCCATGATATAATATAATAATAAGGAGTAGTGTATAACACTACTCCTTGAAGTTTACCATGTCATAGAGAAAAGGTGGGAGAATAATGGGTTTTGAGTTAAGTATTATATTAGCCTATGCTTTTGGGTTAATATTGTTATATATGATTGGTTGGGTTTTATTAATACCTATAAAACTTATTATGAGATTAATTTGGAATGGTGTTATAGGGGGCATTATGCTATTATTGGTGAATTTTATAGGAGGTATGTGGGGGATATACATTGCTATAAATCCTATAAATGCCTTAGTAACGGGATTTTTAGGTGTGCCAGGAGTCATCCTTTTACTTCTGTTGCAGTATATTCTTTAGAAAACCTTTTCTATCTAAATATTAAATTTAACCATACCATTATGAAGGAAAATAGTATATAATGATATGGTCAAGAGAGTATGAATTTAATGTCTGTTTTTTAAAGAAGGGTGAGGGATATGAAAATTGGTCTCAGGACCATAAAGACAGGTATTGCTGTTACACTTTCCATGATTGTTGCACAATTTATGGGAATAGAAAGTCCTTTTTTTGCAGTGGTGGCGGCAATTATTGTTATGCAACCTACAGTGTCAGACTCTTGGATAAAAGGTGTAGAACGAACCTTGGGTACCTTAGTAGGTGCGGTGGTAGGGACAATCTTTGCAGTGCTAGCCCCTTCAAATCCTCTATTAGCTGGAATAGGAATTATTATACTTATTATTATAATGAACAAACTTAAGTGGGGAGAATCTATTACAATAGCTGGAGTTGTATTTATTGGTATTTTTTTGAATGATGAAGGTGGACATATAACTTATGCGATCCATAGAATGTTTGACACGGCTATTGGCATAATTGTGGCAGTTATTGTAAATTATACAATATATCCTCCGACTTATGATGTAAAGGTAGTAGATGAAATAAATATTATTACAAAAAATACTTTAAAATATAATATAGAAATATTAGACTCTTTACTTCAGTACAAAAAAGCCAATATAGAGACCTTAGATATGCAAATACAGAAAATAGAAACCGAATTAGCACAATCGGAAAAGTTTTTAGAAATGCAAAAAAAAGAGGAAGCAGTTAATGTCTATGGAGGTGTAAGACACAAAGAAATGTTTATTACCTTAAGTCTAGCAAAGGAAGTGCTACAGCATATGCAAAATATGCAATATATACTGGAGCAAGGTATAGGTAGTGAGGTAATAAAACTTATCGAAGAGGATATTAGCAAAGTAAAGGATAACTTAAACACGTTAAAGAAAAAAGAAAATCAAATATGTGAGGTATATAGAAACAATTCTATAAATTTAAATTATATTATACAGGACATTAAAATAGCAAAGAAAAATTTAAAAAACAATGAGAATATCAACAAATTCCAAACCGATGAGGTTGTAAAAATGTTAGTATTTTTATATAATCTTGAAGAAACCTTATTAAAGTTTAATATGATTATAAGCAGCTAAGCATCGATTTTTTTCGGTTGCTTCTTTTTTTGATGTAAAACAAGGAGGAAAAGCTTATAATAAAGTAGAAGGTTTCTATAGGGCATTGGGAATCATATGCTTTTTAAGATTAAGGACCTTTCATAAATGCCGGTATGTATTTTAATAAAGTAGCCTATAAATCTTCCAAAGGAAGACTCTGTTATAAAACAAGGGGGATTAAAAAATGTTTCAAAATAATAAAAACAATTCAGATATAAGTCGTAATCTAAAATTAATAGAAATTTTAAAATGTGAACTTTTAAGTGCTGTTTCAGAATTATTTCAAACAATGATAAAAAGTGCTAAGGAAAGTAAAGATGCTGCAGTGGACTGTTTAGTGGATATTATATTAATAACCTATACACTAGGAAAAAGAATGGGTTATGATTATAGCAAGATTGATAAAAAGATGGAGGAAAAAATAAAGACTAGTATTCTACAGGAACATCACTTAGAAAAATGGTATGGAGATTTATCTGAGCTTAAAGAACATCTTACAAGACGTAGAGAATAAATGGACTAGGAGTGATTATTTGGTGAATTTTAATAATAAAAAGGCACTAATTGAAGCGTCATTAATAGCGGCCATAGCATGGTTTTTTGGGATAGTAACCTTATACATACCGATCTTAACAATACTAATGGCTATATTGCCGGTACCTTTTATCATTTTAGCTATTAGACATGATATAAAATACACAGTTTTATCTTTAATTATAGCAAGTATACTTATAGGTGCTACAACAAGTATACTTTATACTGGGTTTGTGTTCATCATATTAGGGCCAACGGCATTAATTATGGGATACTATATAAAAAATCAAAAACAACCCTATGAAGTAATGGGTTTAGGTACTGCCGCTTCAGCTTTATCTATTTTTTTAACAATACAGATAATTACTGCTGTAGCAGGGGTAGATTTTATAGGGGAAATGGCAAAAATGACAGATGCTGTACTGGATCATCAACTGGAAATGCTAGGGACTATGAATATAAACCCTATTCATGCAAGAGAAGCATTGAATTATTTGATGATGGTTTTTCCTGCTTTAATTATTGTTCAATCTATGTTATCTGTATTTATTAATTACTATCTAGTTGCAGCCATTATGAATAGACTAAAGTGGAAGGACTGTAAATTTCATTCTTTCAGTGAGTTTCAATTACCTAGAAATATTGTTACTGGATCCTTTGTTATTGTAGTACTAACTATGTTAACAAGGTACTTGGAAAATGTACAACACACTAGTTTAGTAGCTAATATTACAATTATCTTTGTTGTCATATTTTTTCTTCAGGGTGTTACCTTTATCAGTTATCTATTGAGAAAGACAAAAATTAATAGATATATAAGGATTATGATTATAATAGTAATTGTATTTATCAGTCCCCTAATGACATTGGTAGCTTTAATTGGGTTAATGAGCACTCTTTTCAATAGTAAAGAAAAAAACAAAGAGTAGTTATTACTTTGTGGGAGGCAAAAACATGCGAAATAAAAGATTTTTTAATATTCTAGTTCCAGATACAAGAATATATATTTTTATTATTGGAATTTTAATTGCTATCGTTTCCTTCTACAATATGCATATTGCAATAGTGGGAGTCTTTCTTTTAACCTATCTAATTTATCATAACTTAAAAATCACCAATATTAGAAGGGTGGAGTGGACCAAATATATTGAAGGTCTATCATCTGACATAGACTCTGCCACAAAACAATCTATTTTAAATATGCCAATACCCTTAACAATGGTAGAAATTGACGGAAAAATAAACTGGTATAATAGAAAGTTTTTAGATATTATAGATAAAAATGAGTTGTTGGAAAAAAATATTGAAGATATTATTCCTGGATTTAAGATAAAGGATATATTGCAACCACAAGAAAAAAAAGTGGTAAGAGCCTCCATCCAAGATAGAAGTTTTAAGGTTCTTTATAATATCATTAAATCATCAAAGCATAATCACTCTAGTTATATCATTATGTTATACTGGATTGAAGATACAAACCATGAAAACTTAAAAAAGAAATATAATGAAGAAAAACCTGTTGTAGCTTTGGTACAGATTGATAATTTTGATGAAGTGATGCAAAGTACAGAGGACTCCAATAGACCATTGGTGATTGCAGAAATTGATCATAAGGTAAATATATGGGCTAATAAGGTAAATGGCTTTATTAGAAAGTATGCAAATGACAAATTTGTTGTTGCATTTGAGAAAAAGCATTTAGATAATTTAGAGGCTAAAAAATTTGATATTTTAGATGAAATTAGAGATATCAGTGCTGGAAACCAGATCCCAATTACATTAAGTATAGGTATTGGAACAGATGGAAAAACTCCCCTACAAAGCTTTGAGTTTGCAAATGCTGCAAAGGACTTATCGCTTGGTAGAGGTGGGGATCAAGTTACTGTAAAAAGAAATGATAAAATTAGCTTTTATGGTGGTAAAACCAAAGCGGTTGAAAAAAGAACAAAGGTTAAGGCTCGTGTGATTGCCTATGCCCTAAGACAATTAATAGAACAAAGCGACCAAGTTATGGTGATGGGACATAAATATGCAGATTTAGATGCCTTAGGGTCTGCAATGGGGATTTATAGAGCTGCAAAAAATAGAGGCAAAGAGGCTTATATTGTATTAAATAATCCTAACCCTTCCATCAACTGTCTTATGGAAAAAATTTGGCAAACAGAGGAATACAGAAAGAGTATTATAGACTGTGATGATGCAAAATTAAAAGTTAGTGATGGAACACTATTGGTAGTTGTAGACACCCATAGACCGAACTTTACAGAATGTCCTGAGCTTTTAGAAAAAACCGATAAAATAGTAGTAATAGATCATCATAGAAAAGGAACCGAGTTCATTGAGAATCCAGTGTTGGAGTATCATGAAACCTATGTCTCCTCCGCCAGTGAATTGGTTACAGAAATACTTTTTTATATGGATGATAAAATTAATATTGAAGTAGCAGAAGCTGAGGCATTATTGGCAGGAATCGCTGTAGATACAAAAAATTTCACTTTTAAAACAGGAGTCAGGACCTTTGAAGCAGCAGCTTTACTGAGAAGAGCCGGTGCAGACACCACATCAGTAAAGCAATTATTTCAAGATGAGTTAGAAACCATAGTAGCTAGGGCAGAAGTAGTAAAAAGAGCAGAGATAGTAAGGAACTTTGTAGCTTTATCTACTTGTGAGGAGAATATGGAGGCATCTCAGCTAATTGTTGCACAAGCAGCCGATGAGCTACTGGGAATTAAAGGAATAACAGCTTCTTTTGTTCTAGGTAGAAAAGATGATACAATTATATATATTAGTGGTAGATCTATGGGAGATGTCAATGTACAGGTAATTCTTGAAAAGTTAGGGGGTGGCGGCCACTTAACAGTAGCCGGTGCACAACTTGAAGGGGTTACCATGGAGGAAGCAAAAGAACAACTAAAAGATGCTATAGAAAAATACTTTGAAGAGGGGGAAGAATAACATGAAGGTAATTTTATTAAAGGATGTTAAAGGGCAAGGTAAACAAGGGGAAGTTGTAAATGTAAGCGATGGATATGCTAGAAACTTTCTTCTACCTAAAGATTTAGCAGTGGAAGCAACAACAGGAAATATCAAAACTCTAGAGAAGCAAAATCAGGTTAAAAAACAAAAGAAACAACAGGAATTGCAGGAAGCGAAGGATTTAGCTGCAAAAATAGAAAAATTTAACATTAAGATAAAAGCAAAGTCAGGTGAGGGTGGAAGATTATTTGGATCTGTAACCTCTAAAGATATTTGTGATCACGTAAAAAAACAAGAAGATATCAAGTTAGATAAGAAGAAATTAGTACTACCAGAACCCATAAGGGAGCTGGGGGTAAAGTATTTGGAGTTTAAAGTATGTCCAGGTGTTACTGCAAAATTAAAGGTGCAAGTTATAGAAGAGTAAAAGCTAAGGGTTGGAGAATATCTCCAACCCTTAATTAGGAGGTGTTTTTATGGAAGGCATAAACACATTTAAAGTTCCACCCCATAGTATAGAAGCCGAGCAATCGGTTTTGGGGTCTATGTTGATGGACAGAGAGTCCATTATAACTGCTTTAGAGATCTTAAAGCCAGAGGATTTTTATAAAGAGGCTCATCGAGAAATATTTGAGTCTATTTTTGACATATTTAACAGGGAAGAACCGGTAGATTTGATAACCATAACAGAAGAACTTAAAAAAAGAGGAATTTTGGATGCTATTGGCGGAATACCTTATATAAATAGTTTATCTGAAGGTGTACCTATTACGGCTAATATACGTTACTATGCTGATATAGTAGAAAAAAAAGCAACCCTAAGAAGATTAATAAAATCATCAGAGGAAACCATACAATTAAGTTTTAATAGTGATATAGATGTGCAACAGGTGCTGGAACAAGCACAAAAATATATTTATGATATCTCACAAAATAGGTACCAAGAAGGATTTACTCCCATTAAAACAGTTTTATCCACCACCTTTGACAAAATAGAAGAATTATATGAAAACAAAAAAGGTGTTACTGGGTTAACAACAGGTTTTCTGGATCTTGATAAAAAACTGAATGGACTGCATAGCTCGGATTTAATCTTGGTGGCAGCACGACCTGCTATGGGTAAATCTGCTTTTTCCTTAAACTTAGCTCAAAATGCCGCTATTAAAGCGGGGGCATCTGTAGCTGTTTTCAGTCTAGAGATGTCTAAAGAGCAGCTGATGCTAAGAATGCTGGCAGCTGAATCTATGGTAAGCTTAAATAAAATACAAACTGGAAATTTAAATGAAGAAGAATGGGGAAAAATTGCAAACTCTATGATTCCTTTATCACAGGCTAAAATTTACTTTGATGATACTGCAGGTATAAGCATAACAGAAATGAGATCAAAGTGTAGAAGATTAAAAATGGAGACGGGATTAGACCTTGTACTAGTGGATTACCTACAATTAATGCAAGGAGACGGAAAGACAGAGAATAGACAACAGGAAATTTCTACGATATCTAGGAACTTAAAGGTGATGGCGAAGGAATTAAATTGTCCTGTTATAGCCTTGTCTCAGTTGTCCCGTGCACCAGAGCTAAGGGCAGACCATAGACCGATTCTATCAGACTTAAGGGAATCAGGTGCCATAGAGCAGGATGCTGACTTAGTTATGTTTTTATATCGTGATGAATATTATCATCCTGATAGTGAAAAGAAAAATGTTGCAGAGGTTATTGTGGCAAAACACAGACATGGGGAAACAGGAGGTATAGAGCTTTACTGGTTAGGAGATTTTCAAAAGTTTTTAGATTATGATCAATATAGAGAATAAATAGCTATGGAGGATAGTGAGGATGATAGCAAGGGGGGACTTAACCTATATCACAGAGCTTAAAAGAAAGCATGTGGATAATATGCTATGGTGGGGAAAGCATGATGATCCACTATTTTATAGTTACAATTTTCCAAGTCTAGGCAAGGCAGAAAGAGACCATTGGTATGTTAATAAAAAATATGCTATTACTAAAAGATGCTTTAGTGTATGGGATATGGAACATAAACTTATAGGTTATATTTCTTTAAGGAATATTGGCTGGATAAAGAAAGTTAGTGAATTAGGCATTGTCTTTGACCCCAATAGACTAAATAAGGGGTATGGAACCGATAGTCTTAAAAGTTTTCTAAAATATTATTTTGATACCATGAAAATGAAAAAATTAACTTTAAAAGTGGCTACCTTTAATAAAAGAGCAGAAAACTGCTATGAAAAATGTGGATTTAGAGTGGAAGATATAATCTATGATGAATTTGAAGATCAAAATTTACTAGCTTTTGAAGACGGATATCTAAAAGATTATCAACATATTTTAAAAAAACAGGGAACAATATTAAAGACCAGTTATAAATACATGTGCATAACTAAGGAAATATACTTACAACAAGAGTAATTAAATTATCCACAATATCCACCGAACGCCTGTGCATAGTCCTGTGATTTTGTGGATAAAACAAAAATTAAAAACAAAAGTTTTCCACAGATGTGAAATAAATTCCTTAGTTGATAAAATATATAAAAAATGGTAATATTAATGAAAAGGTTGTTTTTTATACTTTTAAGGAGGAATAAAACATGGCTAAAATTACTGAAGATATGACAATTATGGACGTACTAAAGCAAGACCGTGAAGTAGCAGCAATATTTATGCAGTATGGATTACATTGTCTTGGATGCCCAGGTGCAACAATGGAAAGCATCGGAGATGCTGGAAGAGTACATGGAATTGATGTAACTAAACTTATTGAAGATTTAAATAAGTATTTTGAATCAAAAGGCGAATAATAAGGTAAAATAAAGTTTAGGTGGATATCCACCTAAACTTTATTTTTTTAGCATTAATTTTAGTTGCATTTGAAGGAGTAAATATAAACAATAGAGTACGAATGTTTATAAAAACAAAAACAATAATATTCGTATATACATTGACCATATAGGGTTTTTATGATAATATTAACCAGTAGAGTTCGACATATGGGAAACATTAATTAAAAATTATAAATATAGGGGTGTGAAACATGCCGTCAGTTGTAGTTATAGGAGCTCAATGGGGTGACGAAGGAAAAGGGAAAATTATAGATTATTTAGCTGGACAAGCTAAAGTGGTTGTTAGGTCCCAAGGTGGAAATAATGCAGGACATACTGTCATTGTAGAGGATAAGAAATATGCATTTCATCTACTACCATCAGGAGTACTGTATAAGGATAAGGTAAATATCATTAGCAATGGTGTAGTATTTGATCCTGAAGGTTTTTTAAAGGAAATAGAAATACTACAATCTCAAGGTGTAGATACATCTAATATTAAAATAGATGAGAGGGTACATGTTATTTTTCCCTATCATAAAAAAATAGATGCCCTAGAGGAAGAAGCCAGAGGGGATCAACAAATAGGTACTACAAAAAAGGGAATAGGACCCTGTTATATGGATAAAATAGAGCGCTCTGGTATAAGACTAGGAGAAATGTTAGACAAGGAACTATTTAAGGAAAGATTATTTTATCAAGTTGATAGAAAAAATAAAATTATAGAAAAAATATATGATAGCCAAGGCTTCGATAAAGAGGAAATCTTTAATACTTATTGTGATTATGCTGAAAAAATAAAACAATATGTCACAGACACTACTGTTATTGTACATGAAGCCCTAGAGGCTGGAGATAAAGTATTGTTTGAGGGTGCACAAGGAACTTTGTTAGATATTGACTTAGGAACGTACCCTTATGTGACATCCTCCCACCCTACATCAGGAGGCTTCTGTGTAGGTGCTGGTGTAGGACCTAATAGACTTGGAGAGATCTTAGGTATTGTTAAAGCCTATACTACACGAGTAGGACATGGGCCCTTCCCTACTGAGCTGTTTAATGAAACCGGAGATTTGATTAGAGAAAAAGGAAACGAATATGGAACCACCACTAGAAGACCTAGAAGATGTGGATGGTTTGATGGTGTTATGGTGAAATATACAGCTAGAGTCAATGGGTTAACGGGAATATCTTTAATGCTTTTAGATGTATTAAGTGGGTTTGAGAAAATAAAAATATGTACAGGATATGAGATGGATGGAAAAGTTATTCACCACTTCCCTGCTAATTTAAAAACATTAGGAAGATGCAAACCTATTTATGAAGAATTAGACGGATGGGATGAAGATATTACTAATATAGAGAGATATGAAGATTTGCCTTTAAATGCAAGAAAATATATTGATAGAATAGAAGATTATCTAGGTTTACCGGTGAAAATGGTTTCAGTGGGACCTAAGAGAAGTCAGACTATTGTAAGAGAAACCTTATTTTAAAAGCACAAATTCGTGCTTTTAATTTTTTTGAAAAAGTGTTGACGATAGTCGAAATATGTAGTAATATATATAACTGTGAGCAATACTTGACCCATTAGCTCAGTCGGTAGAGCACCTGACTTTTAATCAGGGTGTCCCGCGTTCGAGTCGCGGATGGGTCACCATTATTATTTTAATATATTTTCGGCAATTCTTAGTCAGGAATACTGGGTTTTGCTGAATATGGCCCCTTGGTCAAGCGGTTAAGACACCGCCCTTTCACGGCGGTAACAGGGGTTCGATTCCCCTAGGGGTCACCAACTAATAAAAAATCCTTACATCAATTGATGTAAGGATTTTTTTAATTGGTTTCCCATCTTAAGTCTTTTCCGTAGAACTTTAGCATAGAGAATTTTGAAAAGAGTCGGGAAGAAATTCTGTCATCATAACGATCCATGATTTCTTTAGGAGTTAGATTGGTGGAGATAATCATTTTTTTATTAGCTAATAGGCGACTATTTATAATGTTAAACAGTTCACTATTGGTGAAGGTATTGGTCATTTCAGTGCCTAAATCATCAATAATAAGAAGATCTGCATCAAACAATAGCTGAGCCCGTGCTTTATCATTAGAGCTTTGAAAACGAATTTCTTGAAGTATTTCTAAAATCTTAAAAGAGGTTTGATATATTACAACTTTTCCCTTATCCAATAAAGCTTTAGCAATACAGTTGGCAAGAAAGGTTTTTCCTAGCCCAGTAGCACCATAAAATAATAAATTTTCTTCATTATCCGCATCGAAATTAAATACAAATCCTTCACATATATTTAATGTAGTAAGCATATTTTCCTTAGGTGTTTCCTCTTGAGTGTTAAACTTCTCATCACTAAACAGATTAATATTAAAGCTGTGGAAGTTTTCCTTTTTTAATACATTAGTAAGGTTAGACATACTATAGGCATGGTTAATTAACTGTTGTTTAAAACAATTACATTTTTTTCCATGAGCTAAAAATCCCGTATCCTTACATGGCTTGCAATGGTATTGCTCTTCAAGGTATTGAAGAGGGACATTGTTTTCAGTTAAGAGAAAGGCTTTCTGTTGTTTTAGTTGCTCTAGTTGATGTTTAAAATCACTAAGTATTTCTTGGGGATTTTCTGGTTGGTTAATTAATGCTTTAGACAAAGCGATACCTAGCTTTTTTATTCTTCCATCAATATCTTTTATTTCAGGTATCTTTATATATACCTCTTCTATTCTATTTTCTAAAGCTATTTTATTTTTATCTCTTTTTCTTTCGTAACTTCTCAAAATTTCCTTAACAAACTGTTCCTTCATAAGAGCCCTCCTATTACTTGTTTTTATGGCGTTTTAAGAGCATGTCCTCCAACTCTTTGGCATCATACTTGGATCCCCTACTCTCTGCTAAATGGAACTTGGTCTTTACTTGAGGAGGTTTAGTGGTTGTAGAAGTAGGATTGGGTCTAGGTTTAGGTTTTGGTCTTTCATCTAATATCTCGATATCCTCTACCTTATTAATTCCTTTTTTATGCCAATCCGATAAAATTCCATCTATATACTTTAAATTGGGATTGGAGGTTTTAACACTATTCTCACAGGCCTTTAACACAACATCCATAGAGAAACTATACACATCTAACCATTTATCCATAATTTTCATTTCTGCCTCGGAAGGTTCTCTACGAAAAAAGCCCATAG
Source organism: Clostridiaceae bacterium (assembly GCA_020832135.1). Taxonomy (GTDB): domain Bacteria; phylum Bacillota; class Clostridia; order Peptostreptococcales; family Natronincolaceae; genus JAFIFG01. The sequence continues at coordinate 42,236 of JAFIFG010000035.1, forward strand.
CTTTGAATACACGATCATATGATCCGTAGCGTTCCCCCTGTTTTAAAAGGTATTCTTGAAGAGCGTCTACAGTGGTAATACCCATATCATACCAGTTTCGTAGTACACCACCTATATATTTAACATTTTTTTGGCTTTTCTTATGCATGCAGTAACTGTAGGCTTTTATTACTAAAGGTGGATCAATATTATAGTTATGAAACCATTCTAGTATTTGCATTTTTTCATTTGGTACTAAGGAACGTTGAATAATCTTATTTATTTCCATAAACATTTGTTTTATTTCTGGAATTTTATTGGCGGAAATAAGGTCCCTTGTAGAACTAGTATAATTTTCCGGTTCAACCTCGTCCTCTTTCGTTGCATGGGCTGGTTTATAGTTATTGTCTATATATAACTGTTTTAGATTAAGAAATTCCACCCCATAATCCCATTCATCCTCAGGAGATTTAAAATGTTTTTTTATAATTTTTTTACTCTCCCAAAAGTCCCAAGCAGCTAAAACATCTGAAAGAGGAATGTTTAAATTTTTAGCAAGGTTAATATTACTTACGGTTTTACTTAAATCCGTATCACAGGCATATTTATATCCTAATAAATAAACCTTTACAAAGGTGCCATTGGCCATCGGCATATACACATCAATAAAAATATTTTCTATAGGGGTATCCCCTAAGTCTATAGAAGCAGTAGTTTTTAAAAAACTCATATATATCACTCCAAATTATAAAAGTAGCAGCCAATCTTTCTTTTTGCTATGTTTACTCAATATTATATCATATTATACAAAGCTTGTTGATTTAATAAAAATGAAATTCTGTTAGTAATTAGAATCATAGGGATAATCAGTAAAGTTTTGTAATAAAACTTATAATAGCAAATAAAATTTTAATAGCGAAATTATTAGATAAGGTAGATATATCATAAAGGGGGTTTCAAAGTGAGGGTGAATAGTAGAAAGTTTAAACTGGCTATTATTATGTTTAGTGTATTTTTTGTTACTATATCTCTTCAATATATGTGGGATATAAGGCAAGATACTAGGGTTTTAAGTCCCCAAGGGGAGGGAGAAAGCCTATCGCAATATCAGATAAATATGGAGTTCATAGAGGAGGATATGAGCATTAAGGCAAATCAAACCACTGTGTATACCAATGATACGGGGAAAGCCTTAGAAAATATATATCTACATCTATATCCAAATGCCTTTAGGTCAAAGGAAGCTGTACCCTTTGAAAAAAAAGAGATGGAAAGAGCATATCCTAATGGTTTCAATCCTGGATATATAGAAATAAATAGCATAAAAGAAGGAAAAAAACCTATACACCATAAAATTATGGGAGAAAGCAATACTATATTACGGGTAACTCCTGCAAGGCCTTTACAACCAGGAGAGAAGATACAGCTAGCAATAGACTTTAAAGTTACACTACCTAACACTATAGGAAGGATGGGCTATGGAGAAAATACTGTCAATATTACCAACTGGTTTCCCATAGTGGCCGTATATGATGATGGAGGTTGGAACCTAGATCCCTATTATGCCATAGGGGACCCTTTTTATAGTGAAGTGGCACAATATAAAGTAACAGCAACAATACCAACGGAGTATGTTATGGCGTCTACTGGTGATGTTATAGAGGTGAATGAAAAGAATAATAAAAACATCTATAAGATAGAAGGAAATTTAGTTAGAAATTTTGTTATGATATTAAGCAAAGAGTTCCAGGTTAGAGAAGCGGTTCTAGGAGATACTAAGGTAATTTCCTATGCTATAGGAGATATAAAGGGAGAGAAAGCCCTACAATACGGCTTAGATTCCTTAAAGATATTTAATAACCTATTTGGAGAATATCCATATAACCAATTATCTATTGTAGCTACTGACTTTTTTGTAGGGGGTATGGAATACCCTAATGTAGTTATGATCAGTCAGGATCTATATGAAATGAAGGAGGATTTTCCACTGGAATATGTTATAGCCCACGAAGTAGCCCACCAATGGTGGTATGGTATTGTAGGTAATAATGAAGTAAAAGAACCTTGGCTAGACGAAGCCTTGACGGAGTATTCTACTCTAATGTATTTTGAAAAGAAATATGGTCCCCATATTAAAGAACAAGTATTTGAGAAAATGATTAAGGCTCAATATGAGAATTACATAGATCTTGAGCCGGACAAAGGAGAAGGTATTTTAAGAAGCTTAAGAGAATTTGATAGTTCTTGGGAGTATAGTAGTATTGTCTATAGCAAAGGTGCTATGTTTATAGAAAAATTAAGAGAAGAAATGGGAGATGAGACATTTTCAAAGGTCATAAGGGAATACTTTGAAACCTTTAAATTTAAAAATGCTACGACAGAAGATTTTTATAAAATCTGTGAAAAAAACACGGAAAAAGATATTAGGCACCTATTTAATCAATGGCTAAATGTAGAAATGTAATAATATTTCGTAAAAAGGGTAAAATAAGGCAGTAAATCCATAAAAGAACATAAGTTTGGGGTTGTATATGTTTCCAAAAATATTATATAATAGGGAAGTGTATTGTTACAGTAATGTTACAAAAGCATAAAAAAAAGCTAAAGAACTCCCATCCTAACAGAGGAACTGAGAGAGGAGATTGAAAATGAACATACATGAGAGAGTCTTGGAAATAAGCAAGATTCAAAAGAAAAAGATACAAAAACTACTACGTGAAAATAAAGGACATAAAAATATTTATACATATATGATGATAGCAATTACATTTATAATGGTAGTAAGCTTATTTAGCTGGAGGGTAAATGCAGGTTTAAGAGCCTACGAAGTACAGTTGGAAGGAAAAGTGCTCGCCACTATAAGAAGTGAAGAAGATTTTACTGAAGCTATAGAGCTGATAAAAAATGAAATTAAAAATCTTTACGGTCATGAGTTTATGGTTCCAGAGGATATAGAATTTATACAAACAAAGGCCAAGAAGGATGAAATAACAGATCTAAGAACCATTGCTAATAACATTAAAAGACAATTAGATATGCAGGTGAAGGCTGTAGCTATTTTAGTTGAAGGAGAAGCTGTGGCTATAGTAGAGAATCACAATATAGCAGAGGCTATTTTTGAAGAAATTAAACAACTTTATATCGAAGAAGACATTGAATATGAATATATAGGATTTAGTGAAAATGTAGAAATAAAAGAAATAGCTGCAGAAATGGCAGAAATAAATAGCAAAAAAGAAGCCCTTAGATTAATTACAAAAGGTACAGATGAGGAAAAGGTACATGCAGTAGCAGCGGGGGAAAGTAGTTGGGTAATTGCTAGAAAATATGATCTATCGGTAGAAGATATAGAAAAGGCAAATCCAACTATTAATCCAGATAGATTACAAATAGGTCAAGAAATAAGTTTAATAGTACCTAGACCATATATTTCTGTAAAAACAAAACAATATGTGGAGTTAGTGCAAGAAATAGATTTTGAAACAGAGTATGAAGAAACAGAAGCTCTATATAAAGGTGATCGAAAGATTACGGTACAGGGTGCTAAGGGAAAACGAGAAATAAAGGGTTATTTAGTTAAAGAAAATGGTAATGTAGTGGACACCCAAGTAGTAGAGGAAAAAATACTTTCAGAGCCTACAACTAGAGTAATTGCTGAAGGAACCACTCCTAGGCCCGCCACGGTGGCAACAGGAACCTTTATTAGACCTACTAGAGGTAGATTGACATCAGGGTTTGGAATGAGATGGGGAAGAAGGCATGAAGGTATTGATATAGCTGCCTCTACAGGAACCTCCATTACAGCGGCAGATGCTGGAAGAGTATCCTTTGCAGGTGTTAGAGGAGCCTATGGAAATTTGGTAATTATTGATCATGAAAATGGATATCAAACCTATTATGCCCATGCCAGTAAACTATTGGTTAAGCGGGGAGATCGAGTCTACAAAGGTGAAGAAATTGCAAAGGTAGGCAGTACTGGAAGAAGTACAGGACCGCATTTGCATTTTGAAGTTAGAAAAAATGGAACACCTGTTAATCCATTGCAATTTGTAAACTATTAGAAGCCACCTATTTGGGTGGCTTTATCTTTTAAATAAAGTCTCATTTTATTGACAACAAATGTCCTTTATGATAAACTACATTAAAATAAAATAATTTATAACAAGTGTATAGACAGAGTTACCTTTAAACTGGTCCCGTGAGACCAACAAGGGAGGAAGAACAATGACAGCCTATCAAAAAAATTGCTGTAGCTTTTTTCAATATGTAAAAAAACAAAATACAAGTACAATAAAAGATAAAGAAACTATAGGTTCCTTATCTTTCATTGATGTTATATTTAATAGACACAGGACAATAAAGAGGTAAAATACCTTTTTGTTGTCCTTTTTGTTTTGTTCAAAAAGAAGAGGGAGGGAAGACAATGAAACTATTAATAAAAGGTGGAAGGGTTATTGATCCAGCTTCAGGAATAGACGGAATAAAAGATATACTGGTAATCAACGGCAAAATTACAGCTGTTGAAGATAGCATAGAAGAAATAGTAGACAAAGTGATCTATGCAAGTGGATTGTGGGTGACACCAGGACTTATTGATTTGCATGTTCATTTAAGGGAGCCGGGTTTTGAACACAAAGAAACCATTGAAAGTGGAAGCTTAAGTGCGGCTAGGGGAGGATTTACAACTATATGCTGTATGCCCAACACTAGTCCATCCATTGATTCCAAAAAAATAGTAGATTATATAAAAAGAAAAAGTGATACAGAGGCAGTTGTTCATGTTTTACCAATAGGAAGCATTACAAGAAAATTAAAGGGAGAAAAACTTACTGATATGGAGGAAATGAAAAAAGGGGGAATCTGTGGTGTAAGTGATGATGGTAAAACAGTACAAAATGCAGCTTTAATGAAGGAAGCGATGAAGAGAGCCTATGCTTTAGGACTTACTGTTTTTTCCCACTGCGAAGATGAAGATTTACTTCAAGGGGGTGTTATGAACGAAGGAAGGATATCAAAAGAGTTAGGGTTGCCAGGGATTTCTACTGATACAGAGGATGTAATGATTGCTAGAGATATTATTTTAGCTAGATCCACAGCAGCAAAGCTCCACATATGTCATGTAAGTACAGAACTGGGGGTACAGCTTGTTAAAGAAGCAAAGGATAGGGGAGAACAGGTAACAGCGGAGGTATGTCCCCATCATTTTACTTTAACAGAAGAGCAGGTTCTTACAAAAGACACTAATACAAAGATGAATCCCCCCTTAAGATGTAACAAGGACGTAGAGGCCATAAAGATAGGCTTAAAGAAAGGTGTTATTGAGGTAATCGCCACCGACCATGCACCACATCATAGGGATGAAAAAAATACTTCTTATGAAAAAGCACCCTTTGGTATAGTTGGACTAGAAACAGCAGTTCCACTGACTATAACGGAGTTAGTGGAACCAGGGGTTCTGACAGCCAGCGAGATGATTGAAAAGATGACCATCAATCCAGCTAAAATAATCGGCATAGATAAAGGAACCTTAAGGTTAGGGAAGGCTGCAGACATAACCATTATTAACCCTAATGAAACTTATGAAATAGATATAAATAACTTTGTATCCAAAAGCAATAATAGTCCTTTTCACGGGAAACAAGTGAAGGGAAAAGTATATTACACCATTGTAGATGGAAAAATTGTCTTTGAAGGAAAGGGGAAAAAATAAATGATAGATAGATTGATTAGGAAAATTAAAGAAAAAAACAATCCTACTGTGGTGGGATTAGATCCGAGATTAAGTATGATACCAAACTTTATGAAGGAAGCATCCTATGAAAGATATGGGAAAACTCCAAAAGCAGTAGCAGAAATGTTCTATAGCTTTAACAAAGAAATAATTGATGCAGTGTGGGATATTGTTCCTGCTGTAAAACCTCAAATAGCCATGTATGAACAATATGGACACGAAGGAATAAAGGCCTATATAGACACAGTGAAATATGCAAAGGAAAAAGGGTTGATTGTCATAGGAGATATAAAACGAAGCGATATAGCCTCTACTGCAGAGGCTTATGCAGAAGGACATATCGGAAGAGTAGAGATAGAAGAAGAAAACTATGATATTTATGGAACCGATAGCATTACTTTAAATCCTTATTTAGGATATGACTCTATAGAGCCCTACATGAAGCACTGTAAAGACCATGATAAAGGTTTATTTATACTAGTAAAAACCTCTAATCCTAATAGTGGAGAAATTCAAGATTTAGAAGTTGACGGAGAAAAGCTCTATGAAAGAGTAGGAAAATTAGTTTCAAAATGGGGTGAAGAGCTTGTAGGAGAAGCTGGCTATAGTAGTATAGGTGCTGTAGTAGGAGCCACCCACCCTCAGCAGGCAGAAAGAATTAGAAAAATCATGCCGAGAACTTACTTCCTTGTTCCAGGGTATGGGGCACAGGGTGGAAAGGCAGAGGACCTAAAGGGATATTTTAATGAAGATGGTCTAGGTGCTATTATCAACTCCTCTAGAGGCATTATAGCAGCCTATAAGAAGGAAGAATACAACTCTGAGTTCAGCGAGAAGGATTTTGGAAAAGCTGCAAGACAGGCAGCAATAGATATGAGAGAAGATCTAAATAGAGTAGTAGCATTATAGGAGGGAGACATAACTATGAAGGCAAAATTAATTTTAGAGAATGGTAGCATCTTTGAAGGTAAAGCCTTTGGATATATAGGAGAAAGTGGCGGAGAAGTAGTTTTTAACACTGGAATGACGGGATATCAAGAAATATTAACAGATCCCTCTTACTATGGACAAATGGTGGTGATGACCTACCCTTTAATAGGGAACTATGGTGTGAATCTAGAGGATATAGAATCGTCAACACCAAAGGTAAAGGGGTTAATTGTAAAAGAAAGATGTAAAAAACCTAGTAACTGGCGATGTGAAATGGATTTAGAAACTTATTTAAAAAACAATAGAATTACAGGGTTAGAGGATATAGATACAAGAGCTTTAACTAGACTTCTTAGAAATGCTGGAACCATGAAGGGAATTATTACTTTAGAGGAACTAACAGAGAAGGAAATTGCAGATAGAATCTCCAGCTTAAACAATAAAGATGCTGTAGAGGAAGTTACTACGAAGGCAGTACGTCATATAAATGGAGAGTCGCATCATATTGCAGTGATGGACTTTGGTGTGAAGGCAAATATTCTAAGATCCTTTTCTAAAAGGAACTGCAAACTTACTGTATTTCCGGCCACCGCTACAGTAAAGGAAATATTGAAAGTGAAACCTGACGGTATATTCTTATCGAATGGCCCAGGGGACCCTAAAGACCTTGAAAACATCCTTCCAACTATTAAGGAGCTCATTGGTATCAAACCTATCTTTGGTATATGTTTAGGACACCAATTATTGGCCTTGAGCTTAGGAGGAGATACAGAGCCTTTAAAATACGGACACAGGGGGTGTAATCATCCTGTAAAGGATTTGTTGAACCAAAAAGTCTATATTACCTCTCAAAACCACGGCTATGTAGTAAAAGAAGAAAGTCTGCCGGAAGAGGTAATAGCAACCCATATAAATTTAAATGATGGAACCTTAGAGGGGATGGCACATAAAAGACTATCATTGTTTAGTGTGCAATTTCATCCAGAGGCCAGTCCTGGACCGGAGGAAAGTGGATATCTATTTGACCAATTCATAGAGATGCTTGAAGGGGGAAAAATGACATGCCAAGAGATAACAGCATAAAAAAGGTATTGGTAATTGGATCAGGAGCCATCGTCATCGGACAGGGAGCAGAATTTGATTACTCAGGAACTCAAGCATGTAGAGCCTTAAGAGAAGAAGGTGTAGAGGTTGTATTAGTAAACAGTAATCCAGCCACCATTATGACGGATAAGGAAATAGCAGATAAAATTTATATTGAACCCTTAACAATAGAATTTCTAGAAAAGGTCATTGCAAAAGAAAAGCCCGACAGCCTTATTGCTGGGATGGGAGGACAAAAAGGACTTAATCTTGCTGTAGACTTATACGATAAAGGCATCTTAGAAAAATACAATGTAAGGGTAATAGGTACCTCCATAGAAGCCATCAAAAGAGGAGAGGACAGAGAAAGCTTTAAAAAGGTTATGACTCAAATCAATCAACCTTCTATAGCTAGTGAAATTGTAACAAATATGGAGGAAGGGATGGCCTTTGCTGAAGAAATTGGTTATCCGGTTATCGTAAGACCTGCCTATACATTAGGAGGAACTGGTGGAGGTATTGCCGAAAATAAACAAGAATTAGAAATAATTATGGAACAGGGATTAGAAAAAAGCCCTGTAACACAAATTCTCTTGGAAAAAAGTATTAAAGGATGGAAGGAAATAGAGTATGAAGTAATGCGTGATGCCAAAGGTAACCGTATTACCGTATGTAATATGGAAAACATTGATCCAGTAGGAGTGCATACGGGAGATAGTATTGTAGTGGCACCTTCCCAAACTTTATCTGATAAAGAATATCAAGTGCTACGCAAGGCTTCCTTAGATATTATTGAGGCTGTTGGTATAGAGGGTGGTTGTAACGTACAATTAGCTCTTAATCCAAACAGCTTTGAATATGCAGTGATAGAAATCAACCCTAGAGTAAGTAGATCCTCAGCACTAGCTTCTAAAGCAACAGGGTATCCTATTGCTAAAGTAGCAGCAAAAATAGCTTTAGGTTATAGCCTAGATGAAATAAGAAATGATGTTACAGGAAAGACCTTTGCTTGCTTTGAACCAGCTCTAGACTATGTGGTGGTTAAAATACCAAAATGGCCCTTTGATAAATTTCAAGCAGCCAATAGAAGATTAGGAACAAAAATGATGGCTACAGGAGAAGTAATGGCCATAGGAAGAAATTTTGAAGCCGCCCTGTTAAAGGGTATTCGTTCTATAGAGTTAGAACAATATACTCTTCAGAAAAAATCCTCCATGAAGAAAAGCTTAGAGGAATTAAAAAAGAGTATTGTTACCCCAGATGATGAGAGAATATTTGATTTAGCTGAAATGATTAGAATGGGATATAGACTCGACAAGGTAGAGGAACTAACAGGGGTGGATATGTTCTTCCTAGAAAAAATGAAGGGTATTATACTACAAGAAGAAAACTTAAAGACTAAGACAATAGACAGTTTAACAGAGGAAGAATTAAGAACTGTGAAGAAAGTAGGTTTTTCTGATAAGGGAATTTCACAGTTGATAAATTGTAACCCTGCTGAAGTTTACGGACTCAGAGTAAAATACAATATTCATCCAACCTATAAAATGGTGGATACCTGCAGTGGGGAATTTGAAGCTGTATCGCCTTATTACTATTCCACCTATGAGCAGGAGGATGAAGTGGCAGTATCTGATAAGAAAAAGGTAATGGTAATAGGTTCAGGACCTATAAGAATTGGTCAGGGAATCGAATTTGACTATTGTTCCGTCCATAGCGTATTGGCTCTAAAGAAGCAAGGAATTGAAACTATTATAGTAAATAATAATCCTGAAACTGTTAGTACAGACTTTAATATCTCCGACAAACTATATTTTGAACCATTAACAGAAGAAGATGTACTAAATATCATTGAAAAAGAAAAGCCTTATGGTGTTATCCTACAGTTTGGAGGACAAACTGCTATTAAGCTTAGTGGATTTTTAAGAAAAATGGGTGTGCAGGTTCTAGGAACTAGTCCAGAAGAAATTGACAGGGCAGAGGATAGAGAAAAATTTGAAGCATTAATGGAGTCTTTAAATATAAAAAGACCTGAAGGTACAGCAGTAAACTCTGTGGAGAAGGGAATTGAAGTAGGAAATAAATTGGGATACCCTGTTTTAGTAAGACCTTCTTATGTATTAGGTGGACAAGGTATGGAAATCACCTACAATCAACAGGAGCTAACAAAGTATTTAGAAGCGGCCTTTGAGAAGGCTCCTAAAAAGACAGTCCTAATAGATAGATATCTAATGGGGAAGGAAATTGAAGTAGATGCCATCTCTGATGGGGAGGATGTATTGATACCAGGGATTATGGAACATTTGGAAAGGGCAGGGGTTCACTCTGGCGATAGTATTTCCGTATACCCACCTCAAAACCTAACAGAGAAAATAAAAGAAAAAATACTGGATTATACTGAAAAAATAGCCAAAGCCCTTCATGTAAAAGGTATGATTAATATCCAATTTATTGAGCAGGATGGAGAAATCTATATCATTGAGGTAAATCCAAGGTCCAGTAGAACCGTACCTTATATCAGTAAAGTAACAGATTTACCGGCCATTGAACTGGCCACAAGGGTCATGTTAGGAGCTAAGTTGAAGGAACTACATTATGGTGTAGGTGTATATCCTGAGGCAGATAAAGTGGCGGTTAAGGTGCCGGTGTTTTCTACTGAGAAGTTACCGTTGGTGGAGATCAGCCTTGGACCAGAAATGAAGTCCACGGGTGAAGTATTAGGGGTTGGTAATACCTTCTCAGAAGCTCTTTATAAAGGCATGAAGGCATCGGAGGTAAAGCTACCGAAAAAAGGAGAAACTGTACTGGTAACCATAAGAGACGGAGACAAAGAGGACTTTTATCCTTTAGCAGAGAGAATGGTGAAGGCAGGATATGATTTAGTAGCCACCGGTGGAACAGCAGCATTTCTACAATGGAGAGGGATAGAAGTTACAGAGATTAATAAAGTAGGGGAAGAAAAACCTACTGTATTGGATGCTATTAAAAACAAAAAAATACAATTGGTAATAAACATACCAACAAAAGGAAATGATGTAAATAGGGATGGGTTCCGTATTAGAAGAGAAGCAATTGAAGTTGGAATCAATGTAGTAACGTCCTTAGACACTGCTGAAGCCATGATGGAGGTTCTAGAGTCTGAAATTAATATGGATACTTTAGAAATCATTAACTTAGGAGGTAAAAGATGAAAAAAGTGTATGATTGTGAAATTATAAAACATAAGGAAATAGCTCCTTGTATTTTTATGATGGAAGTCTTATCAGAGGAAATAGTGTGTAGTGCTTTAGCAGGGCAGTTCGTGAGTATTTATTTGAACAAGGGAGAAATGCTACTTCCTAGGCCTATTAGTATATGTGACATTGATAAAGATAAAGGAACTTTAAAATTAATCTATGGAGTGGTGGGGAAGGGTACAGCTGAGCTAGCAGCCTTCAAAACAGGGGAAGTATTAAAGGTATTAGGTCCTGTGGGGAATGGATTTAAAATAGAGGATACTATAAAGAAGCATATTGTCATAGGAGGAGGCATAGGTACCCCTCCTCTAATAGAACTAGTAAAGCAACTAAAGGGTAAAGTAGAGGTCTTTCTTGGATTTGCAAAAGACTCTATTTTAGAAGAGAGATTTAAAGAGCTGGGAGCAACAGTTTATGTAGCTACAGAAGATGGTAGTATGGGGATAAAAGGGAATGTAATAGACTTACTAGAACAAATAAATCCCGATGGAGATATGATCTACAGCTGTGGACCAAAGGGAATGTTAAGAGCAGTAGACCTTTGGGGCAGAGAGAAGGGAATAAAGACCCAGGTTTCCCTAGAGGAGAGAATGGCTTGTGGCATAGGGGCTTGTGTAGGATGTACCTGTAAGACAAAGAAGAAGAATGAGGAAGACTGGCAAAATAGAAGGGTTTGTAAGGATGGACCTGTATTCTGGGGAGAGGAGGTAGTCTGGTAATGAAAAAAGTCAATATGAAGATAAATATTGCGGGAGTGGAGCTTGAAAATCCAGTTATGACAGCCTCTGGAACCTTTGGTTCAGGAAAGGAATACGGAGAGTATATAGATTTAAGCGAATTAGGAGCGGTTGTAGTAAAGGGTGTGGCCAGCACTCCTTGGAAGGGAAATCCTAGCCCTAGAATTGCAGAAACCTATGGCGGTATGTTAAATAGTGTAGGCCTGCAGAACCCAGGCATAAAAGAATTTATTAAAGAGGATATACCTTTTTTAAAACAATATGATACCAAGATCATCGTCAATATTGCTGGGAGAACAGTAGAAGAATATTGTGAAGTGGTGGAAGCTTTAGGTGACACAGATATTGATCTATTAGAATTAAATATCTCCTGCCCAAATGTCAAGGAGGGGGGAGTTTGTTTTGGGACAGACCCTTTTATGGTGGAAGAGGTTACAAAAGAGGTGAAAAAAGTAGCAAAACAACCTCTTATTGTAAAGTTAACCCCTAATGTAACAGATATAGTCCCTATAGCAAAGGCTGCAGTGAAGGGTGGTGCTGATGCATTATCCCTTATCAATACTCTCTTAGGTATGAAAATAGATATTCATAGGAGGAAGCCAGTCTTAGCTAATAGGATGGGAGGGTTTTCTGGACCAGCTATAAAGCCAGTAGCTGTAAGAATGGTGCATCAGGTGGCTGAAGCAGTAGATGTGCCTATTATCGGTATGGGGGGCATTATGACGGGGGAGGATGCAATAGAATTCATCTTAGCAGGGGCTACGGGGGTGGCGGTAGGAACAGCCAATTTTGCAGATCCAACAGCCACCATAAAGGTGATAGAAGGAATAGAGAATTATTTATTAGAGTATGGTTTTGAAAATATAGAGGAGTTACGTGGAAACCTATTAGGATAAACAAGGAGGAGTAAGGTATGATTAGTGAAAAAAGAGTAGTAGAGATTTTAGAAAAAACAGGTGTATTACAGAGGGGTCACTTTTTATTAACTTCTGGAAGACATAGCAATCAATATATGCAATGTGCTAGAATTTTAGAGTATCCAAATTATACAGGAGAAATAATAGAAGGATTGGCTGAGGAATTTGTAGATCAACAGGTAGATATCGTAGTAGGACCTGCTACAGGGGGCATCATTGTAGCTTATGAGATGGCAAGACAATTAAAGACTAGAAATATCTTTGCAGAGCGAGTGGAGGGTAAAATGGCTTTAAGAAGAGGTTTTACCATACCTAAAGGAGCTAAGGTTGTAGTGGCGGAGGATGTAATCACCACAGGAGGATCTGTACAGGAGGTTATTGACTTAATACTAGAGGCTGAAGCGGAGGTTGTAGGGGTGGCGGTTTTAGTGGATCGAAGTAACGGAAAAGTAGATTTCAAGACAAAATTAGTGGCAGCTTTATCTACAGAGGTAATATCCTATGAAGCTGATCATTGTCCTCTGTGCAAAGAAAATACTATACCTCTGGTTAAACCAGGAAGTAGGAATTTGAAGAAGTAAGAATTGTTATCTTTAAAAAGCATTTGAAAATTAGCATAAATAGAAAAGGACCTTATCTAAGATTATTAGATAGGTCCTTTTCTATTACCTACAATTTATATTCTGTTAACTCCTCACAATAATGACACTGGTATTGAATCTTACCGTTGGGAACCAGGGTGAATTCAGATTCTGCATAATCATCTACCCAAGTGATACAACGGGGATTTTTACACTTAAATAGCCCTTTTACTGTATGGGGAATTTCTACTTGTTTCTTATCAATAACAATTCCTTTATCAATCACGTTAACTGTAATATTCTCATCAATCAATCCTAGTATATTTAAATCTAAATCAATATGGTCTTGAACCTTAATAATATCCTTTGCTCCTATGGTTTTACTAGGCACATTCATTAGTAATACTACGGTAGAGGAAATCTCATGAAGGCTTAGTTTTTCAAAAATCTTCAAACCTTTTCCAGCAGCAATATGATCTATAACAATGCCCTTTTTAATTCCTGTAACCTCTAACATGTTTCAACCACCCCCAAAAGCAATGCTATTAAAGCCATTCTTACATAAACCCCTAATTTAGCCTGTTGAAAGTACTTGGCTCTAGG
>JAFIFG010000058.1 GCA_020832135.1 Clostridiaceae bacterium
GATGCTGGAACTTGAAGGGGTAATAAGGCATTCATTAGGTGGTAAGTGGGAGTACAAAAGTTACAAAAGTTAAGAAACACAGTCCTGAGTAATACCAAATGATTACTGCAGTGATTGCCTACGATTGCCTACGGTGCCTGAGAAACTTCCGAAAAAGTAAAGTTACAGCAGAAATATTCATTATGATATAATACTTATACAACAAAAAAGATAAGGGGTTGTATAGCTATGATGGGTAAAAATAGCGGTCAAATAGATGTGTTTAATAGTATGATTTATGAGAAATTAATACCTAAAGATCATCTATTAGTAAAAATAGATACTATCATCGATTTTTCTTTTGCATACGACATGTTAAAGGACTGCTACAAAGACCTAGGGAGAAAATCAAAAGATCCAGCAATGATGTTAAAAATATGCCTATTAGAATACCTATACAACCTTTCTTATATTGAAGTAGTAAGTAGAATTAAGACCGACGTTGCCTTTAGATGGTTTTTAGGATTAAATATAGACGATAATACTCCTGATGATACTACCATTAGTCATTTTAGAATCAAGCGATTAGGAGAAAAAAGGTTCCATAATTTTTTCAATGAAATTGTAAGAAAGTGCATAGAAAGAGATCTAGTAAAAACAAAGCGATTTATCATTGATAGTACAGATGTAGCTGCTAATGTAAATTACCCATCTAGCAAGAAGCTTTTATGTAATGCTTTTAGAAAATTAACGAAAGAAATTCGAAAGTTTAATGCAGATTTAGCTGAAAATCAGTTGGAAGCATTTGAAACTGCTATTGAAGAAGAGCATGCAAAAAATGAAAAAGTGAATGTAAATAGATACTCAGAGATTGCTAATAAGCATCTAGAATATCTTTATCTAAAAACCTATGATGAACTACAGACAAATGAGAAATATAGAGAATCATTTGGTCTACTACATGATCTAATAGATCAATACACCAATAATAAAAAAGATAAGATTGTAAGTACTGTAGATCCAGATGCACGGGTAGCCCACAAATCTCCAGGTAATGTTAAACGAGGATATAAAAATCATATCATTGTAGATGAAGAGAGTGAAATCATTTTATCATCAGTACAAACACCTTTTAATGTAGGAGATGAGAAAAAATTAGTAGAGTTAGTGGATCAAGTAGAAGAAAACTTTGAGATAAAACCCGAAGAGTTATCAGCAGATAAGGTATATGGAACAATAGATAATCGGTCTAATTTAAAGGATCGAAATATTGTTGCTAATATACAGTTTTACAACGAAAATAGCAGAGAAATAAAAATTTTCGGCATTAAAGAATTTAATATATCAAAAGACTTAGAGCGAGTAACTTGTCCTAATGGAATTACTACAGAAAAGTATACAATATTAAAAGATAAGAAAAGAAATCAACCTATGAAATCATTTAAGTTTGATAAAAAAATCTGCCTAGCTTGTACTTTAATAGATCAATGCCTTAGAAAAACTAAAAATGGGAAATCGTATATAGTAAGAAAGGTAGATATCTCAACAAGATATGATGCTATACTAGATGGACTCGACAGAGCTAAAACAGAGGAGTTTAGGCAAGCATACAATAAAAGATATAAAGTTGAGCGTAGGTTTGCAACCATGGTAAGAAAGCATGGCCTTAGGAGATGTAGATATTTAAAACTTGTTGGAGCTAAGATTCACATTACCTTGGCAAATATAGCATGCAATATAATAAGGATGGTAAATTTACTTGACCCATCCCATCTTGCTATGCCATAAATATTTAAAAGAGCCCAAGAATAGGGCTCTAAAGTCAATAATGTCTTATGTTTAAGGTGAATATAATTAAAATTTAGTGTGAAATCACATAAATTGTATAAATAGCTTAATTAATGAATGTATTTTTATTCAAGTGATAGGGAAGTTCTAAATTTTATACTAGTTTTTCGGAGGTTTCCCTGACACCAACATATCAACTTATTCTGATAATTCCTATCACTAAGTATAGAACCAAAGTGCAGAAGAAGTAGGCTTAATTTGCTTGGGTCTTTTGTTAAAATCTATCTTTAGGGAATACTTCAAAGGCTATAATAAGTATCTTCACATTTTCAGAAATAGCCATAAACTATATTTCCAAAAACATGATTATATTCTTCTTGAGTGTATGATATAATATTATTAAGAAAGTATAAGCTGGATATGGAGAGGATGAGAGTATGGAACAACTATTAAAGCAAATACTCGAAAAGGTAAGCTCTATAGATGAAAAAGTAAATCGCATAGAAAATAAATTAGATAGTGTCTATAATCAAACAGCAGACTTAACAGAATTTAAAACCCAATCGTTACAAAATTTTTCGGATATCAAAGATACTTTAAAGTTTGTATTGCATAAGGAGATTGAAACAGAAAAAGAAATATTTACATTAAAGCAAGCTAACCAAAGGAAATAGGTTCGCTGTTAAAGTCTTTTAAAGAAGAAAATTCTTTGAGGGGCTTTTTCTTTTGATTAAAACAAGGTGTGTGCCTAAGATGCGTGCCTGACACCAACAAAGATGCGTGCCTGACACCAACATATCAACTTATTCTGATAATTCTTATCACTAAGTATAGAACCAAAGTGCAGAAGAAGTAGGCTTATGATATGCTCCCCTTATGGTAGACAGTTTAAATAATAAAACTGTTTACTGCAAGGAGGAGTATTTTAGCTTCTTTTGTTTATGAAAAATTTTACATATGAAGAAAAATTTGTAGAAATTAAAAGGAAAAAACAAAAAATTGTAGAATTATAGTTATTTAGGGAATAAGTCCTATAAAATATATCAATACATTATATAAAAAGTATAAGGAGGCATTGAAGTGGAGTGTCTAAATTGTGGTGGTACTATAGTAAATAGTAGTAAATTTTGTGGTCATTGTGGTCATAAAAGAGAAGATAATGCCTACACTGCTGAAAATAGTTTTATCCATAAAATAAATATAGAAAACGAAGACAGTGCTTCTAATAAGAAGAAGGAAAAAGACGATTATTTCGTATTTCGCCCTAGAACAGTGTATGCAATGGGAATTATTTTTTGTATTTTAGTAATTGGTATGGCTGTCTCTTTAACGATGCTCATTACCTCAAACCAATATAGGGCTATAGCTGATGTGGAGGAATTGGTTGCGATGGGGGATTATAGAAAAGCCGAAGAGCTAAGCTATACACTGCTATATAAGGAAGGTGAATTGGCGGGCTATTCCGAGGGGGTTCTGTTGCGGATTGCAGGAGAATATGCTTCTAGAGGGAGGCACAATGATGCACAGCGGGTATTAGAAAGGCTGTTATCTGCTAGACCCGATAGCTTTGCTGGACGAACAGGATATATTGTATCCTCTGCATTATCAGGGGATGCTATGGGTGCTGTGAAAGGTATAGCCGAAATACCTAATATTAATGCTTTTTTACCCAATATAGCAGGGATTGTTAGAGATTATTCTATTGGGAGGATTAGCAACACCAATCAATTAATAGAGCAGCTTTTGAGGGGGATACTAAATTAAAATCAAAATGTTTGGAGGTAGAAAGTATGAGTATTTTTAACAGTGTAAAAGGGATTTTAGATGTTGTGGCCAACAATCAAATAACGGGTCAATCGGGAACAATGCTATGGAAGCATCCTAGTCCAGCAATAGCATCTGGATCTAGGCTGATCGTTGGTGAATCACAAGAAGCCATACTTGTAAAGAGTGGAAAAATCATTCATGTATTTGATACAGGTGCATATGAATTGAATACTCAAAATATGCCTTTTTTACAGGGTTTTTTAAATTTGCCCTTTGGAGGTAAAACACCACATCCAGCAGAGGTATGGTTCGTCAACAAGTCCATCCAAATGGAGGTGCCGTGGGGAACCCCTTCTCCAATCAAGGTGGAGGATAAGATCTATGAGGCTATTTTGGACATACGTTCTAATGGGTCCATAAGCGTCAAGGTAACAAATAGTAGAAATTTATTTACAGCTATTGCTGGTCAAGTGACAAATTTTTCTTTAGAGGAGCTGAAGAAAAAAACCAAGAGTATTGTAATAAGTAGAATAACAGATGTATTGGTTAAATTTGTAATGAAGGAAGAGAAGTCCTTCACAGAATTAAATGGTCATTTATTAGAAATTGGTGAATTTATGACTAATGCTTTAAGTACAGAATTTCAGCGTTATGGCTTAGAAATTGATGGATGTTATATCCAAAAAATAGAACCTGTAGATAATGATAATTTAAAAGAAATTATGGCACTTAAAAAAGAAAAAAAGAGAAGAATGGATTTAGCCCAGGTGCAGGCATATGAAGAACAAACGATAGAGAGCACAAGAATACAAAATGAAAAACGGAAAATGGCTGAGCTTGGTTATGACTACAGAACAGAAAAGCAATTTGATGTTATTAAAACGGCAGCATCTAATTCCGGCAATCCTATGGTTTCTGGGGGAATGGGTTTTGGTATTGGTGCTGGACTTGGCAAGATGGCAGCACAGCAGATTTCCTCCATGTCGGATGAACTACTTAATGGTAATGAAAAACAACAACCACCAGCATCGCAGGAAGGGAATGCATGTCCAAGTTGTGGAGAAATATCTTCAAAAGAAGTGAAATTCTGTGGAAACTGTGGATCCTCCCTAAAAAAACAATGTTTACAATGTCGACATACCATTGAAGGTACCGTGAAGTTTTGTCCTGAATGTGGTAAAAAGCTGCAGTTTTGCCCTAATTGTTTAGCTGATAATGAAGCTGATGCAGAAATATGTCAAAGGTGTGAAACTGTATTGGTGCAGAAGCCAATTCAATGTCAAGATTGTGGCTATGAGGTTATAAGTGGTACGAAATTTTGTCCTGAGTGTGGAAAAAAACTAATATAAAGGAGGAAACCATCGATATGAACAAAGAAAATGCCCGCATATTAAGAAAAGCTATAGGGAGTTTAACTGCTATTATTATTACCTTTATCGTAGCTTTTTACGAGGTGCCAGCAGTAGCTAGGGATGTAGGCTTTTATTATTTCTTATTTTTACTTTCCTATGGGATACTGTCTATTTTTTTCTCAGATGTAGTATTAAAACCTAATTTTCAAAACCTAGGGCAGAAATTGGCGTTTTCTGCTATACCTGTCATTTATATAGTCATAATAGTACTTATTAGAGTATCTTTTAACCTTTTCAATATTCCTCTATTATACTTTATCGTTACAACCCTATTGATTACGGTGCTTTCTTCCACCACTACGAAAAATATCAATAAAGCCTTTGTTGATATTAATGAGCAAGAAGAGGAAAATAGAGGCATAAAGATTGTAGAGGGTGTGAAGAAAATCAGGTTGGAGGAAATTACGGCATTGGTTAAACAGAACAAAATTCTTATGGAAGATGCTGACTTTCAACAGCAGTTTGAGCTATTTGTAAATGCAGTTAAATATGGTAGTCCTAGTAATATAAGGGAGGTAGAAGAGATCAGCAAGGAGGTTAATGGTAATGTGGAGGCAATAGCTAAAATGGTTGGAGAAATGGAAGCAGCAGCAGATACCTCTCAAGTGATAGCATTAATAGAAAAAACTAGGTTTATGTTGGAAGAAAAGGACAAAATAGCACAGCTCTACTATAAATAAAGCGCTAGGAGGTTGAAGGATATGAAGATAGCAAAAACGATTATAA
This sequence comes from Clostridiaceae bacterium, assembly GCA_020832135.1. Classification (GTDB taxonomy): domain Bacteria; phylum Bacillota; class Clostridia; order Peptostreptococcales; family Natronincolaceae; genus JAFIFG01. Next base: position 5,673 of record JAFIFG010000058.1, read on the forward strand.
AATTTCTTGCATATTTATGGATTATATGGCCTATAACAAGAGGCATAATAACCGGTATTTTTGGTTATGGATTTGGAGGATTTTTGTCCGTGGTAGTAATGTT
>JAFIFG010000118.1 GCA_020832135.1 Clostridiaceae bacterium
CTTCAAAGGCATAGTTTAAAAAACCTACTCCTCCCCATTTTTCGAAGAGCTTAATACCTTCTTTTTCTCCGCTGGAGATATAATCCCCATACTCCTGTAGAACTGTAAACTTTAGAGCTTCACCGTCAGTTACTTCTACAGCTCTAGCTCTGTTTTTTCTTATGTTGCCGATGGCATCTTCTTCACCGGCCTTAAAGATTTCCGTACTTCCTCCAGTTGAATCAATTGTGTAGGTATCCCCACCTACAGTAAATTCACTGGCCTCTCCATCCATTACCTCTACGATCTCATTCCCTTGAGCATCATAGGCTTTGTATAGTACATCAAACTGTCCTAAAGGAATAACATAGGTTGCCAATGCTGCTAATATCACCACGCAGAAAATAATGACATAACTATCCGGCATTTCCCACTTTCTTTTTTTGGCTTGCGCCTGTTTCACTTCTGTTGACATGAATAAACCTCCTTATTTTAGAAAAAGTTCATAATAGTGCAATCACCTCTATCTATATGCATTTTTCATGCCAACTAATTTACAGAAAATTTATATATTTTTCTATATTTTTTATTGTTTTGGTGATTTAATGGCGACCATTACGTCTCCATTAAATCACCAAACAATTCCATTAAATATTTTTTACCTTTCTCCGTAACCACTGTTCCATGTTTACCTCTTTTTTTATTAATAAAGTTCATCGCCTCTAATTTGTCTAATTTAGTACGTATTTGAGCGGTAGTCATTGGATAGGGACTATCTTCAGTAATTTTTGAAAGTTTTTCCCTTCCCACCAATATATCTTTTTCATTAAAACGATATATTTTTTCTAACAAATAAACCATATCCTCCTGTAAAACCATCGTATGCTTATGTGTTTTTTCCTCTATAGGCACCGTTGTACTTAAGAAAAACCCTTTGTCCGGTATATCCTTCACCGTCAAACAATCACTATCCCTTACCGCCAACATATAACTTAAAATATTTTTCAACTCCCTAACATTTCCATACCAATCATATTGTAATAATTTTTCTAAAGCATCCACTTCTATATAAATAGTTTTTCCAGACTCTGTCTTAATAAAGTACTCAATAAGTTGTTGTAGATCTTCTTTTCTTTCTCTTAATGGTGGTATTTTAATATAACCCAGCTTTAATCTATAGTATAAATCTTCCCTAAATTTTTTCTCCCTTACCATCTGTGCCAGGTCCTTATTGGTGGCTGCTATAACCCTTACATCTATAGATTTAATATGGTGCCCACCGATTCTCATGACTTCCTTCTCCTGTAATACCCTTAAAAGTCTAGCCTGTACCTTCATGGATATATCCCCTATTTCATCTAAGAAGATGGTGCCACCATCAGCCTCTTCAAATATTCCAGCCTTACCGCCCTTTTTAGCTCCTGTAAATGCTCCCTCCTCATAACCAAACAATTCACTCTCTATTAATTCATCAGGTAGGGCACTGAAATTCACAGCCAAAAATGCTGCTTTCTTTCTTTTGGAAGCATGGTGTATAGCACTAGCGAACAACTCCTTACCTGTACCACTTTCCCCTTCGATTAACATGGTTAAATCGGTTTTTGAGAGTTTTTCAGTAACCCGCTTTACTCTTTCTATTTTACTACTACTTCCAATAATATCTTGGAAGGTATACTTTGCATAGTGTCCTTTTTTCATCAATTCCTGTTTGATGCGATGATTTACTTCCATAGTTTCCTTTATGCTTTTGAAGGTGGCTATAACATGGTTATGATTAGGTAAATAGAATTTTTTTACTAAAATCTCTATCCCGTCTATAGAAATAATTTTATCCTCTTCCTTCGAATCTTCCATTAAAAATTGAACCATTTCTTTATTATAGATAACCTCTTTTACACTTTTTCCTTTGCTTTTTATCAAAGGAATATTCAACATTCTCTTTAAGTGTTCATTTAAGACACTTATGAAACCATCTAAATCATATACCAGCAATCCATCATTTAAACTGTCTAGGACCAAACTTAAGTGTTCATTGAGATCGGATATTTTATTGGTAAATTGCGCTAACCTTCTTGCCATTTTAATAATCTTCTCTAAGTATTTCTCAGATAGATCCTCTGCTTTATAATCTAAAATTTCCAGTTTATATAGTATTTTAGTTATGGTTGTAAAATCCATAATTCTAGGGCCTATATCTACTATCTTTTTTATGGAGTTAGGAACCTTATCCACTTCCCCAGGTGTAACGGCAATATCTACAGCCTTTATGTTTGCATCCATACCAGGGTAATAGGGAATAAAGTCTAAATAATCTACCCCTAGTTTTTGTAGAATATGAATCCCCTCCTTAGTGGAAGCTTCAGCATCATTTACAAATAGCACCTTTGTGTGTTTTGGAAGTAGTACAATCTCATCTATACAATCATAACTGAGGGTTCTTTGGGCAATAATGACCCTACACCCCTCTCCTAATAACCCTAGATTTGCTAGTTCTTCCTCCACAATACTACTGGACAACACCACCAAGCCTTCTTCTATTCTATAGGGGATACCTTCATCAATGGCATAACTATAAATTGTTACCACATCAGAAAGATATTCCTGTAACTGCTGCATTAATGCTATCCTTGTTCCTTCCGTTCCTGTGATTAACGTAATA
>JAFIFG010000135.1 GCA_020832135.1 Clostridiaceae bacterium
AATGTTTTAGCAGCATCAAAACCATGGGATCAATATACTCAGTATATACCAAATGAAACACCGGTGACCAAAAGGCATCTTAGAGGGGCATGGATTTCTACTGTTATTAATTTAGATTGGCCATCTGTAGAAGCTAGAAAAATAGTAAATGATAAAGAACGAATACAAGCAAGTAAGGATGAGCTTATTGCAATTTTAGATAAATCAGTTGAGATGAATATGAATGCTGTTTTCTTTCAAGTGAGTCCTGAGGGAGATGCTCTTTACAAATCCAATATTGTAAACTGGTCCCGCTATCTTACAGGAACCTTTGGTAAGGATCCTGGCTTTGATCCCTTGGCTTTTGCCATAGAAGAAGCTCATAAACGCAATCTTGAACTTCATGCATGGTTTAATCCCTATAGGATATCCATGTACATGAATGATGCAACAATAGAATCTCTTAATATAGAGAAGAGTGTTTTCAAAGAACACCCAGAATGGGTTAAATCCTCTATGTCAAGATTTGTTGTAGATCCTGGTATTCCTGAAGCAAGAGAATGGGTAATTAGTCGGGTGATGGAGGTAGTGAATAATTATGATATAGATGGAGTGCACTTTGATGATTATTTTTATTATGAAAGGCATGAAGGAGAATTAAAAGACGAAGATACTTTTAATAAATATAATTTAGGTCAATATTCAAATATTGGTGATTGGAGAAGAAATAACACCTATGAACTTATAAAGGAACTTTCAGATGAGATAAGAGCAACAAAGCCTTGGGTAAAATTTGGGATAAGCCCCTCTGGAGTTTGGGGAAATAAAAAGGATGGACATATTGATGGCTCCAACACAAGTGCTGGCTTCACAAATTATGATAAGAGTTTTGCCGACACTAAAAAATGGGTAGAAGAGGAGATCATAGATTATATTGCTCCACAGGTTTATTTTTCTTTTGGTAATTCAAGAGCACCCTATGGTGAAATTGGTGACTGGTGGTCAAAGGTTGTTAAGGGAAAAAATGTCCATCTTTATATGGGACAGGCACTTTATAAAATAAATGACAACGATGATCAATATTTTCAAGGTAGTAATGCTGTTGAGGAGTTTGTTCGCCAACTTAAATTTAATACTGTAAATCCTGAAATACAGGGGAGTATCATGTTTAGATTTAAAAATTTCAATGATTCAGGCAAACAACAAGTTGTAGATAGGATGAAAACGGACCTATGGTCAACAAAGGCTCTAGTTCCTGTAATGCCTTGGAAGGAAGGGCGGACTCCTTATACTCCTACACAAGGAAGAATAGATGCTACTTCAAATGGTATTAAGCTGTCATGGGTTGACAATGATCCTAATACAGCCTATTTTGCAATCTATCAGATGAATAAAGGTGAAAAGATAGATATTAACTCTGATAAAAGTGCAGCAAAGCTTATAGGAACTGTAAGGAAAAATAAGCATGGAATACAGGAGTTTGTAGATAAGAGAAGGAAAGATTCTGATAAAGTAGTCTATGCAGTCACTGCACTTGATAGGCTTCATAATGAAAGTAGAGAACTTATGATAAGCACAAGTTTATCCAACTACTTTTATGATATTAGCCAACAATATGGTTGGGCTGTAGACGCTATTGACAGTTTTTATGAAAGAAAGATTGTTTATGGTGATGGAAAGGGTCTCTTTAATCCAGGAGCTAATACCACAAGAGGTGATTTTATCCTGATGGTTATTAGAGCTTTAAATTTAAATGCTACATTTGAAGATAATTTTGTTGATGTACCAATGAATTCATACTACTATGATGGAATAGGTATTGCAAGAGCACTAGGTATATCTAGGGGTAGTGGTAGTTCCTTTAATCCAAATGGAAATATAACTAGGGAAGATATGATGGTTATTATAGCTAGATCAATGGAGGTATTAGGTATAAATCTTGAAGAAGCAGAAGAAGAGAGCTTAACAGTATATAATGATGCAAACCTAATAAGTCATTATGCTACAGAAGCAGTAGCTAGTCTTACAAAGATAGGTCTTATTCAGGGATCAGCTGGAGGAGTGCAACCTAAACATAAAGCAACAAGGGCTGAAATTGTAGTAGTGCTGGATAGGTTACTTAAAGTTATAGAATTTATGTAGGTTTTGCACTAATCTTATGCCACAAGATAGTATCATTATTATAAGTTTATGATGAGTATTATAAAAAACACCTGGAATTCTATCCTTAGAATTCTAGGTGTTTTTATTCATTCTAAAAAAGTAAACATTTACAAAACGATAGGTGTTAAAACACATAGAAATTTTGACTTTTGCTTAACTGGATTCACCCAAAAGTGAGGAATGTTTGATGGATAGTGGATAGAATCCCCCTCCTTGACGATATGTTCTTTGCCATCTATATTAACAATAATCGCACCTTCTAAGACATATAGAAATTCTTCACCATGATGGCTAAATTTGTGGCCATGTTTTTCTTCGGGACTAAGGGTAACTAGTAGAGACTCTAAGACTCTTTCAGGAAATGTACCGCTTAATCTTACATATTCTGTATTAGAACCCTCGATGGTAAAAGACTTATGTTCCTGTGATTTAACTAAGAAGTTTTCATTTTCATAACCTGTAAAGAAGGTAGTTATAGGAACATGAAGGGTGTCAGCAATCTTTTTTAAAGAAGTAAGGGCTAAAGAAGAAGTTCCACGCTCCACCTGTGATAGAAAACTTACAGAAAGACCTGTTTGGTTGCTAAGTTCCTTCAAAGTTAAATCTTTTTCTTTTCGTATTTGACGTATTTTTCTAAATACTTCTTCCATTGAATTCCCCCCTAATTAGCAATTGGCATCCTGTTACTGTTAATACAAGAATATCTTCTATTGTAATACTAAATAGAAATAATTCCAACTACCTTTAAAAGAATAGTTGGAATTATATTAAAATTTATTAATTATTATTTAGTGATATTCGTACTGTCTTTTGCAGTAATAAGAGTAACTACTATTAAGACTACAAAGGCCACAGGAATAGATATGACAGAGCTGTTTAGGTCATAGGGTCTATTTAATAGAATTTCCCATACCAGAGTAGTAATAACTCCGGCTGACATAGAAGCAATACCACCTTCCTTTGTAACTTTTCTCCATAAAAATACTGCTAACACTGCAGGAGTAATTCCAGCTGCATACACTGTATAGGCATACATTTGTACTGCTAAAATACTAGGGAAGTACTGGATTAGTAAATAGGATAACAACCCTAAAACAGGAATCAGTATTCTTGTAAACATTAGTTTTTGCTTATCTGTTGCCTTGGGATTAATGTATCTTCCATATAAATCATAGGTAATATTCGTAGAAGCAGACAGCAAATAAGAATTACCTGTTGTGATAATAAAGGCAGCAGCTGCTGCAAGTAATAATCCACCTACAAAAGTAGGAAGAATGGTGGTGGTTGCAATAAGTGCCATCCCAGGATCAATATCAGGGAATGAAACTCTGGCAGCGAATGCTATAATAGAAACCGCAGGATAGATAAACAACACACCTATAAGCCATCCAATAGAACCTATACGTGTATCACGGCCACCCCTAGAGGCAGCTAACCTTTGATACATATTCTGATCACCCAATAGCAAGAAAAGAGATGGTATTAAGTAGCCAGTTAATTGTAAAGGTGTAAGTCCACCCATTGCTTCTAAGCTAGAAGGAGGTACAGTGGAGACGATGTTGGACCATCCACCAGCAGCACCAATAGAGAATGGAATACCTACCCCTAAACCAATCAAAATAATAAAGGCTCCAATGGCATCAGTAGCGGCCACCGCCATTAATCCACCGGCTGCAGCTAGAAAAATAATTAAAACTGCCGCAATGATTGTTCCAATGTGAACCGGAATACCGGTGGTTACATTTAGTACGAACCCAAATCCTCTAAATTGGTAAGACACAATTCCAATATAAGCTAATACGATAACAACAACTGATAACATCTTAGCAGTTTCACCATATTTGGTTTCTAAGATTTCAGATATAGTATACTTACCAAAAGTTCTTATACGTTCAGCAATAAAGAATAAAAGTCCTATACCCACTACTGCAGAGGCACTTTGGAGCATTGCAGGCCATATGCCATAGGTGTATGCTAAGGAATTACTACCCCCAGTAATAGTTCCGCTACCAACCCAGGTGGCTATTAAAGTACCCATCAAAACTACTGCTCCTAAAGATCTTCCAGCCAAAATAAAATCATCACTTGTTGAAACTTTTTTAGAATAAAAGAAACCCATAACTAGCATAAGTACGCCATAAGCTACCAAAAACCATATCAAGTTAGGATTATGTGTTAATTCCACAGTTATTCCCCTCTCTTTTTAAAAAAATTATAGTTTTACTGTATTACAGTACTTTTTTTATAAATACTGTAATAAGTAGTCAAAAAAATAGATGCATCTATTAAACTTTGTCTATATAATAACATTCTTTATAGAGTGTGTCTATGTGCTAATAAGACAGTAATAAGTGAAATTTAGACCTAGCATGAGTTGTGCTTACATTATTGTTTAAATCCATTGGTTACATAGAGATCTTTTAAGAATACAGTAGGATTAGAATTTATATACAACAATTTCAGCTTTTCATCAAGAAGTGGTGCCACAGAGGACTTTATCAGCATAACATAAAGTGAAGATAGAGGCACACATACCTCTAGACTCTATGAAGATTAATAAAATGGAGGCCAGTAGAATGTTTAGAAATAAAACATTTGGAAGCAGTTAGAACCAATATTTTAGGCGCATATAATATGCTAAATGCAGCTATAGAAAACAAGGCTAAAAAAGTAATTGTACTCAGTACCGACAAGGCGGTTTATCCCATTAACACTATGGGACTTTCTAAAGCTATGATGGAAAAGCTGACAATAGCACAATCTAGAAATGTAGAAGAAACTGACACAATATTATGTTGTACTCGATATGGAAATGTTATGACATCTAGAGGATCTGTGATTCCTTTATTTGTGGAAGAAATAAAGAGCGGAAGTCCAATAACCATAACTAATCCCAATATGACAAGATTTCTAATCTCTTTAGAGGATGCTGTTAATCTGGTAATGTATGCCTTCGATAATGCTAAACAGGGAGATATTTTTGTTCATAAGGCACCGGCTGCTACTATTTATGATTTAGCAATTGCAGTGAAAAAAATATTTAACCCAAATGCTGAAATAAATATGATTGGTATTCGACATGGTGAAAAGGTACATGAGACCCTAGTGACAAAGGAGGAAATGGGTTATACAGTTAAGAAGCTTAAAGAAGCAATAGAAAAGAATAGATAGCTTACTAGGTTTAGAAAGTATATGGAGTTAATTATAAGGAAAATGTATAGGAAGGTTGGAGACGATGGCTAATTTTCATGATAGAAAGCGCGGATTAGTTAGTATAGTTATAGCTACCTATAACTATAGCCACTTCATCTGTGAAGCATTAGAGGCATTAAAAAATCAAACCTATCCACACAAGAAGTAGTGATAATTGATAATGGGTCCACAGATGATATTGAAGCAGTTGCAAAGGAATGGCATAAGTTAAATGTCAGGCCATTTGAGAATTTTGTTTATTTTAAATTACCATGAAACTGCGGGCAGCCTTGGGCTTTAAATATAGGATTTTATATTTCTCAAGGGGAGCATATCAAAGTAGGGACTATTTTTACATATTCCTATAGATAGAAAAATAGTTTATATCTTCAATATCAACAACATTATTGACTTTTTTCCAGTAATTAATTAAATCATTATGAATAGCTTCATTATGAACTTTTTTACCAATATAAAAATTTCCTAAACCATCCATACCTCAAGCTCGTATTCTAGCTTGTAATCCTTCGAAAAAATCATCTCGCCATTAGGCATACCCGTTCATTTTCTTAAACTAGCAATCTGATAATCACTGATATAATCTTCTGGATATAACCCTTTCGAGAAAAGAGAATAAGTACAATCCTCTATAATCGTGACGGAATCTTTGTTTTCTAACAAGTATTGCTGAAGGGCTTTAGGTTGGGGGAATCCAAAGTAGTTTATGAAATATACAGCATCAGTCCCTTCTTTTAACTTTCTATCTAAGTCCCATAA
>JAFIFG010000137.1 GCA_020832135.1 Clostridiaceae bacterium
GATACCGCCTTTCGTAGAATTTTTTTGGGATAAAAAATACTTCTATGGGCGGGCTATTCTCACCTTTAGTTGTTTTTTGGTAATACTTCCATGGTAAACTTAGGAAAATCCTATGGTTTTATTTGTACAAAATCTAGGTACTTAGATTATCAATTACCTTCTTTAATTTTTTTGTGACTTTATTTAAATCTAAATTTAATTCATTTATTATAAATTCATCTAACAAGCCCCCTTTTATTGCATACAACATTCTTTGTTGTCTTGTCACACCATGTTCCTTATCTGTTAGATTTTCATACCATTTGCTCCTAAGAACTTTTTCATCAGGAGCTAATCTTGCTAATATGTGTCTAATTAATTCACGTAAACTAAGAGAAAAAGTATTAATACGGATAGGACTATTTATATCCTCTAGTTCTTTTAATGATGTTTCAAACAATTTAGACTCAAAACCATCATGTAACTTACTACTTATAGATTTTATAGTTTTTTCATTCATTCTTCTACCTCCTGTTTAAAATAGCATAAAGGTAGTAATACCACCTATTTATTTATGCTAGTATCTTCTCTACATGCTTTCTCATTCCTAACACAATTTAAGCATACTCATTAGTTCTTTCAAGTAACTCATATTTAGTAGTTGTTGACATCTCATCAATATTTTTAAAACCGTAACCCTCTATAAGTTTTCGATCTTCTTCAGACAGTGTTGGCACCGCCCATACTAAAAGGTATTTTGCTCTCGTACTTGCAATATAGCCAACTCTTTTTGCCTCTCCTTCCCCCTCAATCCAATGTACCTTCCAATGACCTGAATCACTTCTCTCTGATTTACTTGATACAACTAAAGTACTATCATAAGTACAACCTTTACTTCCATGTATAGTTATAACTTGTATCTTCGCACCTTTTTTATCTTCTAAAGTACTTGTTATACTTTCTGGAGAATTTTTAGCTCTAAACCATTGTCCCGAAAGAGTGGCTTCTAAATTTCTTTCTGTTAATTCATCATATATTTTTAAATAGTCGTATCTATGTTTTATGATGCTTTTTAAAATAGGTCTTGCCGTCTTATGCCATTCTCCATTGCTTTGATTGAAATCAATCAATTCATCTTTTTCACAACAATCATTTAATACGTTTTTTAAAAATATTCTCCACTCAAATACTGAATTAATATCTTTGGGACAGTAATAACTCCCTTTATTTTTACTTCCACCAAACCACTTAGATATTTGTCTGCCAGCGTACTCAAGTGATTTTTGTTTTTGATAAGCATTTCCTTTACTCCATAGTTGTACAGCAGAAATCATTAAATTCATATCTTTCTTATCATCAATACAAAGAAGCATATCCTTCATCGTATTTTGCTTAACAACAATAGAAGACTTATCCTTATTAATTTTAAGTTTATTTAAAATATCTGAATATTTATGGATAACATCAATTGCATTATCGTATTCGAAGTACACCAAAGCATTATCTCCAAATTTGTCTTGTCCATGAGCAGAAATTTTTTCAGGGTTAGTAATTAGTCGATTTGAAAATTCAACTATCTTTCTACAACTTCTAAAGTTATCTGATAAAGTTATCTTTTTAAATGGTTCTACAAACTTAGCAGTATTATCCGGGTCTACTTTTTTAAATTGGTACACACTTTGATTTAAATCTCCAACAAAGTGCAGTGTGCTTCCACTTTCTCTAAGCTTATTTAAAATTTGTATTTCAACCCAAGACAGATCTTGGCATTCATCTATAATTATGAAAGGAAATCTTCTTGATAAGACGTCCGATAATTTTCCATTGTTAATTAGAGCTTTATATGCAATATTGTTCATGTCTTCGAAATTCGCAAATCCATGTGAATTAAATTTTCTTTTTCCGTCTATTACTCCTTTTCGAACATCTTCAAGTGTGTATTTAATATACCCACACTTATTATTTAAGTTTTTAATAAAAGATTTGAACCTTTCCGATCTAAAATATTCATCTTGTGGCTTATCTTCTCCATATTCTGAAGCGATAAAAAAATCTTTTTTTTCGTAATCATAATAAGTTTTATGTGCTGATATACTGAAATCTTTATAATTGTCTAACCAATGATTTTTATGAGGATTAATATTTTTATCAATAAGCATAAAAGAACAGTCTCCATTTCGCCCCGAAAAATTCCTATATTTATATCCAAATGGCTGTCCAATATATTGATGGATAAAACTACTTAATGTCCCAATAAAGTGTGGGTAATGAGATGTTCTGTTGCTAAACTGATTTATCCTATCTTTAATTACGTCAGTTGCATCATTAGTGAAAGTTAAGACAGCAATTCCGCAATTCTTAGGTCTACTCCCTTTTGCTATTTCGTAGGCTGTTTTCATTCCGACAACTTCAGTTTTCCCACTACCAGCACAGGCTTTTAGATAGAGATTTTCTTTAGGAGAGGAAAGAACGTATTTTAATTGGTTTTCAGTTTTTTCTGAAATTCTACAAGCTTCATGCCCATTACAAAGATCTTTCCCGCCTTTATAAAAGCATTCCTTACATGAGCGATCTTTACTTTTATTGCATAGTATTAAAGCAATTTTGTTTTGCATTTCTTCCTTATTCATTTGTTATTTCACCACCACAAGCCCATATAATAGCATCTGCTATATATTTAGGTACATTAAATACTGTTGTTATATCTTTATCCGTATCTTTACTCATTTCTAAGTTATATAAATTTTGTATTTTATCTGCTAACATTTGAGCAAATATTCCTTTTCCAACTTCTGTAGCTTCTATGTGTTCATATATAAATATAGAGTCTTTTCTTAATCTAATACAGTCAGAAGAATATCGATTTTCTTGTTTTTCTATTTCTTCTAACCTTGTTTTTACAGAGCCTGTTTTACTCCAGGCCGACCTTATAACTTCACTCATTATTTTGGTGTTTTTATTCATAGCTAGATCATATTCAAAAGTTTTGAGAGGTGAAGAAAATAGTCTGGCAAAAGTACTTTTATTAATTAGCTTCTTTAACTTTAATGCAGTATTAGCTCCGTCTGCTTTTTCTTCTGATAAGGGATAATTTTCTTCTTTCTTTACCTTGTCCTCTCCATCTTTATCTTGCTCTATAACCTCGACCTTTGCTGGATCATTATCAGTAATACCGCTACACCTAAATTGCAATCTTCTTATACTATCCACTTGATCAACATTGCAGAATAGTTTGAAAAAATGCTTAAAATTAATCCCATTTATATTAACTACAGAAACCCCTGCTTCTTCAAGGGAGGTGGGTAGCTCCTTTCCTGCATGATCTTGATTATACATATGCAAAACAATTTTAGCAAATTCAGGGATAAGCATAGCTTCACTAACTCCCTCGACTAAAATAACTCCTTTAGAAAATAGCAATGTAGATTTTGTTATATCAAGCCATCTATTGATGTAATTTTTGCTATCATCATTTATATTTAATTTTGACAGTTGAGTGGCGAAGATAGTCTCTCCATTATTAGTAATATGTATAAGATTATCTATACTAACAGAAGATGCTAAAACTGGCGAGTGTGTCGTCACAAAAATCTGAATGTTATTTTTTTCTCCTGCGAGTTGTTCTAAATATTTGATAAGCTTAATCTGTAGTTGAGGGTGAAGGTGAGCTTCTGGTTCTTCTATAAGCAAAACTGTGAATAAATTTTTTTCTCTTCCAATTGCTTCTAATTCTGCAAAAACAGTTGCAATATAAAGTAGGTTATTATACCCTAAACTGTTTATTGCAATATCTCTAAATTTATGTATATCAGTTTCTCCAATCTGAGGAAAGAAAACCATCTTTATATTTTTAAGAATAGACATAAACGATGTTTCTGAGAATTGTAAATTGATAGTTTGTCCAAATACAGTCCCCATAGAATCATTAATTTTTTGATTAATATCATGTTTTGCTTTTTCAATTTCTGTAAACTTATCTTCTTTATTGTCAACTATAGACTGATTAAAATCGCGAACCTCTTTCACTAATAATTCTTTACTTTCATCATTTTTATATTGATGCTCCAAAAGCATTGCTAACCTTGATTTTTTTCCATTCCTAAGTCTTTCTTCAGCATCACGAAGAGGAGGTAAATAAATACAATCTATGCAATCAAAAGTTTCTTCTTCAAATGCACTAGCTTTTGAAGCCCCACCCCATACATTCTTTTTATAATACCCTCTCAGATTAGGATTTTTGTCTACTTCTAAGTGAAGTTTTGCTTTAAAGTCTGCATCACACCATGTTAAAAATGTTACTTCTTCATCAGTAGATAATTCATCCCATTCTAAATCAATTTTAATATTTTCAACCTTTGATTCCGCCTCAAAAGACCGATAAAAATCATCTTCTGTTATATTCATATATGAATATTCATTGTCTCTAAGAATTAATCTTAATGAATTTATTATTGTTGTTTTACCAGAAGCATTCTCTCCAACAATAATATTTAACCCTTTATTAAAATTAATATCTGACATGTTTTTACAATTTTTATACCCTTCTATATTTAACTTAGAAATATACATTGTATCCTCCCTCGACCTACCCCTTATAGTTAACTTCATAATTTTATATTTGGTATAAATATGATACCTACTACCTAAATAGTCAAGTCCTTCTTACTTATAGACATACTTCTATAAAATATATAGTTTTCCTACATATTTTCATCGCAATTTTCGACAGAATTTAACCTCTAAATAAAATCTACTAAGAACTCTTAATACATATATACCCTTATTATATATAAGTCTCTTTTAAAAAAATTTACTTTGAACCGGTGTAGAACTATAAAAGCGGCTATAAGACTGTCTTTCACCGATAGAGGACACATCCTTCTCAGTGTCCGTAAAGGAGTTAATTGCACCATAATTAATAATGCCCTAGCATTTTATCCTTATAAACTTTTAAGCAGGTGAAGTGCTTTTCTTCTCCTGCCCCAACACTATTTCTATAGCAACCGTTCTTCCTCTATTGTCTATCCCTACCCATAAACATATCTTTCTTAGGGATAGTCAATAGCCATAGGCACTAAACGAACAACTCAAAAATCCCCTCCAGAGGAAAGCTCAAAAGACCTGAAATATCTACTAAGGGTAGCTATAAGTGTTAAGTAATATCTACCCAGAAGATATAACTCTGAAATTGAACCTAGATGATTTTTAAAAGACTACAAAGATACACCCAGTGGCCATTTATGAACGTAGGTAATAACATGGTCACGGAGAATTTCCCCCTGGCCCATCTCAGCGACTGGAATAGTTTGTAGTCCTTCACCATAGCTTCTCCCTAGATGCTTACAATCTATAAAGGGAGCGACAGCAAATACCTAGTGCTATACCCTTAAAAGACCCTAAAGCAAACAATCTTCCGTAGGAGTGGAAGGGAACAAACATGATCGAAACAAAAATCCGTTTAGGTATTTTGTGAAGGGCATTTTTTGTGGACTGGAGCGAGGGAGGAAGGTTATGGACCCTAGAGGCAAAGGCCTGCAGAGCACTGCTTAAATCCTCAAAGCACAGCTCTCACAGTGACCCTAAAGCTTGCAATCTATGGAGGTTACGGAATAGCATTGCAGGACTCCAAAGGACTGAAACAATTTTCTCAGGAGAGATTGTTTAATCATGATCAGCTTCTGTCCTTTCTTTGTAAGCTAATTCTCTTAAAAATTTATTTATTAATTTATTGAGCTCTTCTTTTACTTCTTCTTCTGTTGCTTCTCCCGTATAGATAATCTTATCCATAATAACATCTCCTTACCTATCTATATATATTTATTTATTGTTTGTGCTTATGTTAGTTAATTTATACATTACATTAGCTCTCTAAAGCTTGTAATCTATGGACGTTAGGTAATAGCATTACAGGACCCATAAGCATTGTTTGTAAAGCTCCATAGATAGACCTTAATAAAAGACCTCAAAGCCCTACTCCACCATCCCACACACTATTTCCTAAATGTCCGTTTAAAGAAAGTGGAACGGTAGTTGCGGTTTTTGTAACTATTTTTTAAACATAACATTTAGGGAAAGAGCAGAGTATGACAGAACATGACCTACAGCGACTAGCCCTTAAGGTTCTGTCATGCCGGCACGTTAGTTGGGGGATGGACCCTCGAGCATCACTGTTAAAAAGACCCTATAGGCAGGTGAGGTGGTTTTCTTCTCCTGATGACCTTAGCTTATTTGGATTTCCTGCTTCACGGTACCTATAGGATCCTTCCCCTTCTTTTTATTGCTACCAAATCTTCCAATGTCAGATTATTCAATTGACACTAAGTACGGTGAAGCAGAGCCCTAGAGATAGACTCCAAAACTAAAATCAAAAGGAAAATGGAACACTTTGAGTGATGCATTATGAGGGACGAATGAGAGAATGTATCGGGAAATGTGTTTCCCTTTTCCTTACTTATAGACTTCCTGTAGACTTTGAGGACGTCAGTCCGAAATGTGTCAGAGGCGGAATGACCCTAACATCTTTTTCCTGTGAGATAGACCTAATCACCTCTACAGTCTATAGCCTTACTAGATAGATTTTCCCTAGATCCTATAGTCTGTGGAGGTGGTGGCAATAAGGACCATAAAGCTATGCCCAGCAACTGGAAGAATCTGTTTTCTACCCCTATCTTCTCTTTTCATTTACTTATAAGAAAACAGTTTCTGGAAGGAGCGGAGATAAAGACCCTATAGCTACAATCTTTTCCCCTAAGGGAATGAAGGAAGGAAACATATTTTGTGAAACAAATAGTGGTTCCTGGATGAAGGAGTGTGGGGGAAAGGTTATGGACCCTAGAAGATCTTTTAGGGTGGGTGGTGAGAAATACAATAAAAAATAGAGGTGATTTCCTTTAGGTAATCTCCTCTATCCTCCACTATGTGTGCCTCTTTTAAATAGCAGTAGTCCTCTCATCTTCCTTTTTATATCAACCCTTGCATATGAAATTATGGCTAAAAAATCATGTATTCTTAAGTTATCTCCTTTGAAGATTTAATCATCTATTGAATTATATTCTTCAAAAATATCTTTCAATAAACTCATTTTTCTTTTATGTTCCAACATATTAACTGTTTTTTCAAGCAATTCATAGTCATCAAAGACTTCTTCCTCTGCATAATGGGAAAGTATTTCAAAACAAGCTCCTATACATGGAAGTATCCCTTCCAAAAAATTAGGGGATAAGTTTTCTAGAATCTCATCTCTTTTGGCTTCTATATCCATTACTTTAGCTTCATGATGGTCTAATATTTTACTTGCTCTTTTTTGAAACTTTTTGGTCTTTAAATTAATTATTTCTTTTTTATTCTCCATACTATCATCTCCTCAAATAATTTTTAAAATTAAAAAAGCTAATTACACAGTTGTAATTAGTCACATTTATTGAATAAAATTTAGTTAAGATTATCTTTTAAATATAAAGCCACTGGTTGTGTCAATATAATAAGGACTTTTATATGGTTCAACACGTTTTTGTTGAGAAAAGATTTGTTCTGTAAAGTTTTTCTGTTTTTCAACTAATTGATTAATGTTGCTTGGAAAAAATGAGTAAGGGAACATATCTCTTTCAAATATATGCTCATTACTCTGATTAACAAAATGTTCTTGACAAGTAGGACAGTATAATACATGTGCTTTTCTATTCATTGTTTTAGGACTATGATTATCATTATAGCCTCTTACTAATACTGCTCTTGTTTGTAAAAACTCATTGCATATAGAACATTTTGTTTTAAACCCTTTTGCTCTGTAGATTTTTTTCACTTTTAACATTTAAATTCCTCCTAGTAATTTTATTTTATAATCTGTATACTATATATTACATTTTGTTGTATGATTAAAAGGGCAAATTTATAATTTTTTATAAGTATTTACTTCTTATATTATATTGGTAATATCTAATTGATTTTTTAGGGTATTTTTTAAAAAAATTTTATTTTTTAAATTGTAAAATTTATTCTTTTTTATATTCTGTTTCAACCGATTTTTATGCCGTTATATGATTACTGAATGCTATAAATTCTCTCTATAGCATATAAGAGATTTTAAGGAGTTGTTTTTAGGCTCTAATCTTAATTTTTAAATATATTATTCTTAATCAAATAACATCCGCCATCCCTCTCATAAGAAAAAGTATCTATAAGAATAGCCTCGGATGCTTTTTTAGGGTTTGCAAAGGAAATACAATAAAAAATAGAGGTGATTTCCTTTAGGTAATCTCCTCTATCTTCCGCTATGCTTATTCTATTTATCTTTTATGTACCTATCACTTCATAAGCCTCAATAATTTCCCTACCCTTTTTAGTAATAGCCAAAGTCCTAGGGGAAGATCTTTGTCTTTCTATCACTCCCATGATTTCCATTTCTACTAAATGACCTTGAACTGTTGATGTAGACCTTAAGCCTACCAGTTTTCCTATTTCCCTAACAGTGGGGCTATAGCCTCTTTTCTTGATGTATCCCTCTATTGCTAATAGCACCTCTAATTTCCTATCCCTATCCTTTATCATCATTATCAAAGCTTCTATTCCTCCTTTTCCCCTTTTATTTTTTATATGTACTTTATATATAAATACTGTAGTCTTCTACTACTTACTGTACTCGTGAATATACTTAGTTTTTGTATATGAACATATGTTCTACTTCATTTTACCTAAATTTCTCCCCGTTGTAAACCCCTCTTACCTTCACTTTACTGAGTTTTTGAAATCTATACTGTATAATGTAGGCAATTACACAAGGAGGGATGCAATGAACAAAATCCAAATAGCAAAAAACTTTCAGCTATGGGAATTCCAATGTAGAGGTGGTACTCAATTAGTCAAGCTAGATAACCGTTTACTTGAAAAGCTCCAACAGCTTCGAGATAGAGTTGGTGGTCCTGTCAATCTTACCTCTGGCTATAGAACCTTAGAACATAACCAAAGAGTAGGTGGTAGTCCCAATAGTCAGCATATGCTGGGTCGAGCTGCTGACATTCAAGTTCCTGGTTATTCTCCTGAAACTATTGCTAGACTTGCTGAAGAACTAGGTTTTACGGGAATTGGTACCTACCCTACCTTTACCCATGTTGATGTAAGAAAAGGAAACCTTGTAAAGTGGCGAGGCTAATAACCTCCTTACTTTCAATATGATTGGAGGTGAACAATTGCCTAATACCGAGTTTATAGCCAAAGTAAAAAAGATGGATATCGTCAACAAGGTTACTAATGACAACTGGAACCAGTCCATCACCATTGTATTAAGTGACATAGAATTGAACGATGAAAACTTAATTGCCATTAGAAAATTTCGACCTAACGAAGAAATTTCCGTATCTTTTAAGACGTTACAATTATCTATGACAGATCTTCACGAAGAGGATACTACTGAAGACATCAATGTTGTTGATATAGAGGATGAGGAGGAAGCTTTGTTTGAAATGGATTATGACGAAACTCCTCCAGATCCTAATGATATTGTTAAGACCTTTGATTTTTCAAAGGGATAATAAGTAAGCCAATTTGAGAAATGTAGAAAATACAATAACCCAATAACCAATCTGCCTTATTTATACTTAGATGGGTTAATGTATTCATCAATTCGTTATCTAATTATAAAAGAGAATTCATCCACGAAGGGAGGTGAGATTTATGGCCATAAGAAAGGTAAATGAAAGAAGAAG
>JAFIFG010000138.1 GCA_020832135.1 Clostridiaceae bacterium
CTTCTTCTGCTTTGGGTCTATAGGTAGTGGTAATGATATGTTGGTGTCAGGCACCGGGGCTTGTTTTATTTATCATAGTATTATTATATAATAATTCTACCATTATTATATAAATATAAAATTATTGAAATAATTAAACTCCTCTTTCATCATAGATACTGTCTTCTTCTCATTTCTTATGGACCTATCTAGGGCCATGATAAGGGCAATAGCACCATCATTAGAAGATATATACTATACCCTTTGAAAAATTCCCTAAAGATAGATTTTAACAAAAGATCCAAGTGAATTAAGCATACTTCTTCTGCACTTTGGGTCTATACACATTGATAATAATTATCAGAATAAGTTGATATGTTGGTGTCAGGCACCGGGGCTGTTTATTAAATTGAAAAATCACATGGCAACTTTTACAAATGCTCAAATTCAGGTCCATCACCGAACTGAACTGATCTGACCCTGCACCCCTATATGCATATTGATAAGAGTTATCATAATAAGTTGATATGTTGGTGTCAGGCACCGAGTCAGGCACCGAGTCCTCTCTTCGCCCCTTTCTTGAACCTTTCAATGCTCTTCTCCATCTGTGGCCCCCCTTTATGTTAAAACAGCCCTAACGGTGCTAGGGCTTGTCCTTTAATCTCTACTGAATAAATCTCTTGTGTAAACCTTGTCCACTACATCTTTAATCTCATCAGATAGTCTGTTTGCTACGATAACATCAGAGATTTTCTTAAACTCATCAAAGTCTTTAATCACTCTAGAGTGGTAGAACTCATCTTCTTGAAGAGCAGGTTCAAATACCACGACCTCGATACCTTTAGCTTTAATTCTTTTCATAACACCTTGAATTGCAGACTGACGGAAATTATCAGAATCCATCTTCATTGTAAGTCTATATATACCCACAATCTTTGGCTGTCTTTTTATGATCATATCAGCTATATGGTCTTTTCTAGTTCTGTTTGCATCAACAATGGCAGACATCACGTTTTGAGGCACATCTGAGTAGTTAGCTAATAATTGCTTTGTATCCTTTGGTAAACAGTATCCGCCGTAACCAAATGAAGGGTTATTATAGTGACTACCGATCCTTGGATCCAGTCCAACACCCTCGATAATTTGCTTCGTATCAAGTCCTCTCACTTCTGCATAGGAATCAAGCTCGTTAAAGAAAGATACTCTCATTGCAAGGTAGGTATTCGCAAATAATTTGATGGCTTCTGCTTCCGTAGCATCAGTATATAAAATATCAATATTCTCTTTCATGGCTCCCTGAGCCAACAGCTCAGCAAAAACCTTAGCTCTTTCAGATTGCTCTCCAACAACGATTCTTGATGGGTAAAGGTTGTCATAAAGTGCTTTGCCTTCTCTTAAGAACTCCGGAGAGAAAATGATGTTCTCTGTATCAAATTTCTCTTTAATGGATTCAGTATATCCAACTGGTACTGTGGATTTAATAATCATTACAGCATCAGGATTTATTGCAAGTACATTTGCTATAACTGCTTCTACAGTTCTTGTATTAAAATAGTTCTTCTCTGGATCATAGTTTGTTGGTGTAGAAATAATAACATACTCAGCATCCTTAAAGGCTACAAAATTATCGGTTGTTGCTTTAAGATTTAAATCTTTATTGGCAAGATAGTCTTCTATTTCTGCATCGATAATTGGTGATTTGCGATTATTAATTAGATCCACCTTGTCCTGGATAATATCCAGGGCTGTGACTTCATTATGTTGTGCTAATAGTACCGCGTTAGACAATCCAACGTAGCCTGTTCCGGCAACTGTGATTTTCATTTGCTGATTACCCCCTTGATTTATGTAGGGTCTTAAATATAAAGACCTCTATGTTTTACTTGATTGTGGATTTCATTATCATTTAGGCTTCTTCTCTACTTTATAATACTCTTCATACCATTGAACGAACTTCTTTAGGCCATCTTCTATGCTTGTACTCGGCTTAAAGTTGATATCTCTTTCTAAATCACTTACATCAGCATAGGTCCTAAGTACATCTCCTGGCTGCATATCCATATATATCTTTTCTGCTTCTTTACCTAGTGCTGACTCTAAAGCATTGATAAATCTCATAAGCTGCACTGGGTTATTGTTTCCGATATTATAAATCTTGTAAGGTGCAAAGCTTGTGCTTAAATCGTCTTTACTTTCATCCCACTCTTTATTGGCAGTGGGAACTTTATCAATCAGCTTTACGATACCTTCCACGATATCATCAATATAAGTGAAGTCTCTTTCCATTTTTCCATGGTTAAACACTTTGATAGGCTTTCCAGCTAAGATATCCTTTGTGAATGAGAAGTACGCCATGTCCGGTCTGCCATAAGGGCCGTAAACTGTAAAGAATCTAAGTCCAGTTGTTGGGATACCATAAAGGTGACTATAAGTGTGAGCCATCAGCTCATTTGACTTTTTCGTTGCTGCATAAAGTGAAACGGGATGATCCACATTATGATTTGTAGAAAATGGAGCTACTTTATTACCACCATAGACAGAGCTTGATGATGCATAAAGCAGATGCTCTACTGGGTAGTTTCTACAAGCCTCTAAGATATTCATAAAGCCAGTGAGGTTTGAATCCACATAAGCATAGGGATTGTCAATGGAGTACCGCACCCCTGCTTGAGCCGCTAAATTTATGACGTGAGTTGGCTGGTAGGTTTCGAAGATATTATCCACCTCAGCTTTATCCTTTAGATCTAGTTTATGAAATTTAAAGTTGTTGTACTTATCTAGAATTTCAAGCCTAGACTGCTTAAGGCTTGGATCATAATAGTCGTTCAAGTTGTCAATTCCTATTATCTGATAGTCTTGTTTTAATAGTTTCTGTGAAAGGTGGAAGCCAATAAATCCGGCTGCACCTGTAATTACTATTTTCATTTATAAACGCTCCTTAGATTTGCCTTTTAAAATATCAAATTAAGAAAAATAGACAACCAGTTATTTTTTGGTTGCCATTCTAATTATTATTCCAGTGATGGTGCAACCTCATCTATTTCTGAATACATCTTACCATAGTAATTAGCATAATCCCCTGAAATAACATTCTCAATCCACTTAGTATTATCTAAATACCATTGAATCGTCTCTTGAATGCCTTGTTCAAAAGTATATGCGGGTTCCCATCCAAGTTCAGTTGTAATCTTTGTGTTGTCAATTGCGTATCTTCTATCATGCCCTGGACGGTCTTTTACGTATTTAATTAGGCCTTCTGACTTTCCAAGAGTTTTTATTAGCAGCTTAACGATTTCTATATTCGCTTTTTCATTATTTCCACCGATATTATAAACTTCTCCATCTTTGCCTTTGTGAAGGACTGTATCGATAGCAGTACAATGATCAGAAACATGTAACCAGTCTCTTACTTGCATGCCATCCCCATATACTGGAAGGTTTTTTTCTTTTAAGCAGTTATTAATCATCAGCGGTATTAACTTTTCAGGAAATTGATAAGGCCCATAGTTATTACTACATCTTGTAATATTCATTGGGAGGCCAAAAGTTTCATTATATGCCCTTACAATCATATCTGCGCTTGCTTTTGATGCAGAATATGGGCTATTTGGCATAAGTGGCATGGTCTCTACAAACATACCTGTTTCACCTAGTGCCCCATAAACTTCATCTGTAGATACTTGAAGGAACTTAACCCCCTCTTTATACTCTTTGCAATATTTATCGTTAGGATTGATTTTCCAGTATTTCTTTGAAGCATCTAAAAGTACTTGAGTTCCAATAATATTTGTTGTTAAAAAAACCTCTGGCTCTTCTATACTTCTGTCTACATGAGACTCTGCTGCAAAGTTAACCACCATGTCTATATTTTGAGTTTTGAAAATTTCATCTATTACTTCTCTATCTCTGATATCAGCTTTAATAAATGTATAATTAGAAACTGTATCTATATCAGAAAGATTCTCAAGATTACCTGCATAGGTTAAAGCATCTAGATTGATAATATTATACTCCGGGTACTTTTCAACCATCATCTTGACAAAGTTACTTCCTATAAATCCAGCTCCACCTGTAACTAAAACGTTTTTCACTTCAATTCACCTCACTTTTCTCCATTACTTAATTAAAGAAAGAATATACTTACCATATTCTGTTTTTTCATATTGATGTCCTATGCCTTCAAATTCTTCTTTAGAAATCCATCCGTTCTTATAAGCTATTTCCTCTATACAAGCTACATATAATCCTGTTCTTTTTTGAATAGTTCTTACAAAGTCTGAAGCATCAGCCAATCCATCGTAAGTTCCTGTATCTAACCAAGCAAATCCACGTCCTAGCAATTCAACATGAAGTTTGCCTTTCTCTAAGTACTCTCTATTTAAATCAGTAATTTCAAGTTCACCTCGTGCAGATGGCTTAAGATTCTTAGCTCTTTCAACTACAGAGTTATCGTAATAATAAAGCCCTGGGATTGCATAATGTGATTTAGGATTTTCAGGCTTTTCTTCTAATGACAGTACCTTTCCTTCATTGTCAAATTCAACAACACCAAATTCTTTTGGGTTATTTACGTAATAACCGAATATAGTCGCCCCTGATTTGTTATTTGATGCTTTCTCTAGTTTTGGAACAAATCCTTGGCCATAAAATACATTGTCCCCAAGTATTAAACAAACATCATCTGTTCCAATAAATTCTTCTCCAACTATAAAAGCATCTGATAATCCCCTAGGTTTTTCCTGGATTTTATATTCAAACCTCATTCCTAATTTGCTCCCATCTCCAAGCAAATTCTTGTAAAGTTCTATGTACTCTGGATTAGAGATAATTAAAACTTCCTTAATTTCAGATAGCATTAAAACCGATAGTGGATAGTAGATCATCGGCTTATCATATATTGGAAGTAATTGTTTGCTAATTCCTTGTGTAATAGGGTAGAGTCTTGAACCACTACCCCCTGCTAAAATTATACCTTTCATGATGTTGCCTCCTTTTCTTTTATTGCGTTATTTATAATCCACTGAGCAAACAAATAAATCGTTAAGTAATTAATAGACATTGCTAGAGAATAAAGCCCTATTGTCCAATACGAGTTTAAAGATAAATATTTGGCTAATCCAAAAACAAAGAAAATCAATAGCAGTCTTAAAATGGCTATCCATAAGGTTTCCTTCATTTTTTCAAAAACTGATGACACATTACTAATTGGTGTAGTGATAAAATTAAAAAAAACTAGAACAGATAACAGCCTTGCATACTCACCTGCTTGATACCACTCTTCACCAAATACTAATGAGAATAATAAAGGTCCAAACAGCAGTAAAACTATCAACGGCATGCTCCCTACTAAAATAAGCTTCTTCTGTAGTTTTTGGGTTAAAGCTTTTATTTTCTCTGGATTTTCTTTGCCAAGGCCTGCAATCTCTCCGTAAAATACATTTGCAACTGATGTTCCTATTAATTCCATTGGCATCTTAATAACACTATTTGCCAATCCATATAAACCAACTATTTGTCCTCCAAACAAGCCTGCTAAAAACATAATAGGTAATTGAGTTGTCATATTATGAATAAATTTAGATGGTCCCGAATAAATAGGGAAGTGATAATAACGTTTTAGACCCCATTGCATATCTTTGAAAGATACATTAGTAAAGTATCGTCTGTCTTTCAGCAAAGACTTTCCAAGCAATGGAATCCCAGCGCTTTGACTTGCAATTCGGCCTATGATAAGCCCTACTGGTCCTATGCCAAGAACACCTAATCCAATTTTTATACCGTTTCCGCTAATACTTTGACTAAACTTTGTTTTCCCTATCCCCTTGAAGTTCTTCTCTTTTAACGCCCATTGATTAAGTATCTCGTATGTACCAGACAAAAATATACCTATAGGTATTAACAATCTATATTTATAAATTAATTCTCCGTCAAATAATCTAAGAAAGGTGTTTCCTGTTATTAACAATATTCCCCCTATAGTGATAGAGAATATACTTAGAATTATAAAGCTCAGAGTTAACATATTAACTGACATTTCTTTGCTTTCTGCAATGGGAATAGTTCTTTCATATCTTAAGGAAGCATATACTACAAAAACACCAACAATAGCAGAAAATACAGTGACCACACCAAACTCTTCTGGTGAATAAATCCTTGTTATTACTGGAGATAATAAAAGAGTTATGGCTTGCGCAAAAGCTGTTCCACCTGCTATAATCATTACATTTTTTCCGAATTTACTATTAAATACACCTCTTATTTTTTTCAAATTTCTCCACCCATCTCATCAAACCCCTTATTACAGTTATTCATAACAATATTTCTTCAAAGCTCTCTCGATCTCTTTTATTTCACTTTGAAATTCATAGTTTTTCCACATACCTACTTTGCAGATCGCATTATTGGGATCAAATAGTTTTTTCTTAAGATGATGTGCAGAATTATCTTCCTCTAAAAATTCCATAACTTTTTCAAGAGTAGATTCATAGTATAAAACTAAATCTTCAAAACTAATTTTTAATATATTATCTTTTTCTAAGTTCTCTAAAGGCTCATGTGTTAGCTTGTACCATTCAGTAAATTGCTTTACATTTCTTGTCCTCTTTAAGTCCTTTCCAATCATAAGTCCTCTTCTCATTAAATCTATATACATATCTCTAGGATCACGATCTACTACAATAAGTTTAATATTATTAAAGTAATTTAGGGATTTGCTTGGGAAAGGAAGAGAAATCGCATTGTCTATTATTATATTATTTGCTTTTTCTTTTTTGCTTACCAGAGAAAATATACTATCCAAGTATATCCTGGTATAGGTTATAAACTCATCATGCGATGGTTTTGCAAAATACATGTCGATTTCCTTACTAATTTTAAGTTTTCTTTCAACTTTCCTAATCATACATCTAATCCAACTCATATCCATATCAAACATAAACCAATAGCTTTTATATTCAAACTTAGTTAAATTACTTATATAATTCTGCGTCATTTTCATAAATTCTTTTCCTATATAAACCTCATAATTCTTTCCCCAAGTGGAGAACTTAGACGTTCTTTTATTAAGCTTTTTTGATACCCACAAAAAGTCACGTATAGCTTTATCTGCTTTTAGTGGATGCCAGTTATCTATAAGCTCACTTTCCAGCGATTCAATGCCATAAGGATCTTTAATGAGTCTAAATTCAGTCCCCATGGCTGCATAACCCTTAAACTCCTTTAAAGCACATATTAATGGTGAGGAGCCTGAACTTCCATATCCTGATACTGCTACAATATTTGTCTTTTTTTTATTCACCATCTTGAACCTCACCTTTCAATTTTTACTGCTAAAACTGAATAAACATTTTACCGCATTAATAAATTAAGGTCTGAATACACAATACCAATTTAAATCAACATGTTCTCCATCAATAAATAAGTGCTTCTTAAATGTACCTTCAAACTCGAATCCTATCTTTTGATAAAATTTATTTGCTCGTTCATTGGTAGCTAAAACGTTAAGATAGATTTTATTTAAATTCAATTTCTTGAATCCATAGTCAATAATTGCTTCAGTTGCATCTTTCGCTATGCCAGTTCCCCAAAGTTCCTTTCTAACAGCTATTGCATACTCTGCATGCATATCTACATAATTTATACTCTTCAAACTTACAGTCCCTGCATATTCACCGTCATCACTTTCTATAGCAAAGTGTACATTATCTCTATTTCCCCAGCTTTCACGAATAAAATGTTCAAATTTCTCTTTAGACATTGGGTATCTTGTATATAAAAAATGTTTCGCTACTTCCGGATCTCTTATAAACCCTATCATATGTTCTGAATCAGAAATTTTTAGTTCTCTCAGGATAGTCATTTCGATGATCCTCCTATTTCTCTAATTTAAATGCATTTATAACATCAACCACATACTCAATTTCATCCTTTTTCATCCCCTCAAACAACGGTAAGCTTAAAACCGTATCAGCATATTTTTCAGTTATAGGATAATTTCCTTCTTCATAACCTAAATAATCATATGCTTTTGACAAATGGGGTGGAATAGGATAATGTATCTGAGTTCCTATACCTTTTAGATTTAAATAATTTTGTAGCTTCTCTCGTACTTCACACTGGATAACAAACAAATGCCAAACATGTTTTGACCCTTCTCTAATTGATGGAAGCTTAATGTTTTTATTTTTAATTCCATTTAAATATTTATCGGCTATATTGGCTCTTTCTTTTCTTAGCTCTTCATAGTGTCTTAACTTAACTAAAAGTAAAGCTGCTTGAATTTCATCTAGTCTAGAATTGACACCTAATATTTCATTTTGATACTTAATCTTGCTACCATAATTTCTTAGCATTTTCATCTTTTCGTATAACTTAACATCCTCAGTTACAATAGCCCCACTATCACCAAAAGCACCAATATTCTTAGTAGGATAGAAGCTAAAACATCCTATATCTCCCCAAGTTCCTGTCATTCTATCACTGCAATGTGCACCATGACTTTGAGCACAATCTTCAACTAAATATAAATTATGCTTATCCGCAATTGATTTTATATTCACCATATCTGCTGCTTGTCCATATAAATGAACTACCAAAATAGCTTTGGTTTTATTTGTAATCTTTTCTTCAATTTTTGTAGAATCTAGATTATAATACTTATCTGGTTCAACAAATACTGGTGTTGCACCATTTTCTGTAATTCCAAGCATTGATGCAATATAAGTATTTGCAGGTACTATTACTTCATCACCTTCGCCTATCTCTAAAGCTCTAAAGGCTAAAACCAAAGCATCCAATCCAGAATTCAAACCTACACAGTATTTAGAACCTGTAAAGTTCGCAAATTCTGTTTCAAACTTTTCTCCCTCTTTACCCATAATATACCAACCTGACTCTAAAACGCTTATTGCCGTTTTATCATACTCATCTTTAAATTTTAAGTACCCTCTATCTAACTGATTAAAGTTAATTTTCATCATCCCAGTAACCCTCCTTAACATATTTTAGAAATTCATCATAGTCTCTTATATAATCTGCTTCATCGTAATGTTCCGATGCAGCTACACAAAGAACAGATCCTTCTTTTCTCCAGTACATATCATGCCAGTAGCCTTTCAGTACAAGTAATGCTTTCTCTGGAGAATCTAATATGTAACTTGATTTTTCATTTCCATTATTTAATACAACTTCAATTTTTCCATAAGGGCACCACAATATTTGCTGCAACTCTTTATGGGCATGCATCCCTCTTTTAGTATCAATAGGTACAAGGTATGTGTAATATATTCGTTTAATATCAAAAGGGATGTCTTTATTTGATTCAAAGAACGATAAATATCCAACTTCATCATTTCCATGTGTTGTAATATTTAAAAGCAAATTATCCATATTATTTTTTCACCTCTACTGAATTCCAAGTGTCTATATATTGTTGAGCCACCTTCACATGGTGATGAAAATCTTCTACGAATAGTCTAGATTTTTCACCAATTTCTATGACACTTTTTTTGTTTAAAACTAATTTTTCAAGCTTGCTATATATGTCTTCTACATTTGGTGTTATATTAATTATTGGTATATCTGTTCTTCCAAATTCTTCCTGGCATTCTGGCTCATTTCCACTAAGCACCACTTTTCCCATAGCCATTGAGTATATAGCATTCATTCCATATTCATAAGAAAGTGCTTGATCTACTACTACATTGGTTTCTTCTAATACTTCTAGATATTTATCTAAAGGCATCTTCCCGTCTATTATTATTTCTACATCGTTAGGATAGTTTTCTTCAAGCTTTTCCATTGCTTCTCGAATGTATTTGGTGCCTTTAAACCCTTCGCGGGTTATTCCATGGAAGATTTTTAGTTTATTGTTTTCAATCTTTTGTGGAATGAACTTTACAGTTTCTACATTTATAGGCAGCGGAATTGTTCTTAATAGGTTAGGTTGTTTATCATAAGCAAGCCTATAAGTATACATTACTGGAATAATACCATCTACTAGATTTGCTATGTTTATATTATTTCTTATAAAGATTTTATCGTTATATTTATTTCGACCATTCAAATCTTCTTTAATGGTAGCATCGATATAGTTATATCTTAATTGGTCTTTTATTCTATTTACAAAATGGTTAGTACCACATGATGACAAGAAAACTTTTCGATTTTCATCCCTTATTTTTTTTAGTAATAAGTAGTTATAATTGAATTTAAGTAGTCGAAATATATTATGATTTACTAATTGAACTACATCATAATTGTAATACTGGTTAATCCCTTTCAAAGGAAATGAAAGAAGTTCCAGCGCTCTTATAGCTTTATTTTTAGAGTTTGGTATATATAGATTTGAGGAGCTTGTTTTTTTGTATTCATCTCCTGTAGTTGATATGTTAACTGATATCCCTAATTCTAGTAAGCCCTCTTGTAAGTTCTTGTGAAACCCACTGTGGTCTTCTAATAGCAACACTTTCAATTTTAGAACCGCCCCCTCTTATAAAATGATTTTTTTACTTTCCACTAAGTTTTAAATTTAGTTCAATGAAAAGTAACAATAAGTCTATGATAGTAAAAAAATACATACTAACGTAATATAACGTTAATTTTTATATATTCCTTATTGATATATACTTAATAAGAAATATCTCTTATCTTATATATAATTAAATATTAATTAAGCAATAGATACCTAAAAAGATTGTAAATATCTAGCGTCTTTGGTAACTTAAGCTCTCTATATAGAATGGCTTACTTACTAGAATTAAGATTTGACTTTTTTCTTGGGAACAAAGTTATAAATGAACAATAGAGCAATTGGAACCATAAGGTATTGATTTAATAAAACGTTAGTAAAAGATGCCAGGCTAGTTCTAACTCCGTGTAGCATAAAAACTGGTACAGACAAAGCGTATATCCAAAGTAGAACAGAATAATTTTTATTATTAATATACAGCCTATATATTACTCCAAACAAAAAACCAAATAAAAACAAATGTAATGCTATTCCAATCCAGCCAAAATTAATATACCCTTCTAAAATTACAAAACTTCCTCCTCCCTGTGCTGCAGAATCTACGTTTATAACACTTCTAATAAGAGAACTCGTATCAACTACTTGTAAATACCTTCCGAGCAATGGAGGAATTATAACTAATGCCTGAATATAAGAGGTTCCATATGTGAAATCGCTCCATCCCGAGTCAAAGAACTCCTTCAATGCCACCCCTACTGGGTGAAATTCATTTATGTTCCATGGGAAAAAGCGAAATAAATTATTCACCATAATTTCGTTAGTTCTAAAAAATGCAAATACAAGCCCTTGACCTATAAATGCCCTCATAAAACTAATATATTGTGCTAATATTAAACCTATAAAAACACCTATAAAACCTTTAATAAAGGAAATTTTATAATGCTTGTAGTGCACCATAACAATACTAAAAATAATAATATAAAACATATGCATTCTTACACCCAATCTTAAGAAAATTACGATAAGTAATAAAAGTATCCATGAATAAACCATCGCCGATTTTTGAATTCTCTGCTTAAATGAATCGAATAATAATATGACTATTAAAATAGCACACCATATTAGAGGGTTCCCAAAAATTATCCCTTGTCGAAATGCGTCATAAAAAAATCCATATCCGCCAACTCCCCTTGTAAATAATGCCGGAATAATAAACCTAAGTTGATTAAGCAACAAAGGGCTTATTAATAGCAAAAATAGTCCCGCTGTTTGCTTTAGTACTTTTCCTTGCAAGTTTAGTATTCTAAATCTCTTTTGATCGGAAATCTTGACACTAAACGGTTTGCTGAATAGATATCCTAAAACGTAGAATATAAATGCTATTCCTCCAGCAATAATATACTTCAATTCTATCGCTTGAGAGTATTGTGGTGCATCAAATCGAAAAGTGCCTCCTATCCAATAAAGTGTAAGGCTTATCGGAAAAATGCATAATGGATGGAATATGTCTTTTTTTCCATTTTTTATAACTAACAGAAAAACTGGTATTAGAATAATTAAGTAGTACACTAACAAGCTATTTCCCATGAATTCACTTCCTTTTATATCTGCTAAAACAATATACTATGCGATATTTTACGCTATATATGCCCTTTAGTAATCTATACTTTGACCGTATTAGTTTTGTAAATTTTTTAATAGAATTGAAACCACTTTCTGGTCTTTATATTTTTCTGATTCTAGAATGCATTCTTTTTTCATCTGGTTTAAAATTTTCGGATTTTCAATTAAATACTTCATTTTTTTTATTAAGTCCTCTATGTCTTTACTCTTAAACAAGAGTCCTGTATGTCCATCTTTTAAAACTTCAGAGTTATACTTCCAATCTGATGCAACAATTGGAACTCCAGATGTCATTGCATCTAGGATAGCACCTGGAAATCCTTCCCCTTCATAATAAGTTGGAAAGATCAGAAAATCATAAAGAGATAGTGTAGAAATTATCACATCTGGGTCTAAGACTCCATTGTAATAAATATTTCTAGATTGGTTTATGATTTGTTCAAATTCAATTATATAATTATCCTCTATTGGCCCATATACGTGTAGTTGAATATTAGCATCCAAATCTTTATTGATTTTGTTTATTGCTTTTATAGCAATTTCAACTCCTTTATCTTTGGTCACTCTTGAAAAGAAGACTGCTTTTTTTATTGTTTTGATGTCCTCTAACTTTATATCATTATTTTTATATAGTCTAAAGTTAGGGAAGTAGACAACATTTTCTAAACCAAACTCCTCTAAGCGTTTTTTTAATGATTTGGTCTGCACATATATAAAATTTACATTTTTAAAATATTTTACATATGCTTGGTTGTTTTGAAGAAACTCTGAGAGCCACCCTCCAATTGCAATGAAATGAATACTTTTTCTAAATAATATATTGAAGTAACAAAAAAAAGGTAAGGTGAACTTTATTGCCTTTTGTGCGGGTAATAAAATTATATACTTTGAAGTTACCCACTTAAATAACCCCCTCAAATAGTTCGAAAGAATTTCAATTTTTTTCCCTCGCACCGATGTGTCAGTGTACTTTATATTAAAGCCATCATTCTTTTTCAATGCTTCGTAAACAGTGCGTGTTCTCATACTTTGGCCATTCAATTTATTTGTCCAGTATCCGAAATTGCCCAATATAAAGACTTTCTTTTTCATCTAATCACCCTAATCCTAATCTGAATATTGTGTAAATCAGCAGGCCCTTTTTTTATTTGCCTGCTTTAATTGTTTAGTTCTACATAACTTCTTCCATAAAATATACAACTGATGTTCTTTATAAAGAATGTAATTATTGCTTCCTGGTTATATTTGTGATCGAGAAGTACTCCATTCCAAGCAACACATAATAGTGGTCTACGAATTAAGCTTCACTAATATGTATTTTTCTTTGCTAATAAAAATACTAACCCAAATTACCGTCAGCAATAATATCAGCTATCCTCTTACTTGCAAACCCATCTCCATAAGGATTGCTTGCTTTACTCATTTTTTCATACTCATTTTGATCTTCTAGAAGTTGCCTAAATGTTTTATAAATAACCTCTTCGTCAGTACCAACCAATTTAAGAGTTCCCGCAGCAATACCTTCGGGTCTTTCAGTAGTATCACGCATAACAAGAACAGGTTTTCCCAAACTTGGAGCCTCTTCTTGAATTCCACCACTGTCAGTTAAAATTAGATGTGATCTTGATAAAAAGTTATGGAAATCTAAAACCTCAAGCGGTTCAATAATTCTTATTCTATCAGTATCTCCAAGAATATCCTGAGCGGCTTCTCTAACCACAGGATTCATATGAATTGGATAGATTGCTTTTATATCAGAAGTTTCATCAATAATTCTTTTTATAGCTCGGAACATATTTCTCATAGGTTCGCCTAGGTTTTCTCTTCTATGAGCAGTAATCATAATAAGTCTACTATCTGATGCCCAGTCTAGGTGCTCATGTGTATAATCATCACGAACCGTGGTCTTAAGAGCATCGATTGCAGTATTTCCTGTTACATGAATAGTTTCAGGATTCTTACCTTCCTTAAGAAGATTCTCTTTGGACATTTCCGTTGGTGCAAAATTATAATTTGATACAATGCCTACAGCTTGTCTATTAAACTCTTCTGGATATGGAGAATAGACATTATAAGTTCTCAAGCCTGCTTCTACATGTCCTACCGGAATCTGAAGATAAAAACAAGCCAAAGCTGTTACAAATGTAGTAGAAGTATCTCCATGGACTAAAACCACATCAGGCTTAACTTCTTCAAGAACAGCTTTCATTTTTTCTAAAATATTAATTGTAACGTCAAATAGTGTCTGCTTAGCTTTCATAATAGAAAGGTCATAATCTGGCACAATATCAAATGCAGTTAAAACTTGATCTAGCATTTCCCTATGTTGACCCGTCACACAAACAATCGTATTGAGTTTTTCTCTTGCCTTCAGTTCTTTAACTAAAGGGCACATCTTTATTGCTTCAGGTCTGGTGCCAAAGACCACCATTACTTTTTTCATATCTATCCACCTAACTTATAATTTATAAACACCATCAAAATTACAAATATTCTTAGTATCTAAAATGAGCTTATTTTTGACTAAATCAATATTATTTCTAATATGATCATGAGCTGTTATAATAACCAAAATTTCTATCTCATTTAAGAAATCTTCGAAGTTCATGAACTGATGATCAACTATTCTCTCTTTAATGAAAGGATCATACACTTTAACTCCAAAAGCCAAATGCTCGTCCATTCTTTCAAGAAGCTGAAGGGTAGGACTTTCTCTGGTATCATCAACATTTTCTTTATAGGCAAGACCATAAATACCAATCTTTGATATATCAGTAATCTTATGTTCTCTCATGATATCTCTTATTCTTCCTAATACATGAGTAGGCATAGAATCATTTATTTTTCTTGCTGTAAGTATCAAGTTAGTTAGATCAGGATAATCCCCTACTAAAAACCATGGATCTACAGAAATACAGTGACCTCCCACTCCTGGTCCTGGCTGTAGAATATTTACTCTTGGATGCTTATTAGCTATACGTATGATCTCATAAACATTCATATTGTCATTTCTGCAAATTTTAGCAAGCTCATTAGCAAAAGCAATATTAACATCTCTATACGTATTTTCTACTACTTTAGACATTTCTGCTGATCTAATATCTGTTATTATTATGTCAGATTTACAAAAACTTGCATATAATTCTTTTACTTGCTCTCCTATAGCTGGATTGTCCGCCCCTACAGTTCTAGAGTTGTATTCAAGTTCATAAATCATGTTCCCAGGTATAATTCTTTCTGGAGCATGCACTAAGTGAACATCTTTTCCTAGTTCAAAACCTCTTCTTTCTATCTCAGGCCTAACATATTTATC
Organism: Clostridiaceae bacterium; assembly: GCA_020832135.1. GTDB lineage: Bacteria > Bacillota > Clostridia > Peptostreptococcales > Natronincolaceae > JAFIFG01. The sequence goes on from JAFIFG010000138.1 coordinate 15,384, forward strand.
TATGGACCCTGGAGATATTGTAGACTCAATAATTAAAACTGCCCCTTTTTCACATAAATCAAGAACCGTATTAACTGCTGAAATCACATATTTAGGATCTAATTTCTTACTTGAATTTATATAAGGTGTAGGAACCGCTATAATATAAGTATCTGTTTTCTGATATTCCGTCGTAAACTTAATACCTTTTTCTGTAGCATCCTTAAAAAGTTCCTCTAATCCTTCCTCCTCAAAAGTCAACTTCCCTTTTGAAAGTGAATCTATTAGCTTTTCGTTTAAATCAGTACCAACCACTTCAACGCCGTTCTTAGCAAACATTAAAGCTGTTGGAAGCCCAATATAACCTAACCCGATAACATTAACCATTTATACTCTCCTCCATAACTGTATCAATTATATTTATCAACTTCTCTGTTAACACTCTAAAGTCAAAATTATTTGCGCCTCTTTTTGCATTGGTTCCAAGAAGCTCATACTGATGCTCAGGCATGTTTTTAATATCTGCTATTGCCTTTACCAACTCTTCCGGCGTACTATTTTCTATCTCAATTCCACACTTATATTTTTCAATTATTGAATATCCCATCTTAATAGTAGATATGATTGGTTTGCCTGAGGCCATATACTCAAACAACTTATTTGAACTATTACCTCTTGCCCAGTTGTATTGAGTATGAGAGTAATTTAATATATTCACTGATGATTTACTTAAGATATAAGGTATGAACTGCTTATTTACAAAGCCCTTCATTTTGACATTGTCTAAGCCTTCATCTTCAACTCTCTTTTCCAGCATCTCTTTTTGATTTCCATCTCCGTAGATTAGGAATTGAATATTTTTATCATCTTTTAAAAGCTTTGCTGTATCGAGAATATTCCCGACATTATTAACTGGTCTTATTGCTCCTACATAGACAACGTTAAACTTTCCCGACTCTAAATCCTCATCTTCAATAACTTTTTTATTTATGGACTTATTAAATGCTTCAACATCTACACCATTGTTTATGTAGTGGGCTTTATCTAAATTGATATCGCCACCTTGTAATGTATTCCACTTTTTCTCCTTGATATAATCCGTATCACCTTCTTTAGTGAATATTAAAGCATCTGCCTTTTTATAAATCCAATGTTCACCAGTCACTAGGATTTTGCCAAGTATGCTATTTTCTCTAGCCTTATTAAAAGAAAAAATGGCTTCAGGCCACAAATCACGTATTTCACAAATACAAGGCACATTCATTTTCTTTGCTATTTGTATTCCAGCAACCATAGTCAGAGGATGAACACTTGAGGCAATGATTACATCCGGTTTCCCATTTTCTTTTGCATATGCTTTCGCAACAGAGAACAAGTTCCAATAAAACAGTCCCATATTTTTCACTCTATCTAATCCATTACCTAATGCAGTTGTTGTTTTTACAAATACAAATGGGATACCATTTAATACATCAGTAACATATTTTTTTTTGCCGGTATCAATGTATTCTGATTTATTGTGATAAGTGTTAGCACAGAATACAGTAGAGTGATATCCTTCTCTTATTAAATTTTCTGCAAACCAATAATGTCTTCCGCCTTTATTCTTATACATGTCAGTTGCATAATGGTTCCATAACCAAATTTTCTTCTTCAATTTAAGCACCTCAAATGCACTAATTTTTAATCTGTCTTCCTCACCGGAACCCCAACATACGTCCCAGGTTCAGTAATATCCTTAACTACCACAGCCCCTGCACCAACTTTGCAACCACTGCAGATGTTCACGTTATTGCTTACAACACTTCCTATTCCTAGCCAGCTCTCCTTCCCAACTTTCACCGTTCCAGCTAAGCTAGCACCAGGAGAAATGTGTACATAGTCTTCAATTATATTGTCATGATCCAGACTAGAACTTGTATTGATGATACACCCCTTACCAATTATAGTAGAGCTATTAATCACAACCCCTGCCATAACAGCTGTACCAATACCTATTTCAACGTCAATACCAATAACTGCACTAGGATGAATCAAACTAACTACTTTTAATCCTTGCTCAATTAATTTCTCTTGAACTTTTTCTCGAACACCATTATTTCCAATGGCAACAAAGAAATCAGCTTCTTCTTTATATGTAAAAGCATCAGCAGTCTTACCTATTACTTCTAACCCCATAGATATCTTAATAGACTCGTCATCATCGAGGAATGTGATACTTTGCCACTTATTCATTTTTATTGCAATGTCAGCCACAACCTTTCCGTGTCCACTGGCACCGATGATGAGTAGCTTTTTATTCGAAGTCATAGTATTATCCTTCTCACTAAACAAAATGCTTCCGCTGCTTTTACACCTATGGTTGAACCTCTTAGTTTTGCAAGAGATTCAATTGCCTCGATTGATCTAGGGTGTGGAAACTCTGTTAATTGTGTTGTAAAATGCTCCATGGCTGTTTTTTTCTTATCTAAGTAACCAGTAATATCAATGTATGTGTTTGGAATAAATGCATTAGTAACATGTGGAATATTCCACTCTGTTTCAGATAGCGTCTCATACGAGTAAACTTCTAAAATCCTATGGTCTTTAATTGGCCTAACACTTACCATAGTTGCTTGAGACACTATGTAGTGATCCAGATGCATATCTCCAAAATGAGGTATAAAAACTACATCCGGTTGAGCTTCATCGATTACCTCATTAATTTTTTTGTTTACTTCATGCTTTGGCACTTCACTTAACATCACCGCAGGGAAGTCCAAGAAATAGGTCTTTTCAATACCTAAAAATTTATGTGAATCGATAGCTTCATTGCGCAATTTATCTAATACTTCTTGAGAAAACATAGAAGGGTGACCTGTTGTCATAACACATACATAAACTTCATGTCCTTCATCAATATATTTTGCTATAGTTCCTCCAACACCTAACACTTCATCGTCTGCATGAGGTGCAACAACTAAAACCTTCATCTTAACACCGCCTGTTATTTGAATTTATGTCCTATGATAAATCTATCCCCTGGATTTTCCATTTCATATTCTTCAATAATAAGTATTCCATCATTAGTTATGACACCTATCTCATCATTATCAATAAATGCTATTTGTCCAGGAAGCCCCGTATATTTAGTATTCTTCTCAACTCTTGCTTTCCAAATAGTCACATGGTTATCTTTGTAGATACTAAATGCACCTGGGTATGGCCTACTAGTAGCTCTTATTAGAGTCTCTATATGATTAGATGATTTACCCCAGTCAATATGACCATCTTCCGGTCTTCTTATTAAGAGATATGTAGCATCATCATGGTTCTGCTTAACGAATTCTACTTTGTCGCTATACATTTTAGGCAAACAATCATTTAATGCCCCCGCCATAGCACCGCAAACTTTATTGTAGACATCAAAAGCATAATCCGTCTTCTCAATCTTATATGGATATTGTGCAATAATATCACCTGAATCCATTCCTTCATCAAGCTTGAACAAACTTACTTCTGACTCTTCTACACCTAGGATAATCTGCCACGGAAGTGCAGCTCTTCCTCTATGCTTAGGAAGTGGCGTAGGGTGAAATCCTATAGAATAGTCACTTGCCATATCTAAGATTTCTTGAGGGATAAGCTGAGATAAGCCAATAACAAATATGAAGTCAGGATTGATTGCTTTTATTTCTTCTTTAACTTCACTTGAATCTATCTTTTTAAACTTAAAATATGGAAGTTTTTTCTCTATTGCAATTTCATGAATTGGAAAATAATCAGATACATTTTTTGACACTTCCTCATCTAAGGAGCAAACTAAATCAACCTTTATGTCATTTTTTATTAATGTCTCTAAAGCAACTTTACTCGAGAGAACAGATCCAATAAAAACAGTCTTTTTCATTTATCCGAATTCTCCTCTCTTATTCTTGAATCTTTCTTATTTACAAATTTGTCTTCACCTAAAAAAACAATAGCTACCGTCTTTAAGATAATTTTAATATCATTAATGAAACTAATATTTCCGACGTATTTTACATCGTATGCACTTTTCTCTTGTCTATCCAAGTAAATATTTCCATTAATTTGAGCAAGTCCAGTAAGTCCTGGTCTCACATCAAATCGTTTAAGCTCCCACTCTTCATACTGTTCAATATACTCTGGTAGCGTAGGCCTAGGACCTACTATGGACATATCACCATTTAAAATATTGATAAGCTGAGCAAGTTCATCTATTTTGAATCGTCTTAAAAATTCCCCGAAAGGAGTTATTCTAGTATCACTTCCAATGACTTCAACACCAACCTTTTGATGTTTTACTGCATCTTTCACCATTGTCCTAAATTTATAGACTTTAAAAGTCTTCTGGTCTTTACCAGGTCTTTCTTGTCTAAAGAAAATAGGCCCTTCTGAACCTACTTTTATTAATATCGCTACTATAATAAGAAGTGGCGAAAGTAGCAAAAGTGCAATTAGGGATAGCAGGAAATCTAATATCCTCTTGAAATATTTACTATATATTGTTTGTTCTATCTTCACTGATTCCATTTACCACAGTCCCTTTATAATCTCACATATTCTCTCAAGATCCTCATCCGTCATCTTCGTATCAGATGGCAAGCAAACACCATTTTCAAATAACTCTTCACTTACCCTTTCACCAACATAATCATACTTAGCAAAGAACGGCTGCATATGCATCGGCTTCCACACCGGTCTTGATTCGATATTCTCTTTCTCTAATGCTTCCATCACATCTAAAGGTCTAACCTTACCTTTCAATGTCATAACACTTAACCAATAATTAGGCTCATTCCAATCATTGATAGGCATGAAATCTACACCCTCAAGACCACCCAATTCTCTCTTATAAAACTCAAATATATATTTCTTCTTATCTACTCTTTGCTCTAATACTTTAAGTTGCCCTCTACCAATCCCAGCAACTACATTGCTCATACGATAATTGAACCCTAATTCGCTATGCTGGTAGTGCCTTGCTGCATCTCTGGACTGAGTGGACCAGAACCTTACCTTTTGTATTTTTTCTCCATCATCGGAAACAAGCATACCACCACCGGAAGTAGTGATTATTTTATTTCCGTTAAACGAGAACACTCCAAACATACCAAAGCCTCCCGTATGTTTTCCTTTATAGTAGGCACCTAAAGACTCCGCTGCATCTTCTATAACCGGAACATTGTACTTATTACAGATCTCCATAACCTTATCCATATCAGCTGATAGGCCGTATAAATGAACAACTAAAACAGCCTTGATTTTATCTCCGTATTTTTCAAAGGCTGCCTCTAATACTTTAGGACACATATTCCAAGTTTCATAATCACTATCTATAAAAACCGGAGTAGCGTTCTGATATATAATAGGATTAGCAGTAGCAGAGAAAGTAAGACTTTGGCAAAGAACGATATCTCCCTCACCAACATTTAAAGCCTTAAGAGCCAAATGAATAGCTGCTGTTCCCGATACTAAAGCTGCACCGTGTTCTGATCCTACTTTAGCTGCTAGTTCTTTTTCAAATTCATTTACATTAGGTCCAAGTGGTGCTATCCAATTTGTATCGAAAGCTTCTTGTACATATTGCATTTCAAAACCTTCATCACTCATGTGTGGAGAGGAAAGCCATATTTTCTTGTTTTCAGCCATAACCCTGTCATCCTTTCTTGCTTAAAGCTTCTATATAAGTAACAGGTACTTCGAATTAAGTACCTTCTTGTTTATGTATATTTGAGATGCTTTTGGGCATCTTTGTTTTCTAATTTATGTATTAAAATCAATATATGGTATGTTAAATGTATTTTTATCGGCATTTTATGCTGTATATTGTGTTTATCCTTTCACCATACTCACGTCGCGCCCGAATATGCTGAAAGGATGAATAGCTGCAACATAGTCCAGGACTCACTTTCAGCTTATGCTATATCTTGTGTTTTTTACTTCTACATGAGTATGCCGAAGGGATGAGTACAACATCTTGCATAACGAATTTTTTTCTTGACTTTTTTCTGCAACATCTTGTGGTTTGTATCCTTTCATGATACTCACGTGGTTTCAGTGTTGTCAGAATATTCCAAATTATGCAACATCTTGTATGTGCTCATTCGTTCTCTACCATATATTGTGTTTCTGTTTCCAACTAATCTCCTTCATAATTACCATTTTCCAAGTACTTTTTTATCTGCTTATCAAAGTCTGACTGTATTGGTTGATGCTTATTATATTCCTTGTATTTATTAATTGCTTTCTGATCAGCTTGTGCTTTTGAAATCTTTCCTTTGCCCTCAAGAATTTTATACTCATTGAATTCCAAAAATCGAACTACGCTGTTAGCAAAAGCTTCCATTGTAAAAGTTTCTCTATTTTCAATAATTCTTTCTATATAATCAAAAAAAGCAGATATTGTTCTTTCCAACTTTTTAATTTCTTTCTCAGAAAGATAATTTTTAGCTATCTTTACATCTGATGCCAGAATTCTACCTTCAGGTGCATTTTTCCAAGTTAAAAGACCCATATTAGGTTCATCTTTATTTGCCTTTGAATGTATAATCTCTGCAGCAGTTTTTCCTGTAATAGCATAATGAAATTTATTTTGTACTGTCGCATAGAATTCTCGGGTTACCTCTGAATTGGGATCATAATCAATACTACATTCAGCAAAGATATCTGTAATCTGTTGATAGATTCTTCTCTCGCTAGCACGTATAGAACGTACTCTTTCAAGAAGCTCTTTAAAATAATCTTTATTGAATACTCTCTCACCTTGTTTCAGTCTTTCATCATCTAAGACAAATCCTTTAATTATATATTCCTTTAATACTTTTGTTGCCCATATTCTAAACTGAGTAGCTCGCTTTGAATTTACTCTATATCCAACAGCAATTATGACATCTAAATTATAAAAAATTACATCTCTCGAAACGTCTCTATTACCTTCTCTTTGAACTACTCGAAATTTTCGAGTAGTTGCTAACTCTTGCAATTCGCCACTTTTATAGATTTCCTTGATATGATAATTAACCGTGTGAGATTCTACTTGGAAAAGATCACCAATAAGTTTCTGCGATAACCATAATGTTTGCTCTTCTAAAAATATCTGTAGTTTTATATCTCCATCATCACCTGTATATAAAACAAATTGATTTATATTTTCCAAATACTTCACCTTCTTTCTTATTTTGTAAGCTTCTAAATATTTATTACACACTTTTACATATCTTATCATATTATTTTGAACTAATCGAAATTTTCGAGTAGTTACTCTAACCTATATATTGTATTTCTGAATACAACATTAGTATGTAAAAGAGAAGAGACAGCTATTATAGGTTACGCTTATGAAAATCTTTCTTAAAATTTGATAATAATTCATCCCACTCTATTCCTGATAAATCATCAAAATTCATCTTGTATTTTTTGTAAATTCTATAAGCTAGAAGCTCAAATTCAACTGCATAGAATTTGTTATTTTTTCTTTTCTTAATTATTATTGGTTTCAACTTCATATAAAGTTTAACTATCTGCAGACCCGATGAGCCCTCAAACACCCATATAGGAAGGTATCGTTGTCTATTCATCAACCCCCAAAAGTGAAAAAAATTACATATTTTTGAAACATCAGAAGACTCTATTTGATCAACATTTTCAGCTTTTAAAATTCTTCCTCTTGCTTCTGAATAGCTATCTTCATCACCTTGCTGAAAATATTCTTTTACAGCATCAAGATTTGCTTGCCTCGAACTCGCTATCCCCATCACAATACCAGTTAAACCCGATAGTATTGCAACTACACCAACAAGATTATTGATACTAAAAAAACCTATTAAAACATTAGATTTATTAAAATAATAAAAATAAGAAATAAATGGTGCTATAGTTGAAAATATGATTGCCAACACTTTTTTTCTACTCATAAATACCCTACTTTTTTCCTTTTATCATACTTACCTCAAAAATTTCTGAGGATTTTTCGCAACACTACATATTGTGGTTAAAATGTATTTTTTTTAATTTAACATACTACATCTTGTGGTTTTGGTCCTTTCACCATACTCACGTCGATATGTACATCTAATCAAAAAGTTTGCGATTTCTCAGACTACATAGACTACAAAACTCTGTAACTATTGATATTACTAGATTTCGTCCGTAGTCTGACTTTGTAGTCCGACTAATTTTTGATTTCCCCTATGCAACATCTTGCACGTGCACAATTGTTCCCTACGACATATAGATTTCCATTTTTTCAGTCATCCTTACATCATAATGGTCTCAAAGCCAAGGCACTTCATCCTCAGGTTGCTCATCTTCATCACTTTCAGTTCCATCTTCATGCACACTACACTTAACTTTTTCATCTTCATATCTAATCACACCACTAGCCGGACATACCTCATCAAAATTTTCTATAAAAAATTGATTAAAAGTACTATCCCCATGGTCATTTTCAAGCAGAAAAGCGCTGTACATCTTTTCTACGGTTTTCCGATTAGCATCGCACACACTTTCCTCTGCCATGCTCTTGAATCCAGTTAATCTTGGAACAGCTATTGCTGCAATGATTCCTAGTATCGCTATAACAATAATTAGTTCCACTAAAGTAAAGCCATTAGATTCTTTATTCATTGCTTTCACCTTTAGAGTTTAAATTTTAATCAATTAATTGCATTAGCACTTCTTCTTATGCCAAATTAAGCTATATCTTACAGGATTTCATAAGCATACACTTTTCTAGCCCATAAAATTCAATGAATTAGCCTTTCTACGAATTTCTTTTATAAATCGACTTCCCTACACTGTCAATGTGTTTTTTTAACTCTTCATTTGAAATATCTTTATAAACTACTACATCAAAAAAATATGGCAATGGATATTCTTCATTTAAGTCGTCACTTATTCTTCTTAGTATCTTTCTATCTATATTTTCTCCTACTATGGCTAGATCAACATCAGAACCTTTTTTATAATTTCCCATAGCCCTACTA